>JAQTYZ010000019.1 GCA_028688055.1 Patescibacteria group bacterium
GATATGGCATAGCCTATGGCAGATTTCCAATTTTCACTTTTATTTATTGCCCGATAGTATAAATGATATTGACCGTCATGAAAAATAACGCCTGGGTTATATAGTTTCCAGTTTTCCCATTCGTGCAACGGATCCGGCTTGAGAATCGGGTTGCTGTTAGAGCGTATAAACAGATTTTGTTTGTTCATATGGGTCGATAATCTATCGGTTTATTATAGCATTGTTTGGGAATATTGCTATTCGACATAAAATAAAACGCCCGGTTATTGCCGCGCGTCTCATATTTGTAGATAAAAAAATGGGGCCAACAGATGACCCCTAATATATTTTGTTTTATGAGTATCGTGTTTGGCCCCTCCTTAGAGGAGAAAATTTGTTTTTATCCTATAAGGAAAATTAATTGTTCTACCGATTCACGGTAATGTTTACGTGGTAAATATTACCAATGGTTTTTTTGTTTTTGTTTTGATTGTTGAATCAGTAGTCAATTTATTTGTGGAAAGAACTTTATAACACAAGTATAGCACTTTTTTAAAACCCGGTCAATAGTCATAGTGTGGATAACTATATAATAGGCCAATATTAAATAAATTAAGTAATAATTTACTAGAATAAAAACCTCTTAATCAGGATATATAGCAGTTTAACGCAGGGTTATTCACAGCCTCTGTGCATAATATTTAGTACTTATTAACAAGTTATCAACAGTTATTAACAGATTAAAAAATGGGCTAATCCCCTGTTTTTAACCATACCGCTCGCTGCGCCCTCGCCCATCAGGCGAGCTCGCTTCCAACCAGCCTGCCTCGCCGTAGCTTTTGCGGAGGCGGGTTCGACTCCCCATTACCAAATATTAAAATAAAAAAGCGCCATTTGGGGCACTTTTTTATTTTAATGGAGGTCACGGTGGGAGTCGAACCCACGAATATCAGTTTTGCAAACTGAGGCCTTAGACCACTTGGCGACGTGACCGGTAAAAATATCAGTCTGAACTATATCAAATCGGCGAAAAGTTGGCAAGCATCCTGGTACTTTGTCCTAAAGGGCAAAACAAAAACTCTTCCTTAGCTGGAAGAGTTTTTGTCAGCAACTTTGGCTGGAGCAGTGTCAGCAATCGTTTCCGTAGCTTGATATTTAACAATATCAACCGTAACGGTGCGCCTGCCCCACTGCATGGCTTTGGCGCGATCTTCTTTTTTCATGGCGATATCGACGCTGGTCGGATAGCGGGCATTCATACGGTCAGTAACCAGACATTCGCCGTAACCTTCGACATTCAGCACGGTACCGAAAGGCACGAAGTTGGCGGCACAGCGGCTATAGCCCTGTTTCAGGGCCTCGCAAGCGTTTTCACCGTTGGCAGCCGTACAGGCATCGCCGTCGGTCTGGCTTACATCACCGACATTATAAGCAGAGACAGAGCGGTTGGCCGAGGATATGATAACCCTTTTAGGCTTGGCTGCTTCTGCTTCAGCGGCTTGCTGTTGCTGTAATTCAGCCTGCTCCACTTCTTTAGCTTTAATGGCAGCATCGGATGCGCTAAGCGTTGAGGTGACCGCGTTCAGATTCAGGTCAACGAAAGTCTGGGCGTTAGCCTGATGCAATAGCGGCGAGATAACTAAGTTGTAGGCGGTGGTCACTAAGAGGGTGATCACGAATAATTTTTTTCTTTGTTTGTTTAGAATCGGGTTTCTACTAGAATATTCCATAATGTTTATTTGATTGCGAGTAATTTTGGATTTGATCCGGATTACTTACCTCGGGTGATGGAGGCCTAAGGAGAAAAGCTTTTAATTTATTAAGCTTTTCTTGCTAGAGCAAACTTAAAACCCCCATTGCTGGGGGTCTTTGATAACAGGCCCAATGTAGCACACATTTTAAAATAAGTCAATAGTTAGAAACCTAAAATATTAGGAAAATATTTAATATTAGCCTTATTTCCAGTGTAGTCAATTGCCACAAAACTCAAGGAAATCCGCTCCAACCGGATTTTTTCCGCATAGGCGAAGCGGCTGGCAGCGTGCTTGAGATTTTTGATCTTCTGCCTGGTTAAGCAGTCGCTGGCGTTGCCATAGATGCTTGAGGAACGCGTCTTTACTTCAACCAGTTCATATTCCCCTTTCGGATTCAGCGTAATGATGTCGATTTCCAGATTTCCTAAGCGATAATTCCGGCGATGAATCTTGTGCCCTTGCCCGATTAAAAAAAGACAAGCAGCCTCTTCCCCTCTTTGGCCCAGCTCGTCTTTTTCGCGCATATGTTTAAGGAATGTATTTTTGATTGACGCGGCTTGATTTATCAATGTTTTCAATCTTTTTCCTGATTTGCTGGCGTTTCCGGCAAAGCCAGAACAACCAATAAGATCCGCCAGCCACCCATAGCACCAGCCAATAGCGGGACGAAAGATAAGGAATGAGTTGGCTGCTAAAAAACACCCAAAGGATTGCCAAGATGCCGTTGGTTGCTAAGAAATTTTCAATTTTTTTCCACCATGAGCCATAGGCGCCTTCGCCCGGCTTGTTCTTCAGCTTCTTGACGCCGAAATAGCTAGCACCCAATAAAATAAGCCCCAAAACAATAAGACCGATCAATAAAAAGGTCGGCAAACTCTCTGGCCTTGGGTTAAGCCAGTAATTCAGCTTCCAATAATTGTAAACCATAGTACTATTCCCCCTGGATCATTTATAAAACACCAGACCAAAATGATACTTACCGGCCATGAATTCGTCAACTTTTTGAATTCCTAGCTGATTGGCAGCCTTTATCAGGTCTTTTTTGTCCAATCTGGTGCTAGGCCCCATCGGGTTGGAAATTTTGAGCCAGTCAACGACGGTGATTTTTCCGCCTTTTTTGGTTAACTGGTAAGCAGCTTTCAATACACTATCCCATTTTTTTGTTTGATGCAAGGTATTTATTATCAACACGATATCAACAGATTCTGCCGGAATAGCGGCGATCGGCTTTTCGATGTCCGACCAGATTGTTTTAATGTTTGTTTTATTGTGTATTCCGGCTTCTCTATCGATTTGTGTTAGATGTGATTTGACGATGTCTAAGGCATAAACCTTGCCGTTATTGCCAACTTTTTCGGCTGCCAGGAAAGCAAAAGTGCCATTAGGGCCGCAGCCGAAATCAGCTACGGTCATGCCTTGAGCTAGATCGATCTTATCTAGTAATAGATCAATATTTATCAGCTTGGTAGTGTGATGGAGATGCATCATG
>JAQTYZ010000002.1 GCA_028688055.1 Patescibacteria group bacterium
ACTAGCATCGCTAAACTGCGGCGCGGCGGTAATATCGCTTGACGCGGGAGTAAAACCAGTAACTCCGACTTCAAACAAATTATGATCATCATCTAAATTATTTCCCGTTGACTGAGCTGACAGCGATGTTTGACCACCAAAAATATTATTGCTCACAATCGTACCACTCCCACTGTTATCAAGACCAAGCTGCCCACCATAAACGGTGTTGTGTTCAAGCGTCGCACCTTGACTACTGGCAGCGACCGCCAGCACCGTGCCATTGCCGACAAAACTATTTTGCTGAATTTGAGCGTTGTTGCCCGTTATTTTAATGCCGTTAGTGGCGATAAAATTTTTGGCAATAACGTCGTTACCGGCAATCACCATTGCTTGTTGCGAGTCAGGATCGGTGCGGCTAACTGCCACGTCATCCCAATAAATTTCCACCGGGAACTGTTGTGTGTAAACGCCCCAGCGGCCATAATTCCAAGGCTTGTTGGTAATCAAAGTGTCCAAACCAACCGAATGTAAAATCATTTTGTCATCTTGCCATAACGTAATCGTACCGGTGGTATCGCTCACGGTAACTTTCAACTTAAGCTTGACCCATTGGCGCGCCGGAAACTGAACCGCCGGCTCAGCACTTTGTAACACGGAATAGGTGCGGCCAACATTTTCTAACCTCATCGACAAAGTTTTAGAATCAAGCAGTTTAACAATAATTGATCCGTTGCCAGTTGAACTCCAGAATCGCATTAGATCAAAAAATTGCCCAGTCGCAATGTCGGAATTAACATACACCCAGCCGCTCGCCCACATTGTGTCACCACTATTAAACGGTCCGACTAATTGATTACCATATGCCACCGCGGCTGGCGCCGTTGTTCGCACCACAAAACTTGCTTGACCACTATGTGCCACTTGGCCGGTAACGACTTGTGCTGTCCCATTAGTTTGGGTCAGTGACGTGAACGGATTACCTGACTCAAAGTCACTCGAAAAAATTGGTGCCTGCGGTGCATAAGCCAGCGTATGGCCAGCGCCGTCGACGGTTGTCTGTGACGTCGAAATAATTAACGGTTCATTGGAACTAAACGAACTCAAAAGAGAAACTGACGATGATTGCTGTAATGGCTGAGCATTAAACGCGGCAATAGTTTTCCACGGCCGCGTTATACCATCGGCCACATAATCAACACCATCAGCGGAAATTTTAAAATCAGCGTTGGCCGGATACAATCGCCATTTGGCAGTCAAAAAATTACCACCACCATAATAAAAACCATCCCAATTGGTATAGTAGCTACTCGGCAAGGCGAATCGATCCAAATATTTGCCCGGTTTATCAACATAGGTCGTCCAGCTATCACCATGATCCGACGAAGCAATAATCATTGATTGCGGATTGCTTTCGCGGCTAATCGCGAAAATAATATTACCATCGGCATCACGGTGTCCCCACCAGCCGACCGAATCCTGTGGAATATCATGCACGTTGGTTTGGATACCGTCATCGGTGGCGCGCCAAATAAAACGGCTGCCGGCCGTATCGCGGACACCGTAGATATATTGTTGGTCGCTCACGATAGCCACGGTTTGTTCAGCGCTGCCCCAAACGGAAAAAGTTGCGCCATGGTCGTCAGAAACAAAAACATTATTCTGACCAGCGTCCCCGATCGCAACAAACAACTTATTGCGATACTGATCCCAATAAACATAATGAATGTGGCGCGCCGTGCTAAACGCGGTTGGTGATATATTACTCCAGGTCACCCCGCCGTCCGCTGATTTATATAATTGAGCCGCACCAGTGGCGACCAAACTGTACTGACCCGTATAAAGATTGCCTTGATCGTCTTCAGTGTACGACATCGACCGACCGTCAGTCTGACTATAGGTCAAAGATTTGACCCAGTGATCACCATTGTCGGTTGAATACCAAACTCCGGTTGGCCACGAAGCCAATAATGTTCCTTGCGAGGTAATAAATAATGAATTGATACTTGAGGTCGAGCCGCCATCGCCGACTTGCTGAATTGCCCCGTTTTGATAACGAAATATTTTTCCCACACTAGTACCCAAAAGCACCTTACCGTCATAACCCAGCCCGGCAAAACCATTTTGTTTATCGCCAATAACATCACCATGCGTTAAATATAACCAGGGAGCAGCTTCTGATTGAGTAACGGTCGTTGACGCCGCAAAAAAAGAGGGCAGGACACCATTAAATGCCAAGACTCCAACGGCCACACCGGAAATAGCCAACATCATACCAGCCAACAGTGAACGTTTAACAATTAACTTTGGTTTTACCGCCACTAATGTTTTGCTCATACTCGTTAATCTCCCCAATGATGAAAATGATTATATCCCAACGAGCTTGCACATCACTCAAGCTCAATTTAATACTATAATTATTGATAAAATAAGTAAAATAAATTTTAACTGCCTGTTTAGCCAGAGCTTGCCGCACCCCTGTCATGCCGAATTTATTTCGGCATCTCAAGGGATCCTGAAATAAATTCAGGATGACAAACTTAGGAAGTGTCATTCCGGGCTTGGTCCGGAATCTCAAGGGATCCTGAAACTAGTTAAGGATGACAATTTTAATAATACTGAAATAAATTCAGCACCAGATTCAGGATGACAAACTTAGGAGTGTCATTCCGGGCTTGCTTGCCCCGCCGTGGCGGTGGGTTCGGCATCTCAAGGGATCCTGAAACTAGTTCAGGATAACAAGATTAACAAATTCAGGATGACCGCCAACTGAAAACTAAAACTTAAAGGAAACGAAAACAGCCCCAGACAAATATTGAAAGTCCGGGGCTGCGGTGTAACTGGACTCGTTGGGAGTGGACACTCCCTTGAATCACTAGGGGTAAGAAATAACTGTTACTTCTTGGGCAGGTCGGCGGCGGCGACCCCGATCATCTGAGCGATCTCCGCCCGCTGTTCGGGATGGACCTGAATGTAGTGAAGATACGCCACCCACCGTTCGTGGTCGACCTTGTGACCACGGAGCGAATTGCCTGCCACGGCCGCCGCGTCACTAACCTGAAAATGGAATGCCGCAGGCCGCAACGCTTGTGCCTCATCGGCTTGTTTCGCGACGGCGGCCGCGAAGGTGGCGGCAATGGTAATGACTACCAAAATGCCCAATACGACCATTCCATTCCTAGGGGCAACTCGATGAATCAATACTAAGTTGGTAAACAATGATCTTCTCCCTTGCTTAATGGTGTCTGACAACGTTATGCCCGGAAACAGTCCAGGCCTGGAAGGACAAACCTTCCTTATAGCTATCAGACTAATTTGATCAACCACAACTGGCTTTATCAATTAAAAGACAATGGTGGTTAATCAAATAAAATTCTACTATAAAGAACATATTTAATTATAGCATATATACTATATATTGTCAACTAAGAGTCCTTTAATTTACCTAAAATTAGCCAATATCTACTATAAATTAAAGCCAGAATTAACCGACCAAATAATTTTAGAGGTCTTGAAAAAAATATTTTTTTATGATAATATTAGCCGTTGGCAATAGTCAGCAAAAAAAACAATCCAGGATAAACAACCTTTAGGAGGGAAGGCTCGTGGCCAAAAAAGGTGCCACCCGAATGCTGGCGATAATCAATGCGTCGATGCTAGCCGACGCTAACCGTATACCAGATCCGGTAGCGGTCAAACGACTGAGCCAGGAGGCAGCCGACCGTCTCTTAGCCGGTGAAGCCGAAAAAGCTTTCGAGCTTTTTCTCGACGCTTTGATACAAGCCGGTACCGCCGATGATTTACGGGCGCAATGCGTGATCAAACTCGGCGACTTTGTTCGTCGCGTTGATGCCGACGCCGCTACGGCCAGTTTCATTTTGGCATCGGCCAGCCGACTGATTATGCTCAACGCCACCCGCAGCCGCTATCTGACAGCGAGGGCAATGGTGTATATGACTATCACCGAGACTGGCATCTGCGAGCCCGATGAAATCGCCAAGGCCGTTAAGATGCTGGAAGACGCGATTGACATTGCCCAAATTGCCCAGTCGTCACAATTAGCCGAGGGCAAAGCAGCGGAAAGTTTTGCCGTGCATCATTTGGCCAGTGTTGTCGTCAACTACGGCACGACGAAGCAAAGGGCCGATTTGGTGACAAGGCTAGCGGAGTATATCCCGCGGGTCGAGACCCTGCCCGAAATAGCCAGCCTTAAGTATTCACGGGCAGTTTGCCTCGCCGACAGCGATCGCGGTCAGGCAATTGAGCTGATGCTCGAAGCCGCCGCAATGATTGACCAGCTAGACCAGTTCACCGCCGGTGACTACTATGCCTACGCCGGAGGCTTGTTGGTTCTTGAGGGTCGCACCAAGGAAGCCCTGCATTATTTGAGTCAGGCCGAAAGACGCCTTAACGCGATCAAGGCTCACCCCGACACTGCGCGAGTTTTCAACCTAATTGAGGATCTTCGCAAACGACTAGGAGGGTAACGATACAACCTCGAAACCCTTAGCAGAGATGCCGAAACCACCGCCATGGCGGGGCAAGCAAGTTCGGCATGACAGATAAACGGAGACGTCAACGACGTCTTCTTTTTTTGTTTAATTTAGATAAATAGTATATATTGTATAAGACATAAGAGGACATTAATAGCTATTTACAGGACTCTTGAGATATCCACTTGACTTAACTAGACAAAACCCCTAGAATTTAAGTATAATTTATGGCTTAAACGACTTAATAAAAGCCAATAATAATGGCAGATTACAAGCTGCTCACAATGGAAGAGGTAGCCAGAGTCTTAGGAGTTTCTCTTAAGACTGTTTATCGTTGGATTGATGCTGGCGAATTGCCGGTAAGTCTAATCGGGGAGAGGACTTACCGGATTTTTGAGCGTGACTTGATTAAGTTTGTTTATTCGCGCCAAATTAAGAAAAAAAAGCCAAAATAAGCGACAAAACAAAGGTCGAAAAAAAACGAGAAAACCAAAAATAAATTGAGGAGGAAAAAATGACAAAAAGTTTTAACAAAATCAGAAATATTAGCCAAAAAGCCTTGACTTTTTCGCTAAATTATGCTATCCTGATACTAGGGTATATCGGTATAGTGGTATACCTTGACGGTCTGAAGTCAGCTGCCAAATTAGGCAAACTGACCCGTCAAAACAAAAAGCAAAACAAAATTACTTATCAGCTACTCGCCGGACAAGCTTTGTCTGGAGCTAGCGTGCTCAAAGCCGCTAATTTAGCTGACCAATTCAATAGTAATCTACCTTTATTTACGTTTTGCTTTTTGTCAAAACGTTTTTTTATTAAAAGGTCGAAAACTAAAAAACAAAAAATAAAAATCAACAGCAATGATAGCAGGCTACTATCGATTAAAAGACATTTTGCAGCAAATCGATCGCAACAAAACGACGTTAATTCGCTGGGAAGAAGCGGGCTTAATTCCCAAGGCTTTGCGCGACAGTCGTGGCTGGCGTTGTTATTCCAAAGAACAAGTCGACGAAATCATTCGACGCGTTCAGGATACCAACTACTTTCACGAAACGGTTGGCGATCAAATAAACTTCGAGGGACACGTGCTGGATTCACATCCGAATCACGCGTAAAGTCTTTGAAGTTTTTATTAATTGCAACTGCAAAATATGACTTGGTCGAAACCAAACAAAAGTTTAGTTATTGGTTAGGAAATATTTCTAGCCGATTTTCTGTTTTTACTCGACCACTGTCATTAGACAAGGGTGAAATTAATATTCAAACGGATTAATTAAAAAATGAACTGGCTGCAAACCAAAATCTATCAAGCCGCCAAGGTAACAATGTTAACCAGCGTGTTAGCGTTGGTCGCTTTTGGTTTGCAATTAGCAAAATTTGAACCAACAATTGCCGCCACCGGCATCAACCAACAATTAAACTACCAAGGTAAGTTGATGACGGTCAGTGGCGTGCAAGTTGCTAATACTAACTACAACTTCCGGTTCCGCATCTATAATGCTTCTTCCGGTGGTACGGTCTTGTGGACGGAACGGTGGACGGCCACTTCCACTCAGATTACCACGGTCAACGGAGTGTTCTCCGCTGCCCTTGGTTCGATTAATGCCTTGAGCAATGGTTCAATTGATTGGAACTCAGACAGTTTGTACCTCCAAGTTGATTTAGACGCTGACAATAATGGGTCCTGGGAAGAAAGCTTTGCTACTCGCAAACGTTTAACCTCCACACCGTATGCGTTCAACGCTAACCAAGTTAACGGCTTTAGCGCGACTTCCACCGCGGCGGTGGCCAACAATATTCCAGTCTTTGATTCTAACCTAACCTTGAACTTGTTTAATGGGGGAGTCAGTACTACGCGCGCCACCACCACCGCTTTATACTTCGTACCCCAAACCACGGCCCCTGACAGTCAAACCGGGAAACTCTACTTTGACTCAGGCAGTAACTACTTCAAATTCTACAATGGTCTCACTTGGGCTAGTTTAGGTGGTGGTGGAGCCGCTTGGGAATTATTCAACACTGACTCTGCTTTTATTACTCCCACCTCGTCCAAACCAATTTATGTCCCTGGTGCCTCACGGCTGGAAATGATTAATGCATCGACGACGAATGTTGATACCTTAACCGTCTATGGTAATAGTATCTACAACGGATTATCAACCTTCACTGATTTACGTACCACCAACCTTAATGCCTCAACGACGGCTAACTTCAATAATCTATTTATCTACGGTCTGGGCGATTTCACCGACCTGCGTTCAACCAACTTAAACGCTTCGGGCACTCCGACCTTCGCCAATATTATTAACTACGGTACCTATACGGGCAACGGTGGTTTATCAATCTTCTCTGATCTGCGTCCGTCAATGTTGAATGCGTCGACGACGAATGTTGACACCTTACGAGTTTACAATTCTCTCACCGTGCCTGACAGCAGTATCGCCTGGTCAAAATTAACTGGCATACCAACGTCAACCACTGACCAATTGCCGGAAGGCGCGACTAACAAATATTACGCTAACTCTCTCGCTCGAGCCGCGCTATCAGCTTCCAGCCCAATTAGCTATGACTCGGGTACGGGAGCATTTAGTTTCCTCTATAACACAACAAATAATTGGACAGGGTTAAATACTTTCACCGACCTGCGTTCAACCAACTTAAACGCTTCGGGCACTCCGACCTTCGCCAATATTATTAACTACGGTACCTATACGGGCAACGGTGGTTTATCAATCTTCTCTGATCTGCGTCCGTCAATGTTGAATGCGTCGACGACGAATGTTGACACCTTACGAGTTTACAATTCTCTCACCGTGCCTGACAGCAGTATCGCCTGGTCAAAATTAACTGGCATACCAACGTCAACCACTGACCAATTGCCGGAAGGCGCGACTAACAAATATTACGCTAACTCTCTCGCTCGAGCCGCGCTATCAGCTTCCAGCCCAATTAGCTATGACTCGGGTACGGGAGCATTTAGTTTCCTCTATAACACAACAAATAATTGGACAGGGTTAAATACTTTCACCGACCTGCGTTCAACCAACTTAAACGCTTCGGGCACTCCGACCTTCGCCAATATTATTAACTACGGTACCTATACGGGCAACGGTGGTTTATCAATCTTCTCTGATCTGCGACTCGCAAACGGATTAAATGCCTCTTCAACCGCTAACTTCTTAAATGTGACATCCTTTGGCACGGTATCATCAACCGTTGCGCTAAACACCCAAGGCACCGGTCATTTTGGTAATAACGTAACCATTGACGGCAAGGTTGGCATCGGCGCGACATCTCCACTTGCTAACTTAGAAATATATGACGGAACCGCGAGTAATATTTTAGGATTAGCAGTGAGAAGTAGCGGTATTGCTTGGACAAGCACTCAACTACATCTTGGTCTTTATGACGAACGAGCATTAGCCGCAGATACGGGTCCAGCCATTGGATTTATCGCTCGCTATACGGCTAGCGCCTACACTCATATGGCGGCGATAAAAATGGGCAAAGACAATGCGACGAGCGGAGAATATGGTGGCTATCTTTCGTTTATGACCAGAGCTAATGGTGTAGGAGAAGCAGAAAGAATGAGAATAACCAGCGCCGGTAATATCGGCATTAACAACACCGCGCCTGACGCTAAGTTGCACGTGACCGGTGATGCCAAAATAACGGGCAATGCCTCGACCACTGGTTGGTTTAATATTGGTACAACCAATCCGTTGGCAACCCTTGGCACATTGATCGGTGCCGGTGATTTATTTGTCGGACGAAATGCTACTATCACCAACAACTTAACGGTTGATGGCACTACGTTGGTAGTTCAGGCTGATACTAATCGTGTCGGGATTGGAACGGCGAGTCCTTATGCCACTTTAGATGTCCAAGATACAATCCGTGCCACTAGGGCCGGTTATGATAATTTACAATATATTCAAATGACAGGAGATGGAGCTGGGAATTATCTAGTTGCTAATTCACAAGCAACTAATGATAAAGTTTTCTATATTGATGCTAAAAGCAATACAAATCCGGCCGGGGCAAATAATCAAATTCAGTTTCGAAATGGTTATACTCTATCGACTAAAATGACTATTGATTCTTCTGGCAATGTCGGTATCAACAATACCGCCCCCGACGCCAAACTTCACGTCACTGGTGATGCCAAAATAACAGGTAATGCCTCAACTACCGGCTGGTTTAATATTGGTACAACTAATCCGTTGACAACCCTTGGTGCGCTCATTGGTGCTGGTGATTTGTTTGTTGGACGTAATGCCACTGTCACCAGTAACTTAACGGTTGACGGCACTACCTTGGTGGTTCAGGCCGATACCAATTATGTCGGTATTGACACAGCGAGTCCATTATCAAAACTTCATATTAACAATGGGGCTAGTGGCAATATTTTATCTGTTGAAAGTAATGCCAGTGCCATTGATGAATATGCTGGATTAACACTGGCCAGTAAGGACTCAGGTGGGGCGTTATGGTATGGATCAGAAATTAGAAATATTAATACCGCTGGAAACCCTAGTTTTCTAAACCCAAGATTAGGTTTTTTCACTCAAGATTACTCCACTTATCTCCCGGCCAATCGAACAGAAAAAATGTCTATTCTAGGAAATGGTAATGTTGGGATTGGGACGGTGAGTCCAGGTAATAAACTGCAAGTTGTTGGAGCGATGGACGCAACTTATCCGGATTTGGTCGGACAAATAAATATTTCTTCAAATGATTCAGCGGCAATCAATAAAGGTGGCGTTTTGTCATTCGGCGGTAACTATACCGGGACAACCAACACATCTTGGGCTACAATCTATGGTCGCAAAGAAAACTCGACGGCAGGCGATTATGCTGGCTATTTAGGCTTTGTAACAAGAGCGGTGGGAAATACCGGAACAGAAAAAATGAGAATAACCAGTGCAGGTGCTGTCGGTATCGGCAACACCGCCCCCGACGCCAAACTTCACGTCACTGGTGATGCCAAAATAACGGGCAATGCCTCGACCACTGGTTGGTTTAATATTGGTACAACCAATCCGTTGGCAACCCTTGGCACATTGATCGGTGCCGGTGATTTATTTGTCGGACGAAACGCGACGGTGACGAATAGTTTTATTGTTGACGCCGGAACTTTGTTTGTTGATTCTGGTAATAACTATGTCGGCATCGGGACGACGGCACCAGATGCAGGATTAACCGTAAACGGTTCAATCGATAGTATTTTACCATCAACCAACCGTCATTATTATAACGTTGCCGATTATAACTATACCGCCGGGGCGATTGTCGGGACAACAATCATTACGCTCCCTAAATACGGATCGTCCACGATGTTGCAAATCAAAATCAGCGGTTATGACTATAGCAGTGGTCGTGGCGCCTGGGAAATTATCATTGGTGGTTATAATTATTCCACCCACGACTGGTATAACACCAGCGTTGAATATAAAGGCACACCGCCGTTTACTCAAGTCCGCTTAGCAAATAATGGTACGAATGATTTAATTTTATTAGGAACAACGGCAACCAGTTGGGCCTACCCAAAAGTGGTGGTTACTGATGTTATGACGGGGCATAGCAATCTTAATAATTGGGGGACGGGCTGGTCAATCACAAACACAGCAACTGAACCTACTCTATTTAATGTCACCACTCTGACACCTAAAATGTTTATTGATACTGCCGGCAAGGTTGGTATTGGCAATACCGCTCCCGCCTCATTATTAACCCTCGGGACGGCCGGCACGACGGCTGGCTCATTATCGTTAGCTGGTGCCACTTCTGGTGTTATCACTCTTGCAACGGCGGCTGCGGCTGGGACGTACACGTTAACGCTGCCAACATCGGCCGGTAGTTTAAACCAGGTGTTAACTACCAACGGCAGTGGGACGCTCTCGTGGTCAACAGGCCCCAGTACCCAGGCCTGGCAAAAGTACACCGGACTGGCATACCCAACGGATATTATCACGCCGACCACTACCAATGCTTCAATTTTTATTTCAGGCAACGCGACGACCACCGGCAACATCACCATTACCCAGGCCGCCAACCCGGCCGGCAACCTGGCTTTCTCAGCTGCTAATCCTGTTATCAAAGCTTCCAGCTATATCACTGTCCCTGGCGGTATGTATGTCAGTGGTGGCACGCTTTATGCCCAAAACTCACTCAAAGCAAGGGGCGGTATCGCCGATGACCAGAACACCTACCTAACGCTGGCCGGCGGCACCAGCGGCTATTCTTATTTTTCCGGTAACGTCGGCATTGGCCAGACCGCGCCAGCAGCTTGGTTGGAAATTAACGGCGGCGCCACGACTAATGACTTGTTTAAAATTGCGACTACCAGCAATTCGGCAATTGTTTTTGTGGACAAAAGCGGTAATTTTGGCATTGGTACCACCACCTTCTTTAATAGCCCGGAAAACGGCAATCCCAAACTTGTTGTTGATGGTGGCTTAACCGGCGATGGCGGTATAATGTTGAACAGTGCTCAAGGTCGTTCAGCATATTTAGAATTTGCTAATGGTGCTAAAAGTGAATGGTATATATCCTCAAGAAATACTTTGATGGCGGGCGACAATCATCAATTAAATTTTGATACTTACGTTAATGGTGGTCCAACAAACGTTTTGAGCTTAATGCAGTCGGGCAACATCGGCTTTGGTACGACCTCCCCGATTTATAATACCGTCACTCACCTTTCGAGTAGCGCCGCTAATCCGAATGATCGCCGAGCCAACTGGACCCGTGTTGACCTGTCTGGCAGCATTAGTAGTAATATCTCTAATTACGGCCAATACATTTATCTATCAAATACCGGAGGAGCAACCGGAGGATTAATTGCAAATTCTTATTATGGGGGCAAATCAGAAGTAATCAATTCTGGGGCAACAACGCCAACTGATGCGTCTTGGGGTCCAGCTCTAGCCAACTACGGCTATTATGGTCACGCCCAGTCGACCGGAACGGCCAATGCCGGCAGTGGTGGTAGCAATAACCGCTCGAACTATGGTGTCTATGGTCTTGCCGACGGCAATACCAATGGTTCAACCAGTAACTACGGCGTTTACGGTGATGCTTCTACAGGTGACCTAAATTATGGCGTTTATGCCCGGACCTGGGGCGCGGCTGGTCAAACCGGCTATGGTCTTTACGCAATGGACAACGCCAGCGCCGGTACTAGTTATGCTGGCTATTTCCAAGGCAGTACCGCCAGCGATTACGTCATTTATATCAATAATATCGGTACGACTCCGGGTATTCACGACGATTCCGGCGCCGAGTTGACCGCGGCCGGAGCCTGGAATGCTGCGCCATCGTGGAGTTGGTATAAAAATCAAACCGCCGATCAGCCCACCGATTATTTGGAAAAACTGAGAAATTTACCGGTCCACGCCTGGCAATATAAAAATGAAGTTGTCGATGGGAGTAACCGATATCTAGGCGATTCAAACGTTCACGTTTCACCATTCTTAGACGACTTTAATAGTGCCTTTAGCATTGGGCCGGTCAATTCCGTAAACTATCAGGACTGGATTGGTGTCACGATGGGCGCGGTCAAAGAACTGGATAGCAATGTGTTACAGGTTCAAGATTCATTAAAATCTCTGGAGAGCAAAATCGGTTTAGACCAAGCCATTAACAATCCAATAGTTAATACCCCGGTCATCACTGTAATTAATAACCCGGATTCCGAAATCAACACCTTAGTGGTTAATCAAGCCGCCACCTTTAATGGTACGTTATATGTTGTCGGTGAGGCCGGCTTTATGCACAAAGTTACCTTTGCCGACGACATTATTGTGGGCGGCAAAATTTATGCTTCCGAAGATCAGGCCGGTACCGCTGTTGTTGACGCCAACGCGACCTCAACGGAAATCATTTTTAATTCCGAGTATGAAACCGTGCCAAAAATTGTCGCGAGCGTCGTCGGTGAAGATGATGACATTTGGGTCAATTGGAAAATCATCGGCAAATCAACCAAGGGCTTCCGAATCTTACTTCAGCAGCCAATGGCCACACCGATTAGTTTCGATTGGATTGCCTTGCCGGTTAAAGGTGGCACAGCCGCGCCGGTGATAAATGATTTAATAACCTCATTGACGTCAGTCGGCGCCAATATTCCAGTTGAACTTTGGGCTCAAGCTGCCGACCCCGACACCAGCGATTCTGAATTATCATATTCCTGGAAATTGTCACCGAATATTGGAAAAATTGACGGCCAGTCTGGTCTCGTTTACTGGACAATTCCCGCTGATCAAATGCCATCAGCCGATACTGATGTGACCGTTACCGTGACGGTTTCTGACGGTTCCCATTCGGCAACCAAATCAGCAACCATTAAAATCCTGGTACCGGAAAATAATACCGATGTCGCCAATGATCAGCCAGCAACAACCGACACTTCGCAAACCACTTCTGATCAACCGACCGAAACTGGAAATAACTCAACCACCACCAACCAGGCTACCGTTGCTAATGGGTGTACCGATAATACCGCGACCAACTATGATCTAACCGCGACTGACGATGATGGTTCGTGCCAATATCCGCCGCAGCCAACCAATAACTCCGACGCTTCAACAACGTCGGCCTCAACCACCCCAAGCAATTAACTGAACAATGTTAATGTTTGTTTTCCTAAAAAAATTGTTAGCCCAAATTGAAGACCTGCCAATCAAGCCCTGGCAACTATTGGCCTGGTGGTATTTTATTACTATTATCAGAACCCTCCTTGAAGCTTTCACCGACAGTGGGGGGCATTTAAGCGGCTTCCAGCCATTTTTTCTTCAATATCCTGCCTACTACGCCGTGGCCTTCATGGGCATAATTATTATTTTAAAATTAATTACCAATGAAAAAATAGAAAAAATCGCCAAAGTCTTTTTTCTTTTTTCTTTCTTTATTTTTATTGGCCCAACTGTTGACGCGTTGTTATCAGCCTCAAATAATATAAGCTACATCAGCGTTGACAACTGGCCACTGATATTAAAATCGTATCTCACCATTGGCCTGGGTGGTATTTTTTTCCAAGGGACCACTAGTGGTATCAAATTCGAATTAATATTTGCCCTGCTATCAATTTTTCTTTACCTGAAATTGAAAGGTGTCACAATTATAAAATCACTGCTTGGCATTAGTAGCATCTATTTTTTTATTATTTCAACTTTTTTAATCACCACCTACATTAAATTTTTTTATCTCTATTTTGGGCTTACCTTTAATTTTACCTCCCAATTTATTGGTTTATTTTGGACCATAATAACTACCATCAATACTTTAATATTTTTTTATTTATGGGATAAGACTAAATTAAAAAACTGGTTTTATGGCCTCGACTGGTTTCGTACGACCTTGGTCTGGCTGGTGATGACGTGGGGGATCGTTATCTATTTCAACCAAAGGTTCGACCCAGCACTTTGGCAATCTGATTGGCCAGCCGTCATTCTAAAAATGCTCGCCGTGACGATGGTCGGTTTTCTCATTTGGCAAATTATTAGACTAATCAACGATTTTGTCGATTTTGACTTTGATCATTATTCACAGTCGCCCAATTTATTAAACCAACTGCCAAAATCAGATTTAATTACCGTCCTAATATTTTATTTAATTTTCTTTTTATTTTTGGCGCTGCAAATAAATTATACTTTTTTTGTCCTGCTGTTAATCTATATCCTCATCGGCTATTTTTACAGCTGTAAACCAATATTTTTAAAACGCCATTTTATTTCAACCGCGGTTGCTTTAAGCCTAAATTATCTCCTCGCTTTTTGGGCCGGCTATGCGGCTTTTTTTACCACCGCTGACTCCCTAAATTTAGTGCCAAGAAACATCAGCCTGCTAATATTTCTCACCTTTGTCGCCGTGATCGGTTTTAAAGACGTCAAAGATGAATTAAGTGACAAGCAACAAGGAGTAGTCACCTTGGTCACTCGCTACGGAGTTAATTGGGCCGCCAAAATTATTAGCTTAATGATTATTTTAGTAATTCTTTTGGGCGGCTGGCTGTGGCACAGTTGGCCCTTATTAATCTTCGCGTTAATTGCCTTCGCCGCCGCTTATTATTTGACTAACGGTTTTACAATTTTTAAAAATAAAATTGCGTTGGCTATTACTCTAATTTTATTTTCAATTGCCGCGCCCATCGTCGTTAGTTTTAATAAACCACTTCAAGCCTCAATTGGTGCCATCAATTTAAAAAATGACGCCGGTTGGCATCCAACGGCCAATCAAGAAGCGTGGGATATTTCAAGCCTCTTAACCGATCAAAACGGCGATCGCTACTTTTTTTCCCAGAACTACTCGCTGTTAAACGGATCAACTCTAACTTTAATTGATTTACAGACTAAACAATATTACAAAGAATATTTTCCTGATGAGGGTTTCACGGCCATTACTAAAAATATCTTAGCAATCAACCAATATATTCCGGGCTACCATGGCAGCAATGTGTTTTATGACAATAACCGCGGCCCTTATATTTTAAAAACCTATTTTGCCGATGGTTTACTTGAATTGACTGCCAAGGAAAAATCTAATGGCAATTTAATGGCGGCCACACCTAATGGCGTACTGAGTTTAAAAAATGGGGGAATGATTAATCAGTATTCACAACCAAATTTGGTAGCCAAAGGCCGCTTAATTTTTACCGGCCAAAAAATTATTAACATTTCTGGCCCATTTTGGTTAGAACATCGTTGGGGTAATTTTACCGCTGACTGGCGCCAATTAAATTTAATCACCATTAATCTCGACGATGAGACAAAAATAATGATTGCTTACCTGGGTTATGACAACGGCAGCCTGGCTTACGGTGGCCTTTTAAAAAATAACGAACTACAAAATTTTAGTCAGCTAACAATCCGGGTCGATCAAGACTGGCAAAGTCCAACCACCAACCAAAAGTGGCCAATCAAATTGAATTTAGCCAATCGCAATATTAATCTCGAGCTAGAAGCCATTTTACCAAATCAAGAAGCTCCCCAAAATACTTGGTCGGGACCAATGACGGTAACAGGCGAAGTTAATGGACAGCCAGTTGCTGGTTGGGCAAATTTTAGTGAGCTACGCCCCGACTAAATTAGGGTCAAAACTTTACTAATTACAGTACTGATAAACAGTAATTTATTTATTTTAATGACCATATTTGAAAACAAAAAAATAAACAAAATTCAGTCCCAAGACCTTGTCCAGCCCATTCAAACAACTGCAATTGCTTTTGTGGTAATTACGACTTGTCGCGACTAAATTTAAAAACTGTTTTAATAGTGGAAACTTTTTATATCAGCTTCGACTGTCAAACCAAACAAGAAATTATTACTAAATATTCTATATCAATATATTATTTCTTTCATACTACTGTCTTGCGGCTATAAACTTCTTTATACCGGTGACAGAAATTATGTTTATAAGGTGAAATAACTTATAAAAAATAAATATGCCAGCCAAAGAACCGTTATATTTTTTTCTTCACATTCCTAAAACCGGCGGAACAACAATTAATCAAGCACTGGCCTCAACCTATAAAAATGGCGAGTTCATTTTTTTACCATCAAATATTTTAGACGAAAAAGCAAGCAGAAAATCCATTAAAAATTATTTACTAAACATTCCAGTGGCTAAAAAAAATCTAATTAAAGTGATTGCTGGTCATGATGTTTATTACGGTTTACATAATATTTTTCCCAACCGCGAACCACGCTATATTGCTTGTTTTCGCCACCCAGTTGATTTAACAATATCTAGCTACAATTATTATTTAACCATTACTAATAAAAAAGACTGCAATCCAACAAATATTGCAAAACAACCCATTAATGATATTAAAATACTAAATTTTCAAGACGTCTTAACAAAGTATGAGGAACTCCATAATTTAACTTTTAAATTTCTCGCTGATCGCCTGCTCGATAATAAACGTTTAAATAAACACCTAAATCTAAAGGATGTAGACTATATTAATACAAAAAATAATGATTTTATTTTAAAAAAAATTAAAAATATATTGTCGCATTTTTATTTTTTAGGTATAACGGAAAAATCGCAAGATGATTTTTTATTTATTGCTGATAAATTTGGCATAACTAAGTACATGCCAAAAGATAATATTTCAACAAAATTTTTTAATCTTAGCACCAATCCAACAATTAAAAATGCCATCGAACAATATAATCTCTTAGATCAAAATTTATACGACTATGCAGTGCAAGTTAATAATAGTTATAAAAAAAATAATCAAAATTTTAATTTAAGGGTGAAAAAAATAAATAATATGTTTACTCTGGGGTTGATTATGGATATGTTTAAAATAACGCATTATCCTCAAAATATCTATCGCTTTTCTGATTGGCTCAAACAAAAATCTAACTTGTATAAAAAAATATTAGCATACTTTAAAAATTTACATTAATGATTTTTGACTAGACGTAAATTATTTTTTACCTCCAATGTCATTTCTCGTATTGTTTTTATTTCAAAATTTTCTATCAGTAATAATTCATATATTTTTTTCAAATACTCACTTGGCCAAGGACAATATCCTTCATTATCGAGGCCATGTGCTCTCAAAATTAACCAACTATTAGCTGGCAGCTGGCTTATTTTTTTCAAGGCCTTTTCTATTGTTAATCTGCCCTCAAATGGGTCAAAAGAAATCAGTTCTAAAAGGTCAATTTTTTCTAATGAATTATAAATATATTTACCATCACATAGTCTGATAGAGTCGTAGGGTGGATTGTCTGGAGATTTAATGCCGTAAGGCATAGCCAATGAATAAGGACCAGGATGAAACTGTTGGATATATTTTAACGATTCAATATAACCGTCTGGGCCATCACTGCTTGGCCCAGCATGGCAGACAGTATGAGAACTTATTTCATGACCTAGATTAGACAGCTTCTTCCATTGCTCAAAGTCTCCGTGATCTAAGCCGATATTACATTTGTCATTAATCTTTATAGGATTTGGTTTTAGCCATCCAGTCACAATATAAAATATTGCTTTATTGGGATAGATAATGTCGTTTACTTTATTGGCGCTATTTATAAGGCCATCATCAAAGGTAAATGACACGTAACGATTAATTATCTTTTTGGGTTTGTAAAAAAAATTAAACATAAGTTATTACAGGATATTTTGCAAGTATTTTAATTGTCTATAAAGTTTAATTTTTGTTCCTACCAGTAATGAGATGTCACCTTTCAGGAAAAAGATCAATTCTAATGGTAAAAAAAACAGTTCTTTCAAGATAAATACCATATCATAAAATGGCAAATCAACGCCTAGGTTTCTTTTTAGGGTACATTCAGACAAATAAGATAAATTATACATTTTTACGGATGATTTAATGCTTTTTTGATTATAGCTTCCATTAAATTCTCGATGGGTATCTGGAACTCGGTGGTGTTTAATTGATACTTGATCTATGAAGTATGGGAAGTGCGGCCAGAGAGTTTCAATTTGCCGAATCAGATCAGTATCATCGTGAGAAAAAATAATTTGCTGGTTGAAGTGGACGTAGTCAAAAATCTTTTTTTTGATTGACAAATTCCCGGCCGCTATTGTTCCTGCAATTGGCTGATTAGTGACTAAGTTTTGTTTAAGAACTGTGTCATATATTTGCCCCTGACCTAAAAAGAAACTGCCATTAGCATATTTATGATAAAGGCGACTTAGCCATTCAGGATCAACTTCACAATCATCATCAATAAAAATTAAGAGTTCTCCGGTAGCCATTTTGATTCCTTTATTCCGGCCAGCGGATATGCTTATTATTTTCTCCTGAAAAACTTTTAATAATTTATTATTTTGGGCATATTGTTGTAAATATATATAAGTTCCATCATTTGAATTATTATCAATAATAATTATTTCATAAGGTAAGGTATCAAATTGAAGATGTTCTAGGCTGGCCAAAGCATATTTTTTAAGGGCATTCAGACGATTTCTAGTGGTGATTATAATTGAAATCTTATTAATTTGATCTCCAATAATTTCAGTGGTGGTTTTTTTTATTATATCGACGGGTAATGTTTTTTTATTATATTTTTTATTCAATCCCTCATATATTTTAAATGGAAAATAATAAATATAATTCTTTATTTTTTTTGGCATCAATTGCAACAGATACTTCATGATTTTTGGCTTAATTTAAATATTTCTTTGTCTGATATTTTTCTCGTTGCCTGGATGTTTTTTCTCAACTTCAAAGTCTTTGATAAATTATGTAAATTCCAATAAAAAGCCATGAACGGGATGGGCAAAAATTTAATTCGTTTGATAAAATAATTTTTGTTTTTGAATAATGGCACTAGCTTGCCATTCTCTATTTTTCTATTTAATAAATATCCGCCAGGATATAGGATAAAATAATCCAATATAATAATCGGCAGCGCTTTAACGATATTTTTAAATTCGTAATTTTTTAAAATTGTATAAAGTGAATTTCGACGACAAAGATATATTTTTTTAAACTGATAATTGCCCCAGGTAGCACTACCTTTATGATAAACTACGGCACTAGGCTCAAAGATAATCTTATAACCCAATAAATTTGCCCGGTAACCCCAATCCAAATCTTCAAAATATGAATAATAGTTTTCATCTAGTAACCCGACATTTCGAAATGACTCCCTTTTTATTAGTGTGGACCCCCAACAGCTTGCCAAGATATCTTTCTGAAAATTATTTACCTCCGCTTTGTTCCGATTGAAATTTATATCCAGCCCATAACCAGAAAAAGTAAATCTTCCACCCTGGCTATTGATTATGTTCGGATGATCATAAAAGAGCATATTAGAGGCCACGGCTACTATCTTCCCATCAGATTTAATAGCGGTTACAAGATTTTTCAGCCAAGCCTTATCAACCCTAATATCATTATTTAAAATAGCTATATAATCAGGATTATATTTATCCAAAGAATAATTAATCCCATAATTTACCACCTTAGCAAAGCCCAAATTATTTTTTAAAGCTACAACCTCTATTGCGGGAAATTTATTTTTTATAAAAACAATACTACCATCTGTCGAACAATCATCTATTACTATAATTTTTATATTGTGATAAGTTTGGCTTATTAAAGAAGACAGGCATTCTTGAAGATGGCCTTCCCCATTAAAATTAACTACTAGAACAATAGTTTCCATAGTTAGATATCATAATTTTTTACCATGCCATCTAATCTTTTTATTTCAAAACCGACGCGTTGGCATTTATTGCCACAATTGGGACAAGACTCTCCTTCCAAAATCGTACCTACATCTCCAGTGCGAAATCCCTCTGGATAATGATTGGAATAAAATATCAATTCATTATTTAGCGAATCGACCTCAAACTTGCCTGATTCGGTAAAAACATGGTAACCACATGACAAATCATCACAAGTTGTCCAGGCGACTCTCGCTTCAGTGAAACCATAGGTAGCATAAATTATTGTTCCTGGGCAGAGCATCCTTGATTCTTGAATAAATTTATTGTTGATGCCATTAGCTCCGATAATTAATTTCATCCGACTGAGATCGACATTATTTTCTTTGGCTAGGTTTAATGTCTTAAGAATGTAACCGGGCAGGCCGGCAATCATTTCCGGTGGAAATGATTTCATGATATTTATGGTTTTTTCTGATGTCACATGTTTGCCGCCACCGGTGTTTATTGTTAGAGAGCCGGTTATTTCTCCATACATGGCACCTAAATAATACCCCAGGTGAGGGGCAAAAGGTAATAAATTATAATAAACTCCGGCTTGCTTGTGGATCATCGAAAATCTAGAAATACATTTTTCCATGTTGATTTTGTCTTCCATGGTGTAAATTATCGGCTTAGCGCTTTTACCGGATGTTCCCGAACTGAAGAGAAGGAGAATGGGAGTGTTATTTTTCATATGTTTCTTATTTATGAAATACTAATAATAAATATTTTCGGTTATCATCGGCGTATATTTTTTTAGAAAATGACCAATTTTTTAAGTATTTTTTACTATTTAAATCTTTGGCTAGATTAATTGCAAAATCAGTTGTAGGAATGATATTTTTTGTTAGATCCTGCTTTTCAATAAGTACATATTTATTTTGACTTAATATTTTTATTAATTTAACTTCAGTATTCTTTAGTGGTACACCCTCCTTATCAAATTCATCAAGAATTATTAGACTACTATGTTCTTTTAAGCAACTTACTATATTTGATATAGCTAATTCAGTATTTATAAAATATTGGTATGATTCTATTAAAACCGCAAGATCAAATTTTTTATCAATTTTTAAATTTTCTGCCGAAGTAAGAAGAAATGATACTTTGGGATTATGTTTTTTACCATACTTGATAAAATTTTGGTCAGGCACCACACAAAGACAATGGTAATTTTTATTCATAAATTGTCTGGCCATACTGCCGATTCCACCGCCAACATCAATAATATCTTTTGTATCTACTGGAATTTTATCAATTACTAGTTTTGATAGATTTTCTTGAGCGTCAATTATGCTATCATTTTTGTTTTTGTAATAACCATAATGTATATGTTTCCAACCAAAAACTTTTAAAAAAGTAAAATGGGCCGACAAAAAATCCTTCTCCTTAATAATTTTAATTCTGAGATATATTATTTTTATTTTATAAATTATTTTTGAATAACACATATTTTATATTAATAAACTCCAATCGGCATCAATACATGTTAAATATAAATCGTCAGTTTCAATTGGGTAGCAAGAGTCATTATAAGTAAAATAAATCTCCCTTCCTTTATAATAGTTTCTCAAATGTAAAATTTTCAATAGCCTCATATCAGTTGTAACTAATCTTAATTTTCTCACCCCCAATTTTTGGCAAAAATATTCAATGGCTAAAAATATACTAGCATTAATATATTCATTTAAAATCAGTATATCGGAAATAACAGCATTAGTTTCATTTTTCTCTAATGAAAAATAACCGATTATTTTGCTGCTTTTTTTAACAATAAATAAGTCCATTTTTTTTGGGGAATCTATTATTCTCCATTTTATAAATTCCCAATTTCGAACTACCCCAACATTAATTTCAGTTTTTTTACGTTCCCAAAGGCTGTTTATTTCTTTTTCACCTTCATCGGCACTAACTTTTTCGATAGTTAATTCACTCTGAATGATTTTCTCATTAAAGTTTAATATTTTAGGCCAACATAACCAGTATAATCTTTTTTCAAGGAGATTAGATTTGATGGTTTTATTTGCTTGATGGGCGCCAGCAGCTGGAACCACTCTGCCATATACAGAATTCATTTTTTTATTGACAAACCCCCATGGCAAAAAATTACCTTGATCAATAAGCATACTAAAACAACTTTTAATAAACCCCTGATCTCGATATTGTTTTTCTATCCCCACCTCAGCAATTTGATGAATAATTTGCTCCTTTGAATAGTATTTGATTTTGTGGCGTAAAACAGCAAATTGTCCGATTATTTCTTTTGTGCTATTCTCAGCAACAAGTATCATTGAGCCCATTGGACAGTTCTTATATTTCCAAATCCATTTAGCATAATCCGTGGGATCAAAAATTTTATTGATAATATTGATCAGCCCCGCTTCATCGCCAGCTTGGTATGGCCTTATTTTGTAAAGGAGTTTTTCTAATTGTTGTTGGTTGTCAGCCATTTTTTTTGTGGCGAATGGCAACTGTTTTAATTTTTTATAAAGCCATGGCGAATATTTTTTCAAAAAAATTCCAACGAGTCCCAACAACCTATCGATCAAAATTTTACTATTAATCCACATCGAAGCAGGCTGTTTGAATTTCAATAAAAAATAATATAAATCCGGAGATAGTTTTTTTAGAGCAAGACCCCACCAACCAATAAATCGATCAATAAGCCATTTTGGGCAGGAGAATATTATTTGCCTAATTAAATGATGATGATATTTTTTCAATTCTTCGTCACTCCAAACAAATTGAGCTGATGGACGGTTATTTAAATTAATTTGGTCAGCTTTGCTTAAGTTATCTTTCCATGTATTGTAAATTGATTGGCAATAATAAATTGGTTTTTGATAAGAAATAAAATGCACCATAATTGATTTTAGCTTTTTTGGTTCTATGTAATAATTCTTTAATTGATTATAATTCAGACAGTAGATAGGTGATAAATTATCCCACTCGTTGGCAAAATATAAACTCAGGATAAATTCGTCAATGTTACCAATATGATTTTGGTATTTAATTAGGAGAGATTTTAAATCATCAAATGTTTTGTGTGTTATGATTTCAGTATTGATAACAAGGAAGTTACAGCAAGGTATTGGCAAGTTGAGATTATATTTTTTCAGATTAGTTTGTTGGAATTTATTATTAAGCTCGTAAAATCTTAAAAAATGTTTCAATTTAACCTGCCAGAAGAAATACCGAATACCCGTTGCGGCTATTTTATTTGTGTCTAATAAATTATCTAATGAGGCAGTTACTATCAAGTCAGCATCCAGAAAAATTATTTTATCCCATTGCTTGAATTCTGATGTAAATAAATAGAGTTTACTCAATATGACTGCCGGCCAGCGCCCAACTAATTTTTCTGCCAATGGTTCGCATTTTTTGATTAAGATGCCTTTGTCTCTAAACCATTTCAAATCTTCTTCCGGCACTTCATGAGCTAACAGCATATAATCGCCTTGCCAACCAGAATTAAAATAAACACTGCTAAATAATTGCTTAGCAAAGTCTAAATATTTTTTATCGGCTAGAGTGACAAGAAGATTTTTTTTATTCATTTTTTATTAATTTTTTTAAAAAGTAGTATGATTTTGGATAATCTTTTTTAAGCCAAATACCAGTTAATCCGATTAAGAAGTCGAGTGACTCAATCAGCCGATATAACATCGCATAAGGAATAAAAAATACTCTTCGCATTTTTAACAGTAATTCGTATTTTTTTATTTCAAAATGACCCCAAATCTTGGTTGGCGGCAGGCGCAAGCTTAAATTAATTTCATCAGCACGATCAAGGTTGTAGCGCCATATCTTATAAAAATAGGGGTGATAATCAATCGGTTTCTGGCAATTGAAAAAATTAATAATGATTGCCCTCGTTTTTTGTGGTTTTAGACAATTATATTTGATTAAGCTGAAAACATTAAGACAATAGAGCGGTGATATTATTTGTAGTTGTTTAATAAAATATAAAGTTAAGATCATTTCTTCAAGTGCTCCAAAAATAGTTTGATATTTATCTGCCAATTCTTTCAACCCAGTAAATGTATTTTTTTTTATAATAGTGGTGGAAAAGACGAAAACTCCACCACTTAACATGAGGGAATTCAAGTCGTAAAGTTTTTCGCCTTCGCGCCTTATTTTTTTGTCAGCCTTATAAAAAAGATGTTTGAGACGGGATTTTTGCAGATACAAGCTGTAGTTTGTAAAGCCAGCTATATTTTTAACTTCAAGTAAGTCATCTAGTGAAGCACAAACAATCAAGTCAGCATCCAGAAAAATTATTTTATCCCATTGCTTGAATTCTGATGTAAATAAATAGAGTTTACTCAATATGACTGCCGGCCAGCGCCCAACTAATTTTTCTGCCAATGGTTCGCATTTTTTGATTAAGATGCCTTTGTCTCTAAACCATTTCAAATCTTCTTCCGGCACTTCATGAGCTAACAGCATATAATCGCCTTGCCAACCAGAATTAAAATAAACACTGCTAAATAATTGCTTAGCAAAGTCTAAATATTTTTTATCGGCTAGAGTGACAAGAAGATTTTTTTTATTCATTTACTCCGTTAAATACTTATTTTGCAATAATAATCTTAAAGACGGGGTCTAGCTCACCAAACCAGGAATCCGTATGATAATTAATTATTGGTAGGAATATCTCGAAACTACCAATCATTTTTGGGCCAATTGTAACATCAACAAAAAAATCAACGGCCGGGCCTGGTAATACCGGATCGGGAAGCTTGAGTCTTAGGCCGTCATACAAGCGGTCTCTTAACTCACAACCATCTTAAAGAAGTTAAAAGTTAGGACCAATATTGTTCATTTTAAAGGAAAAGTTTACTTTTTGTCCAACCTTAAATATAGAAGGTGTTTAGGATGATGCCTTTATCTTTTCCTTTATTTTATCAATAAAAATCTTAGTATCAAATTTTCTAGCTTGCTTAATGCATTCTTCTCTATATTTTTCCGGACTTAAACCAATATTCCTTACTGCCTCTACTATTTTGTATTCATCGATATTGTCAATCAATTTTCCCGTCACCCCGTCAATCATTGTTTCACGATAGCCCCCTTCATTCGGAGCAATAACCGGTTTACCCGATGCCATTGCCTCCAAAGGTGCCAAACCAAAATCCTCTTGATACGAAGTTGTAATAAATCCCTTGCAAGTTGCGTAAAGTTTAATTAAGTCTTGATCACTAACCCAACTAATTATTTCAACATTATTTGGTTTTAAGTTTTGAATTTTTTTTAGGTATTGCTTAAAGTGTTTTGATTGTTCATAACTGCCGACGATGACTAACTTTTCAGTTGGTAACCTGCGAAATGCTGCCAGTTGTATTTCAATCCTCTTGTAACCCACCAAACGATTAACCGAAAGCCAAAAATCACCGTTGTTTTCATACTGATATTTAGTGGTGTCAATCGGCGGATAAATCACGCTGGACTCACGATGAAAGTATTGTTCAATTCGCTTTTGTACCGTGGCCGAAATCGCTACAATTTTATTAACCGATCTAACGTCACGCCGATTACCGGCTCGCCTTAATTGGACCCAAACGTCAAATATCCAACGGGCATACCAGGGTACAATATTATTGCGGGTATCTGAATAAAGATCCCAAATCTCTCGAAGCGGCGAATAAACATACCACAAATTCGGCCGATTATGGACTGCCGCGCTCATCGCCCAATCACCGGCAATAATGTAAAAATCATAGGCCGTTTTTAAATTCAAGCGCCGAAATTTCCAATAAGCTGCTTCTTGCTTAAATGGAGCATTAATGGGTATTTTGCCAATACTATAAATATTATTCGTCGCAAACCCCATTTGCCTTATCTTGGCGTGGTCAATATTTGTGGTATAAATATCTGCTCCAAGCTCTTTGGCCAACATTAAATCTACCAGCTCCGCGCCACCAATGTTGTCCATAAAATTATGAAAAATTACAACTTTCATTAATTTAGATTATTTAGCCTCAACATTAATTGAAACTTTCAAAGAATCCCCAAACCAACCGATGCTTTCTTGAAACATTCTCAGTTCGGTTTCATAGACGCCACGGAAAGAGCCACGATATCTTGTGATTATTCTAAACTCATACTCTTCACCGGGCAGTATTTTTTTTTCCACTCTTTTAAACGTCTGCCCAGACACATCCCGTAATTCAAAATTTAAGGCCGGCAACCAGGCTGTTGTTCCGCTGTTCTTAATCGTAACCGTCAACGTCCTCGCCTCACCAACTGTCGTTGCTTGAGGGATATCACTACTAACAATTTTTGCATCAAAATAATTCTGTTTTACCAAATAGCCAGAATTATTGCGATAAACAATATTAGCCAAATCATAATACTTTTCCTGATTTAACTCTTGGAAATTAGTAATCCCGACAATCGGGTCTTTGATGTAATCATTAAATTCGCCACTAATTTTTAGGTCATTATTGGTCACAATGTATAAATGCTTAGCGTGTGGTGGAAATAGCATCGCCTGATAAGCCTCAATCTCGACGATTGATGATGACACCGAATAGCCTTGATCGTTTGCCCAGTCAACTAGCTCGCGCACTTCATTAGGAATATATCTAATGTTACTACGAACGTCATAAAAGGGCGTGCCAAAAAAGTCCGTTTTAAAAATAAAAATCGACGGGTAGGCAAAAGTTGCACTAACCACAAAAAAAATGATCAATGGCAATCTGATAATTTTTATTTTATCAATTGCCCAGACCAAACCTTGAGCGGCTAATATACTCATCGGGGAAAAAATAAACTCCAGCGTTCTAAATGGGTCAAAGGGGATATCCCGTAAATTATGCACCAAATAAAAATGGTAAAGTGCTACTCCCCATAAAACGGGAAAATATAAACACGCCAAAACTAAATTATTAGTAATCCGATCGCGACTGACAAAAAATCCAACCATAATCAAAAAACCAAGCACCATAAATTGAACCCAAATTTGTGGCGGGTAGGCTATTGGCAAAATATTATATACGACCGCTCGAAAAAAAATCAGCAGTGTCGCCACCAGCACTATTACCAAAGCCGGAGATTTTATCCGATTAAGATTAAGCCATTGTTTGATGACATTAAGCTTTAAAAAAATAAGAATGATTGTCGACGCACCAACCAACAGAAAAAATGGATTCACGCTTAAAATCTCTTGCAACAAAAAAATGCCACGCCTAAAAAATAACGCCCAATAAACCAATGAGATAAACGTCACCCCACCAATTGTCAACCAAGCCACCAAAGCCTTTTTTTTATCATCAATAAAAACCATAGTGTACATCATAATCCATCCAATGATAAACAACGCCGACCCATAATGGGACATAATCATTAATATAAATATGGCCATTAACCTTAACCAGCGACCAACAGTCAATGAAACCGACGGACCTGAACCGAAATACTGGTCAAATAAATAGATCACCAACGGGAAAAAAAACAGTCCCATTGTTTCCCTGATTGGCTGAGCGCTCCAGTAAATGTGAGGGATGAAAATGGCTATTAAAAAAAGTGCCCACAGGCTAATCTGGTTTGAAAAATATTTTTTTGAAAACAAATAAAAAAATAGTAACCCCAAACAGGCGAAGACCTGCGGTACAAATAAATAAATTTTTAGAAGCTCAAAATCAGACAAGACGTAAAGACCATACACCAAAATATGTAATACCGGGAATGCACCATAATCAAAATAACTGCCATACAGATGGATTTGTCCAAAATCGGACAAATATTTAACCTGCGTAAAATCACGCATTCCCTCATCGGCAAACGGGATATCATACCCCAACAAATATGGCAAAACTCGAACCACGTAGGCAACAAATAAAATCGCCGCCACGCAAAGCTTTTCATTTCTAAAAAATGGGCTGATTTTATTAAGGTAAATCATTGGTTTTATCCTGCCGGTATTTAATAATCTCCGGCCAGTTAGTATTATAAACCATCATTAAGCCATCATCATACACTTTAGCAAAATGTGAATCATAATAATTAAAAATATTATCCGTCACCGGTGTCGTCTCGAAACTGTTGGAGTAAAGAATTTTTTTCATCGACGTCGATAGAATAATATAGGTGTCAGTAATACCAGCACCAATCTCATCGTAGCGATAAAAAAGTCGCTGATAATCTAAGTCCTTATCTTGAAAAAAATGAACATCATTTTTTCCTAAATATCGAAACAGCGCGGCTGTTCTGAGATCACTCATATATAGCCCCGGCCAATCCAACTCAATTATTTTGCCAGCCGACTCAACTTCTGCCTTCTCGTAATAACGCCTCATTGTAAATGGATCCCTAAAAATCATAAATTCTGAGACTATCAATAATACTAACGTTCCGACCACAATGGTTTTGCGCCACTTATAATGAGTTGTCCAGTAGATTGCGAAAGCCACATAGGCCAACGGGAAAGAATAGTCCAAAATCCGACCATAATAAAATTCGAGACTTAGCGTTGCCGCAATACCAACAACACCCAACAACCATCCTAAGATTATGCTCGAGTTAACGTTTTTTTTGCTGAAGTAAAAATGATATAACAAAAATAGAATATAAAAATGAGTTAGAATAACTTGGGCAAAACTATTGTTTAATGTCACCGTTGAAATGTAATAATTTTTAACCCCGAGCTTCAGCAAACCGTCAAACACCGGCTGCTGAAAAAATATCAAAAAAGCAGCCGGGGCCAACAGGGCTAAAAATAAATATTCGGATTTAACATAACGGCCTAGCTTTGATGAAGTTTTTATTGTAAGAAAAGCCACTAAACCAACAAAAAAAATACCGCTCAAGATGAAAAATACGTGGGTTATTCCACTATTAATAAAAGCATTACGGATTAAGACTACTTCACTGCTGTCAACGTAAATTAACCACAGTAAGTAGAAAGCAAAAATAAAACTTATTACTAAAAAGGCAAGTCGATCAGCAAGTTTAAACCATACCAAAGAAACCACTAAACCACCGATAATCGCGACTAAGGCCGCGGCACCGGTATGGTAAGAGGTGAGTGACACCAGGGCCGAAATTATAAACAAAAAGATACATAAAATGTTTTTATTTTTTAAATACTTTACTAAAAATAACAGCGACAAAAAAATAAAAACATAACACAGCCCGCTATCGTTAACAATGATATTTCTGGTATAGTATAAAAAATTTTCTGGGGCAACGGCAAACAATGCCGCGGTTAAAACACCGCCAATCAATTTGCCGGATAGTTCCCAACCTAAAAATAACAAGGCGAAAAAACCAATAAAATAAATAATATAAAAATTTCCCAGCACCGCGTTAAAAACATAACCAAACCAAAATTTCATCGGGTATTCAGCAATCTGATCGGTAAAATGTCTCGCCCCTCCCTGGTTGACATTTTCCCCGCCCTGAAGCTCAAACGCCTCATAAGGTGATAATTGAAGATAAAAATGTTGCGGCGGCCAAGATCGCAAACAATAGCCGACTATGAACATCAAAAAAACGCCGGCAACAAAAAACGTTTTCCGAAGTGAAAGATAATTTCTAGATTTATGGGTTATCCACAAATCAATTCGGCTAATAACTTGCCTAACTAAATCCCAATAAGTTACGATCATTTTTCCTGGATCCCCAAAATACTAAGCATAAACGAAGAAAATATTGTTTGCAGTCCTACCACCATAAAAGTTAGAGCCATAATAGAATTTTTAATTTCTTCCAGTGCCCCAAAATTATTTTGATACCACTTCCAAAAAATAAAAACAAAAATTATACTGCCCAAAATAACCAAGGCCGTTCCCAGCAGACTGGCTTTTTCGATGGTTATATGACGCTGAATGAAATTAATTATTTTACTACTGTCGCCTAAATGAATTATCGCGTAAGTTTTGGCAAATAAAGCAAAAAACATTAGCTGATAACCGCTGATAATTAAAATCAATCCCAAAAACATCGGGTGGTAGCTAAAGTGCCGGCCAAATAAAAATGGAAAATTACCGTAGATCCAAAATGTTATTACTAAACCTAAGCTAAAAAATATCAACCCTGGGACTAAAAATAAAAACAGGGGACTGTACAAGAGCATAAAACGTAGATGCCGCCAACCGTCGGCTAGCGGTTTTAGTTTTGACTTTCCTTTTCTCGAATGATAGCTGATTGGCAATTCGCTAATTTGGAGGTTTTTTTTCACCGCCTGAATAACCATTTCCGAAGCAAATTCCATCCCACTAGTGTAAAGGGTAATTTGATTCAAGGCCTGACGACTAATTGCGCGCAGACCGCAATGGACGTCGGTGACCTGGGCGTGAAATAAAAATCGTAGTATTGATGACAACAAGGGGTTGCCAATATAACGATGAAGCCACGGCATTGATCCAGTTTCGATTTTACCACCAAAACGATTCCCAATCACAAAATCACTACCAGCCGTTAACTTATTAATAAAATTTGGTATTTCCCTAAAATCATAACTGCCGTCGGCATCAGCCAAAAAAATATATTGACCACAAGCAGCGGCCAACCCCTGACGGCAGGCAACACCATAACCTTCACAGTCATGCTTAATTAAAACCGCCCCATAGCGCCGCGCAATCTCCGGCGACTGGTCGGACGATGAATCAGAGACGATAATTTCACCAACTAAATTTGATAATTTAAAAACTTCAATAATTTGTTCGAGACATGCCGGCAAGGCGGCCATTTCATTGCGGCAAGGCAAAACTACACTAACATCAATTTTTTCCGGTTGATTATCCATTATTTATACGGTAAATATAATTACCATCTTCCTGATAAATAAGGTTAAAACCGCAGTTAAGGTTGAACGGAGACAAGATATATTTAACTTGTTCAGTTTTGATAATATCAAGCTTGCTCTGACAAGTATTGTTAAGAAAAAACCTTTCGACGATGGTTCGATCGCCATAAAATACCAAGTCACCAACCGGATTGTCGCGCGCCACGGCATAAATGGCAGTTGAAACCATTGGCAACGCCAAAACTTTTCCCGGTGGCTGTTGGGCTAAAAACTTTAAAGCACGATAATCAGCTTCGGACATTACCTGATATAAATTCAATCTGGTTGGTAATAAGTAATAATTACTAAAAATAATTAAGGTGGAAAATAATACCAAAACCGTTGCGACAATTGTTTTTATTACTTGATCGCTAAAATTAAATCGGTGATAATGTTTTATTTCATTGGTCACAAAATCAATGGCATAGCCTAAGCCGATTGCGCTTAAATAGGGTAGTGCGAGCACAAAATAATACATATTGCGCTGATATGGGCTCAGAATCGACACCCCCCAAGCACGATAAAATAATATTAGTGCCAAGACTGTCAACGGCCAGACTAAAAAAAGGGCCAGCTCCCGACTTCGCTTATTAAGATAAATAAACACGACGCCAACTACCGCCAACAGATACCCCAGCCAGCTATAAACTTCGACAAAAGAATTTTTAACCTCCAGCACCCCCCAACCATGGTCGAACTGTAAACTATTGGCCAAGTGCCCCACCAGTTGGGGCCAAGGCACGTTAAGCATGTACTTATAGAACAAAACCCCACCGATTGGGATCACCAAAAAACTCAAAAAATATTTAAACTCCTTAAAAATAAAGCGAAAATTAATAAGGGAAATAATTAGCAATAACGGAAGAGAAAATAATACGGAGAGCGAATGGGTGGGAACCAAAAAAATCATGATACCCAAGGACCAAAAAATATACTTAATATTTTTAACCTCGAGACCCTTGGCATAAAAATGAAGATACAAATAAACTAATGGGATGGAAAATGTTAAGGGCGTAAAAAACCAAAAGCCGGTTAAATTAACATTAGATTTGATCGACGCCAAAAATACGACTGCCAGCCACGAAATAAAAAAATTATGTTTTGATCTTTCCCAAACAACATAAAAAAGAGCGGCGGCCGATAAAACGGCCCATAAGGCCGGCAAGTATTGATAGACTAAAATTAAATTTACGACGAAGGAAAGTAAAAAAAGAATGGCCTGAAAACCCATTTCCATTCCATTAAATCGCTTAAAACCTTCCGAGCGCAAAACTTCAAAATATTCACCATAATTACCGAGCCTTAAACCCTGAGAAATATGATGCCATTCGTCGACGTGGTAAGGAAAATGATAAGTAAAATGAGGAACATAGACTAAAATAAAAACTGCCAGTAAGGTACCCGCTAATACCGCCGCTTGTTTTGGACTCAACTTTGTTGGCATAGGTCAAAAAACCTTAAATTACCTTATTATTATAAGGTTTTTTTACTATCTTGTCCATTTACCAATGAGCCAAACAATCAAAAAAATTTATTTAATAACACCAAGTCGACCAACCATAGCAACAACTAATATTGTTTATAAAAAACACCCCGCAACAGCGGGGTGTTTTTTCAAAATCTAAATTAGATTCTCAAATCGTCGATGACTGAAGTGTCAGTTTCGACTGACTGAGGTTTTCGTGAACCTTCCGGCTCATGAATTTTTAGGTTGACTCGAGCGTTATTCTTCGCCCCGACAATTTTTAGTAGGGTTCGAATAGCACGAGCGGTCTGGCCTTGACGGCCAATGACGTAACCCATGTCGGCTGGATTAAGATGAAGAGTAATCAATACCCCCATCTCATCGACAGTCCGGTCTGTCTTAACGTCGTCAGGATTAGCCACAATGGCTCTGACAATCAATTCGACAAACTCTTGATCTGTGTACTTTTCTGCCATATTTCACTCTGTGTATCACTTCCGATAAAAACCGAAAAGTGAATTACTTTCATAACCACCAGTACTGCCGACCTCTAGACAACCTGATCTGGGTTGCCAAAATACAGTCTGGTACCAGTTCCCTTAATTTAAGGAACATTCAAAATATAACACACATAACTATTTTGTCAATAAATAAAACAACGCGACATTAATCGCGTTATTTTATTTATAATTGAAGTTAAACTGCTTCTTTTTCCTCGGCAACGGTTTCCACTTTTAATTCAGCGGCGTCAGCTTCTTTGGTCGCTACCGCAACCTCAGGTTCTGCAACTTTTACCTCCGCCGGGGTTTCTTCAACCACTGGCGTAGGGGCAACCGCAACAACTTCGGCTGGCTTTTCAACAACTGCTGTGGCCGGCGCGACGGGTGCCTCGGCTTCAGCTGGTTTTTTCTTACCAGGTTTGGAAGCCTTAACCTTGTCGGCAGTCAAGACATTTTGATCAACCAACATATTATGAACTGTTGGCGACGGCTGGGCTCCTTTGCCAATCCAATAAAGCGTCCGATCTTTATCAATTTCGGTCACTTTACTAAACGGATTATAGTGCCCCAAAATTTCCAACGCTTTGCCATAGGTATCTTTAGTTGAGTCGGAAACAACAAAACGATAACTAGGTCTTTTCTTCTTGCCAACTCGGGCTAGTCTAATTTTAAGCATAAAAAAATATCTATTAATGATTAATGACGCCATTTAATGCCGGCGTCGTGAGCACGACCTTTACCTTATCAAATAGATATAAGGTATTAACGATTATTACACAATTGCCAAAATTAGTCAACGCTACTGACGGACGACGCGTTCGGCTTCTTCCAATTTCAAACTGATTAATTTCGATATTCCTTCATCACCCATGGTCACCCCATATAAAATACTAGCCTGATGCATCGTGGCGCGATTGTGAGTAATAACAATAAATTGCGTTTTGTGAGCCAGCTCGCGAACAATTTTGGCAAAACGCTGTGAGTTGGCTTCGTCCAAGGCCGCATCCACTTCGTCCAAAATCACAAATGGTGATGGGTTATTATAAATGACCGCGCAAATCAAAGCAATCGAGGCCAATGATCGTTCACCGCCCGAAAGCATACTAATGGCTGAAACTTTTTTGCCCGGCGGTGTCGCAATAATATCAATGCCCGTGATTACTTTACCGGTACGCTTTTTCAAAAAACGTTTTGGCGACAATCTTTCTTCCGCTGCCTCAAGCGTTTTTAAAATGCCTGGTTTAAATTCAGGCTCACTTTCAGTTTCAGCCTCAGCTTTACCACCGGTAACTGACTTAGGGTCCGCTTCATCTTTAATCAAAACCAATTCCGCCTTGCCACCATTAAACAAAATTTTGAAAAACTTAGTAAACTCGTGATTGATGTGTTTAAAGGAAGTGTCAAACTGCTGTTGAATTTGCTCATCAAGCTCATTAATAACTTGCTCCAAGTCGTTAATTGATTTTCTGAGATCATCACCTTGCTCGGTCAAAAAATCAAATCGCTCTTTAGTCTGCTCGTACTCACCGACAATTTCCGGGTCGACGCCGCCAATTAATTCCAACTGGTGCTTCAACTGATTAATTTCCGACCGCAGAGCCCCTTCGTCGATCTTCTCAACCGGATAATTTTTAAGCCACGCTAAGTCGCCGGTTTCCTGCCTAATTTCCGCTGACAAATCCTGCTGTCTGGTTTCCAAGCGCGCCATCTCAACGCGCAAACTCGAAATCTCACTGGCCAACTTATTGTACTCTTCCTGCTTCACCGTAATCTGGCGCTGCAAATCAAAAAACTTTCCCTTTTTCTTTTCTTCGGCGGCATTAAAATTCTCAATCGCGGTGCGCGCGGCAACCAACCGCTGGTCCACCCCCTCCAGATCAGCGGTTACCCCCTTGAGATCAACTAAAATTTCAGGATCAATCTCATTTTTAATTTCCGACTTAACTTTTGGATTCTCCAACTGTTCCACCAAATCTTTTAATAACCGGCCAATTTCTCTGGCATCTTCACGCGCCTGCGCCAACTCCGCGGCCGTACCAGCGACCAAATTTTTTGTTAAGCTAACCTCTAATAAATCAAGCTCTTTTAAACGGCGCAAAATCTCAGGCAAAGCCATCGGAACCGGTTTATCCGTTAAGCGCTGTTTGGCCAGCTCAATTTTATTTTGCAAAATTAATTGCTCCTCACGGAGCTTATTTTTTTCATCCAAAATTTTCTGGTGGGCTTGCTGTAAATCATTAAAAACCTTACTGCGCGAATCCTGATTTTCTAGCGAGCGCAAGTGTGACTGCAAATCGTGAAGTTCTTTCGCCTTGACTAGCAGCTTACTTTCGCCGCTAACCAGCCTAGGTTTTACTTCCTTGGTTTTGCTTTCTAAATCGGCCCATAAAAAACCATAATATTTCCGTGAGGCTTCGGTTAATTCCGCCTCAACTTTGGCGCGACGCTCCAACCGCTTTACCTGACGCGTGAGGGAATTCAACCGCGGCGTAATTTCGGTCAACAGCGCATCAACTTGCCGTAAATTATTCCACGCATTTTCCAACTTATTAATTGATTGATCGCGCTTAAGCTGGAATTGCTTAACGCCAACGGCCTCGTCAAAATATTCTTTACGTTCATTGGGCGTTGCCATAATCACCTGATCAATGGAGCCTTGCGATACAATCGAATAACTTTTTTGGCCAAAATTTGATTTTGCTAACAGCAATAATACATCTTGTAACCTGACTTTACTTTTATTGATGATATATTCACTTTCGCCATTGCGATAAAGTTTGCGCGAAATCACCACTTCCTGAAAATCAACCGGCATCGCGCCATCCTCATTATTAACATGCAGCGACACTTGGGCCATCCCTAACCTAGCTTTTTTGTCGGAGCCGGAAAAAATAACATCTTCGGATTTTTTTCCTCGCAAACTTTTCAAGCTCTGCTCGCCCAAGACCCAACGAATCGCGTCGACGATGTTCGACTTGCCTGAACCATTCGGTCCGACAATACAAGCAACACCGGCAATGACGCCATTGCCGGCGCTGGTTTGAGTCATTGGCCGGTCCGGCCGCGGAAACTCAAGCGTGACTTTTTGGGCAAATGATTTAAAGCCCTGAATTTCAATTTTTTGTAGAAACATAAACAAAAATATTGTATCACGCTAATTGACTAAAAACAATAATATTTATCGGACCGATTATCAAAGCTGCCCCATAAATTTCACTGCTGGCCGCCCTAATACCAATGAAGGGCTATTTTATTGACAGTCCTTGTTTGATAAACTAGCATATACCTACTGGTTTATTTTGGGCCCAACCACTGGAGGAGAATGAACATTGTCAACAAAAAAACTTGGCGGAGTTTTAACCGCCCTGGTAACGCCATTTGATGGCAAAGGCGGGGTTGATAGGGAAGCCCTGCGTCGGCTGATTGATTTTCAGCTTAAGCAAGGCGTTGATGGTCTGGTGCCAACCGGTACCACTGGCGAATCGCCAACGCTGACGTGGCCAGAACAGCTACAAGTTATCCAACTCACGCGGCAAAGCGCCGGCAACACCTTTGTCTTGGCCGGCACCGGTAGCAACTCCACCAAAGAAGCTTTGGACCACTCGCGCAAGGCCGTCGAGCTTGGCGTTGATGGAGTATTATCACTTGACGCGTACTATAACAAACCGGCTTCGTGGCAATTACTAGCTCTTCATCACTTGCCAATCGCGACTGCCGTCCACCAAGTAGCGCCGGGTATTCGTTATGTCCCGTACATTATTCCCGGGCGTACCGGCTGCCAACTGTTACCGCCGGACTTAGCCAAGCTGGCCGAATACTCGCCCAATGTCACGGCCGTCAAGGAAGCCACCGGTAACCTTGAAAATATGGTCCTAACCCGTCAACTGCTTGGGCTAGACTTTTTGGTTCTGAGCGGCGACGACAGCCTAACCGCAGCGATGATGACTTCAATGATGATCCGCGCTAATGGCGTAATCTCGGTTATGAGCAACCTCATTCCTGGCATCATGGTCAAAATGATCCGACTGCTTAGCGGGGCAAATGTTCTAGCGGGTGGTATTCTAGCCAAAACACTCGAGCCACTATTTAGCTGCGTGGGCATTGCCGCGCCGCGATCATTCGACGTCAATGGCCAAAGTTACACGGTAACAGACAAGTTCCCCAATCCGTGTGCGGTCAAAACCATGATGGCCGGTCTGGGTATGTGCTCGATTCACATGCGCCAACCGCTGGGACTAATGACACCAGCAGCCGTCCTCATTTGCCGCGATACCCTGCGACAGCTTTGGCAGACGCTGCCCGAAGCGCTGACGCCGATCAACGATCACTTCGGTGTCGACGTGGAGGCGCGCCTTCACGACAATGCCATTTGGAAAAGTCTCGGCGCCAACATCTAGCGCCATGGCGTAAACTCCAACAGCGCACTGCCGACCCCCGTCCCGGTGCGCTTTTTTTATCCCCAAGTATTAATGTTATAATGAATTTATGTCCAAAACTGCCGAAAAATTTGTCGTGATCGATGGCAACGCTTTAATTCATCGCGCCTGGCACGCCTTACCGCCCACGATGACGACCAAAGACGGTACGATGACCAATGCCGTTTATGGCTTCACCACGATTTTGCTTAAAGTTTTAAAAGACTTGAAGCCCGATTATCTCGCGGTCACTTTTGACCTCAAGGGTCCAACTTTTCGCCACCGACAATACGCCGCCTACAAGGCCACGCGCGTCAAACAAGCTGATGAACTTTACGAACAATTTCCGCTGGTGAAAAAAGTGGTCCGCGCTTTTAATATCCCAATTTTTGAACTAGCGGGTTATGAAGCGGACGACGTTATTGCCACCTTAGTTCGTCATCCCGACGTTGAAAAAATAAAATCACTGATTGTCAGTGGTGACCTCGATACCCTGCAACTCGTTGACGACAACACCGAAGTTTATACCATGCAAAAAGGCATTGCCGATACTTTTATTTATAATACCGCTGAAGTTAAGCGCCGCTTTGACGGCCTGACGCCGGCCCAAATGGTTGACTACAAAGCTTTGCGTGGCGATCCGTCAGACAATATTCCGGGGGTTAAAGGTATTGGCGAAAAGGGCGCGATTAATTTGCTTAAAGAATTTAAAACGCTGGAGAATCTTTACCAAAATATTAACTCAAAAAAAATCTCGGAGCGCAATCGCCAACTACTAATCGAACACCAACCAGAGGCCACCATGTCCAAACAGCTAGCCCAAATGGACAATCACGCTCCGATCAAATTTTCCTTAGACGAGACTAAAATTAAACCTTACGATTTAGACCAAGTTGTCACGTTATTTCGCGAACTTGAATTCAAATCCCTAATCGCCAAGTTGCCCAAGGAAACGCCTGACCGCGAACAACAGGGCGTCTTTCAATTTGGCCCGGCTGAACGTAAAATTAAAGCTACTGATGTCGACTACCAACTCATTAAAAACAATGCCGACTTCAAAAAATTTCTGGCTGAACTGAAAAAACAAAAAATCTTTGTTTTAGATACGGAGACTTCCAGCTTAGATCAATTTTCCGCCGAACTGCTCGGCATCAGTTTTTGTTGGCAGCACGGCCAGGCTTTTTATTTACCGGCCAAACCGGAATGGCTGGAGCAAATCAGAACAATTTTGGAAAACGACCAGCTTAAAAAAGCCGGACACAATATCAAGTTTGACCTTGAAGCCATCAACACGGCCGGCGTGGAAGTTAAAGGCGTTTGGTTTGACACGATGATTGCTTCCTATTTGGTTAATCCCGGTAGCCGCCAACATAACCTCGACGGCGTAGTATTTTCTGAACTTGGCTATCAAATGCAGCCCATTGAAGACTTAATTGGTAAAGGCAAAAATCAAATTTCCCTCAAAGCTGTTGACGTCCAAAGAGTCAGTGACTACTCCTGTGAAGACGCCGATTTTACTTGGCGCTTAATTAAACCGCTCACCAAAGAACTGGTTGAAAAAAATAATTTAGGGCTACTGGAAAAAATTGAAGTGCCCCTAATTTCGGTTTTGGCCCAAATGGAAACCACTGGTATTTTAATTGACACCAAATTTCTTAACCGTATGGCCAAACAAGTTGGGGTTGAGCTTAACGACCTCGAAGACACTATTTATAAAATTTCTAAAACGACTTTTAACATCGCTTCACCGTTACAATTAAAAGAGGTGCTGTTTACTAAATTAAAAATTTCAACGCAAGGGTTGGGCCGTACCAAAACCGGCGTTTCCACCGCCGCCGGTGAACTGGAAAAACTTAAAGGCCAACACGAAATTATTGATCACCTCATCAGGTTCCGCGAGTTAGCAAAATTAAAATCAACTTACTTGGACGCCTTGCCAAAATTAGTTGATCAAACCGGTCGCATTCATACCAGCTACAACCAAACCGTGGCCGCGACCGGTCGCCTATCTTCATCGGACCCAAATTTACAAAATATTCCCATTCGCACTGAGCTGGGACAAAAAATCCGTCAGGCTTTTATTGCGCCCAACGGCTACAGTATTTTATCAGCCGACTATTCTCAAATTGAGTTACGCATTATCGCGTCACTGGCCAATGATAAAAAAATGATTGCCAGTTTTGAAAAAGGTGAGGATATCCATTCACGCACCGCGTCGGAAATCAACAACGTGCCGCTGGACCAAGTCACCAAAGAAATGCGGTACGCCGCCAAAGCTGTCAACTTTGGTATTATCTACGGCCAAGGCGCTTGGGGCTTAGCCGAAGGCACGGGGATTACCAGACAAAAAGCGATGGATTTTATCGACCGCTATTTTGAGATTCACAGTGCCATTAAAAAATATTTAGACGGCGTTAAAGATTTAGCGCGCGCCAATGGTTACGTTGAAACTTTTTTCGGCCGTCGACGCTATTTGCCTGAAATCAATTCTTCAATGCAACCAGTACGCGCCGCGGCGGAGCGCGCGGCCATCAATCACCCAATTCAGGGAACAGCCGCGGACTTGATTAAATTAGCGATGATTGAAATTTATCAAGACTTACCAAAATTTTCGCCCGCCACCAAAATGTTGCTGCAAGTTCACGACGAATTGGTGTTTGAAGTACCCAATAATGAAATAACCAAGGTGGCAAAATTTGTCGCGGACTATATGGAAAAAATTTATAAGCTACGAGCGCCGGTTGAAACCCACGTTTCCGTTGGTCCAAATTGGGGCGAACTAAAGCCGCTTTAAGCTTAAGCCGCAATAATCAAGCCATTTAGTGGCTTTTTATTATTGACAAAAATAGCAAAATCTGCTATTATTTAAAATCGCCCTTTAATAACCAATCAATTTGCTAGTTGCCATTTGGGCCGAAAATCAGAAATCATTTTAAGGCATAATCTTGTTAGATCAGCCGTTTTTCGGTCGAAATGGCAACTAGCTGTACTAGTGGCCAGCTTTGATTTGTGGCTTCATAGTGAAGACACAACCTTCCCGAATAATAGTAGGGGAAAAGGAGCATCTCGTGAGCGCCAAAAAAATCCACACAGTAGTCACCCGTTACGCGAACTCAAGTTTGGAGGGCCCCGCCCTGGCAGCCCTGTTGGCCCAAGGTCGAAACATCCCCAACGCGCTTGGTTTCTCCAAGAGCGTGGAGTTTCAGTTTAAGAGCACGGCGAGACTGAGAATCGCTTGGCCGCCACCAACCGCCGCGGAGTTCAAACGCATTCGCGACAGGCAACGCGCCAGCGGCACGATCTTGTTTAACGTCGGCGACGAATACGGCTGCGGTCATTACGACCACCACGGCGACCCGACTACCGCTTCACTGACCTCGCTAGACCGCCTCTGGGTCAACAATGGAGTCGTCGAAGAAGGCTATTCACACCTAGTTGATCCGTTGTTGGCGATTTCCGGCAACGATGCCTTCGCCAACGCCTTGTCACCCGACAAGGACAACTTGCGTCGACTGATGCAGGCAATGGCCGTAAGCCACCCGCAAGACTGGAACTTCCAGCATGGGTGGTTGGACATGGCCATCCGAGGCGTCTTTGCCCAACACAAGGCGACTGGCGAGCTCAATAACGCCTTCTCAATGGCTGGCATCCTACAGGGACTCGCGGTTGATCACCCTACGGTTGTCAACGACCTCGAGTCGATCTGGCAGACTGGCGTTGAAGCGCTGTTAAAAGATCGGAAGACTGCCAGGGAGGATGTCAAGCAGGCGATGAAACGCGGGCAATTCGCCTGGATTTCTCATCCCGCGCTGTCACCGAAGCTGATCTGTCGTAACGGCCAAACCTGGTCCTACGGCGGTAAGCTGAAGGTAGTCTGGGTTCGCTCCGATGCCGTCAACGCAGCCAAGGTCTGCCGCGACAAGTGGAACGGGGGTGACGCGGACATTGCCATCATCCTCCGCAGCACCGGACACTACCAGGTATTCCAACGCATTACGTTGGAGCATGCCCTGCCGGAAATCGGAGCCAAGGAACCCGGGAAAATATTGGCCAAATACAAGCTAACGCTCGGGCCGCTCGCTCGGGCCTTACGGCTCGCCGAAGCCAACCTGGTCACCCCACGGCGTATCTTGATTCAAGACATGGACTGGACCAACGACGCGGCCGTTTACGACACCGACGGGAACATCGTTCCATGGTATCTCGGCTGCAATCAAACGTTGCTGGTTGGCAACACACTGTCGTCGCCGGACATGCCGCCAAGTGTGATCCGCCACGATAAGGTCGTCGACCTGATCTGTGATAATCTCCCCAATTGTGGGGTAATCACTCAGGACAATGAGACCGACGACTGGTCGTAAAGCCAGAACTAGTACACCTCATCGGGCGCCCGAATCCAAAAAAAAGGATTTTCGGGCGCTCTTCATTTTATCCAAATTTTTTGCTAAGCTAAGTCCACTATGATTTTCTTCCTCGCTGGCCCTGACACCTTTCGCTCGCGTCGCAAGCTAGCGGAAATTCGTCAAAAATTTATTACTGAGATTGACCAGTCGGCCATTAATATTGAAGCTCTTAACGGCGAGCTACTGGAAGTTAACACTTTTTCCAACGCGGTTTTTACGCCGCCGTTTTTGGCCAAGAAACGGCTGATTATTGTTGAAAATTTATTAGGCAAAAATAAAACGGCCAAAACCGAAACGGAAATTTTTGAAATTATCAATGGCCATAAGCTAGACGATGTCATCATTGTTTTTTGGGAAGGGGAGCTGGCCGGTAAAAAAATTACCAAAAAAAAATCTACCCGCAAACATAGCGGACAACTACTGGCCAGACTTAAACAAGAAAAATACGCCATTGACTTCCCGCTGCTTAATTCAGCGGCGGTCGTTAAATTCGCGAGTGCTGAATTTGCTCGAAAAAAAGTGGCCATTGAGGCGGCGGCCATCAAACTCTTAACCGATCTAACCGGCAATGACTTGTGGCAATTAAATTCAGAGATTGAAAAACTAACCGCCTTTGCTCAAGGCAAATCAATTACCGCCGCTATGGTCAGTGAACTGGTTTTAACCAAACTTGATGACGATATTTTTAAATTAACCGATGCCATTGCCCAACAACAGAAACCACTGGCCATCAAATTGATTTCGGATCAGCTACAAGCCGGCACCATGCCGACTGAACTGCTGGCCAAAATTACCTGGCAATTTCGTAATTTACTATTGGTCCGAGGCTTTATTGAAGCCAACGGCGGCGGTTATCCGGCCAGCCGCGTCGCTTATCAATTAGGCCTACATCCCTTTGTCTTAAGTAAAACATCACAGCAGGTCAAAAACTTTTCCTTGGCCGACTTAAAAAATAAGTACCAAAACCTACTGGCCATTGACCACAAAATCAAAACAAGCCAAGCTGACCCTGAGGTTTTACTTGACTTGCTAGTGATAAAAAACTAACTTATTTTTTGGCAATTGACTTGACTAGCTTATGCAACCGTGACTTCTTGCGCGCGGCGGTATTTTTTTTAATAATTCCTTTTTGCGCCGATCGATCAAGTTTCTTAATCGCTTCACCCAACCACTCAGCGGCCTTGGCGGCGTCTTTGGCAGCTACGGTCTTATTCACTTTACGGACTAAAGCGGCAACATCACTTTTAATCTTCGCGTTGGCGTGCGCTTTCTTTTGGCTCTGGCGCAGAGCCTTCATTGCTGATTTTTTTATAGGCATAGTTTTTATTCATTGTTAACAAAAAAAAGATAACATAATTATTATAAAAAGGCAAGCTGAGACCGAATTGACAGCGAGACCTAAAAAGCTTAATCTTAGAGGGTAAAATACTTAATTTTGATCAAACAATATGTTTAAAAAAGAAGATGGGAATGAAGTTGAAACAGTCATCGGGCCCTCCGTCCAAGTTGAAGGAAATTTTGTGGCCAACGGCGATGTTATTATTGAAGGTATCGTCTCGGGTAGTATCAAAACGGAAAAAAATCTTCACATTGGCGCCGAGGCTAAAATCTTTGCCGATGTTTACGCCGCCAACGCTGTTATTGCCGGCGAGGTACAGGGCAACATCAAAGTTAAAGACGGCCTGGAGCTGACCAATACCGCCAAAATATTCGGCGACATTAAAGCTCAGGTCTTAACCATCAATGCTGGTGCCGTTTTACACGGTAAGTGCGACAGTGGTGACGAGCGAAAGTCAAAATTGGAAAAAATTGAAGAGCGTGAAAAAAATAAAGCCAAAGAAACGGCTCAGCCAATGGCCGAAAAAATTAAATAGCGTGAGCTAAAACTTTGGTTATGTATCTCTATTTGTACGACTCATTTTTAAATGACAAAAAATATTCCAGCCTGCTGGCAAAAATTGAAACGAGGCTGACCGATTTAGGTATCGGTGGAAAAATATTTCGTCTCTCACCGTTGCGTAATGTCTCGGAACTAATCAACGATGAAGCACGCGCCGGCGCCCAAACTATTGTGGTGGTTGGTAACGACAAAACCTTTACCCAAATCATCAACCTAGCGGCTAAAATTGATATTACCATTGGCATTATCCCCGTTGGCCCCGATAATAAAATTGCCACCGCGCTGGGCATTAATTCTCCGGAAAATGGTTGCGCGGTTTTAGCCTCCCGCACGATCGAAAAAATCGATTTAGGTAAAGCCAATGGAACGTATTTTTTATCCAGCCTGACGCTCTCGCCGGGTAATGTCACCATCGAATGTGAAGATCAATTTAAAATTACCCCACCACCCCAGCAACAAATCAGCATTTGCAACTTAAAACCGGCCACCGCCAACGGCTTTGGAACCACCAGCTACTTCAACCCTAAAGACGGCTTATTGGAAATTTTAATCCAGCCGCTGACGCCTTTGGTTAGAGGCCTGGGCCAGCTATTTCGCCGCTCCAACAGCCAAAACCACAGCATTATTCCCTTTAAGAAAATTGCCATTAGAAGTCGGGGGTCAATCAGTATTTTAACCGACGGCCAAAGAATTTTAAAGACGCCTGTTGAAATCGAAATCGCGCCAAAAAAATTAAAAATCATTGTCGGCAAAGATCGAATTTTCTAAACAAAAAACTGCCTCCAAAAAGCTGAGGGCGGTTTTTTTGTTTGCTAAAATTATTTGGCCGTCGGCACCATCATCGGCAGGTCACCAAGATTAGTTTGTTTTTCCTTAATCGTGTTATCATCCACAATCATTTTTTCCTTAGAAATAGCAATCACCTGGGACCGATCAATAATTAACTGCTGATGCCACAAACCCTGAATTAACCCAGTCTTAACATAATAGCGCATAACCACGACCACCTCGCCTTCAAATTCCAAATCAAACGAGCTGACCTTCCCTAAATTGCGACCGCCCTTGGTTTGAACCGGCAAATTTACTAGATCAATTGATGATATCGCCATATTATTTATTGGTATTGATGACCTCAACCTCGGGTTTTTTTAGTCTTTTTTTAAAAATCAATTCCTGCTGGGCCACGGTCAACAATGTTGTTAATAACCAATACAAAATTAAGCCAGAAGGCCAGCTAATACCCAAGACAAAGGTCATAATTGGCATGAAGTACAACATTTGCTGATTCATAATTGTCATCATGTCTTCATCCTTAGCACCCGGTACCTTGGGCGGCCGCTTGACTGACATCATTTTGGTCTGCCAAAACTGAGCTAAACCGGTTAACGCCGCCAAAATTACATTTGGTTTAGAGAGATCAAAAAATCCTAACGAAATCGGGTTTAATTGCCCCGGATTCTGGACAAAAGGGTAGAGTAAATTAAGACTATCTGAATGCAAACCACTGCTAAAAACCTGGTAAACGGCTAGTAAAAATGGCAGTTGAATTAATAATGGCAAACACGAAGACAGGGGATTAACCTTTTCGCTTTTATAAAGCTCCATGGTTTCTTTAGCGAGCTTTTCTTTGTCGTTTTTATGTAGTTTTTTTAAAGCCTCCATTTTTGGCTGCAGTTCCTGCAAGGCTTTTTGCGACTTGATTGATTGACTGGCCAACGGATACAAAATTAAACGGATAATAACGGTTAAAATCACAATTGCCACCCCTAAATCATGCCCCGGCACGACATTATATAGTACCACCAAAGCGTTTAACAGCGGCTGAAACAAAATGACGTTAAAAAGTTGTCCAATCATTTGATAATTTTAGTTATTTAACGGGGTCGTTGCCGCCGTGATTCCACGGATTACAACGCATTACTCGCCAGATGGCCATTAAACCACCCTTAACCACGCCGTACTTTTCAATGGCTTGGTAGCCATACTCCGAACAAGTCGGGTTAAAGCGGCAGTAGCCGTTGGGGAAGAGGTGTCGAAAAATACCGTGGTCAAATGACAGCGTTTTCTGATAAAGCCGAAGGAGCTGCAAAACCAACATTTTAATTTGTAATTTTAAAAAACTCATTTTAGCAGTCTCGCTTTGGCCAAAAGTCCACCGACTTGATTTTCAAGCTCCCCAAACTCGGCGTCAATGGCGCGGCCACTGGCATAGAAAACCAGATCAGCACCAGGCTTAATTTCCGCAAAATTTAAACGAATAATTTCCGCCAGTCTTCTTTTGACTCGATTTCTAACCGTGGCTTTCTTACTAACTCGGGTCGATACAACCACGGCGCAACGAGCGACGGGGAGGTTATTGGCCACGAATTTTAATTTTAAAAACGGGGAATAGCATGATCGCCCCGCAGAGTTGATCTTTTTAAAATCCCTGGCTCGGCTTAAGCGCTGGGTGGCCTTAAGCATAATTAAAGAGATAATTTAGCTCTTTTTTTTGCGCGACGGCGCTTCAAAACTTTTTTTCCGCCCACTGTGGCGGCACGCTTACGAAAACCGTGTTTTTTTTGCGCTCGTCTTTTGTTAGGTTGATATGTTCTTTTAGGCATAGATGTTTTTATTACTCCTACATAATATCAGCATTTTTCGGCCGAGTCAAAGGTCTTGACCGATCTTAATTAGAGGTTTAAATTGTTATACACAGCTAGTTAACACCTTGATAACACTTTGACTACTTTTAGCATAACCTGTTAATACTGTTGACGTGTTATAATAACCCCGCATTTAATTATTTGCTCGATGAGGGCATAAATCCGCATTAACGATATGGAGGAACAAAAAATTTGGCAAGCGGCACTTGGTGAACTCGAGCTAACTTTAAGTCGAGCTAACTTTACGACCTGGTTTAAAAACACCTTCATTACCGAACGAACGGAAGAAATGGTAATTATTGCTGTACCCAACACTTTTACCAAAGCCTGGCTCGAAAAAAAATACCATTCGGCCATTTTGAGGGCCTTACAAAAAATTACCAGCAACAAAATAAAATCAATCGTTTACCGAGTTGAAACAGTTTTAAAAATCCAGGAAGAGGTCGTGCTCGAAACTGCCGAAGCCCAGCCCCAGCTGTCACGGCCCGAGCCTGTCCCGTCAGTCGCGGCTAATGAATTTGGAATCAACCCGCGCTATCGCTTTGACAACTATGTTATTGGCAAGGGTAATGAACTCGCTCAAGCGGCTAGTATCGCCGTCACCCAAAAACCAGGTAACGTTTATAACCCGTTATTCATTTATGGCGGCGTTGGCCTTGGTAAAACCCACTTAATGCAAGCCGTTGGCAACGAAATTTTAAAATTATGGCCGGGCAAAAAAGTTTTATATGTCTCCTGCGAAAAATTTACCAATGACTTTATTAAATCAATCTCTTCCAACCGAGCGGACCGTTTTAAAGACACTTATCGCTCCGTTGATGTTTTACTCATTGATGACATTCAATTTTTAGCTGGCAAAGAGGGTACTCAAGAAGCCTTTTTCCACACCTTTAATGATCTCCACCAAGCCAATAAACAGGTAGTCATCACTTCGGACCGGCCGCCCAAGGCGATCCCGGCCCTGGAAAGCCGCCTAGAGTCTCGCTTTGAATGGGGGATGATTGCTGACATTTCCAGTCCTGACTTGGAAACCCGGGCCGCCATTTTAAAAACTAAATGCGCCGAAAAAGGCTATCGACTAAGTGACGAGGTTATCACTTATATTGCCACGAATATTCAAAATAATGTTCGCGAGCTAGAGGGCGCCCTCAATAAAGTAATGGCCTACAACCAACTAAATGGCACGGAGCCAAACCTTGAAAACGTAAAAAAAATCATTGGTTCGCTAGCCGCTGGGATTCGTAAAAAATCAATTACCCCAAAACAAATCATTAATATTGTGGCCGAATTTTATGATATTGCACTTGATGACCTACTGGGCAGTTGCCGCAAAAAAAACCTTGCGCTACCTAGGCAAATTGTGATGTACCTAATGCGCGAGGAGCTTAAAAGTTCTTACCCTTCAATTGGTTTAGAGATTGGTAAGCGCGACCACACTACCGCCATGCACGCTCACGTAAAAATTTCCAACTGCATTGATGACGATGAAAAAATTAACCAGGATATTAAATTAATTAAAGAAAAACTTTACAACTAACTGGGGACACTTTGTTAATAATAAGTTGTTTTTTTAGGACAACTCATGGGACAACTCATGGGAAAAGCTCCGACCAAAAAGTTAATAAAAAAATGACCAAAAAAAACAGTCCTTTTTGTACCACCCCCATTCACACCTTTCAACAATTTAATTAACAGCTGTTTATAAAAAAATTAGCTAACTAAAGCAAATAAAAAACGTTATCCCCTCTATCCACACCCTTATTAATACTATTAATATATAAATATATATAAATTTATGAAAATCTCCTGCACCCAAGAAAATCTCAACCAAGGACTTTTCGTTGTTAGCCATCTTGCATCTAAAAATAGTGCCTTACCAATTCTTAATAATATTTTAATTAAAGCTCAAGAAAATAGTATTAAGTTGTCGGCCACTAATTTAGAAATTGGAGTTACTTGTGAAATTAGGGGTAAAGTTGAAATGGAGGGAGATTTTACGGTGCAATCTAAGCTACTAGCTGATTATGTAAATTTATTACCAAAAGAAAGAATTGATTTACTGGTCACCGATCAGGATGGTCAAAATCCATTACTTAACATTGAGTGTAAAAATTATTCAACAAAAATAAACGGTCAGGGGGCTACGGAGTTTCCGCTAATTCCGCAAATTAGTCGCGTTCATTCATATTCCGTTGATAGTCAAGCGTTAAGGCAGGCAATTAGTCAGGTTATCTTTGCCGTTTCCATTAGTGAAACTAGACCGGAAATCAACGGCGTTATGTTTAGTCTATCCCCAAGTGAATTAATTTTGGCGGCAACCGACGGTTACCGGTTAGCGGAAAAAACTATTAAACTAGACGGTAAATCAAAAGGAGGAGACCAACAGGTGATTGTACCAACTAGAACCCTTCAGGAATTACAACGCATTTTGGGAAGTTTTAAAGATCCCGCCGCGATTTCTGATTTGAAAAATATTGATATCTATCTCGCCGAGAATCAAGTCTTATTTAGTTTTGGTGGGATCGAATTAATTTCGCGACTAGTGGAGGGGCAGTATCCCGATTATCGCCAAATAATCCCGCAACAATCAACAACTAAAATAGTTTTGAGTACCGCTGATCTTATTAGTGCCGCTAAGACGGCCAGCCTTTTTGCCAGAAGTGGTATTTATGATATAAATTTGAGTTTTTCATCAACCAAAAAAGAAGCAACTGTTGGGGCAATTAATAACCAATTAGGAGAAAATGAGTCAACATTAAGTGCGGATATTTCCGGGAGTGATAATGATATTGTGGTTAATTATCGCTACTTATTGGATGCTTTACAAAATATTAATTCTGACCAAGTTGAAATAAAATTAATCGACAGCGGCAGTCCTTGTGCGCTTCGTCCCGCTGGAGCGAGTAGTGACTATATTTATATTATTATGCCAATCCGTCGCTAAACGATTAACGATAAATTATAAAAAAAATACCACCAAGGGTTTGGCGGTATTTTTTTGTTTTAAGTTGATAATGTAAATTATTTTACCGTGACGGTTGGCCCGTTTACCTTGAAAGAGTAGCCGTCCTTGTCGGTAATTATTAAATATATTTGATATGAACCAGCGGCTGGTGGCGTTTGCCACTGAGATACTATTTGATTATTTAGTATTTGTCTCACCGTATTAATCGGAGTTGCTTGATTATTAGTGCCTGAGTAATAAATCTCAACTTGATTAATGTCGTTGTTGTTTTCAACCGAACCCTTAATGGTCAGTGGGAAGTTTTTTGCCCGTAGGGTTTGATTATTAGTGGGGGACACCCAGTTAATTTTGGTGGCGTCGTTGCTAAATTGCAGCTTGATGTTAATTTCTGTCGCGGCGGTAGCGCCACTTGAATCAACAATCGTTGCCTTAAGGATGGCTTGCCCGTTGGCTATTGCTGGGCTAGTTAAATTAACATTTAGTCGGTAAGGTGCGGTTGTTATTGAACTAATTAATTCGTCATTTAGGTAATATTGAACCCGCATGATGTTAGTTGGCGAATAGGTATTAACATCGGCGGTAAGCTGTCGGTTAGTAATTGTTTCGCCATCAGCTGGTGAGGTAAAAGTAATTGTTGGCTGGCTGGGGTTGGTGGTACCATCGTCGTATTCGGTAGGCGGATCTTGGGAGACGATGTTGTTGGCTTTTGCCCAGGCCTGAACCCCGTCTTCCCACCTTTGATATTGTTGGTCATTTAAGTCAGGGGCGGTGTTACCCTGAGGGTCAGTCTTATTAATGTAGAATAAAATGTTATGTACCTGCCGATAGGTCCGTTCTTCAACCAAGTCGTTTGGCGTCAGGTTGGTTGCTAATTTTCCGTTCAGCCGGTTTATTTTAACTGTAATACCATTTATGATGCTGCCGTTTAAAACTGGTTTATCGGTTTGAACTGGGTCGGGTGCGGTGAAGTTTTCAATTGGAGTGTCACCTAAAACCTTGGCCATAAATTCGTGCCAAATCGGAGCGGCCACGACACTGCCATCTGCCCCGCGTTTCATCGGTTCATTGCGCGTGTTGCCAACCCAGACTCCCGCCGCTAACGAAGGAGTAAAACCAATAGTCCAAGCGTCATGATAGTCATTGGTGGTGCCGGTTTTGGTCGCCACCGGACGATTACCCAAATTTAAATAATTGCTGGCCCCAAAGACATAGGCCCTAGCGCCGTTATCCGACATCATCTGGTTCATTTGTCTGGCAACCTGAGTGGAAATTACTTTCTTTTCTTCCGGTTGAAATTCTTCCAGGACGTTTCCATCCTTGTCTTCAACTTTTAGAATTACGGCTGGGGCATGCCACTCACCTTCGCGCGCGAAGGTCGCATACGCGTTGACGTGTTCAAGTAGTTTAACTTCGGCGCCACCCAAAACTAGCGATAAGCCAAAGCGACTTCGGTCGGTTAAGGTTGAATAGCCTAAGTTGTTGGCAAAGTTGATGATATTGTCGATGCCAGCTAGATAGCTAGCCTTAACCGCCGGGATATTTAATGATCCGGCCAGCGCTTTAGCCAGCGTCACTGGTCCTCGTTCTTTTAAATCATAATCACGCGGGGTATAGTCGCGGCCATCATAGTTTTTGAAGTTTGTTATAACGTCGTACAATACGGTCTGCGGGGTGAAACCTTGGTTTAGAGCCGTGGCATACACAATTGGTTTAAATGACGATCCTGGTTGCCGTGGTCGAATCGCAACGTTAACTTGTCCGTCGATATCGTCGTTAAAAAAATCGCGCGAACCTACCATACTTAAAACTTGCCCAGTCTTTGGGTCAATGGCAACCATGGCGGCGTTATTGGCCTGCCATGTTTTTTCATTTTTATCGGCAAAATCATTAATGGCTTGCTCGGCTAAGTTTTGTTTATACATATCTAAGGTGGTAATCACCTTAAGCCCGCCTTGTTCGACTGCCAAGTCGCCATATTTTTCGGTTAAGTACTGTTTAACGTACATCACAAAGTGGGGGGCCACGATGGTGTCGTTACTTTTTTGGAATTTAATGGTTTCTTCACTTGCTTGCTTCGCCTGATCTTTAGTGATAAAGCCAGCGTCGGCCATACCATTTAAAATAAATTTTTGCCTGGCCAATAAATCGTCTTTATTGGGGCCGTAGGGGGAATAGTACGTTGGCGCTCTGGGGATGGCGGCCAAAATCGCGCCCTCGGCCAAGTTGACATCTTTGATATTTTTACCAAAGTAGGTCTGCGCCGCCGCCCCGATACCATAGGCGGTTGAGCCATAAGGGATTTCGTTAAAATACATTTTTAATATTTCATCTTTGGTAAATTTTTTCTCAATTTGGTAAGAAATAATTACTTCTTTAATTTTTCGGGTAAAGGTTTTTTCCGGAGACAGGATCGCATTTTTTACCAGTTGTTGGGTTAGGGTTGAACCGCCCTGGACTTTTCCACCCTTGATAATATCGACGATGGCTGAGCGCAGGATACCAGTTAAACTAAAACCTTGGTGCTGGTAGAAATTTTTGTCTTCCGCTGTTAGGGTGGCCTGTTTAACGTATTCTGGGATGGCGGCAAGCTCGACGACGGTTCTTTTTTCATTGCCGTGAACGTCGTAAAGAAGGGTTTCGCCCGTTCGGTCATAGATTTTGGTGCTAAGCGCAATTGAGCGGTCAATAATTCGATTGGGGTTTGGTAAATCTTTAGCGATCCAAGCTAACAAAATAATGCTAAAAATTCCACCCCCGGCCACGAGTATTGCTAAAGCGATTAAAGCACGCTTAGCAGTATTGGCTGGCAGTTTGAACTTGGGTTTTTTGGGGCGGCCTGACATTATTGGCAAGCGTCGTTTATTGGCGTGATTGTTGCGCCACGATTGTGGCGACGATGTTTTGACTAATAGTCCGGGTATTGGCATAGGTTGGTATTATTTTGAAGACAGCGAAGACATTAACTAACTTTTTTTATGAACACTTTAAAATTTTTAGCAAGCTGGTGGGCTGCGAAGTTCATATCAAAATGATGGACTGGCAGTTGATATTCTAAGGCTAATTGTTCCTGTTGCTGCGGAAATGGACGATCAAATTTCTCCCCCAAATATTCTGGGGATGGGTATAACCTATTTCTAGTTTTAACATTTTTTGCTCTCAATAGTGCGCGTTTGATGCAGACGTCCTTAACGAGCTCGCAGAGTACGATCTCAACTTTTTTTAGCCGATTAATTTCAGCAAGTCGTGATATCACCAGCTCTGCGTAATTTGTCCCATATTCAACAATAATATCTCCAGTTGTCGAGGCCAGGTCGTTCAGTAACCCCTCATTCGCCAAACGTTTTTGCTCGTCGGTTAAGTTTCCGTTTTTATCTTTGTACTTTTCAATATAATCAAAGATGTCAAAAATTTTTAATTTTGGATTTTCTTTAACGATCGATTGGATCATCGTAGATTTTCCGCAACCCGGAAACCCAAACGTGGCGACTAGTAATGGTTTTTTGGTATTATTTAAAGTCATTATTTTCGATAAAATTTAGCCGCTTCTTCGGGCGGAATCGGGTTAATAATCAACCCCGAGCCGATTTCGACGCCCGCCCAAACACTGCCGCGCGGTGTCACCTTCATGTAAAAATGTTGATCACGGTCATGAATGACTTGATGGAAGTAGTAGTTGTAAGGCAGATCAAGGTCGTTAATTTTGCCTAAGATTGATTTTAAAATTTTGGCGAAACTTACCCTTTCCTTGGCCGTCAGCAAACTGATGTTATCAACGTGCCGTTTAGGCATAATCCAAATTTCGTAGTTATGCAGTGACGCCCAGGGGCAAAAGGCAATGATGTTTTTATCCTCGGCAACGAGTCGGGGACTCTTTCTTTCCTTGCCAATCACATGGCAATAAACGCAGTCGCCGTACTTGAGGCGATGGTCCTGCATTTTTTGTGATTTGTCTTCCAGATGGGGCGGTAGGAATTGGGTGGCGAAAATTTGCGAGTGAGCGTGCTGCAGCGAGGCCCCGGCCGCGCCGCCGTTATTTTTAAAAATTAAAATGTAATTTATTTTTTTGTCTTTGGAAATGGCACTGGTTCGCTCGGCATAAACATTTAAGATTTCCGCAATTCTCGCCACCGGCAGCTCTTCAATTTCTTTGAGGTGGTCGGGGGTTTCAACAACAACCTCTTGGCGGCCATAAGCCTTCGGATTTGACACGCTCACGGACGGGAAGCGGTTTTTTATAACCGCAATGGCCCACGGCTCATTAGCCTCAACGGTTTTTTTATCCAACTTAACAATTGTCCCGGCGCGCTGAATTTTTCCGGGACAAAAAATGCACTGCTCTTTTTTGGGCGGCGTAACACGGATTGGTTTTTCAATATCATGCGGTCGCCGCCCGCGGCGTGGCGCGATGATGACGTATTTATCTTGGATATAATCTTTTCTCAGTTCGGATTTTTTCATTTATTTGGTGATGTTATATTATTTTACCACGTTCTAACCATTAATTCTTGGGATTAAGTTGATGGGCACAGCAGATTGCTGCCGCTAACGCATCAGCCGCGTCATCAGACTTTGGCGGTGTTGGTAAGTCTAAAACGATTTTTACCATCTGTTGTATTTGTTTTTTATCGGCTTGACCATAGCTAGTCAGGGCCAGTTTGATCTGAATTGGGGTATACTCTTTAACATCAAGTTTTCGCTTGCCGGCCACTACCATGACCACACCTCGAGCCTGGCTGACAATCATCGCGGTTTTAACATTTTTTGAAAAAAATAATTTTTCCACCACCATAACGGTTGGGCGGTATTTAACGATTAGGTGATCAAGCGAATTATAGATGTCCAAAAGTCGATCTTCGGTGGGTACTCCCGCTTTGGTTTTAATCGAACCATAGTCGATTACTGATAGTTTTGGGCCTTCTTTTTTAATTAAACCGAAGCCGGTGTCAGCGATGCCAGGGTCAACCCCTAAAATAATTATGGATTTTTTTTTAGATGTCGGCATTAGTATAATAGTTGTTTACGTCCTCGTCGTCTTCAAGTTCGTTGAAAAGTTTTTCCACCCTTGCTTGCCCGGCGGTGCTAATCGTTTTCTTTTCTTTTGGTACTTGCTCAATTTCGGCATAATCAGTGGTAATATGTTTTTGGGTTAAAAAGTCAGTGACTTTTTTTAAGTTGTTTGACTGGCAGTAGATCGTTACACCGCCATCCTCAGACATGATATCGTCGGCGCCGGCATCAATTAGCTCAAGCTCCAGCTCAGGATTAATATTTTTTATTCTGATCACGCCTTTTATTTCAAACATCCAAGACACGCTGCTTGGCCCACCCAAGTTGCCGTCATATTTTGACAAGAGGTGTTTAATGTTAGCGCTGGTTCGGTTTCGATTATCGGTTAAGCACTCAATAATGAAGGCCGTGTTCTCCGGACCAAAACCTTCGTAAGTTGTTTCTTCTATTTTGCCGCCGTCTAATTCGCCGGTGCCGCGTTTAACGGCTCGCTCAATATTGTCTTTTGGCATATTGGCTTCCTTGGCTTTATCCACGGCCAGTCTTAGTTGATAATTGGCCTCTACGTCGCTGCCACCCAACCTCGCTGCCACTGATATATTTTTTGCCAATTTAGTAAAAACCGCCCCGCGCTTGGCGTCGGTGACGCTTTTTTGACGATGCGTTGTTGCCCACTTACTGTGTCCTGACATAAAGCTATAAATGTCTTAATCAATTATGACTTGATTTTAGCATTTTTTAACCCTTTTTTCAATGGTCGCCACCGGCAATTTGTGTTATAATTAATTCATAATTAATGATAATTTTTCATCGTATGATTATTTTGGATGATTTAAAAAAGATTAAACGACAAGATCCGGGGCATGTTTTAGCGTCGGCTGATTTATTTGGTCAGCAACTTAATCAGGCCTGGACGGAATTTAAAAAAGTTAAGCTGCCTGCTAACTTTAAACAAATTGATAAAATTGTCGTCAACGGTATGGGCGGTTCGGCGCTAGGGACTCATGTTTTGCAGTCGGTTTTTTTCTCTGATCTCAAAATTCCAATCGAATTAGTTAACGGTTATCAGGTGCCGGGTAATGTTAATGATAAGACTTTGTATATTATGTCGAGCTATTCGGGTACCACCGAAGAACCCATCTCGACTTATACTGAGGTTAAAAGGCGTGGGGCTAAAATTTTTGGTATTGCCAGCGGTGGCGTTTTAGCCAGCTGGATTAAACAGGGCAAAATCGCCGGGTTTATTTATGAGCCGAAATTTAATCCATCGGGGCAGCCGCGGATGAGCCTGGGATATTCGTTTGGGGCACAGCTTGGCTTGCTTAAAAAATTAAATTTAATCAAACTTTCCGCCGCCGAGATTGCCAATTATCTTAAACAAATCGACGGCTTTAAAAGAAAATTTGGCGCTGATAAGCCGGCTCAAGCTAACGCCGCTAAAAAACTAGCCTTACAGCTTAAGGGTCGGCTGCCGGTTGTAATCGCGGCCGAATTTTTGGCCGGTAACGCTCACGTGTTTGCCAACCAGTTGAATGAGAATGCCAAAACTTTTGTTAGTTATTTTTTATTGCCGGAGTTAAACCATCATTTAATCGAGGGGTTACGTTTTCCCAAATCCAACCCGGCTAATTTAGCTTTTGTTTTTTTGGAGTCTCGCTTATTTAATCAGCGAATCATTACTCGCTATAGCATTACTAAAAAAATTGTCACCAAGCATCATTTGAAAGTTGAGTCCTATTCGGCCACTGCCAGCGATAAACTAGGGCAAGTCTTTGAAGTCTTAGTCTTTGGCAGCTACGTCAGTTTTTACCTGGCCATTTTAAATGGTTTAAACCCATCGTTAATCCCGTGGGTTGATTTCCTCAAGAGTGAGCTGAAAAAAGTTAAGTAGTTATGCGGCTTATTAATCGAATCGCAAATTATTTTAGTAACCAGCCTTGGCGTCAGTCGATCTTGCTTTTCGTTTTAGCCGTTTCGTTGTTTGGCTTTCTTCACTCCGACCCGACGTTTGCCGACCCGGACTCTTTTTATCATGCCAAAATGGCCGTCTTACTTAGTCAACGCGGTGCGGTAACGGAATTTCCTTGGCTGTCGGCCACTAACTTGAAATATAGCTTTACTGATCATCATTTTTTGTATCATTTTATTTTAGTGCCGTTGGTGTTGTTGTTTCCGCCGCTAATCGGCTTGAAAATTTTTACCGTCATCGCCGCGACGTTAGCGATCCTCGGATTTTTTTGGCTGTTGCGCTACCTTAAAATTCAGGGCGCATTTTGGTATGCGGTTTTTCTGTTAACCATTAATCCGTTTATCTTTCGTTTAGCCTTAGCTAAAGCACAACCCCTGGTTTTTATTTTTTTATTTTTATTTTTGTATTTATTGTTTTCGCGCCGTTATCTTTGGTTGATTTTTGTCTCCTGTCTTTATGTCTGGCTTTATGCCGGCTGGACCTTGCTGCTTTTACTCGTTGGTCTCTATTGGTTTTTGGCGATGATTTGGCTAGTTAAAGAAAAAAATTGGAGCGTCGTTGTTAACAAAAGGACCAAAGCGCTTTGGCAAGTTTTTGGCTTGGTGTTTTGCGTTGGCCTAGGCTTGGCCGCGGGAATTTTTTTCAGCCCCTATTTTCCGCGTAATTTATTTTTTTACTGGGATCAATCTTTCAAAATTGCGGTGGTCAATTATCAGTATATCATTGGGGTTGGCGCTGAGTGGTACCCTTACGGCTTGGGGGAGTTATTTTTTTCCGCCGTGCCGTTTTTTATTATTTACTTGGTCGGTTTAGTCGTTTGGGTGGCGACTTACCGGCAGCAGTCGATGAATAGTTGGTATTTTTTCCTTTTAAGTTTTGGGTTTTTTGGTCTGACGTTAAAGTCGCGGCGCTATGTTGAATATTTTATTCCGTTTGCTCTCAGCTTTTCCGTGATCAGTATTAATGTTGTTATGCCTGAGCTTAAACGTCGGCTCGGAAAGCAGTTGCCCCGTAAGCTGATTTTAGTTTTACCGTTACTTCTAATTTTAGCCATTTCCCCGGTCATTTTCCGTGACCTGAAGTCAGTTAAAGATTCTTATGCCCGAGGGTTTAAATTTGATAAGTTCGCCGCGCCCAGTCGTTGGCTAGTGGAGAATTCACTGGCGGGCGATATTGTTTTCCATTCTGATTGGGACGAATTTCCGCTTTTATTTTATAACAATGACCACAATTTTTATTTAGTCGGACTCGACCCAACTTTTATGTACGAGTATGACCATGAATTGTATCGTCAGTGGGTTGGCATAACCACCGGTCAGGTTAGCACTAATTTATATCAGACTATTAAGGAGTTGTTTGGGGCAAAGTATGTCTTGGTTGATATTAATCAAAATAAAAAGTTCGACCAAAATCTTAAAGCCGATGGCGGCTTTAACGAAGTTTTTTCCAGTCCGGAAGCCAAAATTTATCGGCTCGCCGATTAGTATGAAATTTTTTTTTAATCAAACCAGGCGGTTAAACTCGTTTGGCCTTTTTTTATTTGTTATTTTTTCTTTATTATCTGCCGCGGTTAGCTATTTTGATTTTCAAAATAGTTGGTATCTGACCACTATTTATTTATTATTTTTAGCGTACGTCGTCTATTTTATTTTTTGTCAGGCTTTTTTAAATGTTGATCTTAGTCAGTTAACTTTGAAGTGGCCAATTTTTATCACCATCTCAATTTTAGCGACCCTCTTAATGATGATGCCGGGCTACGGTAACGATTTTTATCATTACGTCGCTGAAGATTTAATTTTAGTTAAATATCACCTCAACCCTTATCTGGTTAGTCCCAGCCAATTGCCTTTTGAGCCGGCGACTTGGTTAAGTTTTTGGCGGGACTTGCCAGCGCAACATGGACCTTGGCGAATTATTTTAACTCTGCCCGCCGCCGTTGTCACGGCCTCAAATTTTGTTGCGGGTATTATTAGCTACAAAATAATAACGGCGGGATTTTTTTTGGCAACGGCGGTTGTTTTTTATAAGTTGCTCATTATTTTAAATATTGCCGAGGCCAAACGGGGACTACTACTTCTACTGTGGAACCCTTTAATGTTATTTGGGACTTTTGCCGGCGGTGGGACTGATATCTTAATGACCTTTTGGTTATTGTTATCATTATATTTTGCGGCGAAGCATAAATGGCTACCTTCAATTGCCGCTATTTCAATTTCGATTTTAGTTAAGTATGTCACCATCTTAATTTTGCCTTTATTGATGATGTTCTTTATTTCCACGGCCTTGGGGGCAGCTAAAAAAATATATTTTTTACTCAAACAAACGCTGGTTTTTACCGTTATCGTCGGTGTTTCTTTTTATCCTTTTTGGGCCGGCTTTAAAATTTTTGCCGGCTTACTCTGGGTGTCACACTTTTTTGACCTTAGTTCGTTCCCCGGCTTTATTGGCTCGGTGCTGCTACTTGTGGATCCAAATTTTGAGCCCTACTCGCTTAAGCTGCCGTTTGAATTAATTTTTATTGCTATTTATTTTTTTATTTTGTTAAAGTTTTTTTTGATCCCAGAAAAAAAAATCCAAAATTTAGTTGGTTATTCAGCCCTCATTATTGGTGTCTTTCTGATCTTAGGAAAATTTTGGTTTTATCCGAAGTACTTAATTTGGCTGTTACCGTTGTTGCTTTTGAGTGGCAAAAAGTTTTATTGGTTGGCCATTTTTTTAAGCGGTCTAATTGTTGGGTCGCCTTTCCCTTCGGTGCCATTGCCAGTTTTTTTTATTGTTCCCAGTTTGGTTTTTGGGGTTTACTTTTATCTTAAGGATTTAGCCGGTTTTGAGATATGACCAAAATTTTAATTGTTATTCCGGCCTACAATGAAGAAAAAATTTTAGCCACCAATGTTTTGACGCTTTTTAATTATTGTCAAAAAAATATCGTTGACGACTGGGAGATTGTCATTGCCAACAATCTATCAACAGATTGTACTGCCACCATTGCCAAATCCTTAGCCGACAAATTGCCTCACGTTAGCTCCATTACTATTAATACTAAAGGTAAGGGCGTCGCTATTGCGGGTGGCTGGAACTCGGTTGCGGCGGACGTTTATTGTTTTATGGATGCTGACTTGGCAACTGACTTGTCAGCCTTGCCGTCCTTAATTGCCGGGATAAAAAGCGGGTATGATTTGGTGGTTGGCAGTCGTTATGTTGAAGGCGCGCAAGTCTCCCGTACCCTGGCTAGACGAATTTTTTCTTTTGGCTATCGGCTGGTTTTGCAGCTGTTGCTCGGAACAAAAATAAAAGACTTGCCTTGTGGCTTTAAGGCGATTAATAGTAAGATAAAAGAGTCAATTTTGCCACTGCTTCACAATCAAGGCTGGTTTTTTGATACCGAATTAGTTATCGTTTCAGAAAAGCTGGGCTTTAAGATTAAGGAAATTCCGGTGACCTGGTTTGAACCGCGTGGTCCGGCCGATAAAAGCCGGGTTAATTTATTGGCAGTAGCCTGGTCGTATCTTCAGGAAGTGATTTGGTTGCGGTCAAGATTAAAAAAAATGTAGTATGCCAAAAATTTATATTGTCATTCCAACCTATAACGAAAAAAATAATATTGTTAAACTTTTAGACCTTATTTTTAGGCAGTCAATTGAAGGGCTAAATGTTTTAGTGGTTGATGATAACTCACCTGATGGTACGGGTGATGTTGTTGATGGATTAAGGGCAGGCAATCTGCGGTTGAATATTTTACATCGCCACCATAAAGACGGTTTAGGCCGCGCTTACATTGATGGTTTTAAACTGGCCCTCACAGCCGGGGCGGATTTAATTTTGGAGATGGACGCTGATTTGTCGCATGACCCTAAATATTTGCCAGCCATTTTAGCGGCGGCCACTAAGTTTGATTTGGTTATTGGCTCAAGGTATATTAAGGGCGGGGGAGTCGCTAACTGGAATATGGCCCGCCGACTAATTAGTCGTTTTGGTAATTTATATGCCCGCGTCATTTTAGGGTTGTCGGTTCGGGATTTAACCGGCGGTTACAAATGCTACCATCGCCAAGTTTTAGAAAACATTGGGCTTGATGACTTAAGTTCGGTCGGCTACAATTTCCAAATTGAAACAACCTACCAAGCGCTGCGGGCGGGATTTAGGGTCGGTGAAGTTCCGATTGTGTTTGTTGAACGAGCCGAAGGCCAGTCGAAATTTAGCCTTGGCATTATGTTGGAAAGTTTTTGGAAAGTTTTTATTTTAAAGTATAAGTCGCGCGTCACGAAATAATATTTTATGTCTACGGTTTCGATTGTCGTGCCAGTTTATAATGAGCGAGCCTATATTGCTAAGATTTTGAACCAGCTTGATGAGCTGGTATTTAGGGGCAATGCCAAAGAAATTATTGTGGTTAATGATTGTTCAACTGACGGTACGACTGAAATTTTAAATCAGTTTGTCGACCGTTTCAAAATTTATAATCATAAGACTAATTGTGGTAAAGGGGAGGCACTGAAAACCGGTTTTGCGAAGTGTCGGGGTGATATTATTGCTGTCCAAGATGCCGACTTGGAGTATAACCCAGCCGACTTAATTGAATCAGTGGCGCTGCTTAATAGTACTGAGGCGAGGGTGGTTTATGGCTCGCGGATGATGGCTCATAATCCCGTTGGTCATTGGGCATATTATTTTGGCAACCGATTAATTTCGTTTCTCACGCGCTGGCTATATGCAGCTAAAATAACTGACGTGGAGACCGGCCACAAAGTTTTTCGCCGTGAAGTTCTTGAATTAATGAAATTGGAAAATAATGATTTTGGATTTGAGGTTGAATTTACGGCCAAGCTTTTAAAACAGGGGATTAAAATTATGGAACGTCCAATCAGTTATCAGCCGCGCCAATTCAACGAGGGCAAGAAGATTGGCTGGCGTGATGGGCTCAAGGCCGTCTGGCTGCTAATCAAGTATCGGTTTAAGGACTAGTAATGACTTTAAGGCAAATTTTTAAATCTATTACATTAGCTGAGTGGCGCTGGGTGACTGCGCTTGGTTTTTTAATGATCGTGATTACCACCGCCCCTTTGCTTTATGGTTTTTTAATAACGCCGTCGGGCAGCGAATTTACCGGTATTCATTTTGCCGCGCCCAATGATTGGTTTGTCTATTATTCTTACATTGAACAAGTTAAGCAAGGACACTTACTATTTCGCGATTTGTTCGCCTCAGAACCGCATACTCCGGTTTTAAATATTCTCTGGCTGGCTGTTGGTTTTCTGGCAAAAATATTTAACCTTTCAGCCATCGTTGCTTTTAACCTCGCCCGAATTTTTCTCATTGGTGTCTTTTATTTTATTCTTTATTTATTTTTAGCTTATTGGTTTGAGGAAATAAAATGGCGTCGATGGTTGACGGTTTTTATTTCTTTTTCGTCTGGCTTAGGGATACTACAAATCAACCGCATTATTCAGTTTCCCTTTAATTTTGCTCATAATCAATTCAATTGGCCAATGGATTTGTGGGTGCCGGAGTCAAATACTTTTTTGACCCTTTATTATTCGCCCCATTTTATTGCTTCGCTGAGTTTAATTTTACTGACTTTTTTCTTGCTGGTCTTAGCCGTTGATAACCACAAACTAAGCTACTCATTTTTAGCGGGTTTGTCGGCCGCCGCCTTATTTGAATTTCACCCCTTTCATATTTTGACTATTTTTGTTGTCACTCTTATTTACTATTTTATTATTTGGCGGCGGAAAGTAGTTAATTTTATATTCCTAGCCGCTAGCTATTTGATTTTGTTTTTTGTCTCTTTGCCGGTTGTCGGGTACTATTTATATTTATTAAAAACTGACTGGGTAACTCAGCAAAAAGCGGCCCAAAATTTAACTTTTACTACGCCGCTTTGGCTCACCTTAGTTAGTTATGGTTTGTTGTTGCCATTATTTGTTTATGGTTGGTGCTTAGTTGTCAAAAAAAATAATTTAACTAGCAAAAATATTTTATTACTGGTCTGGCCCGTGGTCCAGTTTTTTTTAATTTACTTCCCGGTGAACTATCAGCGACGGCTAACAGAAGGGCTGCATCTTCCCCTGGCAATTTTTAGTGGCATTGCCATTGTTGAATTGTATCGTCGACTGCAAAATAATCAGCAGCCGAAGGCGCGGTGGTTATTGGCGAATCGTTATGCCTTTATTTTTTTATTCGGTGCCCTGTTAATCAGCTCAAATATTTTTGCGCTGGCGTCAGACCTTTTTATTTACGCCGATCAACGAGATTTAGCTTATCTGCCCCGCGCCGAAGTTGCGGCCGCGACTTGGTTGTCCACGCTGCCGGGTAATATTATTGTTTTTAATTCAGCGAGCAACATTGTAAATATCATTCCGGCGTATTCCGGTCAAACCGTTTTTGTTGGTCATGGTGTGGAAACGCCTGATTTTGGCAGTAAACAAATGATGGTTAACTATTTTTTTTCGAACAATCGTGATGTGGCGTCCGAGCATAATTGGTTGAAAAAAAATAGTATTTCCTACCTTTATTATGGCCCCGCCGAACAAAAACTTGGCCACTTTAATCCCGAACTCAAAAATTATTTAAAGCTGGTTTATCGTAATGATTTAGTTTCAATTTACCAAGTCCTATGAACAAGATTTTTAATTCAATCAGCCGCGCGGAATGGCAGTGGGTAGCTTGGTTAACCACGTTGGTGATGATTTTGACTATTATCCCTTATCTATTGGGTTACTGGTTGGCGCCGGCTAATACTGTCTACAATGGTATTCATGCTCTGAGTCCCGGTGATATCCCGGTTTATTATTCATACATCAATCAAGCTGCTAGTGGTAAGATTTTTTTTACCGATTTGTTTACCACGGAAAAGCAAACGCTGGGCACTTTTAATGTTTGGTGGTTGGGGATTGGACTATTGGCCGGCTTACTTCAGTTATCGGCTCCGGTTATATTTCAGCTGTCTCGCCTAGCAATGATCCCAGTTTTTACGGTTGTTTTATACTTTTTTTTGAGCTATCTCTTTAACGATTCTGTTTTACGCCGCCTGGCTTTTTTCTTGGTTTTATTTTCTTCTGGTGTCGGCGCTTATGTTTCCCCGGCCCTTGACTCCATTGCCTACCGCAATTTGGATCAATATCCTTGGCCGATTGATTTGTGGCTGGTGGAGTCAAATACCTTTAACGCCCTTTACCAAACTTCGCATTTTATTGCCTCCATTACGCTTACTTTGCTGATTTTTATTCTGATGCTTCTGGCCTTTGAAACTGGCAAGGTTCGCTATGCCGTCTGGGGCGGTTTAGCCGCCCTATTTTATTTTAATTTTCACCCTTATTATGTGCCGGTAATTTATGGCACCGTGGGACTTTATTGGCTGGTTTGTTCTTTTAAAGCTAAAAAATTGCTCTGGCAATATTTTTGGCAGCTGATAATTTTTGGGGTCATCTCGGTACCGTCGGTGTTTTATCACGCCTGGTTAATTCAAAATAGTTTTGTCATTGGCATTCGCGCCACCCAAAATGTTACTTTAATTTCACCGCTCATCTATGTGTTGTTAGGTTATGGTTTTTTAATCCCCGGATTTTTATTTGGCTTAGCTGTTGTTAAAAAACTAAAAATTAACCAGCGCGTCGTCTGGCTGTTGTTGTCCTGGCTGGTTGTCAGTGTGGCCCTAATTTATTCTCCTTTTCCGTTTCATAGCCGCTATACTCAGGGCGTACAAATTGTTTTAGCCATTTTTACGGCGGTGGGATTATTATATTTTTATCGTTGGGCCCAAATCCATTGTCCCAGAAAAATTTATGATTTTTGGATTAAAAACCCGGCGCTTTGGCTAATGCTATTTATTTTGTTATTTGCGCCTTCCAATATTTATGGGCTGGTGCGCGACGTTTATTATGCCGTTTATCAACCAGGCGAAATCGCTACCTATTATTACATTCCAACCGACGATTTGCAGGCGTTTGCTTGGTTAAAAAATCAGCCAAAAATTCAGAATGTTTTATCGTTTGGTCTGGCCGACAGCTTCATCCCAGCGTTTAGCGGCCAGGCCTCCTATGCCGCCCATGCTCAGGAAACGTTATTTTTTAATTCCAAGTTTATTCAGGTTGTTTGGTTCTATGGTTCCAATATTAATGATTCCGCGAAAGAAAAATTTTTAGCGGCTAACAATATCACTTTTGTTTTTTATAGTGATTATGAAAAAAAACTGGGTGACTTTGCCCCCAGTCAAAAAAAATATTTAAGTTTGGTGTTTAGCACGCCGACGGCCAAAATTTACCAAGTCATTCAACCGTAATTGAGCCGAGCTTAAGCTCGGGCCCGATTACGGTTTTTTTGTCAATAACATCTTGTGCGGAACGTAGGCCATTTAATTCAATTCCGCCACCGTCAATGGTTAGCAAAGTGGCAACTAAGTCGTAAGTGCCACTTGCAAAACCCGCGGCCCCCAGCCAATAATTTGTCTGAATTATTTTATTTGACTCACTTTCGCTGTTTATTAAATCATAGGCCCAGGGCATAATTAACTGGCTGATTTTTTTAGCTGATTGTGAAAAAGTGAATTCAAGCCGATAAATTTTACTTAGGGGTTTATTGATTTGCCAAAATAAACTCATTTTTTTGTCCGTTTGTGTCACGCCCCTAAAGGTAAGCTCGTCATTTATTTTAATATTTTGGGTCGTCATCTTTTGTGGCAACGCCGTTAATTTTTCCACTAAATGCTCACTGGTGAAATGATTTTTTTGGAACAGTGCACTAGTCGCCGTTTGATCAAGTAGGCCAAAACCATTAAGTAGCGACGGCCATTTTTTTAGTGCCGTTGCGTATTGGTCTTGATAAAATGGGTGAAAACCGTACTGCAGTTGATAGGTAACCAGATCCGGCCAGTCGATAATGATATATTCGGTGTCCGCTGGCAATGTATAAGCAGTTTGCAAAAATTGCTGCTTGCCTAAAAAAATATAGTTTAAGGAATAAAGCTTTTCCCTTGAGGCGAGGGCCGGTAGCATTTTGTACGACGCGGCCACCACCGCTTGCGGCGGTATCGCGGCTAATAATTTATTGGTCCCATCGTTTCGATTAGTATTTAGTTGCGCTAAGGACGTCATCGGCCCTAAAGTAATTGATCCATATATCACCGCTGTTGTCAAGCCGACCACGGCCAGCGGCCAATGTTTATTGATTAGGGTGGTGGACGCGTTGGGGCTAACATTTTTTTTAAAATTGCTTACGGCATAAATGGCAGCCAAAAATACCGCTGGTAGTAATAAGCTGACATAATGCGTTTGGAGAATAATATCGCCGCCACCGCTGGTGCTCAAAAATAATTGGAGGAAAATTAGCAAGGCGATAATTAGCGGCGGCAGATAGAATAGGGGCAAAAAAAATAAGGGCATTAATAAACCGAGTAGAAAAATAAAATTATTGATTCGGAATAAATAGCTTAGCGGTAGCCATGGCTTGGTTAAAAGATTAGTTATAGCCGTTGGGATGTTGTTTCCCAGCCACGGGTAGTAAATTAAAAACTTGTATTGATGGCTGGCGGCAAAAACACCACTAATGGTAATGGCTAACGCCAGGTAACCTAGGCCTAGCAGGATCGGCGTTAACCGCCAGTTTATTTTTCTTTTTTTCAGCCAAGCGTAGGCACCAAACATAATTATGACCAAAGCGACATCTTCGCGGGACATTAAGGCGACTATTGAAGCCGCCAGAAATGGCAAAAACAAATTGGACTCAAAAAAGTAAATTGCCAGCCAGATGGCCATGATGGCGAAAGGCATTAAGCTGAACTCAAACATATTAATGTTTTCGACAAACGGGTTGGCCAGCCAGAATATTGCAAAGGCTACCGCCCAATTGTTGCCGACAATTTTTTTCGCAATCAAATAAATGGGTATGGCGGCAGCGGCGAGTGTTAGGGTTTGGAGGATGAGCAAGGTCTGTGGCCCTCGGTATAGCCAATAGAAAGGAAGTAGTATTAAAATTAGCGGCGAAAAATGATCGCCCAAGTAAGTCGGCGGGTGAATCGACGAAGCAAACCAATGGCCTACGCTGGAAGTAAAAAAAACTTGGTTGATGATGGCCAAGTCTAGCGCGTTATAGCCGTGCTGGTAATATTTTGTCAGGGTGGAAATTGCAAAAATTGTAACATAAATAATGACGGCACCAATCACCACGCCCAAACCGTGCTGGCTAATTAAATTGTTGAGGTGTTTTCCTTTCATGTTGGCTTAAGTTTACTTTTTTATGTCACAAAAAACAATCCCGAACCTAAGCTGGCGGGATTGTTTAAGTTTTTGGATTAAAGACTGGTACCCTGGGTGGCAATCAATAATTGGTCAATGACAAAGTAGGTAATGATATAGGCCGACAAAACGATGGCCACGCCGACAATAGCTGCGGCCATTGTTTTTTTGGCCGTTGAAATCCGATCTTCATTACCCGCCGCTGTCATCCACGTAAAGCCTGCATATAAAATTAAAACCAAAAAAATTATTGCTAAGAAACCCAAGGCCACTTTAATAATCTGCGAGATCGATTTGGCAAAAGTCGATGAATCGACGTGTTGATTGGGCGAGTAGATATCTTCGACCGGCTTAAGCTGGTCGCGGATTAAATTATTAACTTGGCTGCTTTCCGCCAGCGCGATTGGCGCTGCCACTAATGCTAGGACGTTAAAAACCATTACCAGGGTTAGAAAAAATTTCAATTTATTTTTCATAGCGCTTTTTTATTTTTTAAATGACTGTTCATTGGAAGTATAACACTTTTTGAGCGTTTAGCTAAGCGACAGCGGGGGATAATTATTGACAATTTAATGATATTATGGTATTTTTTATTGTCCAGTAACGGTGAATTTCAACCCTTCCATCGCTAAGGTGGAAGATTAAGGAGGCTCTGAATGAAACGGATTATGTTGCTCGTTGTTTTGTTGCCATTGGCGGGCTGTGGTTCCCTGGGCACGAGATTTTCTTGGGAGACATTTCGCGCCCAAGAAAGAACTATCGTGGCGCAGAACAAATCGGACCAGGCATACTGGGAGGCGCTTGGTGAAAGCTACCGACCAAGCGGTCAGCCGGGAACAGTTGATTCGGCGGGGATTAAGTCGCCTGGGTACTATCAGAATGGTGTACTGATCAATCGGGCTTGGCAAATGGTGACGTTTGTTATCACCGGTCAGAAGTCGCTGACGCGAACCGTCCCGATTGGTTCAACGGCCAAAGTCTCCTTACCCCCAGGGATGTATCGGGTAGAAATCTATTACTCGAGATCCACGACGCCATACCGGCAAGCCGATTTACCGGTTGACGCCGAGCGTGGTGATTGCGACATTGATGGTCAGGTGTGCGATTTCTTTATGATCGCGCCTTGACTGATGGGATTGCTGTGTCACTCGCTCCTTGCAATGATCGAAAAATACACCTCAGTAAATCGTGTCATTGCGAGCGAACAAAGTGAGCGAAGCAATCCCACACCCCAACCGACCAACCCGTTCTTTGAGGGGACAGCCCGTGATGCTGGCCCTTCTTTTTTTTGACAAAAAAATCCCCGCTGAACGCGGGGATTAGTATTAGCCTTTTGGAGTTTACGGATTGGTCGGTGTGCTTGTTCCCGAACCTAGGCCAGAACCATTGGTTGCTTTGAGAATATTGTCGATAACAAAGAAAGTAATAAAGTAAGCCGCCAGAACAATTGTTAAACCAATAATTGCCGCGGAGATAATTTTTTTTGCCCGCGAAATATTTTCTTCATTGCCCGCGGCCAGCATCCAGGTGTAACCGGCATAAATTATCAGGACAATAAAAATGATTCCCAAAAAAGACAGTAAGACTTTGATGATTTGGCTGACGGTGACTGAAAAATTGGCATTAGTGCCTAAGCCGCTGGCCGTTAAGAAGGCTTGGTTTTGAACATCTAACTGTGCTTTAGTGTCGCCGGTTACGGTTTGGGCTAATGACTGGGAAGTCACACCTAAAACCGCCGAGCACATCAGGGTTAAAATAATAAATTTTTTTAGTTTATTCATATTGATAAATTTAAGTTCCACTGGGGATTTGAGCCGTTGGTCCGCTTGATAGCACTGTACTAACAAAGGTGTAAATGGCCGCGGCTGATAAAATAATAATGATGCCGATAATACCATCACGAATGATTTTTTTAGCCTGGGAAACTTTTTCTTCATTGCCCGCCGCTGTCATCCACAGATAGCCGCCGTAAACGGTGTAGGAAATAAAAATGATGCCAATTAAGGAAATAAATAATTGCACAATTGTTCCGGCGACTGTCGCCAGCGCGGTTTCTTTTGGTTTGGTTGTATCGTAGCCGGCGCCATTTTCGCCAGCGGTATCTTGGAGCATCCCTTGCAGCGTGTTATCAGCTGCCAGCATGACGGTTGGCAATAGTAGCATCGTTAGTAAGCCAGCCGTGATAATGAATTTTGTGATTTTTTTGTTCATATTTTTATTGTGGGGTGCCAGCATTAAAGCCAGTGGCCGCGGCCACTTTCGAAACGACAAAGGCCGTTATTGCATAGGCTGACAAGACGATGATGATACCAATAATACTGCCACGAATAATCGCCTTGGCCTTGGTAACTGACTCTTCGTTACCGCGTGCCATCATCCACAGGTAGCCAGCATAAATAATGTAAGCCATAAAAACCACACCCAGGATGGTGAGTAGACCTTTGATGACTTGGCCAATGGTGGTGGCTAAATTCGGGGTCGCGGTGTCATAAGATTGGCCAGCAACATTGGTTAATTTACTGGTAATATCTAAGGCTAAAGCACTGTTCAGTGCTAAGCCTAGGACGCTGAGAACGATGGTGATAAAAATTAAAGTCTTTAAAGTTTTGGTCATAAAATTATTTGGCGGTCGTGGCGCTTTGTAAGGCCTGAGCGACAAAGTAGCTAATGGCATAGGCCGACAAGACAATGATTAGACCGATGGTCGCCGCTCTCATCGTGTCTTTAGCCTTCTGAACTTCATCTTCTCTTCCTGAGGCCATCATCCATTTGTAGCCACCGTAAATGATTAAGACTAAAAATAATATTCCAAAAACACTTAAGAAGGTATTAAGTACTTTACCAACAATAAGCTGCGACGCTGTCTCAACGTCCGTTCCGGCACTCGGTAAATCAATGTCGGTAATACCTTGTTGCATTCGGTCGATAATGGTCTCCGCTAAAACTGTTGGGGCCTTAATTAAACCGATTGCTAGCAATAAGCCAGCCGTTGTCAGCCCGGACGCGATTCTTTTTGATATTTTATTAGGCATATTTTTATTGTTTAATGGCGCCGCTAAATTGAGTTAAGACAAATTCGGTAATAATTCTGGCCATTAGGATAATTATTAAGCCGATGACCACCTCGCGGGTCATTTTTTTAGCCTTTTCAATGTGTTCTTCGTTGCCGCGCGCCATCATCCAGGTGTAGCCGGCATAAATCAGTAGGAGAAAAAAAATGACCCCTAGGAAAGTTAGGAGTGAGCCTAAAATTTTAAATAAGGAGCCGGTAAAGGCATTGGTGCCAACTGTAATATTATTGCCGCCGCCGTAGGCTTCATTAATAGTTGTTTGTAAGCCCGATTTGGCTTTTTGTAAAATTGATGCTGAAGCGTTTGTCGCCGAGCCAATAAACATTAAGACTGCTCCAATGGTAATTTTTTTTGTTGTTAGTGATAATTTCATAAATTTATGGATTTCCCGGTAGCGTTTTACCTAGGTAATTCAAGACAAATTCTGTTATGATCCGACCGCTAATGACGATAGCTAAACCAATCAAGGAGTTAATTATCATTCGCTTGGCTTTTTCCACTTGTTCTTCTTTGCCTTGGGCGGTCAGCCAAAGCCAGCCAGCATAAATGATTAAAATCATAAAGTAAGCACCCATGATCGTTACCATCCCTGTAACATAGGCCGAGAAAGCGACGACGAATTCTTTTTTGGGAGCACCTTCCTGAGTAGTACTGTAACCGGCGGCATCACCGGTTTGTTTAAAGCCATTAATCACCTGACTTGAGGTGTCGGCCGAGCTTAAACCGGCCAGCCAAAAATTTATGATAATCAAGCTTAAGATTATGGCTGAACTTAATTTTTTATTTTTCATAAATATTTAGGCGCCGTTAGTTGAAAATTCTAAGGAGTTGAAAATAACAAAGACTAGGGCATAGGCAATAAAAATTACCATCAGCCCAAAAATACCGTTGAGGATAAAGGTTTTTGCTTTTTGAATTTGTTCTTCTTTACCGTTAGATTCCATCCAGAATACGCCGCCGATTAGAATAACAGTTAAAAATACGACCGCGACTGAGGCAAATAAGTAGTTAATAATACGCCCAATAATGGTCGCTAAATTTTGGGTTGGTTTGTCGGCCGCTGGGCCTTTTGATACGCCGGCTTGTTGCGCGGTGTTATTGACCCCCTCAAGCACATCGGTGGCCGTGCTGGCCAAAATTACCGGCGCTAACATTAAATTGAAAACCACCGACGCTAAAATTAGTAGTAGATTTATTTTTGACATTTTCATATTAACCGCTGGTTCCATATTTTAAAGCTGCTAAGACGACATAGACCAGCGAATACGCCAGGAAGACCACAATTAGACCATTAATACCCTCGCCCACGAATTTTTTGGCTTTGCCAACTTTTTCTTCATTACCGCCCGCGATCATCCATAAAAAACCGCCGGTGATGGTAAAGACCAGTGAAATAACTCCGATGATGCCGAAAAAATAGCTGACAATTGATCCGATTTTAGCTGGCAGGTTTGATTCGATGTCAATGTGACCGGAATTAGCCGTGGTTTGCAGAGTGTTGTCCAGCGCTTTTAAGCCCGTTACCGTGGCTGCCATTACTGGTATTTGGAGGATAAAAAATATGGCCGTGATTGTCAGCAACAGCGCTAAGTAATTTTTTTTAAAATAAGTCGTCATTTGATTTTACCAATGGGGGAGACCCCCGTTTAAACGGCGAAGGTCTCCCCCTGAAGGAATACTCCGAAATATAAGTGGTTTTTTAAGCTGCGCCGGTTGCTGTGATTAACTGACTGATGACGAAGCTGGCGATGGCGAAGGAAACAAAGATAATTACCAAACCGATGATGCCGGCGGTAATAATCTTTTTAGCTTCACCAACTTTTTCTTCAGAACCACCAGAAGTCAACCATCGGAAACCTCCCCACAGAATAATAATGATGGCTAGGATACCCAAGAATCCGAGTAAAACGTTGACAACGTTCATAATGCCTTCGCGCAAATCCTTTGTTCCTAGACCGGTGTAAGTTCCGTAGTTAATTCCAGTTTCTAAAGCCAACGCCGGCATAACTGTTAAGGCAAAGATGGTAACTAAGGTTGATAAAACGATTAATTTTTTCATTTTCTCACCCCCTTTCGTTTTTAGCCGCTGACTATTTTTTTAATTTTGGCGGCCCTCATTTTTTAAATGACTATCTATATTATACGAGAAAACGGTGAGTGATGTAAAGTGGAGAATTAATCAGTTGTTAATCTTAGAGTTGGTTGGCGACTGGGCTGTCGTCAGGCCCCCATTAGGGGTTGCTCCCGGTGTTACTTGGGATTTGTCCAAATGGTGTACTACGGAATATGGTAGCTCGGGTGCCGATCGTTCCACCGGTTAAAGCTAAAATAATAAAGTTTACAACTAGCCAAGATGTTAAGACAATTGTTAACCCAATGGCCGCGGCGGTTATTGCGGCTTTGCCCTGCTGAATTTTTTCCTGACTGCCGGCTGAAATAATCCACAACACCCCGCCATAAAGAATCATTACCAGCGCCGCTGTTCCGGTCACCGCGACAATTAAGGTGGCAATGTTAATGATTACTTGCAGCAATTGATCAAGGCCGCAGTCGTTGACATCTTTTCCTTGCTCGCCAGTGCATTTGGTTGGGACAAGTTGTCCATCGGGGATTCCAATGCTAGTTAAAAAACTGGTCAGTCCGTCGGGCTTTGGTGGTGGTGGCGGCATTAAAGCCATCGCGGGTGCTGCTGTCATTAGCGCTGAAAAAAATATTGTTAAGGCCACCGTGGTGACGACAAAAATTTTTCTCATAAGGTTTGTTGAATTTTAAGACTTGCTAAATTAACGGCCTGTTGTACCTCAGTCCCGTCGTTAACACTTTTAAGCATATCTTTGAAGGCATTTTCCATGGCGTTAGCGTTATTGCCCTGATACCAGCTTTTGGCTGTTAGTAATTGGTCGGCAAAAACTTTTAGGTTATCATTACTGCTTTGGTCAGCGACTAGCGTTCGCAAGGCGGTTGGCTTAGCGGTTTTAGCTAAATATTTTTTTGCTTCCTCAGGCTTTGACATAAATTGAATAAAATCCCAGGCCTCATTAACGTGCTTACTTTTTTTGGACACACTTTGCACCCAGTAATTGGCGAAGTTCACCGGCGGTCGGCCATTGATTTGCGGCACGCTGGTTATGCCATAATTAAGTTTTCCCTGTCGTTTGCTTTCGAGGTAGGGGATATGATAATTGTAGCCAAACATCATGGCAACTTGACCGGCGGCGAAAGCGTCCACGGAATTTGGAAAATCCTTGCTCCAGGTATAAACTTCTTTGGCGGAGTTGGCAAAATCAGTGTAAAATCTGACTGCTTCCGGACCCGGGACGTAATTTCGGTCGGTTACCCCTGAAGGGATTGAGCCAAACGTCACTTGTTTGCCTACTGACATCTGCGCTCCGTTTTGCATCATTAATAGTGAGACAATATCGCTGGCTCGGTCAACATTGTCAGCCGTTCCCATGGCGATGCCAGCCTGAACTAGTTTTCCACCTTTATCTTGGAAGGTTAATTTTTTAACATCAGCTTGCAGGGTGACCCAATCATTGGGTGGTAGTGGGATGGCGGAATTATTAAGTAAATCGCGATTATAAAATAGAGCCAAGCTGTCGACACTTAATGGCAAGCCATAAATTTTGCCATCGCGCACCGCGTCATAATAAACGGCGTCGACATAAGCATTTTTTAGTTGAGCCGGGGTAATGCTGGTGGTATCTCTGACTTCGAAGATTGTTTCTTGTTTAATACCCAAACTCATTCTGGTCACCTGATAGGCCATGGTGGTTTTGGCTGGCAACGGTTCAATTTTACTTAAATATTTTGTCACCCAGTCGTTGTGAATTGAAAAAATATCAGGGCCTCGGTCCTCGGCTAACGAATTAAGCAATTGGGTTTCAAATTCTTCGGGACGAAGTTTTTTATAAGTGATGGTAACATTTGGATGGACCGCTTTATAATCATTAATAATTTCTTGGAAACTATCCGGGTCGTCATAAACGCCCCACCAAGTTAGTTCAATCGGTTCTAATAATTGTTGTTGTTGTGGTGTGACAAATTTGCACTGAAAACCGCTGCTAGCTACAACAGCCGCCAATAAAACTAAGATCGGCAACTTGATAAATTTATTTTTATTTTTCATAGTTTACCTTTTAAAAATTTTTTGAATTCCGTTGCAATTGTTTTATCTTTTAAACCGAATTCCACATTGGCCTTGAGCCAGCCAAGCTTGGATCCGGGGTCGTGCAGTTCGCCGTCAATCAACTTGGCATAAATTGGACGTTTTTTTAGCAACAGCGCAATGGCATCAACTAACCATAGCTCATTGTCGCGACCGATTTTCGTTTTTTCTAACGCCTCAAAGATATCCGGCGTAAAAATATAGCCGCCGAAACTGGCCACCCGGCTTTTAACTTTTGGTCCGGGCTTTTCCACGATTGAATTAACTTGGAAAACATCATTTTCAATTTTAATACCCTCAATGATCCCGTATTTTGAGGTTCCGGCCGTATCGGTCATTTTCGCCGTAATTACCGGATCGCCATATTTTTCGTAAACTTCAATCAACTGTCGAATGTGTGGTTTTCTAGGGCAAGTCCAAATGTCGTCGCCCCAAACAACAGCAAATGGCTCGTCGCCGATAATTTGCTTGGCATTTAATACCGGCGTGCCATTGCCATAAGGGCCTTTTTGTCGGATATAAATAAAGTTTGCCATTTCGGCAACTTCTTTAACCTGCCTTTGGGCCTCTTTTTTCCCGGCCTTAAGCAGAAATTGTTCCAGGGTTTCGTTGCGATCAAAATGATCTTCAATTGCTCTTTTCGTTGAGCCGGTAACTAAGATAATGTCAGTAATTCCAGCTTTAACGGCGTCTTCGACAATGTACTGAATAATCGGTTTATCAACGATTGGCAACATTTCTTTTGGTTGGGCCTTGGTTGCCGGTAGCAATCTTGTGCCGAGACCGGCGACGGGGATAACAACTTTTCTAATTTTTTTCATAGCGATTTGATTGATTATTGATAAAATTATAACAGAAAAGCGTTGAATTGTAAAAAATAAAATAATGTGTTAATTTTATAGCTGTTTAAAACGCGGAGAGGTGGCCGAGTGGTTTAAGGCGACGGTCTCGAACACCGTTTGGGTTTAACCGCCCTCGCAGGTTCAAATCCTGTCCTCTCCGCCATTGTTATGTCTGTTACTAAAAGAAAACTTATTGTTTTTATCGGTAAGCCTGGGGTGGGTAAGACTACCCTCATTAAGGCTGTTTTTCCTGATCAGATTTTTATTGATGTTTTGCCGTTTATTGAAAAGTTTCGTTTGCCTGACGCAAGTATTCCGGAAGAAAAGACCATTATCGCGTATGAAAATATGTATCGCTATCTTGAGAGAGTTGATAGCGATTTTGTCGTTTTAGAGTTGGGTACTAACCACCCCGAATTTAATATTAACCAACTAAAAAAATTGCAGACGCTTTATGATCTTAAAATTTTTTTATGCCTAGCCTCAGTCTTGACCTGTTGGGAGCGCGCTCGTGCCAGGGGTATGCGACATACGACCGAAGCGTTTCAAGCCAGAATGGCACGTGATTTTCCGGCCAGCCACGAAAAATTATTACATGCCGCCGGTTTGAATTATCAATTAGTTGATATGGAACAGCCGCTGGCAGTGACCGCGGCTGTTGTTTTGAGTTAAGTTTGTTTTATTCTCTGAGCGAGTTCTAGATTTCGGATAATGATGCTGACTGGGTATTATTTTCGGCCGCTGACAATGCCGCCAGCTCTTCGTCAAGCTTTTGAGCCAAGAACGGTGATAGCTGTTCTCTTAATTCTAATTTTTCCGATAACCTTAGGCTTTTGAAACCGGCAATATATTTTTTGCACTTGGCCGACTGACAATGACACTCAAAAATATCCTCCTCATCGTAATCGCTGGTACAATAGTTGTAAGTTATTTCTTCGCCACTTGTTATCGGCCGTCGTGCCACTAGCGATAATGATTTAAAATCAATATAAGCGTTGGCATCGCAGGAGTGATTGATAAAATTTTCCGGACTATTCGGATCGGCGCTGATTTGATGGGTGTTTTCATCAATGCGTAAGGTTTTGTTGGTTGAGTATGAAACAAATTTTTTTTCAAAAGCTAGAATTGTTTCACCAGCAGCAATTTTTTTTATCGTAACCAGTCTTTTCCCAGTGGCCGTTTGAGCCACTACGAACAACGGGGAGCTTGCTCTGTCCATTAGCGCGCAATAAAGTTAATTAATTTGGTAATCATTTTAATAAAAAAATATAACCACCTTTGAGGTAGTGGTTTTAAGGCTAACTAGGCAATCTTTTTGGCAAAGCCGCCAGGGTGCTATAAGTAACGTGCGTCTCATCGTTTGACTCGGCTTAGGCTGGCGCCCAGGGTTTTGGTAAATCAGATGAGGTTTTTATATCTAAAGTTTAACCCCATTTAAAATAAAAAATCAACACCCTTTAGCTTAGTCAGGAAAAACAAACCACCAACAATGATTTTTTAGCTTAATTAAGATAAATCAAGGTGCTCCAGCGTTAGGTCGGCGAGTTCCATCGTTTTTTGTTATAATGTTTTTAGGTATAAATTATTAAATTAAGGCAAGTGATCAACTGAAGTCAGCCCAATTATGTTAAAAATATATTTAACCCGACACGGACAGGATCAAGACAACGCCAGCGGTTTATTAAATGGCCACCGCGATACGCCCTTGACCGCCAGGGGCGTTGAACAGGCTAATGAGTTAGCGGACAAAATTTTTGCCGCGGGTTTCGTCTTTGACAATATTTATTCGTCACCGCTCCAGCGCGCTAAAACAACGGCGGAAATTATCGCTCAAAAATTAAATTTTAAGCCGGTGGAAATTTTGCCGGACTTAATCGAGCGGGATTTTGGCATTTTAGCCGGTAAGCCGATTAAGGATATTGAGGTTTTATGCTATCCTGAAATTATTAAGTCTGGGCCCGTTGCTTATTTTTTGTCGGCCCAAGGGGCTGATACTTTTCCGGCCTTGATGCTACGCGCTAAAAAAGTATTAGACGCGCTGACTCAAAAATATCAGCACGGCAATATTTTGTTGGTCAGCCACGGTGATTTTGGCAAAATGTTATACGCGGCGTTTTATCAGCTGGACTGGCAACGGGTTTTAGCAATGTTTCACTTTGGTAACTCCGAATTAATTTTATTATCACCAGACTCCGATCCTGAAGACGTCTATATTTTTAGGACTAAACAATTTAACCCATGATCACCGCTAGTCAAAATTTTAAACTCGGGCGTTACCGTCATTATAAGGGTAAGGATTATCAGGTGGTTGGCATCGCTAAGCAGAGCGAGACGCTCGAAGATTTGGTAATTTATGAGGCTTTATATAATAACGAGACCAGCAAGCTCTGGGCGCGACCATTGAAGATGTTTACTTCGGAAGTTATTTTTGAAGGCAAAAAAGTTCCGCGGTTTGAATACTTGGGTGATTAGATTAAAATTTAAAATTAAAAAAAGTTGAGTTTTTGTCATCCCGAGCTTGTCGAGGGATCGCTCAACTTTTTTTAATTTAATCAACTCTAATAAGTTGTTTGAAAAATTCGCCGCCGTTTAGATAAATGACTTTATTATTTTTGTCTAGTAACCTCAATCTAAACTTAAGAATGTAACTTCCTTTTTTGATGCGCCTTGGGTTTAGGGTAAATTTGAATTCGGCATTATCACCTGGCTTAATTGTCGCTTTATTTAGTGGCACCCCGACCACGTTTGGTCGAACCCAGTCGTTGGCGTCATAAAAAATACTAGTTGAGCCATCGTCATTATAAAGTTCTAACGCTGTTCGGCGTGATAGCCAACTCGTTGTTTGGCTATTATTTTTTACTTTCATCGTTATTTGAACTGGCTTCCAAGTATTTTTTACAGCCAATGGCAGGTTGTGACTTATTATTTCAGCGGAGTCACCGGTTTTAACGATAATAAATTTTCCCATTGTCGCCAGTTTAGTGGTGCTACCGTTATGGTTGGAATATAAATTGAAGTTTTGTGTTAATAAACCGTTTTGATCAATGGGGGCGGTGAGCTGGAAAGTGAAGCTGCCAGTTTGACCGGCTTGGACTGAGGCTTGATCTAAAGTAATTTTATTCATTACGCCAAATGATGTTTGGTCATCGTTTTTATTACTAACTTGTACCCAAACCGTAGTTGGCGTCCAAGTTGTTTGACCAGTATTCTTAAATTTTACTGAGACCATGGCGGCTTGGCCAGTAATTAGCTGAATACTGTCGGGGGTAATTGATTCAAATTCGCCCGCGACGCTTCCGGCTGGTGTGATAGCTGGATCTTTAATGGTGCTATCGACGTAGTCGATGATTTCACCGGCGGGATGAAGATTGAGCAAATCAGTCGAGATAGTCAGGGCTGAGGCTTGTTTGTCCGGCCCAAAGGTTCGATTAAAAATGCCCGGGTCATCGATTCTCATGCGCTGGCCGTCAGAAATTAAATAATATTTTCCGCCGCTCAAAACAAAAGTACCATCGTCGAACAAGATCGGCGTTGAGGTTGGGTATTGGTTAAGTTGATCTGAGGTGGTCGGTTCCGGTGTGGCAGCAGCAAATTTATTTTTCCAAACGACGGGATCGACCAAGTGTTTTAGGCCATCCTGAACTTGCCAAATGGTGCCAGTTTCATCTTTAAATAATTGACCTTGCGGATAAATTGAACTAGCCGAAATCCAGGGCCCTAAAGTGTAACCGGATAAATCAGCCTCCGGAACGAATGGCAAGTCGACATTGGTGATGGCGATTGAATAGTTTTTTAGTAAAGCTAAGGCGTTATTATCAATCACCGGACGTTTTGTCAGGCCAACTAATAAATACATTTGACCTGTTGCATCAGATTTGACTAAAGTATTGTCAGCATATTTAATTGTTGGTCCATCCGGATAGGCATTCAATTGTTGAGTCGAGGCCACGATTGCCTCATTGGCGGTATGATTTTTTAAATAGAATGTTTCCGAAGTAAATTTTCTTTTTTGGTTATCGGCAATCAGCCAGTAGTCGTTGCCATTTCTAACAACTTGACCATCCAGAAAATTTTGGCCGGTAAAGTAGCGATTCCAAATCCGCCAAAAAAGTTTATTGGCACCATAATTGACATTAATGCCAAGCTCCGGCGCCTTACCGACATGGGGCGTATAGATATAGAGGTTGGCTGTCGCCTTGTTAGCCGGTGTCACCGGATAACCATCATAAGTCATCGTGGTCTGCCCGACCTTAAAAGAAAATTGTCCGGCGCGATCCCAGTAAATTTGTTGGGTTTCCGCTGTTGCTTGAACTTGATTATAAAAACCTTGATATTTGTCTTTGCAGCCGCCATTAAAACAACTGTAGCCAGTGGCCCAGTCGAGCGCTTTTTCGGTAGCCGAACTTTTTTGGACTAACCCTTGTTCTTTTTCGAGCGTGGTTAATAAAAATTCGGGATTGATATTCGTGGCTTGGCCAACATTCCAAATTATCTCTGATGCTTTTTGGGCTACGCCGTTGATGATTTGGCTATAACGCGCTAAGACGCTATTTTCTCTTTCCAGGAAAACTTGAATGGCGGTTTTTGAGAGCGCATCTTTATTGGTTAAGTCAGCATCGGTAATAATATTATTTGGATCAAAGGTTCTGGCCTGGGCCATGGTTGGTAAAATAACAAAAAGAGCTAAGGCACTAATTCTTAGCTTGAATGGTAACTTAGAAATTTTTTTTGTTTTATTTTTTTTGTAACTTCGGCGAAAAAACATAGCGTTGCTAGTGTTGGTATTTTATCATTTTTTTAGTGGTTTGTAAATATTTGGCAGTTGTCTCGCTTTGTGGTATATTATAAGCAGTTTTATTAAATAAAAATCATCAAGAAAGGGGGTGAGAATATGAAAAAAGGATTAATTATTGCTTCAATGGTTTTTCTATTCGCGCTATCCGTTATGCCGGCCTTAGCTTTGGATGTTGGTTTAAATTACGGCACTTACACTGGTTTAGGAACAAAGGACTTGCGTGAAGGTATAATGGCAATTGTTAACGTCTTGATGGGCTTTTTGGGTATTATCGCCATCATTATCATTTTGTACGGCGGTTTCACTTGGATGACTGCCGGTGGTAATGAAGAAAAGGTCAGTCAGGCCAAAAAGATTATCACTGCCGGCATCGTCGGTTTGGTAATCATCTTCATTTCATTTGCTATCGCCAGCTTCGTCATTACGCAGTTAATTTCCGCCACTGGCGCTGTTTAAACAATAAAATTACTTAAGGCTTTTCCGTTTGGTAAATTATTTATGCCATCAATCAACGACTGGGGGTCGGTTGCGACCTCTTCCCTAAATGAAATTTGGTTTCGCTTTGTCGATTTGGTCCCTAACCTGATTGGCGCCGCGTTAGTTTTGATTGTTGGTATTTTTTTGGCGCAGGCCGTTGGTCGCGTCATTGCCAAACTGATTCATAAAATTTATGTCGATCGCGCTGCCGAAACTACTGGTCTAACCACTTTTTTGCAGCGCCTTGGATTTAAACTTGAAATCAGTAGAGCCTTAGGTCTTCTGGTTACCTGGTTTTTGTATATCATTATTTTAGTCGCCACCGCTGAAATTTTGGGTCTTGATCAGATTTCTCAATTTTTGGGTTCGGTGGTCCTCTATATCCCAAACGTCCTGATTGCCGTGGTTATTTTGCTCGTTGGCATTATCGTTTCTAATTTTGTTCACACGTTAGTTAAAGAAATGTCGATTGCCGCTAATTTAGATTTTGCCGATTCGTTAGCTAATGTTGCCAAATGGGCGTTGTTAATTTTTACCTTTATGGCCGCCCTAATTCAGCTTCGGGTGGCCACGGAGTTAATTCAGATTTTATTTACCGGTTTGGTGTTAATGGTTTCCTTGGCCGGTGGTATTGCTTTTGGGCTTGGTGGTAAAGATCAGGCTAAAGAATTTTTAGATAAATTGATTAAGTAGTAGGTTTTAATAAAAAAATAACCCCCGACGTGCGGGGGTTTTATCATTGCCAATTATTTTATTTCAGCTAAGCCGTAAATGGCAAAGGGTTTTTGTCGTTCAAGTGCCCAGATTTGATTGCCATAATCGAAATGCCACCATTCATATTGGTCAAATCGAAAACCGCCGGTCACCATCGCTTCGCGCAGCAATTTTCGGTTAGCTCTGATTTTTTGGTCAAGTTCAGGATGATTTTCATAATATAAGGCCGCGTCTTCATCGCTAAAATGATCAAACTCACCACCCATATTAAGTTCCTGGCCATCTTGATCGACCAAGGTCAGATCGACCGCGCCGCCGGTTAAATGGAGTGGTATTTTTTTAGGGTTATAAGGGTCGGAGACAAAAGTTAAAGTTCGGTCTTTAAGTTGTTCGTCGTTCCAAGTTGGGTTAAGTTTTTTCAGTTTGTCGTGAAGTGTATCATAGAGAATTTTTTGCGTTTTGTAGTCGCGCCAACCGTCCCAAATTTTAATTTTATGGTCCCCGAGACTTTTTTGAACTTCTAAAAGTTTTTTGGCTGCTGACTCACGTAAGTACATTGCTGTTCGATCAGCGATATTATTTTTGAAGTACATCGGTTCGAGTACAAAACCATAAGCTTTGAGATTAACCAGCGGTTCGCCGCACTCTTTAATAATAATATGTTCGTAATCTCTAATCATAGGATAGCTATAATCAGCCAAAATAAAATTGCTAAGTCATTTTTAAAATAGGGGACATCAATTAAGCCATGAATTATAATTGTGATCATCGCCGCCATGATTCCTAACGTCAACCACTTGTCTGTTTTTATTTTTACTATCCCTGACTTGAAAAACTGGACCATTAGTAGCGCCATACCGGTTAGTCCAATCAAGCCGATTTCGACCCAGAAATTTAGAATAATATTGTGCGGGTACAGTAAGGGTTCTAATTTTAGCGGGTCACGCCATTGATTTTGGATTTTAGCAAAGCCCAAGATGCCCGCGCCAGCAACAAAGTTAGTCGGGCTGGCGGTTAAATAATTATTGGCCATTTGCCAAAGTTCTAAACGGTTTTGGCTTGAGCTGCTTTTGACGACTCCGGACAGCAGCGACGGTTGCAACGAAATTGCTAACAGGCCAATGATAAATATTATTAGCACTGCCGCAACAGTTTTTTTCTGGCTGACGCCAAAAAATAACATGAAAATAAGAGCCGCTGTTAATCCCAACCACGTCCCTTCGGACCAGGTAAAAAATATTGCCACTAAGCTGATTAATATTAGGGAAGCTTTAAGGACGGTTGGCCAGATTTTTTTTATTTCGCTTAGCAACCAACCAAAGTAAATGGCAACAATGGGTGCCAAATAAAGTCCCACGGCATTGGGCGATGAGAATATTGAAGTAACCCGTCGGTGCGCCATCGCGGTCCAGGCTGGCTCATAAATACCAAAGCCAGTAAATTTTTGGTCAATGGCCAATAAGGCGATTGGTAAAGCCGAAATACCCAGTGACCATAAAATAATTTTTTGGTTTTTCTTTCCTGGCCAGATATTATATAGCAGCACAAAAAACATAATTGGCTCGATGAAATAAGCTTTCCATAAACCGGCCGCTTCGATTTTATTAGGTGCAATAATCATCCCAATCGTCGCGCCGACTAAAATTAAAATAATCGCCGCTCGATAAGGATACTGCCCGCCTCGCTTTATTTTATGTTTTATTAAATTGGCAATCGTGAAGCTTACAAAAACCACCCAGATTAGAAGTTCTAAAAAAGTGATTGGCAAAAATGCCAAACGTGAGCGAAATAAATAAGTTGGCAAGCAGATAATAATTAAGCTTACCGCCCAAGCTGGTTTTTTGCTGGCCAGATAGCCGGCCAGCACGACGATAATAAGCAAGCCGATGTTAATCGGCCACCAGAACTGATTTAAGACGTGCGCAATTTGCCAATTGAAATCAAACCAAAACATATTAATTCAAAATCTTTATATAAAATCCTTTTTTAACTTTGGCCGCCCAGGCGGCAACTCTTTGGTAGTAGACCGGGTCGACTTTTGACAGCCGGATTAATTTGCCATCCTGCAAAAAGTAGGGGTCAACGACCCGAGTTTTTGAAGTGCCCCAGAAGTCAGCCGCTGTTTTTTTGGATACGATTTTAATTTTTAAATTTTTGATTTGTTGCAATTTTTTGGTAATGATTGGATTTTTAGTGTGGCCTAACTTTTTTAGAATGTATTCATCGGTAGTATAAAGTTCTTTTTTGGTAATAATTTTTTTTGTCAGCGCTTCACGGAGGACCTGGGCTGAGATGGTATAAATGGCAATTTGGAGCGGTTTGCACCAGTTATTTCGGTTATGCTTTTCATAAAGTCGAGCGAATGCTTGGGCGCCGCTCCGGCTTTTAAATACAAACTGCTGCTGATAAACGGTCAGGTCTTTTAAGATTTTTTTGGGATCAGCGGTATCAAATACTTTAGCCCAAGGATCGGATAACGTGTAATCAATGCGATCAGCACACAGATCCGGTAAATCGCGTTCGGCTAATGGAAAGGTGCTCGTGCTTAGAATTTTAGTATGGTTAAAGCCATACTTTTTTAAAATTGCGTTGACCCCCTGAAGTTGAAAGGCTTTTCCTAGTCGATCGTCTTGATAGCTGTGTTTACTGGTGTCCTTATTAAATAAAAAATCGGCAACGTGAGAAAATACCGTGTGTGATATGTCGTGGAGCAACCCATGGAGCTGTTCTTCAATGCTAGCATTAAACTTTCGCAACAATAACATAACGCCGATTGAGTGGTCATAACGACTAAAGTGATGACTTTTTTTCCAGCTTTGGTGCAACTGCCAAGTGCCGTGCTGTTCGATTTTTTTTAGTCGTTGGAGCGCTGGCGATTTAATTAAATCAATCAGTACTGGCTCCTTAATTGTAACGTGCCCATAAAGTGGGCTATTAATTTTTATGGCTTTCATTTTATTGAAATAATTTCGGCCACTAATTTTTTATTGATGGCCCCAAGTAAAACCAACATTAAGCCATACACTGCCGCGCCGATAACAATGGAAGCCGCTAGGTTGATTGTTGGAAAATAGGCTAGAGTGCCGCCCATTACCGCTGCCGCGACAATAATTTTGGCCACCAAATTAATTTTTGGCAAAAAACTTATTTTTTTATATAAAACATAACTGGCGGTCACTAAAATAAAGCCTTCGGTAAAAACCGTCATCCAAGCCGCCCCCCAATATGAGTAGCGGGGGATAAAGATCAAGTAGCCGATAATTGAAACAACGGCATTAATAAAATAAAATTTAATCATTTGTTTCTGGGCGTTGAGGGCCACGACGGCATAGCCAAACAGGCTGGCAATAAAAATAGTTGCTGTCGCAATCAAGAGGATTTTAATAATATCACCCGAGATGATAAAATCGGCGCCAGCGATTAAGGCCATTAATGGCCGACCCAAAAAATAGCCGCCGACGACCATCGGTATTGCTAGCATCATTAAAAAGTCAAACGCTGATTGAATGGTTGTTTTTAGTTTATTAAAATCTTTAATGGCCACCGCGGTTGCCAGAATTGGCAGGATTAAACCCAAGAAGATATAGACGGTATTAATGAGGACGTCTAAAACCCGATAGGGAGCGCCGTACAAACCAACTTCCGCTTGGGTTCGCGTCAGTGACATGATAATAATATCACCTTTGAAATAAATTAGGTTTAGGGCAATGGTTAAGGCAATTGGCCAAGTTTGGCTGAGGATTTTTTTCCAGACGGTTTGGTTTATTTCAAATTTTAATTTAATTTTTTTATCAGCAAAATATAATAAAATGGCCAACGTCAGTAAACTGTCTAAAGTAATGGCGGCAATCACGGCGATTAGGCCTAAGTTGAAATAAATCGCTAACAAAATACCAGCTAAATAAATAATTTTGGCCACCACCTCGGCGATGGCCAGCTTGTGCATGATTAAATGTTTTTGGAAATAGCTGGTTAAAGTTGAAACCAGCGAACTAAAAACAAAACCAATGGCGGCAACAATTGTGCCGGCTTTAATAATCGTTGGGTAAGGAAAAAAAATAATTACCAGCGGCGCAATGCCTAAAAAAATCAACGACGCCACTAGTCGCAGCGATAGGGCATTGCTAAGGATTTCACTTTCGTTTTCGTTTGGGTCAGAAATTAATTGGGTGGTGGTCATCTGTAATCCGAGGTCAACTAAAATTCCGAAGACGGCCAGGAAGCCGTAAATCGTCGTGTAATAACCAAAACCTTCTTGACCTAAATATCTCGTCATCGCTCCAAAACCGATTAAGGCCATCGCCACGGTAATGGTTTTGCCAAGTAGTTGGATGATGGTGTTGTGCGCAATTTTTTTAATTTCCGTCATACATCAGGAATGATAACATTTATTAAGCTTGGTTGACAAAAAGTTTTTGTTGTGCTATACTATATTTAGTGAGGGCTTAGTTGCGCTCTTCTTTATTATCTCAAATTACCTCCAAGAGGTTTTTAATTTCTTAATAATTAAAAGAATACGTATGACTCTAAGGTCATTCGATTCTAGTATCACAAAGCGGCGGCTGTGGTTAGTCATTACCGTAAAGTTGGGTATTAATCCCAACTCTTTTTAGTTATTGAAATTGTATGGCGGACCGGAAAAAAATAAATTGGCGTGGTCCACGCGTTAAGGTGGTCGGTGTTTTATTATTTGGGTCTGTCATGTTGGTTGGTGGCGTGTTGGTTTTTCGATTGGTTATAAATCATGGTCGGGTCTTAGGCGAGTATACTGTTGCCACCACGGACAATCCATTAGTTGCTACAATTACTGTTGATGAGTCAGCTTGGTTTACCAATGTAACTTCCTGGCGGCCGGATGGCTTTTCGGTCACCAAAGGATATGCTCCTTTCCCCGTTTTTTTTCAGGGTTGGGAGTCGACCCCAAGAGCCGAGCTTGTTGATTATAACTGGAATTTTGGCGATCCCGGTGCGATTGGTAAAAATTTAAATATTTTAACTGGTTTTAACTCGGCCCACGTCTTTGAACAGCCGGGCAACTATCGTGTCACCTTAACGGTCAAAAACCGCCAAGGCCAAACGGCTCAAGCCACGATTGACGTTGAAGTTTTAGAACGGCCTAGTACTGGTAAGTATTACGTTGATTCGATTAATGGCCGTGATACTTATACTGGTAAGTGCCAAACCTATTCCGTCACTGACAATTGTGGCCCTTGGCAAACGGCGGAAAAGGCGTTCGCCAACGTTTATGTTCATCCTACTGGTGGCGACTCTTCTTTTTATCAATATGGTGATAGTGTCTTATTTAAACGAGGGGGTACTTATCCGATAATGACTGGCACCACCACCGAAATCTGGATCCAGGGTGTACTATTTGGAGCTTATGGTGAGGGGGCTAAACCTATCATCCAATATAACGGTAGCACGGATTCTGTTAATGGTGCTGCTGGTCGAGTGATTACTGGGAAAGCTGGTTCACACGATGTTTATTTTCAAGATTTAAATTTTGAATTCAAAAATCCTACCGTCAGCGCTCGCTTAACCGGCTTAATCAGTGTTGCTGATCAAAGCCGCGGCTTTCTTTTCTTGCGCGTTGACGCTGAAGATCCCAGAGCTTCCTTGTTTCGTTTTGGTGGTCCTAGCTCGGCCGCAATGGCGAATGAAGCAATCGTTACCGGTGTTTATGTAATTGATAGCTCCGTTAAACTAAATTATTATGGTCAAGATTCGGTTAATGATCCAAATTTTGGCGGCAGTGATATGTTTTTTGGTTATATGCGCAATATGGCTTGGATCGGCAATACTTTTGACAAGTCTGATGGTCACATCGCCTATTTATCACATCTAAATAAAGCCGTCATTATCAATAACGTCTTTAGTCGTCCGGCTTTTAGTAGAAATGCGTTGAGAATTGACGGCAGTTTGGTTAATAATAAAGGTACCAATAATGTTTATGTCGCCGATAATTATTTTCTCGGTTGGCGGGATCCGATTGATAGTACTCGCAGTGACGCTGGTGGTGCTATTCACAATGGTGGCGGTACCAGATATAACTTGGAATTGATTCACCTGGGGCCGAATAGTGGCCTGACTGATCAATCTATTAGTGACGTTGTTTTTGAGCGTAATATCGTCACTAATTATGAAAGTGTGATGTCCATTGCTGACGCTGATAACATTATAATTCGCAATAATTTATTTATTACGCCAAATCAGCAGGCGGTTTCTCCCGGTAGTTTAGTAATTGGCAATCGTGACTGGGAAAAAAGACCGAATAATAATATTACGATCGTTGGCAACACTTTTGCTATCCAGTCAAAATCTCCCTCCGGTGCTTTACCGTCGGCGGCCTTTTATATTAATCCATATAATACTAGCCGCGGCACGACCATTGGTATCACGCAGCACACCAATATAAAAATTCTCAATAACCTGGTTTATCGCCCCCAAGCTAGTTCGCCGGTTATCGCGGCTTTTAATTATAATCCGCCGGCTACTTTAAAGTCGCAATTACACTTTGATGGCAATCTCTATTACGCCCAGACCGCCACCGATGACAAGATGTTTGCTTATTTTAACTGGAGTGGCAATACGGTTGTCTCCACAACCTATTATACTTTTTCTGAATGGCAGACTTTAAAAGATGCCAATGGCGTTGGTTATAACTATGACCCAAGTAGCCAAGCGTCTAGTAGTTTAGCCTTTGCCTCGTTGTTATTTAATTCATTACCGGTATTTTACTCAAATAATCCAGGTTATCCTTTTACTTTAGACGATAATATCAGCCAAGCCGATTCCTATAAGGAGATGTTTAAATTAATTAATAATGCCACTAATCCCGCCATTGACAATGGTGTTGATCTTAACAACTATCTGCCCAGTAATTATTTACCTTACGATTTTAGTGGTAACGAGCGGCCGGATGGCTCATTATTAAATGGTACAAATTATGATATCGGCGCCTATGAAATATATAAAAATTCCGTTCCGAAACCCGCTCCTTGCGTGGAGCATTGGTCTTGCAGTGCTTGGTTAACCTGCAGTTCATCGAGTTCTCAGACCAGAACCTGCACTGACGCCAATCATTGCGGTACCACGGTAACTAAGCCGCTGGAAAGTCAAAGTTGCGTCCCTGCGCCATCCGCTTGTGTGGAGAGTTGGTCTTGTACTAGCTGGTCGGCGTGTGCCGCCAATAATACCCAATCGCGTTTATGCGCCGATGCAAATAATTGCAGCACCACTAACGACAAACCTAGCATTTCGCAGTCTTGTGGCAATACTTCTACTCCTAATGCCAGTGCTGGGTCCGGTGGCGCACCACCGCCGACGGTAACTTTGACACCATCACCAACCACGGAGACCGAAAATAGCACTACGCCAACCGCCCCGTTACTCAGCGGGTCATTAGTCAAAACCGCTAATTCACCCAAGCTTTATTTAATTGGCGCCGACCGTAAAATAAGATATATCCCAACTTACGGCATCTTTTTAGCCAATCGATTCTTAAGCAAGCATATTGAAGTCTTATCCGATTCTGAATTAAGTGCCTATCCAACCGGGGCTGAAGTAAGTTATCCGGTCGGGACGCTATTTAAAGGGGCTAATAGTTCGGCGGTATTTATGGTTGTTGATGGTAAGCGTCAGGTTTTTTTCAATGCTAAATATTTTTTAGCTAACCATTATTCATGGTCAAATATTATTTCGATACCTCAAGCCGACCTTGACGTAATCAATTTGGCCGGCAACGTTAAATATCCCGATGGTACTTTAATCAAAAGTGAAGGTGCTAATATTTATTTGCTTGACGGCGGGGTAGCCAGAAAGATTGCATCCGAAACAGTTTTTAATGATTTAGGTTTGGACTGGTTAAACTTGATTGTTGTTTCGCCCCTCGAACTTTCTTTCTATATGCAAGGTTACGATATTAATTCCGCGAGTGAGGTGTCAGTTTTGTTGATCAATAGTTTAGACTCAGATCAAGATCACGTTTACGACTATTTGGAAAGAATATATGGCACCAATGTCAACAGTGCTGATACTGACCACGATGGGTACAATGATTACCTGGAAATTTTAACTGGCCATAATCCTTTGTCACCCCCAAAATAAGTTGACAAAAAGTTTTTGTTGTGCTATACTGTATTTATAAGAGGTCGCAAGACTCTCTTTTTGTAACCCAAGCGGTTGCCACTCAAAAACCAAAATAAAAATTATATGTCACGCCCCCAACCAGTTCACGAAATGTTATCGTTATTCGGCTTTAATGCTCAGGCCAATGCCCTGAGTCAAAAAATAGCCAAATATCGTTTGGCTATAAGTTTGCTCAGTGCTTTTTTTATTGTTTTGGCGGTTGCTTTCTTAATGAATATTTCGGAAAATGTTATCAAGGCTAAAGCCGTTGTTCCGTCAGCTACCATTGAAGAGCGAGCGGCTTTTATTCCCGGCCATTTTATTAGTGACAAAATCAGTTTGGGTTATTTGGGTAGCTATCGCTAATCCTTTTTTAATATTTATTGCCAGCCGGCCGCTGGTTTGACGGCCCCATAATCATTGGCAACAAAATTTTTGTTCTTTTCGTCGACAACTAAAACAAAAACAAAAATATATGGCTTGGCCATATATTTTTTTTATTTAAATAAAATTAAATACTGCCTTTTTCGTCGTTAATCGTATCCGCCACCATCAGCTGATGGGCGCGCTTGCTATCCTCAACTAGTTTAGTGATTTTTCGCGCCACTTCGTTTGGGTTGGGGACTTGCTTAAAAGTAAAGCGCTCTTGCTCGGCCGCCGTTTGAATGTACACCGTACCGTAGTTAATTAAAGTTGGGAAGATGCCTTTTACCTCCGACGTGATATCTTGGACGCGATATAATTCTTGTTCCGAGATAACGCGATCAAATAAACCAGCTTGTTCAATATTGACAATTCGATGGGTGGTAATAATCCAAACATCTAAATAATAATCAACGTAGCTGTAAAAAATTAGCACCCAAACAAATAAGTAATAAATACTTAAGGCTAAAAGAATGATTGGCCAGATAATGGTGCTGGTAAAAAAATCGCCCAAGATATCGCCGTTGACTAAAAAACCATAAAAAACCGGCGGCAGTAAGGCCACCATTAGCCAGAAAATAATTTTTAAAAAAATTGTAAAAGGGTGGCGACGCAATAATAAAATAATCGTCTCGTTGTCTTTTTTATGTGGTAGGAAAAATTTTAACATTTTATTTGAAAGTAAACTGAGGTTGGATATCAATGATCTGCTTCCAGTCGACTTGGCTGATGTAGTACCAAGAAATGGCGAGGATAATAATTGATACTAAAATATAAAAGATCGCCAAGGCGCTGCTAAAAATTGTCGGGAGGCCAAAGCGAATAATGTGATAAAGATTAAAGAAACTAAAAAGAAGAAAAGCTAAGACAAAAAATAAGTAGATATAATAAAATAATGCCAATGGGATATACATCTTTATATTATAGCAATTTATTGGCCTGATCGGTACTGCTAAGCTTTAGGTGCTCGTAAGCCGCTTCCGTGGCCATGCGACCTTTTGGTGTTCTTTTTAACATACCAATTTGGAGGAGGAATGGTTCGTAAACATCTTCAATCGTGGCCATTTCTTCGCCAGTCGCCGCGGCAATGGTATTGAGGCCAACAGGTCCGCCTTTAAATTTGGTAATAATCAACTCCAAAATTTTTCGATCAATTTCATCAAGTCCGAATTCATCGATATCCAGCATCGTTAAGGCTTCGTTGGTAATGTCGTCGTTGATTTTGCCATCACCTTTAACTTGGGCAAAATCCCTGACTCGTTTTAAAATGCGGTTCGCGATGCGTGGTGTTTTGCGTGATCGTGACGCAATTTTTTCGGTTGCTTCCGGCACAATGTTAACGTCTAAAATTTCAGCGGACCGTTTAACAATTTTGCCAATCTCATCATTTTCATAAAAGTTTAAGTGATAAATATTGCCGAAACGATCGCGTAATGGTGATGACAACATACTGACTTTGGTGGTGGCGCCGACAATGGTAAAGCGCGGCAAGTCGAGTCGTAATGTTCGGGCGGACGGACCTTTGCCAATGACAATGTCTAACGCGTATTCTTCCATGGCCGGGTAAAGGATTTCTTCAATGACTTTATTTAAGCGATGAATTTCGTCAATAAATAAAATATCGCCAGCTTCGAGATTGGTTAGAATGGCGGCCAAGTCGCCCGATCGCTCAAGCGCGGGGCCGGAAGTCACTCGAATATTAACGCCCATTTCTTCGGCAATAATGTGGGCCAAAGTTGTTTTACCTAAGCCTGGTGGCCCGTAAAGTAAAACATGCTCAATCGGCTCTTGCCGCTGTTTGGCGGCGGCCATAAAAATGGTGAGGTTGTCTTTAATTTTTTGTTGGCCGATAAATTCATCTAATTTTTTGGGCCGCAAAGAAACATCAAGGGTTTGTTCTTCCTTGGTTTCTTTGGGATCGATAATTCGATTGACTTCGGAGTCGATCATAGCAATCTTATCTTAGCGGTTTAAAGTTAAAAATTCAACTAAAATAAAAAAGAGTGTAACTCTCTTTTAATGGTGCCCAGGGCGGGACTCGAACCCGCAAGGCATTACTGCCAAAGGATTTTAAGTCCTTCGTGTATACCATTCCACCACCTGGGCTCAACTTGTTTGGAAACGTTAATTATAATAAGATAGAATAACGTTTATGTCAACAAAAAAATTTCCAATTTACTTGGTGGTTCAAAATGTTCGCAGTCTCTATAATGTCGGTTCAATTTTTCGTTGCGCCGATGTCTTTGGCGTTGATAAAATTTTTTTGTGCGGCTATACCGGTTTTCCGCCGCGGAAAGAAATTTCCAAAACTGCACTGGGGGCTGAGACTTGGATTCCTTGGGAACGGCAGTGGCAAACTCATCTCGTGGTTAAAAAGTTAAAGACTGCAGGCTTTAAAATTATCGCCCTCGAAACCGGGGAGCATAATGTTAGTTTGCCAAAATTCAAGCCCGCTGGACCAATTGCTTTGGTCGTTGGTAGTGAAGTCAATGGCATCAGTCGTTCAATTTTAGCGCTGGCTGACAAAAAAGTTGTTATTCCAATGCTGGGCAAAAAAGAATCGTTAAATGTGGCGGTGGCTACCGGCATTGCTTTGTACGCGCTGCGTAATTAAGGCTTGCAATTATTTAAAATTTTGCTATAATCTCATTTGTAGTAAATGCGGGTGTGGTTTCCGCCGAAGGCGGACTAGTCTCTGGCTGGCAGTTGCTGGAGTTTTCTGGTCGCCAACGCGTTCGTCCTGATAGTATTGTGATCACCCGTAATAAGTATTTCAAATTGATATACCTTGTGTCCCCTGAGCGGGTGTGGTTCAGTGGTAGAACGCTTCCTTGCCAAGGAAGAGGTCGCCGGTTCGATCCCGGTCACCCGCTCAGGGGACAGAATCTAGTCTCAGCCTAAAATAAGGGTCGTCCTGATAGTGTATCGTAATTACCGCTCCATCAAATCTTCCATTGGGAAGATTTTTTGTTTATAAAAAAAACTGCACCGTTGCCAAAGCATTGGTGCAGAAGATAGACAAAACGCAAAGATCGGAAATGTCGACTTAGAATTCGAAGTTGACGGTTTTCAGTCGCCGCATCGCTTCGACAATGACGGATTCTTCGGTTGGCAATCCGCATTCCGGAACCGGCATTAAAGTTGTAGCCCAGCGCAGGTAAGGCTTTTCGTTAATGGTTTGAGCCATTACCGAAACTCTGAGAGTGTGGCGGAGCCATTCCGCACATTCCACAGAATTGCTGAAGGTAATACCGTTGACGCTTTTCGGCGCGGGCGTAATTTGGCACAGCCCAGCCTCCGGCATAGCGGCGCTAAAGCCACTTGCCTCCAGGCCTTCAAATAGGTTCTGGTGAAGTTGTTGGTAGCACTCGCGGGTGGCATCGGCCCATTCGGGATGTTTCAGGCAAGCCAAGCCGGCAACAATGGTTGGACCAAAGGCTCCGGAGTGCTTGACATCCGAGACTTCTCGAATCGCCGCGATAATGGTTGGATGACCCACCATCCAGCCGAAGCGTAGACCGGTTGCCGACCAGCCCTTACTGACCGACTGTAAGACGATGCAGCAATTTTCCCAACCTTCAACTTCAAGTACACTGCAGGTCCGGTCGTTGTAACGAAGGTCAGTATAGGCCTCGTCGACGATTAGGGTGACTCCATAAATCTCCGCCCAAGCAATGATATTTTGCCACTGCTCTTTGGAATAGCCGGCGCCAGTTGGATTGTGCGGGAAGTTAATGTAGGCAACCCGTTTACCTAACTTGGCCAAGAGAACTTTACCGATGTGTCCAAGGTCTAGATCCCACAATCCGTCGCAGAGCACGAGTGGTTGGTTGCTGACCGTGGCCCCTCGAATATTCTTGGGGTTGGCAATTACACCGTATCCGGGCGTGGGAAACACCACCTTGGTTCCTTCTTCGAATAGGAGAGTGGGAAGAATCTCAGCCAGGGCACCTTTGATTGCCTGAGGTGAATACTGTACCCAGTTCCGATCGAACCTGGTCTGCCCGTTGGCAAACCGTTTGTTCAACCAAGCGGCAATTAACGTGTGAGTGTCACAGAACACTCCCGCTTTTTCGCAGACTCGTGCACCAGTGTTGTCGGTGTAGCATGTTGACCATGGAAAATGGCGATAGTATTGCATTCCAGCATTCATCGCCTCCTCTTCCATCTTTTGGCGTGGGTCAGCCACTGACATCGTGATCAGTGCTGAAGTTGGGTTGCCTGGTTGGTTTCCTCTGGCCAGTTCTTCTTCGGCCGCGATCATGGCGCTGAAAGCATAGCCGCCACCTCGTTTGTCAAATTCGAAGCCACCGCAGCAATCGCTTATCCGTTGTCTCCATAATCTGTCCGTATCCATCTGCTACCTTTCTAGTAAACCACTGGTTTACTCGTCAAGACCGATTTCATTTTCGATCAACTGTTTCAGTGTCTGCCGTTATCCTTTCTTCCGCAGCTGTTATATTTGCTGGTGCTTGGTTAGATTTTAGGGTACGAAAAAGGAGGCGATTGTGCCTCCTCCTTTGAGCTTATTAAAACAAATTATTTTTAAATAGTCAACGTGGTTAATATTCACTCCACTAAAATTTTTACCTCCAAATAAATCATTGTTAGCCTGAGCGTAAGCAAGTAGTTCAGAAAAGATTTTTAGGTATTAAAAAATAGCACTTTTAGCGAGGTGCAAACTCGGAATGACTCGGACGATTATTTGATGCTATCGTCACAAGCCGTGTTTTGGTGGTTTTGTCGTCCTGTCATACCGTTTCGGCGGTAGACGACCCGTGCCGTTGCCATCCAAATCGCCAAGACAAGCTCATACACCCCTGGCCAATATTTGTTCATGTCCAAGCCGTGGGCATAAACATCCCAGATGTCGGCAACGGACACAAGAATCAATAAGATGACCAGGGCGACCATCAAGGTGCGGTACTCGTTTCTCGCCTTCATTTATATGCTCCTGTTTGAGTACAATCTCACTTATCGAATACTACAGCGCAGTCGTTAATGAGATTAATATACTATATCATATTGTTAACATAATGTCAATAGGTACGTAATGGATCAATAGCTTGGCAATACCTTTGGCAGAATACAAGCATTAGGCAGATAGCTTTTGAACTTGAAAAATCATTATCAACTATCTGTTGTGAACTGCAGCAACTTTTCTAGGCAAAGTATGGTTTACTCACCGCGGTTAGCTCATGAACGGGCTTGCATAATAATTAAAAAATACCTCTCAATGCAGCCATAATTGGTACATTGATAATCAATTAACCAAACTGTCATTTTATGTCATTGCGAGCGAATGAGGTGAGCGAAGCAATCTTAGGGTTGTCGTAAATTTAAGGGATTGCTTCGTCTCCGCCAGCTGGCGGATCCTCGCAATGACAACCGTAGACAGTGGTATTGAAAACGCCTAACGAAGCGCTGAAGATATTAACAAACTAAAACCGTCAAAAAAGTGTTTCTAAAACATAGACTGTTAGATATCAAAAAAGAAGCGCCAGGCTCCTTTTTTTGTTTAATTTCTACCGCTGTTCTCTGGAAAAATTAATTTCGCCTTCATTGGCCCAACTCGGTGGAACAATCGGCTTTTGAAATTCAACATAGACCCAAGTCCAGCAGCCGATGGAGACCACGATTAAAATTATTATTTTAATCCAGTCAGCTTTAGTAATTACATCTTTTAATTTTATCGTCATAACCAAATTATAGCATACCGCCCCGCCGGTTGCCCAAAATTAAGCACTCAATTATAATGAATTTAATAAGTAGCTAAACGCTAGGATAACTAATGGAAAACATTTTGACCCAGAATAAAAATTTAGCCGACGCCCTAAAAGATGAAGCGTCTTATCTGCTGGAACGCCAAAAGCATACGCGCTACACGATGCTGAGAAAATCCGGTCAGGTGGGACGAGTTTTAATCTCCGGCGCGGCTTTTATTATTACCGTTGACCAAAACGACAAATTAAAAGTTTTGGCCAATCATTCGGTTTATATTGTTAATGGCGTGATTAAAGAAGTTTTTCCCGCCAAGCAAAAGTTAATACCCGAAAGTAAAATTGATTTATTATACGACGCGGCCAAGCGCAGCGGCGTGGTGATTACGCCAGGATTTATTAATGCGCATACTCATCCGCCGATGTATTTATTGCGTTCATCAATGACGCTCGACAAAGGCAACGTCGTTGATCAGGTGGCAAAGATGGCACTGTTGGAAGCTAAAATGGATGAATTGGATTTTTTCTTGGGCGCGGTTGGCGATTTTACCGAAGAGCAAAAAAATGGTATCACCACCACTTTAAGCCATTATGGCGTTTTTGATCCGATTGAGCGCGCGGCCAAGATGACGAGACAAAATGTGATTAACGCCATTTCGGCCATCTCAAATTCTCATCCGAAAAATTCGCCGGCGCTGGTTGAAAAAATCTTGCAGCATAAAAAACAATATTTTTCGCAGCCGGCCATCGCGATTCATTATATCCATAAGGCCAGCCCCGAGCAGCTGCAGGAAATTAGACGGCTGACTAAAAAATATAAAGTTTTATTAACGATGCACGCCGCGGAAACCGAAAGCTGGGTGCAAGATTGTATTGAACGGTACGGCAAGCGCACGATTGAAGTTTTAGTTGATTTAGGTTTGGCTAATTCTAATACCGTGTTATCGCACGCCGTTCATGTTTCTGACGCCGAAATTAAATTAATTGCCAAGCATAAAATTGGCATTGTTCATTTGCCGACGTCCAATAAAATTCACCGCAGCGGCGAATTCAAATATCCGTTGTTTGTAAAATACAAGGCGGATAAATTAATTTCTCTTGGTACTGACAGTGTTATTTCTAAAAATACTTTGGATTTGTTGTCCGAAGCCCTACAAACTCGCATTATGCACCAGCATTCGCATCGAGTCTTATATGAAGATTTATTTAAAATGATGACTTCCCAAGGCGCTAGTGTTTTAAAGCTTGGCAAAGTTGGTCGCATTGCGCCGGGGTATCGCGCCGACATCGCGTTTTGGAAATTGCGCGACCGCGGCTTTATGCCGTACAACGAAGCCAAGCCGATTAGCTTGGTTGGCAATATGATTACACACGGCGGCCGCAACATCCGTGACTTGATGATTAAGGGTGAATTTGTTATTTCCAACCGCTTACACAATCGGGTTAATGAAAGTAAGTTAATGACTGAATTGCAATCGGCCCATATGAGACTGCGAAAACGACTTGGCAATGATTAATCTAGAAATAAAAAAGCCCCGCCAACTGGCGGGGCTTTGGTTAGGCGGTTTTTTGGTAGCTTATTTATCATCCTAAATTTATTAAAATTGTCATCCTGAACTGGTTTCAGGATCTTGAGATTCCGGACCAAGCCCGGAATGACACTTCCTAAGTTTGTCATCCTGAACTAGTTTCAGGATCTCTGGAGATGCCAAACCCACCGCCACGGCGGGGCAAGCAAGTTCGGCATGACACGGGAAACTTCGTCGGTCGCCAATTGACGTGTCGGGCAAATCTCATCAGTGTTTGCTCTAAACAAAATCACTTCCCTGATAATTTGCCGACTTTTGGATGTTTTGCAGGCTATGCGGATGACTTTCTTTCAAGCCAGCATTGGTAATTTTCACAAACTCGGCCTGGCGCCACAGCTCGGCGATATTCAAGCTGCCACAATAACCCAAGCCTTGTTTTAGTCCGCCGACGAGTTGACCGATAACATCAATTACCGCGCCCTTATAGGGGACGGTGCCAACCACGCCTTCGGCGACCACTTCTCGTTTTTGTTTGTCGCCCTGCAAATAGCGATCTTTTGAGCCTTGTTCCATCGCCGCCATTGAACCCATCCCACGGTAGGTTTTAAATTTTTCTCCTTTGACGGAAATAACTTTTCCCGGTGCTTCGTCGGTACCGGCTAATAGACCGCCAATCATCACGGCCGTTGCTCCGGCGGCTAGTGCTTTGACAATGTCACCAGAATATTTAATGCCACCGTCAGCGATAATTGGTGTTTTAGTTTTTTGAGCCGCCTTAACGGAATCCATAATGGCGGTTAACTGCGGCACGCCAATACCGGCAATCACGCGGGTAGTACAAATTGAACCGGGTCCAACGCCAACCTTAACAACATCGGCACCGGCCTTGATTAAGTCAGCTGTTGCTTGGCCAGTGGCGACATTGCCACCGATAATAATGATATTTTTTGGTAAAATCTTTTTTAGTTGTCTGATTGTTTCGGCTACTTTATAATAATGACCGTGCGCCACATCAATGACAATTGCATCAACTCCCGCCGCCGCTAAAATTTTTGCTCGTTCAATGGCTGTCTCACCAACCGCGACTGACGCACCGCAAAGTAAGTTGAGTTTTTTAACTTTTTTAACTTCCGCCGCCTGCTGTTCGGGTGTATTGTTTTTATGGATAATGCCAAGACCGCCGGCTTGAGCCAAAGCAATAGCCATCCGGCTTTCAGTAACGGTATCCATCGCGGCTGACAGAATCGGAATTTGCAAGTTAATATTTTTGCCAAGCGTCACCGCGGTGCTAACTTTACTCGGTGAAGCGGTGGATTTTTTGGGAACTAATAAAACGTCGTCAAAAGTTAAAGCTTCTTTCATATTTTTTTTAGTGTCATCCTGAACTCGTTTGCTCCGCTCTGGTAGCGGTTTCAGGATCTTATTATTTTTACTAGCTGCCGAAATAAAATCGGCATGACTTTATTATTTATTATACTTTATCATAGCCCAAAATTACGATATAATCAATTTACTATGAGTAAACTTCAAATCGCCATTATCGACTTTGGTTCGCAATACACCCATCTCATTACCAGGCGGATTCGTCAGCTCGGCGTGTTGGCCGAAATTTTTCCGCCGACGGTTAGCGTCAAAGAATTGTCGGGTATCAAAGGACTAATTTTGTCCGGTGGTCCCAACAGCGTCCATGACCGAACGGCGGTAAAATATAATGCTAAACTGCTCGATTTGCCCGTCCCGATTTTAGGTTTATGCTATGGGCATCAACTTTTGGCGCAGCATTTTGGCGGTAAGGTTGTGCCGGGCAAGACCAAGGAATATGGTCTGGCTCATTTGGAAGTTATTAATAGCTCAAAATTATTTTCTGGGTTGCCCAAGCAAAGCCGCGTTTGGATGAGTCATGGCGATAGCGTTTCGGTGCTGCCGAAAGATTTTATCGTCGGTGGCCAGACTTTTGATTGTCCGATCGCGGCCATGGCCAATGATAAAAAGAAAATGTATGGCCTGCAGTTTCACCCCGAAGTCAGCCATACGGTGATGGGCCAGCAAATTATCAAGAATTTTGTTTTTGCGATTTGTCATTGTCGAGTTGATTGGTCCTTGGAAAAATATTGGAAACAAATTGTTGCTGATCTTAAAAAAACCGTCGGTCGGCGGAAAGTCTTTTTATTAGTTTCCGGCGGTGTTGATTCGTCGGTCTGTTTTGCCTTGCTCGAAAAAGTTTTAGGTAAAACTAAGGTTTTTGGTCTCCATATTGATAATGGTTTTATGCGTCAAAATGAATCGGCGCGCGTTAAAAAAGCTTTGGCACAAGCCGGCTTTGGCGGCCTAAAAGTCGTTGACGCTTCGGCCACTTTTTTGCAGGCGGTCAAAGGTGTGATTGATCCGGAAGAGAAGCGCGCCATCATCGGCCGGACTTTTTTACGCGTTAAAGACGAGGTGATGGCTGAATTAAAAATGAAGCCAGCTGATTGGATTTTAGGGCAAGGGACCATTTATCCTGATACCATTGAAACCGGTAGCACCAAGCACGCTGACAAAATTAAAACTCATCACAATCGGGTTAAAGAAATTTTGACATTAATGAAATTGGGCCAAGTGGTTGAACCGTTAGCAACGCTCTATAAAGATGAGGTGAGGGAGCTGGGTAAAAAAATTGGGTTGCCAGCGGCGTTGATTAGTCGACACCCATTTCCGGGGCCGGGTTTATCAATTCGCGTACTCTGTTCTGACGGGCGGGAAAAAGTTGAGAATTTAGCCGAAGTTAATCGTCGGCTGAAAAAAATTGTCGGTGCCGCTTATCAAAGTACGGTTTTACCAATTAAAAGTGTTGGGGTGCAAGGGGATAATCGAACCTACCGTCATCCAGCACTATTGTCTGGTCCAATGGACTGGGAAAAATTACACCACTTGTCAGTCCGAATTACCAATGAAATGCCGGAGGTTAATCGCGTGGTTTATTTATTAAATCAAGAGCAAGTTGACCTTAATAAAATTAAAACGAAAGCTGAATTTTTAACCAAGTCGCGGCTTGATTTGCTCCGCGTCGTTGACGAAGGAATTAACAAGGTAGTAAAAGCCGAAAAATTAGCCGCTCAGATTTGGCAGTTTCCCATTGTCCTATTGCCGTTAGGGGTGAGGGGAGGATCGTCGATAATTTTACGACCGATCGAATCAAAAGAAGCGATGACGGTTAATTTTTATCGTCCGACCAAAAAAGTGGTTAATAAAATGTTGGCCACGGTGCTAGAAAATGAAGCGATTGATTTGGTAATGTATGACATTACCAACAAACCGCCAGCGACGATTGAATGGGAATAAGACGTTGTCACATTGAATATGAATCACCTGGTAGCGCTGAAAAAAATAAATAATCGGTATTTCATTTTAAGGCACGGACAGAGTCAGGCCAATGTGGCTGGTATTATTTTGAGTCATCCGCAAAATGGCCTTAAAGGCTATGGCTTAACCAAGGGAGGTAAACTTCAGGTTGAAAAGTCAATCAGAACTAATAAAGTTTTGGACACTCACACCGAAATATACAGCTCAGATTTTATCCGCGCTAAAGAGACTGCACAAATCGTGCGGCGGCATCTTGGCGCCAAAGCAATTACCTATACGGTCCGCTTAAGGGAACGAAATTTTGGTGGCTGGGAGAAAACCAGTGATAAAAATTATCATCATGTTTGGCTTGAAGATGCCAAAAATTCCCACCACCAGCTTAAGGGTGTCGAGAGTGTGGCACAAGTCGTCAATCGGGTGACAAAATTAATTTTAAAATTAGAAAATAAATTTAAGAATAAAAAAATTTTACTGGTTGCCCATGGTGATACTTTACAAATTTTGCAGACCGCTTTTTTAAACGCCTGCCCGTCGACGCATCGCCAGGTTAAACATCTGGAAGTGGCGGAAATTAGAGAATTAAAATTAATTAAAACCTGAGATTGCCGCGTCGGTCGCCTATGGCTCCCTCCTCGCAATGACAATAAATGAGCTGCATCCTAGTGTTATAGCACGCGAACAAATTAATCATTGCGTCATTGCGAGCAAAGCAAACTGCGTTGTGTCATTCCCGACAAATTACTTTACGTGTCATTGCGAGCGAACGAAGTGAGCGCGGCAATCTCTCGGTATTTAGTTTGACAAAAAATTTGTAAGGCTTAAGATGAGCCTAGGCAAAAGGAGGGTAATGCCCGTCCTTTTTAACACTGGAGGAAATAGTGAGATGAATGAAACAGCCGCCGGGAAGTATCTAACTTTCGCTCTGGCCGGTAAAACGTATGGCATCGATATTTTGAAGGTGCATGAGATTATTGGATTGATGCCAATAACTCAGGTGCCAACAACTCGCGAATTCGTGCGGGGGGTGATCGTTCTTCGTCATCGCGTAACCTATGTCGTTGACCTCCGGCGCTTCTTCAAATTTGAAGGGCAGAGAAACACGGAGCGATCCTGTATTATCATCGTACAGGTAAATCACAATGAGCAGAAAGATAAGGTCGGTTTGCTCGTTGATGAGGTCTGTGAGGTGGTAGCACTTAAGGAAGATCAGATTGAGCCAATGTCAGAAGAGACGGAGATCGAAATTAGCCGTGAATTTGTTTTGGGCACTGCCCGAATCCAAAAAGGTAAAATCGCCACCGTCGTTATGCTGTTGGATTTTGATGCCATGGGTCTCGTCGCCGCTGTTGTTCCGGTTGGCAAAGACGTGCCACCGTCGGTGTGACTTTTTTGAGTCGCACCTTTTTTTATCCAAAAACCGCGGGTAGTTACCGCGGCTTTTTATTTTTTGGTTGCCGGCATTTTATTGATCGGCCGTTCTAATTTCGGCGGCGCGAACTTCGTTAATTTTTTGAAACTCAACAAATGGTTTTTCAAACGCCTGTTTAATGTAGTAAAAAGATATCGCGGTGGCCGCGATAACGATGGCGAGTTGAAACCAACCGGTTTTCATTGTGTGGTTTACAAGCATACACGTAGTATAATAAAAAATTATTTTTTCGGCAACAAAATAAAAGTGGCAGCTATGTCATCTAGCGCCACTATTAAACGAGCCATTCATTCGGAACTTGCGCCGCTTTACCACAATGTGGGCATTGATAGGTATCGCCGTTGCCGTCAATAATCGAAATAAAACAGTGATGGCAAACCGGTCCGTGGCAGTGCGGACAAAAAGTCTTGACGTTGATGGTCTTTAGACAATTCGCGCAAACCTGACATTCTCGCAGGCAAAAGTGTTCGCCGCACGACGGGCAAAGGCCAGTTGAGCCATCGCTTTCAAGGTCGACTCTAAAGCAGTGTCCGCAGAGTATTTTCCGGCACTGGTTGCAGCAAAATCGATTGCCGTTGTCTGACTGACAGTTCGGACAAGGCTGTGTTACCGTCAGGCTTAAATGAACTAACATACCGCCCTCCTTTCAGCTGTCCTAAAAATATATTTTTATTTTTGGCTTGTCAAATTAGGCTAGGTGCTTGTATTTTATCGCCAGACCAAACAATACAGCGGCCACGGCCAGGCCGCCGGACAGTAGGTATTTATTAATGGCGTTATGGGGTGGCGCGACGCTGTCGGTAATTTCTGTCCCTAAGATTTTGCCGCTGCCGGTTGCGGCGGTTGTGGTATTTTCTGGCAGTCCAACATTGATGGCATTTATTTCTCCCGGTGTGGGAGTATCGGTTAACTGCCAGTCGCCATTTTCATCTTTAATATAGCTGCTGCCTTCTTTTGAACTATCATAAGTTGATTCGTCAATTATGTCACCGTTGGGCGAAAAAAGTCTGACACTGTCACTGTCATTATTTAAGGCAATTTTTGTTTGTGGTCTGGTAAAAACCAGATAGCTATTCGGCTCAATGATAGTATTATCCAAAATGGTAAATGGTTTACTGCCGTTGACATCGTCATCAAGCTGCCAGCCGCTTAAATCAATTGGTTTAGGTTCATTATTATAGAGCTCAATAAACTCGTGATCAGTATCACTTCCGACTGGATCAGGTAAATATTCCGCTAACATGATGTCAGGCTTGGCCTTGGGCGATATGGTAAAATTATTTTTTTCTATTGTTTCCGGCGTGCTGGTGGCCGTGGTCGTCGCCAGTTGTTGGTTTGGGTCAACTATATTGATTGATAATGTCGTTGAACTGGTCAGCCCCTGATCAACTGTCGCTGATAGTTTAATTTTAAATTTACCGGCGGACAAAAACAGATGTCTGACCATTTCGCCGTCACGACTCTGCCCATCACCGAATTCCCAATTTAATGTTAACGCTCGATGTTGGGGATCAAAAGAGTCAGATCCATCAAACATAATTATTTCGCCGACCTTGGCCACGGTTGGCCCATAGGCAATGGCCAGTGGCCAAATTGTCGGTGGCAATTCTAAAATTTTATTTGGTGAAGGTTTGACCCACTGGTAGTCGTCGCCGTTAATTTGGTAGCTTTCGTCTTCTTGGGCCAAATGGTTGTAGCTTATTTGATTAATAATTTTATTATTTTTGGCGGCGAGAGTAATGGTGTCCTTCTGGTTATTAAATGCCAAGTTAGTTTGTTGTCTCAAGTAAACAACGATGCTTTGCGGCGACATTATTAAAGAGGGCAGGATAAAACTTTGTTTAGTCGCGTTGGTTATTGTCCAGCCGGTTAAATCAATATCGGCGTTGGAAACATTTTTTAGTTCAATAAATTCGTTAGCATTATCAGGACCGGGTGGATTTGGATAAACTTCGGTGATTAAGATGTCATCGCGCTTGGCCACGGTGATGGCTTGTTCGTTATCATCAGCGGCAGCCGTCGTCGGCACCGCTTTGGTGGTTTGATTGATTACCCCAGAATTTTTTGGCGCGCCACCAACCGTTTCGTTAGTTTGCCAATTGCTATTATCAACTCGGACTAAAGTTTGTTTCGTAACATTGTCACCGCCCGGCCAGCCGTCTGAGGCTTTAAGTTGATCAATAATTTTTCCATTTTGATCCAACAGTTTTAGCCATTCGCCGGAATTACTAAGTGAGCCACTATAAATTTGATCGGCCGTTATTTGGGGCACTGTGTCGTCATCAGTTCGTTCCAGTAAAAAATAGCCGTGTGCTGGAATTAGACCACTCAGTTCAATTGACGGTGTGCCATCAGCGGCCTCTAGTTTCCAGCCGGCTAGGTCGATATCATTTTCCGTGGCGTTGTATAAATCAAGCCATTCGTCGTTGCTGGAATTTTGCGTTCCCATCCAAGCGATTTCATTTATTACGACCGTTGGTGCCTCAGCCCAGGCAACGGTTGGTAATAGTAGTAAGGCCAGCATGATTATTTTTTTCATAATTTTATTGTTGTCATTCCGGACTTGTTTGCCCCGCCGTGGCGGTGGATCCGGAATCTCGTTAACTGCTCCCCAGCCGAGATCCTGAATCAAGTTCAGGATGACATTATTAAGTTAGTTAAATTTTTTATAATAAAAGCGCACTAATCGTGCGCTATATTGATTTTGTCTGTCTTAATTTTTTGTCAGTCTGAACCGGTATTTGTCACCCTGAGCCGGTCGAAGGGTAAAGAGAAAACCCCGAAAGAATCGGAGTTTTCGCGCTATATTGAGCCTAAGCTCAGTTCCAACATATGATATTTTAGTAAATTTGTCAAAAAAAAGCCCGGTCGAATTTCTACTGGGGCGTGTTTTGCGTCAAAGACAGTTTATAGACAAGATTACACCGACGCGGATCCAAGGCGAAATTGGCAACAATGGTTGCCGGTGCGGTTTTGCGCGGACCAAGATCCGGCGGTTGGCTGAAAATACTGTCAACGAGTTGTCTAAGGTTCATAATGTTTGTCTTCCCTTCGTTCAGCTGTTTAGGGGACTGTCAAAAACAGCTAAAATATAATATGTTAACAAAATTGTGTCAAATTTTTAGGAGGTTATTTTCGCCTTGATTAATGGTATAATTTTTGATAGATTAATGTTTTATGAAAAATAATTTCTGGCAAAAATTAAAGAAGCCGATTATGGTTTTAGCGCCGATGGCCGATGTCACCGATGCGGCTTTTCGTCGGATCATTGCTAAGTATGGCAAACCGGATGTAGTTTACACGCAATTTGTTTCTTGCGACGGCTTATGTTCCGCCGGTAAGAAAAAACTTTTGGTTGATTTAAAATTTACCGCCCAGGAACGGCCGATTGTCGCGCAATTTTTTGGGGCTAAGCCGGCCAATTTTTATCAGTGCGCGAAGCTGGCTGTTGCGCTTGGTTTTGACGGTATTGATATTAATATGGGTTGTCCGGATAAAGCCGTGTGTAAACAAGGCGCCGGCGCGGCCTTAATTAAAAATCCAAAGTTGGCGCGTGAGATAATTCGTGAAACCAAGCGCGGAGCGGGGGAGTTGCCCGTCTCCATTAAAACCAGAAGCGGCGATACTAAAGATTCGCTTGCAACTTGGCTGCCCGAACTTTTAGCCGAAACACCGGCGGTCGTTATTATTCACGCCCGCACGCGCAAAGAAATGTCCAAAGTTTCAGCCAACTGGGATTTAATCAAACAAGCCGTTGTTATTAGAAATAAAATGAAAAGCAAAACTTTGATCATTGGTAACGGTGATGTTGTTGGCTTGGATGATGCCAAAAAGAAAGTTAGCGAAACTGGCTGCGATGGCATTATGTTTGGCCGGGCGATTTTCGGCAACCCATGGTTATTTAATAAAAAAATAAAACCCGCCGATATTACTATTGAAAAAAAACTTAAAGTAATGGTTGAGCATACCAAGCTATTTGAAAAATTACTGATGCATCCCGCCGGAGGCGGGTCCGCCTCCGGCGGAAAGAATTTTGCAATGATGAAAAAGCACTACAAAGCTTATGTTAATGGTTTCGACGGGGCGAAAGAATTACGGATGGAATTAATGGAATGTGACAACGCTCAAGAGGTTGAAAAAATAGTATTGTCATTCCGGACTCGCTTGCCCCGCCGTGGCGGTGGATCCGGAATCTCAAGAGGCTCTGTCTCCTAGTGATCCTGAATCAAGTTCAGGATGACATTATTAAATTAGCTAAATCTTTTTTTTGTCATTCCGGGCTTGATCCGGAATCTAGATCCTCACTTTTGCTGGAATGGCAAATCAGTTAGGAAAAATTGTCAGTCGATTTCTAAAAATTTGCAGGTAAGTCGGTTGACAACCAAGATAAAATTAGCAATTATAAGTATGAACTGCAGGCGTGGTGGAATCTGCCTGTCGGCAGGCAGGTTGGTATATTTATCTCGCACAAATGATGGGCAAGTGGTGGAATTGGTATACACGCTAGCCTTAGGAGCTAGTGCCGCAAGGCTTGAGAGTTCGAGTCTCTCCTTGCCCACCATTTGTGCGAGACACGCATATCTTACTTGCCCACCTTTGGCGGGGGAGCATGTTTCCGAGTTCGAGTCTCTCCGCCTGCACCATAATCAACTAAATATAAATAGTATGGATAATATCACCTTAGTCGGTTCACGATTACCGGAAATGATATTAGACGTTTATCAGCAGGATGAAATTAAGAAAATGGAGTTGTCAGACTATCGCAAACAATGGCTAGTCTTATTTTTTTATCCGGCCGATTTTACTTTTGTTTGTCCGACTGAGTTAAGAGAGTTGGCCGAAAATTATGCTAAGTTTAAGGAGATCAATACTGAAATTATGAGCGTTAGTACCGATACGGTTTTTACGCACAAGGCTTGGCATGACCACTCTGAGGCGATAAAAAAAATTGAATTTCCCATGGGTTCAGATCCGACCGGCAAACTTTCTAAAGCGCTTGGTGTTTATCTTGAGAACGAAGGTCTGGCGTTGCGCGGAACTTTTATTGTGAATCCGGAGGGGGAGATTAAGGCGATGGAAATCAACGACAACAGTATTGGCCGTTCCGTTGATGAACTCTTGCGCAAGTTGCAGGCGGCGCAGTTTGTCGCCGAGCATGGCGATCAGGTTTGTCCTGCCAGCTGGCATCCCGGCGATGCCACCCTAAAACCGGGTTTGGATTTGGTTGGAAAAATTTAGGTCCGGTGTCGTCTCGAGTTAACCTAGACCCTGAAATAAATTCAGCACCAGATTCAGGATGACAGCAAATGATAATTGTGTCATTCCGGCCTACGAGCCGGAATCTAGATTCCCGCTTTCGCGGGAATGACAAAATAAATAAACATATGTCCAACCAAAAATTATCACCTCAACAACAAGAAGAAAAAAAGGATTTGAAAATTGAGATTTTGGAAAAAGTTATTGATTTGTCCACTGCCGGTTTTGGTTTGGTGGCGGCCTTGGCTTGGAATGATGCTATCAAGGCGATGTTTGCCAAATTCTTCCCGCAACCCGAGAATAATCTGTTAGCGATGGTTATTTATGCACTGTTTATCACCAGTTTAGTCGTTTTGATCACCGTTCAGCTGGGTCGAGCTGTAAATTTAGCCAAAAAAAGTCTCATCAAAAAGCAAAAATAGGCTCAACTTGGTCACTTGACAACAGTTTTAACTTGAGCTATAATGATACAGTTAACTAGAGATACATCTAGCAATAACGCCAAATATAAAAGAAGATATGATATTAAGTGTTCTAATTCATAAATTCCCAAGCGCATAACTGCCTCAATATTTTGGTTGAAATGCTAGCCGCTTGGGACCAAGCGGCTTTTTTAGTCCCTTCCAATCTAAACCACGCTAAATTTATTCCAGTATCTATTTCATCTGTTGCTTGAAAGCAATAAGTAAGCACATTTGATGCTTAACGGCACTTGAGTGGACACTGAACATGGATTCTGAAATAAGTTTAGAAAATCAGTTTACCGTTGAAGTGGTGGATCATTAACAATTCAACAACGCGCATTTAAATATCTCCAGTATTTAAATGCAAATGTATCAAGCATCTTAAATTAGAAAGTACACCTAGAAGAATAGAAATGACTGACAAGTTATAAATCTTGTCTCTCAATTCTTGTGGTTAAATAAAATTTAAGGGCAAATGGTGGATGCCTCGACATTAAAAAACGATGAAGGACGTAGCAGCCTGCGAAAAGCTTCGGTGAGGTGGCAAGCAACCTTTGATCCGGAGATATCCGAATGGGGAAACCCGCTTTGATGGAAGATCAAAGCATCATTATCTAAATACATAGGATAATGAAGAAGACCTGGTGAAGTGAAACATCTCAGTAGCCAGAGGAAAAGAAAACAATTGTTAATTACTTTTTGTTGATCCCGTTTACGGGATTAGCGATAAGTGATTAGCCCATTCCCTTAGTAGTGGCGAGCGAAAGGGGAAGAGCTCAAATTCTGTAGACTACCTTTAATTAAATTTTCTGACATTTTTTGTCAGCAAGTTTAATTGAAGAACCAAGGATGCAAGTCCGTAATGTCTATGGGAGGTTGTAAGATAACGCATTTTAAATCCTTGCAGGTTTAAGTGGAGTGAAAAAAAACGACATCCCTAGTGGAAGCCTTTGGAAAGAGGCGCCAAAGACGGTGATAGCCCGGTACGCGAAAGGGCTCGTTTCTCTGCAGCGTTTATCTTGAGTACCACGGGTCTCGTGAAACCCTGTGGGAATTCGGCGCGACTATGCGCTAAAGCTAAATATTTTTAATGATCGATAGTGAACAAGTACCGTGAGGGAAAGGTGAAAAGTAGCCCGGTGAGGGCGATGAAATAGTATCTGAAACCATTTGCTTACAAGGAGTCGGAGTCCCGCCTCGGCGGGATGACGGCGTGCCTATTGAAGAATGAGCCAACGAGTTTGTGAATGTTGCTAAGCCTAAGCCCGAAAAGGGCGGACGCGTAGTGAAAGCAAGGGTTAACCCCCGTTGTTCACTAATAGATTATTCCAGTTTCTGGAATGATCCATTGGTGAACGGGTAGCATTTACAAGACCCGAAACCAGGTGATCTAGCCATGACCAGGGTGAACGTACTGTAACAGGTACGGGAGGCCCGAACCCACGAGCCGTGCAACACTCGGGGATGAGTTGTGGTTAGCGGTGAAATTCCAATCGAACTTGGTAATAGCTGGTTCTCCTCGAAATAGTTTTAGCACTAGCCTCAGATAGTAACCGTAGGGGTAGAGCACTGAATGGGGGCAGATGGAGCAATCCTACTGTCTTCAACCAAACTCCGAATACTACGGCGGAATGTCTGGGAGTCAGACTATGCGGGCTAAGCTGCATTAGTCTAAAGGGAAACAGCCCAGACCACAAGCTAAGGTCCCTAAATCGATATTAAGTGTAAAAGGTGGTGATTTGACTTAAACAACCAGGATGTTGGCTTAGAAGCAGCCATCATTTAAAGAAAGCGTAACAGCTCACTGGTCAAGTTGGATTGCGCCGAAAATTTACCGGGGCTAAATATCGTACCGAAGCTGTGGATCCGCTCAACGCGCAAGCGCCTGAGCGGATGGTAGAGGAGCATTCCTTGCGCGCTGAAGGTTGTCTGTGAGGGCAGCTGGAGCTCAAGGAAGTGAGAATGTTGGCATGAGTAGCATAAAGACGGGTGAGAATCCCGTCCACCGCAAACCCGAGGTTTCCTGGGCAACGCGAATCGACCCAGGGTTAGTCGGTCCTAAGGTGAGGCCGAAAGGCGTAGTCGATGGAACAGCAGGTTAATATTCCTGCACTATCTAGTAAAAAACCACTAATGACGCATTTTGGATGTTCGAGCGATCTATGGTATGGTCGTCGCTGGCTCCGCAAGGAGTTGGGGAAAGGCAAAGCTTCGGCTGAGCCGATTCGAGTTAAAAAAGTGCCTAGAAAAACTTAGCGGCATGTTTATTAGATAACCGTACCGCAAACCGACACAGGTAGGTGGGCATAAGTGTGCCAAGGTGTACGAGAGAATCCTCGTTTAGGAACTCGGCAAAATAGCGTCCGTAAGTTAGCAATAAGGACTGGTCACCGCAAGGTGACCCGCAGCTAAAGATCTCAAGCGACTGTTTACCAAAAACTTAGGTCCCTGCGAAAGCGCAAGCTGATGTATAGGGGCTGATGCCTGGCCAGTGTCAGAACGTTAAGGGGAGAGGTCATATCGGTTTTCCGATTGCAGCCTTGATCCGAAGCGCTGATGAACGCCGGCGGTAACTATAACCGTCCTAAGGTAGCGAAATTCCTTGTCGTGTAAGTTACGACCTGCACGAATGGCATAACGACTTGAGAACTGTCTTAACGAGGAACTCGGCGAAATTGCAAGTCCAGTAAAGATGCTGGGTACCCATAGCTGGACGAAAAGACCCCGTGAAGCTTTACTACAATTTGATATTGAATTATTATTTCACCTGTTCAGAATAGGTGGGAGCCTTCGGGCAACAGTGAGATACCACCCTTGTGTTCTGATAATTCTAATCTATCCCCCTGAATCGGGGGAGGAGACAGTATCTGATGGGTAGTTTGACTGGGGCGGTCGCCTCCTAAAAGGTAACGGAGGCGTTTACAAAGGTTGGCTAGGTTCGGATGGAAATCGAACCGATAGCGTAAAGGCACAAGCCAGCTTTACTGCAAGACCTACAAGTCGCGCAGTTACGAAAGTATAACTTAGTGATCCGACCGTACGATATAGGACGGCGGAAGCTCAACGGATAAAAGCTACTCCGGGGATAACAGGCTAGTCTGGTCCAAGAGTCCACATCGACGACCAGGTTCGGCACCTCGATGTCGGCCCGTCGCATCCTGGGGCTGGAGAAGGTCCCAAGGGTTTGGCTGTTCGCCAATTAAAGCGGCACGCGAGCTGGGTTCAGAACGTCGTGAGACAGTTCGGTCTCCTATCCACTATGGGCGTTGAAATTTGAGGAGTCCCATCTCTAGTACGAGAGGACCGAGATGGACGAACCTCTAGTGTATCAGCTGTTCTACCAAGGGCATCGCTGAGTAGCTACGTTCGGTTTGGATAAACGCTGAAAGCATCTAAGTGTGAAGCCGTCTCCAAGATTAGATTTCATTATAGGTTCCCGGTAGACGACCGGGTTGATAGGTGGTAGGTGTAAGTCTAGCGATAGATTGAGCCGAGCCATACTAATAACCGATTTATTTAACCACAAGAACTGGGGAAAATAGCTAATGGCATTTGGCAAATCGCTAATAGCCAATTAGTAATACTCTGAATTAAAATCATTAGAACCTGGATGCCTGGCATTTGGTCGGGCATCTCGTTTTGGTGGTTTTAGCGGTAGGGTCACACCTGTTCCCATCCCGAACACAGCAGTTAAGCCTACCAGCGCCGATGATACTCTTTAGGGGAAAGTAGGTCGCCGCCAATTTATCATCAAGTCCCGCCTGATCGCGGGACTTTTTGTTTATCATTTTTTTGTTATACTGTTGGTATGAATATTATTGTTGCCAAAAATTACGATGATTTATCCGCCCATGCCGCGGCCATCGTTGCTGACCAAATTATTAAAAAACCAAACTCGGTTTTAGGGTTGGCTACTGGCGCGACGCAGCTTGGGTTATATCAAAAGCTCGTTGAACTTTATCACCAGGGGAGTCTTAGCTTTAGTCAGGTAACAACTTTTAATTTGGATGAGTATTTTGGGCTAGCTAATGATGATTCACAAAGTTATCATTATTTTATGTTTGAAAATTTTTTTAAACACCTTGATATAAAAAAAGAAAATATTTTTATTCCGGCTGGTTCAATTTCAATGACCGAAGTTGGACCGTATGGTCAAAAATATGAAGCGGCCATTAAGATTAAGGGTGATCTTGATTTACAAATTTTAGGTATTGGTGAAAATGGTCACATCGGTTTTAATGAACCGGGTTCTGATTTTAATTCAGTGACTCGTTTGGTTAGTTTGAGTGATAACACTATTAAGGCTAATGCTCGCTTTTTCTCTGCCCCCGAAGCAGTTCCCCGACAAGCCATCACGATGGGTTTGGCAACTATTATGTCAGCCAGAAAAATTATATTGTTAGCTTCGGGTAAAAGTAAAGCCGCGGCCGTCGCCCAGGCTTTAAGCGGGGAGGTCAGTGAGGCAGTCCCGGCTTCCGTTTTGCAGCGACACCAAAATCTTACTATTATTTTAGACACCGAGGCAGCGGTAATGGTTAAATAATTTAAAGGTTAAAATTAAGCCGCCAGTGAGCGGTTTTTAGATTTGACTAATTTTAGCTAATAAACTAAGATATTTTATTAATTTAATGAAGTGTGAAAGATATTGACTTATTAATATGTATGATATAGTATGATAATATGACAACTTTAGTTGTCATCCCGAGCTTATTTGCATACCTAATAGTATGCAAATTAGTAGGCAGACTCGTCAATTAGATAATAATTTAAGAGATTCTGAAACCGCCGCCAGAGCGGGGTAAATAAATTCAGAATGACAATTACCAATGGATCGATCACGACTGACAATTACTTTAGCTAAAGAAGTCCTCAAGCAACTTGATGGCTTAATTGATGGTGCGCGAATTAGAAATCGTTCGCACGCGATTGAGTATGTCTTGTTAAAACATTTTGCGCCTAAAATCCGCAAAGCTTTGATTTTGGCCGGCGGTCAGGGATTGAAGATGAGGCCATTTACGTATGAAATGCCTAAGGCGATGATTCCGTTAAATGGTCGTCCGGTTTTAGAGCACATCATTGAAAATTTCCGTCGCTATGAGGTGAGAGAATTGGTTATCTCAATTGGCCATCAAGGCAATAAGATTAAACAGTATTTTGGTGATGGTTCAAAATTTGGTGTTAAGATTACTTACCTGGAGCAAGGTTTGGCTGAAACGGGAACGGCGGCGCCGATTTTACAGGCCAAAAAAATAGTCGGTGATAATCCATTTTTTGTGTATTATGCTGATGTGTTAGCCGCCGTGGATCTGGATGATATGGTTGATTTTCATACCTCAAATAATGGTTTAGTCACTATGGCTTTAACTTCCGTTAATCGGTCGTCAAATTGGGGTGTCGTTCGCTTGCAGGGCAATCGCGTTTATTCATTTTTGGAAAAACCGGATCAGCGAAAGAATTTATCAAATATTATTAACGCTGGTTTTTATATTTTTAACCCTAAGATTTTTGATTATCTTAAGCCTGAGACTAAGCGGCTGGAAAAAGATATTTTTCCAAAATTAGTGGAGCAGCGCAAAATGTTTGGTTATATGTTTGCCGGTCAGTGGTTTGACGTTGGCAATCCGGAGATATATGAGCAGGCGATTAAGGAATGGAAGTAAAATTTATTTTTGAAAGTTGAGGTAAATCGTTAAATTTTTCTTAACGATTTACCTCGTCCTTTGAATGTTGAATCATCCACAACCCATAACCCATGGAGGGATTCATAATGAGTGGTTTAGAGCGCTTGAAGCTAACGGGCCGTGTTGAATTGTTGCCATCAGGTTTTTACTCTTCGGTCGTTCTCGTTGTTGAGAACGGTCACAAAAAGGTGGTGAAGCTTATTAGGAAGCCTGAGTTGAACGAGCAAGCCATTGCTCAGCAGCTTGGTGACGACATCGTCGCGTACGGCGCAGAATTGTTGCGACGGGGAGTACGTTCACCGCAAGTGAAAGTTCGGTTATTGGGCGACGTCGGCGAAGGCTGGGATGTTGTGGTCGAAGCCCCATTTCAGGGCACCGATGTGGCACATTTGTTGCTCGAGGCTGATGAGTCGGATTCGGTGCGGCTGACGCGAGGCATGCTGGGCATGATTTCAGCTTTATTTGATTATCCGTTGGAAAGTGGCTTTGAGCTACAAATAGGCATTGATCCTAAGCCGGATAACTTCACTGTTTCCGAAACTGGAGAGATGCATTATATTGACTTGATGCCACCGCGGTATCGACGCGATGGCGTGCCAATTGTTGAATTCCCAGAGCCAACAACGGATATTGGGAAAAAGGTGGCATATTATCGTTACTACGATATGCGCGGCATACTGACCGTTCTTAGATCCCAGCTTTGTCGCAATCGTTTTGACCTGAGGCCGTTGTTTCGTCGCCTCATCGCGGAATTTGCCGCGCAGTACCCTGGTCTTGGCCGTCATATGGGACTCTCCGTCGGGGAAGTCTTTGTGGATGCAAACCTAAGCGGTCGACTTGCTATTATCGAGGCGTTAGCCGGTGATGATATGTATGCCATGCGTGACATTGTAACGCAATTGGCGTTTGAGAACCCGCTTTATCGGCACCCGTGTATCGACAAGGTATTCCACCTGTCACACTTCTATCAAGAGGCTCCGTCCCCGGAGAATGTTTGTCGGGTTAAGAAAATCCTGCGAGCAATGACTCGTAATGAGTCGGTGGAAGTTTAGTCGGCGAACTTGTTAAGGGCGCCGATTTTTTTTTATTGTTTTAATAAATGTTTTAAAATTATGTTCGTTTAAACCGCCATCACCCATAGCGATTTCTGGATGATGATGTTCACCGTGCCAGTCAGAACCACCCGTTATCAACCAATGATGTTTTACTGCTAACTCCTTACAACGATTGCGCATTTCCAGATTATTTTTTGGGGAATAGACTTCAATGGCATCAATTTTACTTTTACTAAGCTCACTTATAAGTAATTTAAATTTTTTTTCGCCAATTGTCTGACCGAAACGTTTTACTAATTTTTCTAAAGTTTCTCCAGGGTGGGCTAGGCTAGCGTAACCATTGGCTTGGTGGATTAATTTAACCGCGGCGCTCGGTAACATTGCCCAATCGCCGTAGGGCACTTGTGCTACGCCGCCACTATTAAAATACGCGAGGGCTTGTTTTGGCGTTATTTTAAGGCGTTTAGCAATCGTTTTGGCCAAGTCGTATTTAGTCATTGGCAGCAAAGAATTTTTAGATTTTTTGATAGCACTTATTTTTAGATTTATAATTTTTGTCGCCGCCAATTTTTCAAGCATCATTTTTGCCCGTTGGTTATAGCCGTTCACCGTTTCAGTTAAGCCCAATTTTAAAATATGTTCATCAAGATTGAGGCTATACCCTAAAATGTGAACCTCAGTGTCAAAAATTTTTGTGCTAATCTCGACACCTTGAACGTTTAGTATATTAGCCGCCCGAGCGAGACGTTCTTTAAGTTTTAGGCCATACCAAGTATTATGGTCGGTAATTGATATCGCCCGTAAGCCATTTTTTTTTGCCAATTTTATAACATCCTTAACGGCGTAATCACCATCGGAAAAGTCAGAGTGGGTTTGCATGTCATATTGATATCTCATAAGATTATTATAATACTTTTTAACTATCTAATCAGTAATCTCAACTATTAATGGAAAGTGATCCGAAGAATGGTTGGTTAATTTATTTTTTATAATTTTAGCGTCCTTAATTTGTTTGGCCAGTTCGGGCGTAACAAAAGCGTAATCTAGGCGAAGTTTTGTCGCGTGGTCGACATCCGTGCAAATATCGGTTGGAACGGAGTAGTAAACAGTTGCCCCATGATGAAATTTTTTTGTAATATCAATCAAGCCGCTTTTTAGGATTTTTTTGATTACTTTTTTTTCAATTGATTGGCTGCCAAATTTTGTAATATTTTTTTCTTGAAACTTTTTTAGCAATTTTTTGTCATTATAATTATCCTGGGGTGACAGCGAATTGAAGTCACCCAAAATAATTGCCCTTTTCTGGTGACCTATTTGGTTGATGATTTTTTCAGCTTCGTCGATTCGGATTGTTTCTTTTTTAGGACTGAGATGGACGCCAAAAATTTCAAGCTTATTTTCAAAATTTGCTTCGATCACTGAGTGATGAAAACCTTTATTGGTTGAGCTGATTTTTTTAGGTTTGGTTTTTGATAGCAAGGCCAAATTATGTTTTGTGTTTGATTTAGCTAAAAATTTATATTTGAACGAAGTTTTTTTGGCGAAATCAGCTAAATCTTGTTGCTGCCAACTCCAAGCTTCCAAAATAATGGCAACGTCCGGATTAATTTCTTTTATCACGCGAGTAATTTTTGGCCACCGACCGCGAGGATTATTTTTAGTTCGGCCGCCATGGTCAATGTTGTATAGCAGTATGCGCATTGAAGGTAAAAATGATTGTTTTTAGTAGTAGCTTAGTAATTGAATTGTATTTCAATATGAACCATTTGTCAAAGTTTTATATATATTTTTTGACACCTTAAATGATGTAAATTGGCTAATTTTAGCCAATTTAATAATTTATACATATATAGTGCAGGAAAAAAATTGACAAACATCGTCTATAGTATATAATATCTTTATTGAACAGTATGATTGAAACTATTCTCCAAAAATTTGGTTTAAGTGATAAAGAGATTAAGATTTATATGACTTCAATCAAAATCGGGCCAGCTTCGGTTCGTCGGCTAGCGGGCGCTGCCGGGGTTAATCGAGGCACGGCTTACGATATCTTGAAATCTTTAGTGGAGTCCGGTTTAATCAGTTATTATCACAAAGAAAAGAATCAATATTTTATCGCCGAAGATCCGTCAAAACTTAAGGACGTTTTGGAATACAAACAGCAACAGCTGGAAAAAATGAAAGGGGAAGTTGACGATATCATTCCTCAGTTGCGCTCAATTTATGATAATGCTAACGCCAAGCCGGTGGTCAAGTTTTATGAAGGGCTGACTGGTATTAAAACAATTTTGGCTGATGTGATTGATTCGGTTTCACGCCAGGATAAAAAAGTTTATTATGCTTTTTCTTCCGCCGACATTAAAAATTATTTATACGCGGCTTACCCATCGTATTCCGATGACCGCATTGAGGCGGGAGTCAATGTCAAAGTCATTTCACTCGGACCCGGTGGCGAGATGCGCGGATTAGATGAGCGCAAGTGGTTGATTAAAGATAACAGTGCGCCAACTTATACCTTAATTTATTCAGGCAAAGTGGCGATGATTTCAGTCGACAAGGATGATAAGCCGATCGGCGTTTTAATTGAAGATAAAAATATTTATGATACGCAAAAAATAACTTTTGAACTCATTTGGGAAAAACTTTAATATGGATAAAATTCAAATAATAATTTTAGCCGCCGGACACGGCCGACGAATGAATAATGAAAGCTTGCCCAAGGCGCTGACACCTTTAAAGGGTAAGCCGTTAATCATTTGGTTAGCAGAAGCGATTAAAAAATCCGGCGTTTGTGAACGACCAGTCATTGTCGTTGGACAAAAATCGGAAATGGTTAAAGCAACTTTAGGCCAAGACTATACGTATGTGACGCAATCAGAACAACTAGGAACCGGTCACGCCGTAATGGTGGCGCGCGGCGAACTCGAAGGCAAAGCGGAAAACATTATGGTGCTTTATGGCGATCATCCGTTGGTTAGCAGTGAAACAATCAAAAAATTAACCCAAGCCCACCTTGACTCTGGTAACGTTCTAACGATGGCAACGGTAAAAATCGAAGACTTTAATGACTGGCGGAAAAGTTTTAGTGATTTTGGCCGCATCACCCGCGCTAGCGACGGTACCATCTCGGCTATTATTGAGGCCAAAGATGCTAGTGTTGAGCAAAAAAATATTTTAGAAGTTAACCCAAGCTATTTTGTTTTCCGGGCCGATTGGCTGTGGCAGAATTTGGCAAAGCTTAAAAGTGATAATGTTCAGCATGAATATTACCTGACTGATTTGCCAAAAATTGCAGTGAGTGAAAATGAAAAAATTACTTCAGTGGAAATCGATCCGCGCGAGGCGTTGGGTGTAAATACCGTTGAGCAGTTAGATTTAGTTGATAACAATTTAAAATAGGATGATTATATTTACTTAGAGTTTTTAGGTCTCGAATGGCTGATGATAGAGGAATGAGTCAATTGATTTATTCCCGTGTCATTATTTGAAGATCAGACTTATTGGGAGGAATGGTGATGGCGATTGAACCTTTAAGGGTAGTTATTTTGGCTGGTGGGCTTGGCAAAAGAATGGGCCTATCGTTGCCAAAGGCTTTGGTACCGCTGAATAATCGGCCGATGATCAGTTATCTGCTTGATGCCGTTAAGGCCTCGGGTGTTTGTGGCCGACCACTCGTGGTTTCCGGTCAGAAGGCGGAACTTCTTGAGAGCGCCTATGGCGATCAGTGTGACTTTGTAAGACAGCATGAACAGTTAGGAACTGGCCATGCTGTAGGTTGCACTGAAGCGATGTTGCGAAATGTCGCAGAGAGCATCATGGTTTTATACTGCGATATGCCAACCTTGAAACCCGAAACGATTGCTCGTTTATTCAACGCACATCAATCAGCTTGTGCCGACCTGACTATGGCAACGGTAATGGCCCCTGATTACTTGGACTGGCGTTCGGCCTTGTTTAATTACGGCAGGGTCATTCGTGATAAACACGGAGATGTCTGTCGTATCGTCGAAATCAAAGACGCCGACATGGAACAGCAAGCGTTGCAAGAGGTTAATCCAAGCTACTTTGTCTTTCGAGCTGAGTGGCTATGGAATAATATTGGTCAGGTGCAAAACGACAATGCACAAGGGGAGTACTACCTAACCGACTTACTTGGCCTGGCGTTTAGTCAGGGTCGCAAAATTGTTTCGGTTCCAATTGAACCAGTAGAAGCGGTCGGGGCAAATAGCATTGATGAGTTTAGGCAACTTGCCAAACTTCTTTAACAGGGGCGACTCTGTCGTCCCTGCTTTATTTTTTTAGATGATCATACTAGATTTAGACAATACCATATTTAATACGCCATTACTTAAAGAGGATATTTATTATTCATTTAAGGTTTTTGGCATTTCTGATGAATTATTTTTTACTACGTTAAAAGCAGCTTATGATGTTGATCAAGAGAACAAAAATTGTTATAGCCCAAAAAGACACGCAAAATTATTATTTGATACTAAGGAAAAGGCAGAACGAGCTGTTGCCAAACTATTTCAAGTCATGGAAGAACGTGGGCATACCTATTTGTATTCTGATGTCAAAGAAACTTTAGTAGAAAATAAAAAAAATGGGGTTAAACTAATTTTATTAACTCAAGGCGATGAGTTTTTTCAAAAGAAAAAGATTGAAGTTAGTGGCATTAGCGATTTATTTGATGACATCATTATTGTTCAGGACGGGAAAAGTGCGATGGCTGAATTATTACCCCTCGAAGATATTAGGTTGGCTGTTAATGATCGACACGATGAGCTAGAGAAAATGCATAAACTGTTTCCGCGTGCCCGATGCGTTGAGATTCAACGTTCGGGGACGCGGGCAACGGTTTCGAAACCGTGGCCTGTGGTCAGCACGATTGCTGACGCAATATTGTACTTCAACAAACAGTAGCAAGGCAAACTTGCTGGGAGGGAAATAGATGCGTGATGTAGTGGTTGGGTTCTCCTTAAACCCTGAGATCTACTGGACAGGAATTCCAGTTCAGTCCGGGATGTTGGCCGGCCAGAAGGTGTCAGCCCAAGCCAGCTGGAGTGTTTCTGGCACGTCGTTTGATGTCGCTTGGGCGTTGCTCCAAAGTGGCTGCACGCCGTTGCTGCTTGGTGCAGTTGGCGCTGATGACCCGCTTAACCGGGTTATCGAACAACGACTCGGTGAGATCAATATGCCTCACCAGTTACTCGGCGTGCGCGAGCATACCTGTCTGGCGTCCATTGAACCAGAACATGAACGGCACTTGTCGTTCAAGTCACCGGTCGTCACGGTTGATACCGCGGCCATCAAGTTGGTCATCGAACAGGAGCAACCGAAATTTCGGGTGGTGACTGGTTTGATGCCTGATGAAAACGAGATTGTGCTAGCCCAGACTTTGCTGGCGCCCAATGGTGGTATTCGCATCCTCAATCCGCGGCAGGCGTTGACTGGCAATCGGCCGGTATTCAAGGAGATTGTTCAATCGGCCGACTGGCTCTTCATGAATCGGTTTGAAGCTGCCGAATTCCTCGAGGTTGGATCGGGTGATCTGCAGTTGTCAATGCTTGAACAGTTCCTTGAGTTGGGACCAAGTCTCGTGGTCGTCACGATGGATGGCGACGGATCGTTCGCTCTCAGTCGTGAAGGCTTGACAGTGTCAATGCCCTCGCATATTCATGGGCCTAAGGTTGATGAGAAGGGAGCAGGTGACTGTCTACTCGGTTTCTTCATTGCAGCCACCCTGAAAGGGTGCTCCCCTGAAGATGCGCTTCGCATGGCGACTGTTGCCGCCGGAATTAAGGTGACCCGTATGGGTACCACCAACATTCCGTCCATGGCCGAAGTCATGGAAGTTGTGAGTCATTATGAGGTGTAAGGCTACGGTCTTGCCCTCTTTTTTTGTCCGAAATTGAGTAAAGTGTTAAAATACTTTAACTATGCGAGTAATTGCCGATTTACACATCCATTCAAAATTTTCCCGCGCTTGTTCCAAGGACTTAGATTTGGAACATAATGATCTTTGGGCGCGAAAAAAGGGGATTGATATTGTCGGGACCGGTGATTTTACCCATCCGGGCTGGATCAAGGAGCTGCAGGAAAAGTTAATTGAAGAAAAACCGGGGCTATATAAATTGAAAGGCAACCACCTTCGCCAAGGCTCCGGCGGTCAGGCTGCCGGTAAAGTGCTTTTTATGTTAACGACTGAATTAAGTTGTATTTATTCTCAGGGCGGCAAGGTTCGACGAATTCATTTGTGCGTTTTTGTTCCGGATTTTGTCACCGTCGAAAAAATTAATACGGCCTTGGAAAATAAAGGTGTAAATTTAAAATCAGATGGCCGGCCGATTATGGGTTTGCACGCTGATGAACTGACCAAAATAATTATTGATGCTAATCCTGAATCTTTGGTTATTCCAGCACACGCTTGGACACCCTGGTTTTCTGTTTTTGGTTCTAACTCAGGCTTTGATACTTTGGAAGAGTGTTTTGGCGCTATGACGCCATATATTTATGCCATTGAAACCGGGTTATCATCTGATCCGCCAATGAATTGGCGACTCTCAGCCCTGGATCAGATCACTCTCATTTCAAATTCTGATGCCCATTCATCGCCCAACTTAGGACGGGAAGCGAATGTTTTTGAAATTGCCGAAAGCAAATTAAGTTATCGTGAAATACGGCGCATTATAAAAAGTAAAGATCAGAAAAGTTTTTTGTCTACCATTGAATTTTTTCCCGAAGAGGGCAAATATCATTTTGATGGTCATCGCGCCTGTAACGTCAGGCTGTCGCCCGCCGAAAGTAAAAAACATAAAAATATCTGCCCGGTCTGTAAAAAACCGCTCACGATTGGGGTGATGAATCGGGTTGAGATTTTAGCTGATCGAGCGGAAGGCTATCAAAATAATTTTATTCCGTTCAAGAGTATTGTTCCGTTGCCGGAAATTATGGCTGAAGTTTTTGAAGTGGGGAAGGGAAGTAAAAAGGTAATGGCTGAATATGAAAATATGCTAAAAAAAGGGGGTAATGAGTTTAAAATTTTGCTTGATTTACCCATTTCTGAACTGGAAAAGTTTGCCCTGCCGCCAGTCGTTATGGCGATCAAAAATATTCGTGGTGGGCTGGTTAAAGCTGTTGCTGGCTATGATGGTGTTTATGGTGTCATTAGTGCCCTTGGCAGCGATCGACGCTGCCAAAGTCATCAGCCGACGTTACTATAAAAAAATTTTATTAAAATAAAAACCCCTGTGTTGCAGGGATTTTTATTTATGAAATCTATAGACTATCTCTTTTTTTTCTTAGCTGCCTTTTTCTTAGGAGCTTTTTTTGCTACTTTCTTTTTTGCTACTTTCTTTTTTGCCATTTGGTATCACCCCCTTCCAATTGTATTGTTTACAAAATTTTTTTTGTTATTTTATAAACTTTTTATTTTCTATAACAATTTATTTAATTATAAAACTTTTTTTGACAAACAACAATATTTATTTTATAAAACTGTGGATAACTTTAAAAAATATTTTATGAAGACGACTTTGATTTTTATTTTTTTCAGCAAGGATTTATGCCCTAATTAGACTTGAAGCTATTATCCGTTAATCCGAGTTGGCTAGCTGGTCTTCCAGCACCTTAATTTCTTCCTCTAATTTTTTTATTGTTGTTTCATAATTCTCTACATTACCGCCATAGCCAATGGCCGATCTCTCATGCTGAGCCATACCCAAATCAGATTTTGCTTTGGACAGTTCATTCCTTTTTTTATCAAGTATTTGTTGAAGATTAAATTGAAGATTTGTCGTAACATCCACTGTTGGTTTATCAACATTTTGTTCTTGCGTATTGGCTGGATTTTGATTATTGTCCGCCAGGGGACCATTAATGTTTTTATTTTGGTCACTCAATCGTTCGGCTGTTTTGCCAAAGGCAAAACAGGCCACAACTACGACCAAGATGAAGATGACAATTCCAAAAATAATGTTTAGAGTCTTTTGGTTAATATTGTTTTAAAATTAATTAATATCTTAGTAATGAATTTAAAATTTTTTTACCATGAATTCTAATCTAGACTAAAGTGTCAATTTTCTTTAACGCCAACTTCGTTTTGAAGTTACTCAAAATCAGAATGTAAGACTCTAAAAGGTTGGTCGAGTAATCTCAGTTTTTTAATTAATGCGGAAACAAAAATTCGCCAACAATCATAAAAATCCAAAATAACCCAACTAAAATGGCCGGGACAAATCCGATCCATAATACCCAGGACCGCTCGCCAAGTCTGTACGCACGAATCGCTGTTATCAGTGCGGCGACAGAAATAATTAGTGCTAATAATCCGGTGATAAAACCCATCGTCGCTCCGGTAGTCTCATTGCTAATATTATCTATGATCGGACGAATAATCGCAGCAAAAATACCTAGGGCTGGAAAAATTAAAAGTGTACTCACCCCTAGCCACATCGCCTGCCAGGCAGTTTTGGTTTTTGGTGTTTCATTAAATTTGCTGACTATGTTCATATTTCTGGTGTAAATATAAGTAGTCTATTGTGGCTTTGGTGTACCTCATTCGTCCTAGTTCGAATTAGATAGTTGGGTAATTTTCAAATTACGCCCACCCTAGGCGTCAATAAAGTTTGTTTTCTTAAGAAAATTTTCTATTTGTTTAATGTGCGGCGGGAAAAGCTCTGGCGGTAGTTCATTGAGCTTAAACCATTTCCATTCTTCACATCGGTCAGGTTCTTTTAGGGTAAGTTCACCGTCTGTATTTTGAGCAGTAAACCCTATCTGTAGGTAATGCTGATTGCCGCTTCGATCATTAACGACATTCGCAAATTCAAAATTATTTGCCTGTAGTCCGGTCTCTTCCATTAGTTCTCGTGCGGCAGCGTCTTCCATCGCCTCGCCCGTCTCAAGATGACCACCTGGCAAACCCCACGTACCAGCCCCATAAACACCCTTTCTTTTTCCTAAAAGAAGCTGGTTGTTTTTTACAACAAAAACGTTGATACCGATATGAAATGTTTGATATGTATCTTCCATAGATATAGATATGTGTAAATATAAATAGTTTAAAATGGATTGGACCCGAGCGGGTTTGAGCTCTCACTCCCTGGTAGACAGATGCTTTTGGTGGAACAAGTCTCCATTTTTTTTAACGCCAACTTCGTTTTGAAGTTACTCAAAATCAGAATATAAGACTCTAGCTAATTGTCTCTAATAAATCGAAACGTCTATTGATAAGTTATCTGCACTCTAGCATGGCTACCAGTTCGCTCTAATAGTTTTATCTTAATATCTGTCCCAGGCCAAACCAGGTGGGTTTCTCCGTCTACCGGAATTGTATGTCGATAAGAAGAAACGAAAAGATTATTCGGATCGCTACCAAGATTATTATTGTAGCTATAAAACCATTGCTCACCAGCTACTTGGTTTGCCACTCTACCAGTCAATTCGCCGGCACTCAAACGTATGCCATTACCAATGTAGTCGTCGCCACCATTAAACCAAGAAGGAGCCTCAACAACAGTTTTTTTATTTGGGGCTATTAAATAAACAAAATCAGTGAATGTTTTATCAAAATCTAAAATATAGTTGCTCCCATTCCATCTGTTATTGTTTGGTGAAGTAACTAAAACTTGCAATATCAATGGTTTATTAATGTCAGAAGTAAAATCGTCATTATCACTATACAAGTCATAAACCCCTGAACTGGTAACCATAGTAATTTGACCACTCTTTAACCATCCTAAGGAAGCTCTTTCTAGTGGATCATACCAATTACTGCCTAAATACGGACCCATAGACTGATAAAATGGCCCCAGAAACCTTCCTCGCAAAATATCAGGCGCGCAATTTACAAAAATATGTTCATATTTTACTTCAGATGATCCAATAGAATCCGGACAATAAGCATTCAACTCTGCATATGCATTAGATAATCCAATGCCATGACCCAGTTCATGCATTATTAGTCCAGTCGTGGTTTGCAGATTATGAATAGTGGCTCCCGGACCACAATATAAGCATGCCGGTGAAGGTGATACGCCCTGAGCTCCTGTAAGCCATATTGTCGGATTTGATAAAGAATCAAGGGTTGACTTATAGTAACTAAAAATTGTCCAGTCAAAATATTGGCGGTAATTAGATCCATCCGCCCCAAGAGATTGTAAGATATTTTTCTGGAGATCGGAAGATTCTATCGACGTTGAGTTTAGAGGATAATACACTTCTTTAATAAGATAGCTCATTTTTAATTGGCCATTGGACATATTAGAAAATAACTGCGCTAATTTGTCCAAAACCAGGGGACTGAAATCTCCATAAGGATCCGCGGTGGGCTGATATGCCTGGCTATTTCTTATCTTCAAAAACCAACCAGTTTTATTGCCAATCCATGGCCTGATGTGAAACCGTGATAACAGGACTGGCTTAATTTGAGGAGTAGCCGTTCCCGTAATATGCCAACTCATGCGATATTGCTCCTGGCCACCACTTTTAACGGCCACAAATTCATCACCCAAATTTTCATCATATAAATTATTACTTAAAAAAGGCGCATTACTATATTTGCTTATCGTTGGGCAAATAAATCCTGCCGGGAGATTTGAGCATTGCACATTTCCCAACACCCACTGTAAATCTTTAGCGCTATCAAATGAAACGTGAGACGTGACCGTAAATGATGGGTCTGTTGCTGAAGTACCGACCAAGGTGAGATCAGCCTGATGAGGTCCGTATGGATTTGATAATGCTAATATATTAGAAGGCGTTTCAGACATATAAACATCTACAGTCTCATCAAAAGCATTTGACAAATTTGAATTTGAGCACGCCCCATCATTACAGCCATTAGGACAGTTATATTTCCAGCTATTAATCATTTTTTTGGCAGTGGCGCCAGTCGGCATCCAATATTTAGTAAATGAAGAACTAAAGTTGGCAGAGTCAAGAATAAAACTCTCTTGTAAGCGGCAATTGGTATCCTGCGCGGTACAAGAGGAAACAGCAGTTGGTTGGCAGGAACCGCCGGTACAGACATCTTTCATGCATTTATCAGCTATAGCTACTTTGCCAGTACCTTTAACGCATTGCGCGGTACTTTTGGTGTAAACATCAAAATATTTAGTTTTACTGATATCGCCGTTATAAGTTTTAAAAGATGCGGGGTTAACAACGGCGTTCGGATCAAGGCTATTGGCCGTCTCAGCTGTTTCCGAACAAGTCCAATAGTCATTAGCCGCCATTATTCCGACAACACCAGTTGCCATACTGACGCCAAAAGTTGCCAATACTACAAAGCCACAAATTAGGCTAATACCAAAAAACACTGTTTTGTGAACAGCAATTTTTTTAGTAGTTATTGTTTGCCAAGGAATTCTGGCCATAAATTTTCACTGAATAGTTATAGGCTAAAATTTATTTAATGGACATCGTCCGAGCCAGCTGGAACCAAGTTATTGAGGCTTTGCTTGTTTTTCAACAAACTGAACCTTGTTTCCGTCTGGGTCTAAAATACTAAAATTTTTGCCCCAATCCTGAATAACCAATTCCTTGTGGATTGAAACATTTTTTTGCTTCAAATTTTCGTACAGATTTTCAATCCCACTCTCTAAAGAAACAAAAACAGTTTGAGCTCCTGGTATTTCCCGTTCTTCATTTTTTAGTTTGATCCCAAGACGAGCATTATTTGGAAAAATAAAAGCGACGTATTTGTCGCCCTGCTGGTATTCAACGGTAAAATCAAGAATGTCCTTATAAAACGAAACAACCTTCTCAATGTCGTTGCTATAAAATACTGCGCTGTCTAATTTCATATTCATATTAACGTAGATATGCGTAGTTTAAAATAAATTTGGTGGACATCGTCCGAGCCAGTTGGGGCCAGATTATTGAGTCTCTGCTAAAATTTTCAGAACCACATCACGCAACTTTTCAAACTTCACGTAGCCAGCTTTCTTATTGAAATGCCCTGCATTCGGTACAAAGGAAAGCTCAACGCCAAGATTCTTTGCAAGTTCTTTGCCGTTTTCTAATCCAACATAGGGGTCATCATCAGACTGAAAAACTACAAAGTGTTTAGCTTTTCCCTTAATCTTGTCCCAATCAAAGGTAAAACCACTAAAACTACTGTCTCTGTCATAGTTTGCAATAGGGCGAACCCCAATCGGAGTTCCTATGAAGAACGCTGCTTTAACTGGATGTTTTAACTTTTCTAATACACGCAAAGTGAAAATGCCACCCAAACTATGCCCGATTAGGAAGGTATCTTCGTTGATATACTGCTCATAATTTTTAAGAACATCAAACCATTCGGATATTTTTGCAGGAACTATTAGTGGCGAAGGGAACTGTGGTACACGCACCTCATATCCTCTTTGTTCCAATTCCTGTTTCATCCACGGAAACCAATTTTCTCCAGGGTAACCTTCTGTGCCGTGAAATATGAAGGCGTTGTTTTTCATAGATATTTGTAGATACGAATAGTCTAAAGTGGATTTGGTGGACCCGAGCGGATTCGAACCGCTGACCTCCTGCTTGCAAAGCAGGCATTCTAACCAGCTGAACTACGGGCCCCCTGTTTAGCCACTGGCAAATAGTTGATCGCAAGTAGTTATTAATTATTTGCTCTCAGCTATTTACTAACAGCTAATTTTATTTTGCCAAACCGCCAAAAAAAGCGTTAAAAAATGCCAGTAACACGACGTTAATTAAATTAGTCACTATCATAAAACCAATAATGCTAATCAGGACGCCAATTAATTTATAGGCTAAGCGGCTGCCACCTTCGGTACCGAGATATTTTTCCGCTGACGGTATGCCACCAAAATTTTGATAAATCCACTCGGCTTTGATGGTGATAATCGCGCCAGCAACGGCAACAATCAACCCTAAAATTATTTTTCCCAACATATAAAAAACTCCAATGGACGATGTAGGATTCGGACCTACGGCCTTCTCGGTGTAAACGAGACGCTCTAACCAGCTGAGCTAATCGTCCTTAGATCCAAATGCGGACGAGAGGACTTGAACCTCCACGGCCTTGCGGCCACAGCCACCTCAAGGCTGCGCGTATACCAGTTCCGCCACGTCCGCCCAATTTTGGCTTTAATTTATTTTAGTTTCCTTCAATCTTTTTTTAGAGGTTCGGAGGTAGTAAAGTTTTGCTTGTCGAGTTTTGGCCTGTTTGATTGGCTCGATTTTCATGACATTCGGTGAATGAAGGGGAAATATTTTTTCCACGCCAATACCGTCCGAAACTTTTCTGACCGTAATGGTGGCGCCTGGTTGCAGGCCATGCTTATGGGCAATAATAATGCCTTCATAAACCTGAATTCTTTTCTTTTCACCCTTGGGACCTTGTTCACTGATTAACTGGTGAACTTTTACCGTCATCCCAGTTTTTAATTCAGGCAACGCCGCCCGTTCCATTTTACTTTTTTCCGGCTTAGTCTCCTTGTCTGAAGCCTTCTGTTTTTTATCTGCAGCCATATTTTTGCTTAAAGTTTAAAAAATTAATACCTAACAACTATAATCTAAAACGATCCAAAAGTCAACCCTCTAAATTAAGCTCTTTTTCGATCAGCGACTTTACTTTTTCAATCGTTTCTTTAATTTTGCCCTCATCGTTGATAACCACGTGGTCATACCTCTTGGCCAGTGACAGTTCCTTTTTAGCATTAGCGAGCCGTAACGCTAAAATCGCTTCAGGCATTTTTTCTCTTTTTTTAATATGTTTAACCAAATCGATAAATGATTTTGTTTTGAGAAAAATCAAAATCGTTTCCCTGGGCATTTTTTCTTTTATTTGTAAGGCGCCTTGAACGTCGATGTTCATTAGTAGGCTTCCTTTTTGTAGCTCTTGTGAAACCACCGCCGAGTCCGTGCCGTAGAAATTATTGTGAACAATGGCCCATTCTAAAAATTCGCCGTTGTCGATTTTATTGCGAAATTCTTGTTCGGAGACGTGAATAATTGTCTTGTCTTCTTTCTTGCCCAGCCGCATTGTGCGCGTAGTGTAAGTCACGGTGGTTTTTAAAAAAGGCAATTTTTTTAGAATGCCTTTAGCAACCGTGGTTTTGCCAACGCCGGACGGGCCGGAAATAATGAAAATTTTATGATCTTTTTTCATTTAAAAAATCGTTTAAAATTTTTGGCAGGGGAGCGGTAAACTCTTGCCAATTATTAGTTAAGTCGTTAAAGCCAATTTTTTGCGAGTGCAGAAAAATGCGGCCCGGATCAACCACTTTAATCCGCCGCCGTAAAAAATTAAAAATTTCTCTTTTGGGTTTATAAATTTGGTCACCTAAAATTGGGTGGCCAATTGCCGAAAGATGAGCTCGAATTTGATGAGTCCGGCCGGTTAAAATAGTGACCTCCAGCAAGCTGTAATCTTTTAAGTATTCTAATACTTTATATTTGGTTTTGGCAACCTTATCTTTGGCGTCCAATTTAAGTTGATGGCGCCAGGGGTGGGCGACAAATTGTCCATCCTTATTACGACCAATTGGCAAATCGATTTCGCCTTGGGTTTGTGGTAGCCGGCCATAGACTAAAGCCAGGTATTCTTTTTTAACTTGCCGATCCTTAAATTGTTTTTTTAAATGATCGTAGGCCGCTTGATTTTTGGCAATCGCCATTACCCCTGAGACATCTCGATCCAGCCGATGAATGATGCCATCCCGATTTTTTTCTTCACCAACGCCGGCAATCTCCGGATATTTTTTTAACAGCCAACTGACCAAGGTATTTTTTTCAGCTTGGTTAGTGGCGTGAACCAGTAAGCCGGCCGGTTTTTCAACAATTAAAAAATCTATTTCGTCGGCAATTATTTTTGGCTCTAACATTACCGTCGGGCGCGCTTTTACTATGGGCGGTTCGATTTTTGTCACTTCGACAAAGGATATCTCGTCGTCAATTCTTAAGAAACGATGAACGTTAACGGTTTTACCGTTAACTAAAACCCCGCCATTTTTAATCAACTTTTGGATTTGCGAGCGGGTTTGGTTTTTTAATTTTTCCGTCAGGAATTTATCTAAACGATCGCCATTATTAGCCTCCGCGATTTTGTAGTTCATAGATTTTTTTTCAGGTAGTTTAAGGCCTCGGTCTTGTTCTTAAGTTTGCCATTTAATTGGGCTTCGCGGGCCAGCTTGAGTAGCCAGCCGATTTTTGGCCCGGATTTCAAGCCTAATTTTTTTATTAGGTCATTGCCGTCGACTAATGGTTCTTGGATAACCCTTTTGCCGGCAACAACTTTGCTCAAACTGTTAATTTGTTTTTTTAGCTTTCGATATTGAGTATAATCGGGTTTGCCGTTTAACCTAAGGGCCGAGGAAACATCGGCAAACATAACCATTAGTAATTCTTTGCCCGGAAAAAGGGTATTGTAGAAATATTTTTCAACGGTTGTATTTTTCAGATCATTTCTTTTTAGACTGGACAAGATCATGTGCTTGGCAATGACCTGTTCGGTTCGGTCGATATCCACTCCGGCTGACGCGATTTTTAATTTTTCAGCCGTTCGGCGAAACAATTTGGCGGATGCAATATCATGACCGTGAAAATGTATCCGATCGGTCTTAATCATTGTTTGTGGTTTGGCGGCGTCGTGGAATAAAGCGCCCCAAAACACTGTGGGATTAGGCCTTTCATTTCCAAATTCTTTTTTAAAACGCTGATTGTTAAGATTATTTAAAACCAGCATATTATGCGTCCAGACGTCACCCTCACTGTGCCACTCTTGGGGCTGGGGGCATTTTTTCATTTTTAGTAATTCCGGTATGAGGATTTTTAACGCGCCACAATCGTCCAATAATTCAACGGCTTTGACTGGCGCGGCGACTAGCGCTTTAGTTAATTCTTTGGCAATGACTTCATACGGGACAATTTGTTCCCCGTTGATTTTTTTTGTTAGGCCGTTGATTTTTTGTTTGATCACTGACCAAGTTTTTGGTTCAATGGCAAAATCGAGTTGGCAGGCAAAACGAATGGCGCGCAACATCCGTGAGTAATCTTCTTGAAATCGGAGTTCCGGTTTCCCCACCGCGCGAATTTTTTTGGCTTTTAAATCCGCTAAGCCGTCGAACGGATCGATTAATTTATTTTGTTTAATATTCCAAGCCAGTGCATTAACGGTAAAATCGCGGCGACTTAAATCGTCTTCAATTTTAATTTTTTTATCACTGGTGATTTTAAAATCACGATAGCGTCCTGACCAATTCAATGAATGCTCGGTGCGCGGGAGCGCAATATCAAGATCGTTTCCCTGCCAACCCTTGGGCTTGAATTTCAGCACGCCGAATTTTTTTCCGACCAAGCTAACCCGTCCGATTTTTTTTAATTTTTCTTCCAGCTTTTTGATGCTGACGTTTCTGACCACCAGATCAAAGTCGGCCGTCGGTCGCCCGATGATAATGTCACGCACCGCCCCGCCCACTAAAAAAATTTCAGCCTCGCCGAGATTCCGGCTTAGCTGTTTAACAAAGGGCTGATTGCCCCAGGCGACTAAGGTTTGATGCCATTTTTCCATACTTTCATAGTACCATATTAAATTGACAGTCAAAAGATAAAAGGTTAACCTGTGGGCAGGAAAAAATGGAGGGCTCCGTCATGAGTAGAAGTGCCGGTTGTAACCGCCGCGGTGAAAAAGGCGACAAGCGTCGTCCCTACCGTGTTGGTGGCAAGGGTAAGTCCGGAAAGGGTGGCCACAAAAGGAAAACGGCCGCTCAGGGTAAGGGCGGCCAGGTCGGGAAAAACCATGGCAAGCCAAGCTAACTTAGGAGGACGCTGACGATGAATCGTCCGAAAAATCGCAAGCCAAGAATTTTGGTTTTGGCCAGCGGTGGTGGTTCTGGCTTTGAAAAGTTGGTGACCGAATCGCGTCTTCGCAACGGTGACTTGGACGCTGACATTGTCGGCGTCGCCTGCAATGTTCCCAAAGCCGGTGTATGCCAGCGCGCTGATCGTTTGCAAGTGTCGTTGGCCTTGCTGCCGTCGATTCCGTCAACGTCGGATTACGAGGCGTTGGTTGAAGAATTCAAGCCGGATTTAGTGGCCTGCTCCGGTTACCTGCGTCTAATTTCAGGCATTGCGCCTGAGATGATGATCAACATTCATCCGGCACTACTGCCTAGATTCGGCGGTCAAGGGATGCATGGCCATTACGCTCACGCGGCCGTTATCAACGCTGCCGCGGCTGATCCGAGCATTAAACACTCGGGCGTGTCAATGCATTTTGTTGATGAGGCGTACGACCATGGTCAATTGTTCTGCCGGTTCTTGGTTGGAATTTTGGAGGGCGATGATGCCGACAGTCTCGGACTGCGCGTCAATCAGCGCGAGCATCTGATTCAGCCATTTCTGACCAATTTGGTGGCCCACGGTCACATTCGGCTGTCACCAACCGGACGAGTTATCGTGCCTAGCTGGTACAAGCTCACGCCGTTTTGTCCGATCGAATTGGTCTAACCATGCAACGCGATCAGATGTTGCCACCACCAAATGTTACAGTCGGTGAAGTGTACTGGTATGACCGTCGGCTTACGGCTAGGACCACTCAGCGCGTCTTGGTTCATCTTGAGTTAATTGATGGCTATGGCGGTTACGGAGAAATGATTTGCCCGGACGGCGAAACCATTTCCGGCGGAGTTTATCTGCCGAGTTTACTGCTCAACGTACCGGTCGAAGTCCAGGACTTAAAACGCTTTACCGTTCTCGCGGTTAAGCGTTTGTCTCAGCACCTTCAAGAGAAGTTTGCATTACGCGGTCAGAAGCTTGCGAAAGCGATTTGAATGACTTTTCCAAAGCTGGAAAATGTCATTCAAGCTAAAGGCGATGACCGCCTTTTTTTATTTAAAAAAACAAGCGCGGCGGAGATCCAACGCGCTTGGCGATTTTAGGAACAATTCTTGAGAATGAATTAAAGAGCGGTGCCGACTGCTTCGGAAACGTGATGGAATCCGTCGCGCCGCAGTAAGAACGCGAGCCGCTTGAGCGCGCGCTTCACAAAATCCGGCCCTTCAAACGGCCAGGCGGTCAAGGCTTGAACCAGATCAGCACCGAGCGTGATTCGCTCGTACAGATCATCGCCCGAGGCAACGCCACCAACGCCAATCAGCGGAATTTCGCCTTTCAGTTCTCGGCGTAGAAATACCAAGACTTCTTTGGCGCGCTCTTTCAACGGTTGGCCGCTAACGCCGCCGCGATCAGCTGGGATATCCCAACCGTCGCAGCCCTCACGGTTGGTGGTGGTGTTAGTAGCGATAATGAACGCTACTTTATGCTTGCGGCAGACGCTGACAATGTCAGCAATGGTTTCATCGGTTTCATTCGGCGACAGTTTGATGCCAAGTGGCCTTGGGGTAAACATATTTTTCGCCGCCGTCATGACATTAGCCTGCATGCAGGCTGACAATAAGTTGTTGAAAGCATCTAGCTGTTGGAGCTGACGTAGGCCGACGGTGTTGGGCGATGAAACATTGATGGCGAGATAATCAGCCTCCTCCGCTAGCGTTTCAATGCTGTAGACGTAGTCTTGAGCTGCTTGAGTAATCGGCGTTTTAGCGCTCTTGCCCAAGCTGACGCCGACTACAGATCCTGAGCGGACCGGCGGGTTGGTGGCCATCGTCAGTGCCGCCTGGCCCGCGCCGGGATTATTGAAACCCATGGCGTTATAGATGGCACGATGCTTAAGTGACCGTAACATTCGTGGTCGGGGATTACCGGGTTGGTCAAGCATCGTGATGGTGCCGACTTCGGTAAAGCCCCAGCCGCAGAGCGGGACTCCACCCCAATAAACTTGGCAGTACTTGTCATAGCCGGCGGCCAAGCCAAACGGATTGGTGAACTTTAATCCAAATACGGTGGTTTCGAAAATTGGATCCGCATGGACAAGGAATCGCTCGGCTAAAGCTGAAGCGATTCGACTGGATTGTAGTCTCTCCAGTTGTTTTAGCCCCCACAAGTGGGCGATTTCGGCATCATTGACGCTGGCGGCAAAAATCCGCGGTCGCACTAAGCCCTTATAGATTCTTTCGATTATTGTCATTTTGTTCGTTCCTCCGTTGTCAAATAACCGAGTCAATATTATCAAACTTAATTTGATGTGTAAATAAAGAAAAAAATAATAAATTGTTTTGCCCTTCAAGGAAGTGAAGGATTTTTTTTATTTTCGGAAAGAAGATTCTTGTTAGCTTAAAATCGGTTGACAAAAAGGGGCTAGTCTGGTAAATTATGATGTCCGAAATCAAGCACACGAGACTATAAGGAGAAGAGACGAATGTGCAATTCGAAACGCTGCGACGATTGCCGCGGTGAAGGTGCTCCATGCGTGAAGCCGTCCGAAGAACAATGCGATCATTGTCGATCGCAAAGCAATGAGATTGGCTGGGGCACTTTGGGTATCGTTGCGGCAGCGGCGACAATTTTGGCGTTGCTCATTGTGGCGATCAGCCGTCTGTTCTAGGCGGTGGGCGACTTTAGCGCGTTCTCGGTGTTTTCCAAAGGGAAGCCGAGAACGCCCTTTTTTTATTCAAAAAACACCTCGAAGGTGTTGTTATTTATCATTAAATTCAGGCCACAATTGATTGACAAAACCACTAAAATAAGCTACCTTTTCAAGTTGCAGAATCAGCGTGATTTTGCGCTCCCGTCACGGCAGGGGAAATACTGCCCAGGTCGCTGCTCTGGCAGGGCCGCAGTTCTTTGAACGGCGCGCGACTTTGGTCGGCGCTATGTAGGAGGTTGTTATGGATCTCGGGAAGTTAGTTAAAGCTGATTCACACGCTGGGGTGCTGGTACTTAGCCCAGCCCACAGTAGAGCCATGATCAGATTTATTGGCAGTAGCCTGTCGACATTCTCAGTGCCTAGTGAACGTGAGTGGCGAACAAGTGCCATCCCGTTTGACACCAAGAGTATTGCCGGGCCACTCGTCGATTCAGTTGAGGTTTGTGAGGTGATTGCCTTGGGTGTGGCTGATCATCAGCAGAGTGGGACGTTCATTCTCGTCCCGGTTTATTTCACGAGTCAGCAGTGTTCCGTTAAGCTGGATCGACCGTTTGTACCTCGCTCTGGCTGTTTGGCTGAGATTATCACTGTGGATCCCGAACACGTCAGTCGGTTCGCGCTCTCCTACCTGCGGGTTCAGGTAAGTGGCTCGGAGGAAGAAGCTGACCAGGTCTTTACCACTCAGCCCGATGTCCCCGGCACGTTTTACGTGCCCGACAGCAATTTGCTTTGTCGGTTTCTGGTTGGTCGCGCGGAGTTAAGTGAGCTCCAACAGGCCGCGATTGAAACGACGGCCGAAGCTTCGGCGGCCGAACAACTGCGTCAGTTAGAGCAGTTGTCGAATACACTGGCTGTTTGGCCGAGCGAAAGTGGCGATATGGCCAATCAGGTTGAGGTGTACATTAATCAGCTTCAGTCTTCTCTGAGCGGTGCCAACTTTAATGCCAGAATCGCTACCGCACAATTGAAAAATATTCTGGACATGACTTTGCGCATTGAAGACTATGCTAGGACCAACCTAGCGCCGCCCCGCTGGCGTCTTTTCCGCCGCCTCCGGCATCAAGCCGCGATGATTTCGTGGTTTTTGTCCCACGTCGCTCAAATCAGGTTTGGCATTGAGGATCTTGACCAGCATCTTTGACAAGATCTCGTAACGACATCGACCGGGAAGCGCCCCTGGCTTCCCGGATTTTTTTTATCAATAATATCATCCCTGACATCCCTTCGTTCTGCCGGTGGTTTTTGAGTTGACGCCACGCGCTCGCATTGGTTATGCCGAACTTGCTTGCCCCGCTGTGGCGGTGGTTTCGACATCCCATAGATTTTTGAAATCCATCCATTTCTTGCTAGATACCAAAAAATCGCCGCTGGGGCGATTTTATTTTTTAAAACTGGTGGGCGATAGTGGACTCGAACCACTGACCTTTACAATGTCAATGTAACGCTCTAACCAACTGAGCTAATCGCCCATGACCCATATCTTAATTGTAAAAACATATTTTGGCAATAACTTGGTGCGCCCACCTGGACTCGAACCAGGGACATCCACCTTATAAGAGTGGCGCTCTAACCAGCTGAGCTATGGGCGCAAAAAGCTTTTATATTATAGCAATCAAATTATTTTTGACCAAGCCGCTCTTTAATTTTGGCAATGACTTCGGTTTCCGCATCAGCTAAGGTTTGGTTGCTAATTTGAAACTGCGCACTATTTTTTGATCCTTCCGGATTAAACGTTGAGGCTAAGTATAGGGCATTATGGCCTTTTAGGGTGTGGACCAACACATTTATGCTACCGTTGAGCTGATAAATTAGCACGACAATTTCGACGCCGGGCATAAAGGAGATTAATTCATCAATCACATCGGACAAATCTTTTTGGTCAGCCTTAGCCTCGACAAAATCGTTATCAGTTAGCAGCGACCAGATCAATTTACTGTCGCCGTCGTTGCGCAATCTTGCCAAAACGCGACCCCAAAGATTAAGTGTCGCTAGGCTGCGGCTGCGGTAGAGATTTTTAATGATGGTGTCGCGATCAGCCTCGGCGGTCATGAGCGCGCTGGCGACGCCCAGGGTCGTCGGGGTTACGTTCGGGGTTTTGAAACTTTTGGTTTTAGCCACTAAGCCGGTTAGCAAACACGTCGCAATTTCCGCGTCCAATAGATTTTTATCAATTGAGTTTATCAAGTCAAATAAAATTTCCGACGTGGCCACCGCATTGAGGTTGGTAATATTAATTTGACCATATTGTTCGTTATCGGAATGGTGATCAATATTAATGATATTGGTATCAAAGAAAAATTGGGTGAAGTTTTGGTAAATGGCGCCCAAGGCATTGAGGTCGGCGGTATCAAGGGTGATGATTAAATCATACTTGAATTGCGAACTTTCGATTTTGACCTTTTCTTCATTCAAGCCGCCGGTTTTCGGAGTAATAAAAATTTTTAATTTATTAGCTTCAAAGTTATAGCTAAATTCTTCAATTTGCTCTTGGTCCGCGTCAACGGTAATAATTAATTTTTGTAGCGTTTCTAGTTTGGGATTGATAATCTCCGCGTTCGGCAAAAATTTTAAGTTTTTCGGCAAAACAAAATCAGGGCAGATGATGTCGACCAGTTTATTTTGCTTTTTTAAAACCGAGTATAATCCCAAGGCAGCCGCGACCGCGTCAATGGTAAACTCTTTCTTAAAAACGATTAAAACGTGGCTACTTTTTTTGATTAATTCGGTAAATTGTTGGGTTTCGTTGAGCGCCATTATCCTTATTGATATATCATGTGCTAAAGCAGAATGAATCGATAATCATAATGTTTAGCGCCAATTGTGTCAAGTGTTTTGGCTAAATGACGTTAAAACTTGCGAAAAACGCTTAAAACCGTTAAAATATGGCCATGAAACAAGGTGAAATTTCTAAAGTTTATCAAGCGTCTTCTATTGAAGACGCGATCTATAAGACTTGGGAAGAGTCTGGTTTTTTTAACCCTGATAAGCTACCGGGGCAAAGAAAAAAATCTTTCAGTATTGCGATGCCGCCGCCAAACGCGACGGGAACTTTGCATTTGGGTCATGCGGTGATGTTGGCGATTCAGGATTTGGTTATCCGCTATCAGCGGATGAGCGGCGCTAAGGCGCTGTGGCTGCCGGGAACGGATCATGCCGCGATTGCCACTAATGCCAAGGTGGAAAAAATTTTGAAGGAAACTGTTAATAAAACTCGTTTTGATCTTGGCCGTGAGGCGTTTGTTCAGCGGGTTAATGATTTTATTATTGAATCGCAAAACACTATTACCAATCAAGTTCGCAAAATGGGCTCAAGTTGTGATTGGTCGCGTCAGCGCTATACCCTTGATGCTGGTTTGAGTAATGCCGTGGCCACCGCGTTTGTTGAAATGTACCATGATGGGCTGATTTATCGCGGTGAACGAATTGTTAATTGGTGTCCGCATTGCGCTTCCACGCTGGCTGACGATGAAGTTGAGTATCAAGAAGAGCAAACACCATTTTATTATTTTAAATATGGACCGGTGGTGATTGGTACGGCGCGGCCGGAAACTAAATTTGGCGACAAGGTTATCATTGTCCATCCCAACGATAGTCGCTATCAAGCTTTGGTCGGCCAGGAGCTGGAAGTTGATTGGATTTTAGGCAAAATTAAAGCCCGCGTGATTGCTGATGAGGCTACCGAAATTGATATGGGTTCCGGCGCAATGACGATCACGCCCGGCCACAGCTTTATCGATTTTGAATTGGCGCAAAAGTATGGTATCCCCATCGAAAAAATTATTGATGAGCAGGGTAAGCTGACAGCGGCGGCCGGCACCTTGGCCGGACTGGATGTTAAAACCGCGCGCCAAAAAGTCGTCGAGATTTTGCAATCAAAAAATTTAGTTGACCATATTGACGAAAATTATACTCATAATCTATCGGTCTGTTATCGTTGTGGTACGGCGGTGGAGCCGTTGGTGTCCAAGCAGTGGTTTGTTAACGTCAACGCGCCGGTTAAAAAATTTAAAGGTCAAAGCTTAAAAGAGCGCTCACTGGCAGTAGTTCGTAATAACGAAATTAAAATAATTCCCGAGCGGTTTGAAAAAACTTATTTTCACTGGATGGAAAATTTGCGCGACTGGTGCATCTCGCGCCAGATTTGGTTTGGCCATCGGATTCCGGTTTGGTATCGAAATGGTAAAGCGCAAATAGCAAACGGCAAATCGTCTGAAGAAATCTATGTTGGTGTATCGAAACCAACCGGGGAAGGATGGACTCAAGATCCCGACACGCTCGACACTTGGTTTTCGTCAGGCTTGTGGACTTTTTCAACCCTTGGTTGGCCGGAGCAAACCGTTGACCTAAAAACTTTTCATCCGACGTCGTTAATGGAAACTGGCTATGATATTTTGTTTTTCTGGATTGCGCGCATGATTTTAATGACCACTTATTTAATCGAAGATATTCCGTTTGAAACCGTTTACTTACACGGTTTGGTGCGCGATGAGCAGGGGCGGAAAATGAGTAAGTCGTTGGAAAATACTATTAATCCGCTTGATACGATTGCCAAATATGGCGCCGATGCCACGCGTCTGAGTCTGATTATCGGTACGACGCCAGGCAACGATGTTAATTTGGGTGAAGCGAAAATCGCCGGTTATCGCAATTTTGTTAATAAGCTCTGGAATATTTCGCGTTATATCTTAATGACTGTTGAAAATCCGCAAACGCTTGACCAGCGCCCGCAGCCCAAGACTTTGGCCGATGCGTGGATTTTAGCGGAACTTGATTTATTGATTGTCACTGCCACTGATAATTTGGATAAGTATAATTTTTCCGCCGTCGGCGAAAAAATTTACGAATTTACTTGGAGCAAATTGGCGGACTGGTATGTTGAAGTGGCTAAAATTGAAAAAGAAAAAGATGAAATTTTGTGTTATGTTCTGACGCAGTTGTTAAAACTTTGGCATCCCTTTACACCGTTTGTTACTGAAGCGATTTGGCAAGAATTAAACCCCGCTGAATTGTTAATCGTGGCGGCCTGGCCTCAGACATCCGCTAAGGTTGATAAAAATGTTCTCAATGATTTTGGCTTAGTCAAAGATGTCATTACGGCCATTCGAAATCTTCGTTCTGAAAGTAAAATTGCCGCGGGTAAAAAAATTAAAGCTATAATTATTTCTAAGCAAGCCAAAATTTTAACCCCACAAGCGGAAATTATCAAAAGTTTAGCCCGGTTGCAAGATTTAGAAATTGTTGAAACCGGCGACCAGCCCAGTCAAGCCTTGTCGGCCGTCGTTGGTGGCACTGAGATTTATTTGCCGGTTTCTGATATGATAGATATTGAGCAGGAGACCAAAAGATTAACGGCCGAAGCCCAACAATTGAACAATTATCTTGAAAGTTTGAACAAAAAATTAAGCAACAAAGACTTTGTGAAACGCGCACCAGCAGAAGTGGTGAAAGCCGAAATGGCCAAGCTTGAAGCCAGTCGCGAGCAACTGGCTAAAATAAGTGAGCAATTAAAAACTCTAACATAGGTATGGCCGATCAAGCCGAAAAAATTAAAGAAGTGCTAACGCGTGGCGTGGAAAATATTTATCCCAGCCCTGAGGCGTTGGGAAAAGTTTTAGCGTCCGGCAAAAAAATTAAACTTTATACTGGCATTGACCCCACCGGTGATTTACATATCGGCCACGGCGTGGTTTTGAATAAATTGCGTCAATTTCAGCAGCTTGGTCATCACGTTATTGTTTTAATTGGTGATTTTACCGCTACGGTTGGTGACCCGACTGATAAAGCCGCCACCCGGAAACCTCTGACCAAAAAACAAGTTTTGACTAATGCTAAAAATTATAAAGCTTTAATTGGTAAGACCCTTGATTTAAAAAAAACTGAATTCCGTTTTAATTCAGCCTGGCTGTCAAAAATGAAGGTGGATAATTTTTTTGAATTAATTTCGCATTTTACCGTCCAGCGTTTGTTGGAGCGGGACATGTTTGCCAATCGTCTTAAAGAAGGTCGACCGATCCATGCCCATGAATTTTTATACCCAGTCTTGGTCGGTTATGATTGTGTCGCGCTTGACGTTGATTTAGAGCTTGGTGGTAATGATCAAACTTTTAATATGTTGGCGGGCCGGACTTTAATGAAATCATTAAAGAACAAGGAAAAATTTGTCATGGCAACCAAGCTATTGGTTGATCCAACGGGCAAGAAAATGGGCAAGACCGAAGGTAATATGGTTAATTTGGATGATTCACCTCAAGATATTTATGGCAAAGTGATGAGCTGGCCTGACACGTTGATTGTGACAGCGATGGAAATTGCCACCGACATACCAATGGCTGAAGTTAAACAGGTTGGAAATGAGCTTGCGGCCGGTAAGAATCCAAAAATTTTGAAAATGTTATTAGCCTACAAGCTCGTTGAAAAATATCATTCAACGACCGAAGCGATTAAGGCCGAAGAAAATTTTAAGCAGGTTTTTGAAGAAGGCCTTAACCCTGATGAGATTCCCGTTTTTAAAATTAAAACCCGAAGGTTAGTTGATGTTTTAGTTGAAACTAAATTAGCGTCATCGCGAACTGAAGCGCGCCGTTTAATTGTTCAAGGGGGGATTAAAGTTGATACGAAAAAAGTAACGGACGAAAATTTTGTCATTAGTAAACTCGATGCCGACGGCGTCGTGATTCAAAAAGGCAAACGTCATTTTGCCAAAATTTTAAAATAATCATATGGCCAAAATTTTAATAATCGACGACGACCAGGCCGTCGTTAGTAATTTAGTGCAGGCTCTTAAAGATAAACACGAGGTTCTCACCGTTGCCAGCGGGCAAGAGGGATTAGCTCAGGCCAGCAGCCAGCAGCCGGATTTAATAATTTTAGACGTGATGTTGCCTGATTTAAACGGCATTGAAGTTTTAAAGGCCTTGAGCCGTGACATTAAAACTAACAATATTAATGTTCTAATTTTAACCAACCTAAGCGACCATGATACGGTTAGTAAAATCATCGCCGCGGGTGGGCGCGAATATCTAGTCAAAGCCGATTTATCAATTAATGAGATTACCGAAAAAATCGAAAGCCTGCTGTAAAACCAGCTAAAATTTATTATCATTAAGGTTGACAATGGTCAGCCTTTTTGGTATAGCTATATTAGTAGTATGTTCCAACTTGGGGCAGTTTCCGTTTCAACCGTACGGCCATGGAGGTCCGTACATCGTAGGAGGGTGTTTTGAATTATTTACGCAGGGTTCAAAGAAGTCTTCCCAGTCGTCGACCGGAAGCAAATACGGTCGCAAGCGAAGAGCGAGATGAAGGAGATCTCGCACCTGAGCTCACGGACGGTTCCGACCGTGATTCTGTCATCAAGGCATTTACCATCAGACTTACTGAGTGTCTTGCCGAGATGAAGGCGCGCGATCGGTGTCGAATCAAACTTTGGCGAAGTCTGCTAGGCTTACGCCGGACCGCCGAAGAGTTCGAGATCACCGCTTCGGAGATCATTGGGGAGCTGGCTCGTCAGGCCGGCATCAATATCGATCTGGCTGTGCTCAGTCAGGAGGTCGTACTCGACCAACCCGTCGGTAAGATCGAAGAGAATCCGAGCGAGGTCATTGCCGAAATGTTTCGGACACTCCCGACGCTGCCACAATTCCACGATTTTTCGTTGGATGACCCGTGGCAATATGGGGTTGCCCACGACGATCGCGGCATTGGCTGCATCGGTGGCTGGTTTGCCCGGCCCGGTGATGAAACCTTTGGGTTTCACATTGTGACGAAACCGTCATATGTCGGTATGCCTTCCGGCGATAACTCCCAGCCACGCGACGAACGGGGACGATTCGTCTCCACCAACATCGCCTAAGCCGAACCTTTGATACTGGACCGAGAGCGCGCCAACTCTCGGTCCTCCTTTTTTAAATAAAAAAAGGCAGGGGGTAAACCCTGCCTAGTGAAGGTTGCCGCTTCGACCTTTGGCAACTTAAAATTGCATCAATTCTCCGGTTCAACCGGAATTTCCATATCGCCAAACCAGCAAAATAGCTAGGCCTCTAAAACACTATGGTTTGTGGCTTTTAGGTCAGCGTTTTGCCGGTTTTTTGATTACCCCCTGCATCTAATAAGACGCAAAAAAAGGAATTTTATTACATTAAGGTTTGGTAGATTTTAATCAATTTTTCAAAGGCCGTTGGCCAAGTTTTAGCTAAGCAATTTTCACGCGCTTGCTGCGACATTTTAGCTCTTGTTATTTTTATTTTTAACAAATCTAGTCCGCGATTAAAATCATAGGCATTAGGTTTCAAAACAAAACCGGAAATTTTATCTTTAATAATTTCTTGCGGCCCGCCAACGTTAGTAACTAAGCAGGGAAGTCCTGACGCCTGAGCTTCCAGTACGGCGTTACCAAAAGTGTCGGTTCGTGACGGAAAAATAAAAACATCAGCCGAGGCATAAACTTCGCTCAATTTTTCGCCGGTGAGTTGGCCAAAAAATTTGGCCGTTGGCAATTTTTTTTGTAACTCTTTTTTGTCGGGTCCGTCGCCAACCAGCCATAATTCATAATCCTTTCTGGTTTGCCAAATGGCCGCTAACAAATCCAGATTTTTTTCCGTTGATAATCGGCCGACATAAAGTGCGACTAGTTTATTGTCCTTTGGTCTTTTGCTTTTTTGTGGGTTAAATAGTGTCGTATCAATGCCGCGTGGGAATAGTTTAACTGGCTTATTAAATTTTTTTATTTTTTCCGCCGTGGCTAGGCTTGGCGCCAATATTAAATTAACATTGCTGTAAAACCATTTTAAAGCCTGCTCGGTTGATAATTGCGAGAAGTTAATTAGTGAGTTTTGGAGCTTGTCCGGAAATTTTTTTAAAATTTTCTGCGCTAAATTTTTAGCGTACTCATCAAGCTGAGTGTGAAAAACGCCAATTTTTGGTTTCGTGTTTTTAGCCAAAATAATTCTGGCCGCAATGCCCAGCGAGCCGGGCGTGGCCAGGTGAAAAATGTCGTAGTTACCAGCTAATAATTTTTGTTTAAAACCCGCTGGGGCAAATTTTAGATCAAAGGGTGGTAAATCGGGGTAGTATTTAATTGGTAAAGCAGCGGGGAATTCAAAAATATTTACTGATGCAATTTTTTTGGTCGTTAGTTTTTTACCAATCGTAAAAATATCTAACTCAATATTTTGGCTTTGGCAATATTGGGCAAATTGCTGATAGGTACGGCTGACGCCGTTGGTGGCCGTATAGCTGTCGGTGATAAGCGCAATTTTCATACCTCTCCATTATATCATTAAACTTTGACAGCCCACGCCGCTGGCGATATAATAGACTTGTTTATGGCTGCCTTAAATCGACACAACTTAATCATTGCTTTAACTCTAGCGTCTTTTGTCTATGTGGCGATTTTTGGGCTGAGTATGGGGATGAATATGAATAATCAGGGCCAAATGACTAATTGTCCGTTTATGTCTGAAGGCGCTTCAATTTGTCCAATGACTATTGGTGATCATGTCTCGGCCTGGGAAACTATCTTAATGTATTTAACTGTGACAATTGGTTTTGTCTGGCTCGGAATAATTATGTCGGTAGTTTTGTTTATTTTGCCAACCCTGCTATCGCCGCCTAATTTTTGTCGTTTCCATTTGGCACGATTTTTTGATTTTTCTGAAACTAAAATTTTTGATTTTCTCCGTTTGGCTTTTGCGGACGGTATCTTACATTCTCGAATTTACGCCTAATTAATTTGTTTTTGATTAAACCAATTTTAATTAGGTGTTTTTATTAATCTAAAAATATGGATAACAATAGTAATCATAAAATGAAATTGAAGATCTCGGGTCTGCATTGCGCTAGTTGCGAGGTTTTGGTTGAACGTCAGTTCAAAACCGTGGCGGGCGTTGAAAAAGTTTATGTCAGTCAGGCCGCGGGCAAAGCGGTAGTCTATTATTCCGACCGTCCGGCTGTTGATGAATTGCAAGCCTCAATTAAAGCGGCTGGCTATGCCATTACGGCTTTAAACGGGCAGTCACTGGCGGCGACCGACCCTATCAGTAATGATAGTGAAAAAAATTATTTTCAAGTCGGGGCGATCTTTTTGATCGTTGCTGGCATTTACTTGTTGGCCAAAAAATTTAATTTATTGCCCGCCGGTTTTGGCGTGGCCGAAGGGATGAGCTATGGTTTTGTTTTTTTGATTGGCCTGGTGGCCTCAGTTTCAACTTGTATGGCGGTAACGGGCGGATTACTGTTAGCATCGGCGGCTAAGTACAGCGAGTTGCATCCCGATTTGTCGGCGGGGCAAAAAATTAAGCCGTTATTATATTTTAACGGCGGCCGCTTAGCTGGCTACACTTTTTTTGGCGGTTTGGTCGGCGGCCTTGGTGGCTTAATTACTTTCTCGCCCCGCGTTAATGGAATTATTACCATTTTGGCCAGCTTAGCGATGGTGTTTTTAGGTTTGCAATTACTCCATTTATTCCCCGGTTTGCGACGGCTTCAAGTTAAACCGCCCAAGTTTATCAGTCATAAAATTCACGATCTGAGTGACAGTAATTCAAAGGTGGCCCCGGCGATTTTAGGGGCGCTTACTTTCTTTTTGCCTTGCGGTTTTACGCAGGCTTTACAGCTTTATGTTTTGGCTCATGGTGGCATTGTCAGTGGCGCGTTAACGATGTTTTTTTTCGCGCTGGGGACGATCCCGGCTTTGATTTCGGTTAGTGCGTTATCAAGTGTGTTGCGCGGTAAGCCATTATCATTGTTGCTAAAATTTGCTGGGGTGATTGCGGTGATGTTGGGAATATTCAATATTCAAAACGGCTTGGTTTTAGCGGGGGCGAGCTGGCCAAGTTTTAAGGCGCGAACCGTTGTTCAAACACCAACCAGCGTCGATCCTAATGTGCAGATTGTTAATGGTTGGCAAATCATCAAAATGAAAGTTGACGGCGTCAACTATCTGCCATCACATTTCACGGTCCAAAAAGGCATTCCGGTTTCTTGGCAAATTGATGGTACCCAGGCCGCTGGTTGTATGAGTTCTCTCATTGCGCCGCAGTTAGGCATCCGCGATTATTTGCCGCGGACCGGTATTAAAACCATTGCCTTTACCCCGACCACCGCTGGAACTTTCAAGTTTAATTGTCCAATGGGTATGGGTACGCCGGGCGCCGCCATCACGGTTATTGACGCGCCCACTCAAGGCGGTTCAAGCAGTTGTGATCCCGCCGTGGCTAATTGTCTAAATTAACGATTAGGATTACTCTAACAGAACAGAATAAAAAATATGTCTATCAAAAAAACGGTTGATATTCGGGGGATGCATTGTGCCAGTTGCGCCCTGAATATTGAACACCAATTAAAAAAAATTACTGGCGTCACCAATGCCGTGGTTAATTATGCCAGCGAAAAAGCGACAGTTGAGTCGGATGCCGATATCGCCGATGACGCCATTAACAAGGCGGTGTCGTCGGCTGGTGATTATGAGGTGATTGAAAAAATGCCAGATCATAGTGGTCACAAAATGTCGGATATGTCTGGTCACGATCATGTGGCGATGCTGAAAGCGGCGGACCTTAAAATTTTGCGTCACAATGTGGTCGCCGGTACCATCGCCTCGGTGGCAATTATGTTGTTAATGTTGGAACGCTTTATCCCGATCCTGATGTCGCTGGGCCAGCCGGTGATGTTTGCGCTTCAACTAATTATTGCTACCCCCATTCAATTTTGGCTGGGCCGGCAATTTTATCGTGGTGCCCAGTCGGGCTTGAAACGTTGGTCAGCGAATATGGATACTTTAGTCGCAGTCGGCACCACGGCCGCTTACGGTTATTCGGTCATTGCCACGTTATTCCCAAGTTTTTTTGCGTCCGCCGGTTTGGAAGTTAATGTTTATTATGACGCCGCGGTGGTCATTCTAACCTTGATAATTTTTGGTAAGTACTTGGAGGCAACGGCTAAAGGTAAGGCGTCGGAAGCCATTAAAAAATTAGCCGGTCTGGCTGCTAAGACGGCGCATGTCATTAAAGCTGGTCAGGAAGTTGAAACACCAATTGACCAAGTTGTGGTCAGCGATATTATTGTCGTCCGTCCGGGCGAAAAGATTCCCGTTGATGGGGTGATTGTCGATGGTGAGTCGGCGATTGATGAGTCGATGATCTCGGGTGAAAGTTTGCCCGTTGATAAAAAACCTGGTGACGCGGTTATTGGCGCGACGATCAATAAGTCTGGAATGTTTAAGTTGCGGGCGACCAAAATCGGTGCCGATACCGCCTTGGCCCACATCATTAAAATGGTGGAAGATGCTCAAGGATCAAAAGCACCAATTCAGAAATTAGCCGATATTATCTCCGGTTATTTTGTGCCGATTGTTATTGTTATTAGTATGGTCACGCTCGCAGTTTGGTTGGTCGTCGGCCAACCGTTTGCCTTAGCCTTCTTTGCCTTTGTGGCGGTACTCATCGTGGCTTGTCCGTGCGCCTTAGGTTTGGCCACGCCAACCGCCATTATTGTCGGTACTGGTCGTGGCGCTGAGCATGGGATTTTAATTCGTGACGCCGAAAGTCTTGAACGAACCGGTGAAGCGACCGCGATTATTTTGGATAAAACCGGTACCATTACCGAGGGCGCACCAAAGGTAACTGACGTTGTTACGGATAATGCCAATGATTTTTTGCATTTCGTCGGCTCAGCGGAAATTGGATCCGAGCATCCTTTGGGGCAAGCCATTGTCGCTTACGCCAAAGAAAAAAATGTTGCGTTAGTTGAACCGAAGAATTTTTCTGTCATTTCCGGCTTTGGACTTAAGGCAATTGTTGATGGCAAAACCGTTGCCGTTGGCAAGCGAGCATTTTTGCACGATTTGAAAATTGATGTCAATCAATATGATCAAAGGGCAAAAGATTTGGCGGCTCAAGCTAAAACCGTTATTTATGCCGCTGTTGATGATAAAATTATTGGCGTTCTTGCCCTGGCCGATACGCTTAAGGCTGGGTCAGTCCAGGCCATTGCTGAATTAAAGGCTATGGGGTTGAAAGTAATAATGATTACTGGCGATAACATTCAAACCGCCAATGCCATTGCCAGCCAGGTTGGCATTACTGAGGTAAGGGCCGAAGTTTTACCGCAATACAAATCACGAGCAGTCACTGAATTACAGCGGCAAGGTCAGAAAGTAATTATGGTTGGTGATGGTATTAACGATGCGCCGGCGCTGGCGGCGGCCGATATTGGTATGGCAATTGGTTCCGGGACCGACGTGGCGATGGAAGCGGCGGATATTACTTTGGTGTCAGGCGACTTGCGTAAAATAGTTTCGGCGATAAAATTGAGCCGTAAAACAATGTCGACGATCAAATGGAATTTGTTTTGGGCGTTCGGGTATAACATTTTAGGTATCCCAGTGGCGGCCGGCGTGCTTTATCCGTTTTTTGGCATTTTGTTGCACCCGATTTTAGCGTCGGCGATGATGGCGTTTAGTTCAGTGTTTGTAGTGACCAATTCACTCCGTCTTAAAAAAACCAAGATTAACTAATATTACAATCAATCCGCTAATTATAATTATGGCGCTAGTTATTGGTGGGCGATATTTCCGGTGGTTACAATGATTTTGGTTTGGGCTTTACTAATTTTGGGTCTGGTTGCTTTGGTAAAATTTTTGAAGCCTAAAAAATAATTTATCTTTAATAAAAAACGCCGTTGTTACCAGCGGTGTTTTTTAGTTTAAGTTAATTAACCAGCCCGAGTCGGGGAGTCGCCTCAAGCCCCGTGGCAACTTGGCAATTTTCAATCATTAATGCTAAAATAAAAACGGTACAATGAGGTGCCACCATTGCGACAACGACGTCTAAAAGATTTTAGGCGCTTTTTTTATTATTTAAAAATAAAACTATGGTTACTTTAGATACCGGCAACACCGCTTTTATGTTAATTGCCACCAGTCTCGTGATGTTAATGACTCCCGGCTTGGCCTTTTTTTACGGCGGCTTGGTCGGACGAAAAAATGTCTTGGCGATTATGATTCAAAGTTTTTTGTCGATGGGCTGGACGACGATGATCTGGTTTTTGGTTGGTTATTCGCTGACCTTCAGCGGCGATTGGTATGGTATCATTGGTAATCTTGACGCGGCCTTGCTCCGCGGTCTTGATGTTACGACGCTGCACCCCAACGGTTTTCCGTTGCTGGTGTTTGTTGCTTATCAGATGATGTTTGCCATTATTACGCCCGCTTTAATTACCGGTGCGTTTGCTAATCGAGTTTCGTTCAAAGCTTATTTATTTTTCTTAACCACTTGGTTAATATTTGTTTATTTCCCCATTGCTCATATGGCTTGGGGACCAAACGGTTTATTTCAGCAAATTGGTGCCCTTGATTTTGCCGGTGGCACCGTGGTTCATGCTACCGCCGGATTTGCCGCCTTGGCGTCGGTCTTATTTGTTGGCAAGCGAAAATTCAACGGTGAAGGTTCGCACAGTGTTCCGTTAGTAGCTTTGGGTACGGGGCTGTTATGGTTTGGTTGGTATGGTTTTAATGCCGGCAGCGAATTGGCCGCCGACGGTGTCACGGCGCTCGCTTTTTTAAACACTGATATTGCCGCTTCGATGGCAGCCGTGACTTGGCTGATGATTACTTGGGTGCTTGAGAAAAAACCGAAGTTTGTTGGTTTATTAACCGGTGCGGTGGCCGGACTTGTTGCCATTACCCCAGCGGCTGGCTTTGTTACGCCCGGCAGTGCGTTTATTATTGGGATAGTTTCGGCTTTTGCTTGTTACGCCGCGGTGGCTTTAAAGAATCGGTGGCAGCTGGATGACGCGCTGGATGTTTGGGGTGTCCACGGTGTTGGTGGCGTTGTTGGTTGTTTGATGTTGGGCTTGCTAGCGACCACCACGGTTAACGCCGCGGGAGCTGATGGTTGGTTTTATGGTAACCCGATGTTTTTTGTTAAAGAAGCGGCGGTCGTCTTGGGCGTTGTTATTTATGTCTTTATCTTTTCTTATTTAATGTTGTGGTTGATAAATAAAATCACGCCGGTTCGGATCACGTCGGCGGATGAGGAATTGGGTTTAGATGAGTCACTACACGGCGAAGTTGCCTACGAATAAAATTACGTCAGTCAAAACAGCTCGTATTCGCGCGGGCTGTTTTATTTTATTAATTTATTGGTAACACTAAAAATTCGTTAATAGTTTTCATAAAGTTATTCGTATATAAAAAAAGACCCGCGGTTCTCGTTTGAATCAAGTCCAATTTCGAGCGCGGGGCTAGGTGGCCGGTTCGGCCAACAGGTTTTCCAGGGCCGTGAGGAGGTCGCTGACATTTTTACTGCGGTCGGCGGCCTCGTCGCCAATGGTGTTGCTTGGGTCGGCGGCCTCGAGCCCAAATGATTTGAGGACGTTTGAGACTCCTGGATGTACCTTCAGGGCAGAAGCAATTGTCATCCCCGGATCAAATCTTCTTACCACTCTATGTGTGGCGGTTTTGGGGCTTTCTGTTTCCAAGGTGGTCACCCTCCTTAATATTCCTACTGACGGTTAACGGTAAAAATACTTTATCATACTTTATCTTAGTTTTAGTTTAGCGTCAACGTGTTATATCTGTTTTAGTTGTTTGTTGGTAAACCCCGTCGTTAAAAAAAAGACCCCACGGGTACTGACCTTGATTAAGTCCAAAGTCAAGCGCGGGGCTAGGTGGCCGTTTCGGCCAACAGGTCTTCCAGGGCTTTGAGAAAATCGTCGAGATTGACTCCTGCTTGGGTGCAAATGTGTTCCAAAGTGTCGGATTGCGCCGACGGGCAAGTAGTGCAGTAGCCGAGATGAAACCGTTCAAAGACATCGTGTGCCTTGGAATGAGCATCCAGGGCATCAGCAACGCTCATCTGTGAATAGAAGCGCTTTTCGGCCGACATAGCTTACTTCCTCCTTAGTTTAGACCAGCCATTATTGGTTAAAATACTTTATCGTAGTTTTAGCTTGGTGTCAACTGTAGCGTTGCAGATAAAAATATTTGTATCTGCGTATTTGTAAAATTATTAGCATGTTGTCATATACAAAAATAAAAAAAGACCCCGCACCATTTTTCCGAATGAATTAGATCCGGGGGTTTAGGTGCGGGGGCTAAGCAAAGGTCAATTTGTTAAATCTAGCCTAGCGGCTGGTCCACGATTAGGCGAGTTTCAGGGATTCGAGAAAATGCTCGCGGGTGAAGACGGAAAGATCGCAGGTCGTCGGGTTGATCGCTTGGTTGGCCAAGGAAAATAACACGGGCAGGGAAGTCATCTCGCCGGGGAGAAGTTTAACGTTAGGCCCGATGTCTTCCATCTCGACCATGGCCGGCCCCGGGTTGTCAACTTGTGCCGACGGGCCAACGTACATCGCGGCGTTGCACCCGGGGATGGGGTAGGACAAGTTGTGATTGTAAGGCGGCGCGGCCTTGAATAGCGTCATGTCCTTATTCGGTATGATCATGGCTTGTCCACCAAAGGGGGAAGTCCAGGCGCGTTTGGCCTCTAGACCGGAAGGCAGGAGAAGGTGCAACCACTGTCCGTCAGAGATGACCTGACTGAATTGCCCGTCGCCGTCGTCACTGGTCGTGTGGCCACCACCCCATTTGGGGAAGTGGACGACCGTGAAGGAATCCCAAGCGTCATCGCCGCTATTCAGGCGACTGGTGTAGACCGCATCCGTTGACACGGGGTCGGTGCAGGTGATCGGCCAGATTCCGCCGGATATAAGCATATCCCCGGCATTCTTAACGAAGCTAACCACATCGACCATACTGTCCGCCAAAGGCCGAATAATGAACCCTTTGACGAGTTGCATCTCGTCGGGCGGTGCCGTGAAGACGAAGCTGCCGTCCTCGAATTCGCCGACCTTAATGGGGCCAGTGTCGGGCGTGTAAGCCCCGTGATGCTCATCGGCACCTTCCAGTGCCCACCAGACCCGAAGGCCACCCCTCAACTGCCACAGCCCGCGCCTGAACTTGCCTTCCGGATCAAGGTAGAGCAAGTTCGTGTTTATGTCTGGACCAAGATGGGCGATCCGCAGAAACGTCGTGAATATCACCAACTCGATCCCGGCCAGACTCAGGTGGACTGCTGATTGACCTTGAAACTGGATATCTCTTCTTGTGAACCTCATCTTTTTCTTTGCTCCTGTTGTTGTACTTCTTTCGGTTTCGTTAGTCTTCTTCGGGTCGTTCGTGGCGGTAGGTTGTCATGCCGAAATAGTTCTCGAAAGCCTCGGTGATGGCGTCGGCATGGTTGCCAAAACCGATAGCCACATGGTGTGGGAATCCGTTGCGACAAGCGATCCGTACAAGTTTGTCGAGCTTTGGCACGGCAATGATGCCAAAGCCGCCAAAGGTGGTGATTTGGTCTTCGGTGGTAACACCTTGCGCGGTGTACGCCATACATTGGCCGTCCGCGTCGTTGGTCGTCATCCGGCAGAGTGTGACATTTTGATTCGGCGCGAACGCGCCTTCAATGGTACCGTAGGTACTTTCTTTTCCGACGGTGCCAGCGATGATCGCTTGATAGCCCATCATGGGTTTGACCAGGAACGATCTGGCGATATTGCTACAGTGGAAGGCAACGAAGGTTCCCTTACGCGGGCCGTTGTTGTTCCAGTCCACCAGTGCCGCCGGATTTCCCGATGCAAGTTGTAGAGCGCGCATACTGACGGCTCCGCAGACATCGACTTCGCAAGCCGCACAGAACAGCGAATCGCTGAGCATACTCATGATCGCGCAGGGGACCACGCCGTAGTGTTGCTGCAAAGCAGTCCAACACTGGATTGCCAGGGCATCGATTTCGTTTTCTTCGCGGAAGCGGTTGATAACGACGGCCAGTTTGGCCATCTTCAGCAATGCATCCAGAGGGATATGCGAGGTTTCAACATAAGCCTTGATGGCTTCAACCTGGGCTTTGACCGTTTCGTCGTCGTCGGCGAGTGCGTTGGCTTGGCCGATGACTTCGGACAAATCGAGCGTGATGACCTGGATGCCAAGGACTTGGGCCAACAAGGTCTCGCTATACCGCATGGTGCGGAAAGCGTCGGGTCGCGTGCCAATGGCACCGATGCGACAGCCACGCAATCCCTGGACCACCCGGCAGGTCGCCGCGAATTGATCGACCTCGGCTTTGAATTCGTCGCTGGCCGGGTCGAGCGTGTGCGATTGGGTCAGGCTGAAGGGAATACCGAGCTGGGTCAGGTTGTTGCAGACACTGAATTTGCCGCAGAACGAATCGCGGCGTGTTGCGATTGTCATCGCGGCGCAGTCATCGGCAAAGGCGTGCACCAAAATCGGTACATTGAGCCCGGCCATTTGTAGGGCTTCGGCGACCGCTTTTTCATCGCCGAAGTTAGGCAGTGTGACGATCACGCCGTCGATTACGTCACCGTGCTTCCGGAAAAGCTCCGCGCACTGTTTCGCATCTCGATGGCTTTCTATCGCCCCACCGAATTGAGTGTCGTTCTCGGCGAGGACGACGACGTCATAGCCAAGGCCTTTGAGGTTCTCGACCATTTGTCGTCGGCCATTGACCGCCAGTTCACTTGGGAAAAACCCCCGCGTGCCGACAATCAGTCCAAATGTGGTTCTTCGTTGCATCCTGATTTCCTCTCTTTCTACAATCACTTCGCTGTGGTTTAACTGCACAAATTGTCAAACAACATCCTCCAAAATCAACTGCAACTTACTTAAAAATGGCTTAATTGTCAAGGATAATTCTCTTTACTAGAACAGCCCTTGTTCTCAAAATTAGAGAATTAAATACCCTTGACAATTTCACATTTTCCCTTAGAATGTGCATATTCATGATATTGTCTTATTTTTTCTTTAAAATTATTGGAAAAATATGTACAAAAATGTCAAAAAATATTATAATGAAGGGGTTTTACTGATATTTTTTAGACATCAACGATAACAGATAATATATGAATGATCGACAGTGGCAACCAATTGTTGCCTTTGGCTTGACTCTGTCGGGCTGGCTGGCCGCACCCTTAATTGCCGCTCTGTTTATCGGCCGTTATCTTGATAACCATTGGTCGATTGAGCCCTGGGGCACTCTCGCCGCTGTTGGTATCGCCTTTATCATTTCTAATGTGGGAATGGTCATTGAAGCTAAACACTTGTTTAAACAAATAAATCAAACTAGTCAGAAATTATCGAAACCAGAAAACCATGACAATCGAAACGAATAACCAAATTCAAAATACAGCACAACCAGACGCGGCTACTTTAGCCGGCGAAACGGTAACTGATAGTGAGACAACTAGTAGTGTTCATCAGCCGACTCTTTTTGCTGAGCCGGTTTTCAATATTGGCAGTTTTACGGTTACTAATTCCTTGCTAAGTTCCTGGATTGTTTTGAGTGTCATTTTATTGATTGCGGTAGCTATCAGATTGTCATTGAAAAAGGTGCCGCGGGGGATTCAAAACTATTTTGAGGTGGTTGTTGATGGGGCGCTTAATTTGGCTGATTCGGTGACTGGCTCACGCGCCAAGAGTATGAAATTTTTTCCCATCGTTTTTCCACTTTTTTTATTTATTCTTTTAAATAACTGGTTGGGAATTTTGCCGGGCGTCGGTTCGATTGGTTTTAACACCATTGAAGAGGGTCATCAGATTTTTATTCCATTTTTACGCGGTGGCACCGCTGACCTCAACACCACCTTGGCGTTAGCAATTGTGGTCGTCATTGCCACGCACGTCGCCAGTATTGCTATGACCAGCACTTGGCAGTATCTTAATCGTTTCATCGGTATTGATTTATTTTTAGAATTACCAAAAAAGATTTTTAAGCATCGCGAATTTACAGCAGTTTTGGTTAATCCGATTAAATTTTTAGTCGGCTTAATCGAAATTGTCGGCGAATTCGCCAAAGTCGCTTCATTGTCATTTCGATTATTCGGTAACATTTTTGCCGGCGAGGTTTTGCTCGGCGCGATGGCGATGATTTTTGCTTATATTCTGCCAGTGCCGTTTATTTTTTTGGAAATTATTGTTGGACTGGTTCAAGCGATGATTTTTTCAATTTTAACTTTGGCGTTCCTCACGGTGATGACCATCGATCACGGTGAGGCACACTAAATTAATAATTAACTAATTAACTAATTAAAACTATGGAAAATATCATGTTGGCAAAGGCTCTCGCTATTGGTATCGGCTCAATTGGACCGGCGTTGGCCGTTGGTTTTATCGGCGCTAAGGCGATGGAAGCGATTGGCCGTAATCCGGAATCAGCTGGAAAAATTTTGGTCCCGATGCTTTTAGCCGCCGCGTTCGCTGAATCAATTGCGATTTACGCGTTGGTTATCGCTTTTTCAATTTCAAAGTAGTTTTTTTATCGGCACTGCGTCGTTTTCACGGGGGAGCGCCGATGGCTAAAACTATTTATTACTGAACTTAAGTTATGGAATCAATTATTACAACTTTTCATATCGATTGGCGTTTGTTAATTGCCCAAGCCGTCAATTTTGGTTTAGTGGTCGGGGTGTTGTGGTGGTTTGCGGTTAAACCATTGACCAAGTTAATGGCTGAACGCAGCGCCACGATTGAAAAAAGTTTGCACGACGCCGAAGAAATTACCAAAAAACTTCAAGTTGCTGAGGAGGAAAAGCGACAGCTTATTAATCATGCCCGAGTGCAGTCTCAGGAAATTATCGCTCAAGGCCAGGCGCGCTCGGCGGAAGCCACCGCGCTGGCGGTTAACCGTGCCAAAGAACAGGTCAAAAAAATTATTGAAGAATCAAAACGGGAAATTGCCAATGAGCAAAAGAAAATGATGGTCGAAGCCAAATCGGAAATTGTTGAGGTTGTGACCGCGGCGGTTAACGCCGTTTTAGCCACCGCCGTTGATAAAAAAGTTGATGCCAAGCTGGTTGAGGAAACAGTGTCAGCGCTTAATCAGACTACTAAATAACGATGAAAGTAACACCCAAACAACTAGCGGCGGTCTTAGCCCAAGCGACAGCCGATGTTAAAGGATCGGAACTGGCTAGCATTTTGGAAAATTTTTTTCAATTGGTAAAACGTTCGTACTTAATGTCGCGGTTGCCGGAAATTATTTTGGAGTATAAAAAATATTATCTGGCCGCCCAAGGAATAATAGCGGTTAAGGTTCAATCAAGTCGGCCGTTGACCAGCTCGGAACATAATCAGTTGGTCAAACAACTCAAAGCACTGACGGGAAAAAATATTGAATTAACCGATACGGTTGACTTGAGTCTGGGCGGGGGAATCAAGCTCCAGTATGAAGACACTTTGATTGACGGTACCATCAAACGCCGCGTGGAAAATTTAAAATCATTATTAAAAAGTTAACGCTTTAGAAATATTAAAAAATTATGTCAAACAATCGGATTATCGATGCCCTCACGCAACAGCTAAAACAATACAAGGCCGACCCAGCAGTCGAAAAGGTTGGTACCGTTTTAGAAATCGGTGACGGCATCGCCAAAATTAGCGGTTTGTCGTCAGCCATGGCCGGCGAAATGCTTGATTTTGGCAATGGTGTGATGGGCGTCGCTCTTAATTTAGAAGAAGATTTTGTCGGTGCTATTGTTTTGGGCGATTATCAAAAAATTATTCAGGGTACAACGGTCAAGACTACCGGCCGGATTTTGGAAGTGCCCGTCGGCGACGGGATGATCGGTCGCGTGGTTGATGCTTTAGGTCAGCCGCTCGACGGCCGCGGTGCGATTTCAACTAAAACTTTTTATCCGTTAGAAAAAATTGCCCCGCGCGTTATTACTAGACAAGGGGTGAGCGTGCCGTTGCAAACCGGTATTAAAGCGATTGACGGGATGATTCCGATTGGTCGCGGCCAGCGCGAATTAATTATTGGCGATCGGCAAACCGGTAAAACTTCCATTGCGATTGATACCATTATTAATCAAAAGGGTCAGGATGTTATTTGTATTTACGTGGCGATTGGTCAAAAAAGTTCCAAGGTGGCCCGAATCGTTTCGGAGTTGACCAATGGTGGGGCAATGGATTATACAACTGTTGTGTTGGCCTCGTCATCTGATCCGGCTTCTTTACTTTATTTGTCACCCTTTGCCGGCTGTGCCATTGGTGAATATTTTATGGATCAGGGCAAAGACGTTTTAGTTATTTATGATGATTTATCCAAGCACGCGGTGGCTTATCGAGAAATCGCGTTGGTGTTGCGACGCCCGCCGGGACGCGAAGCTTATCCGGGTGATATTTTTTATCTTCACTCAAGATTATTAGAGCGGGCCGCGCGTTTAAGTAAAGATTATGGTGGCGGTTCCTTAACCGCGTTGCCAATCATTGAAACTCAAGCCGGTGATATTTCCGCCTACATTCCGACTAACGTTATCTCAATTACTGACGGCCAAATCTTTTTGGAAACGGACTTATTTTATCAAGGCGTTCGGCCCGCGATTAACACCGGTTTGTCAGTGTCGCGCGTTGGATCGGCGGCCCAAATTAAGGCTATGAAAAAAGTGGCCGGCAAAATGAAATTGGATATGGCGCAATATCGAGAATTGGCTGCCTTCGCGCAGTTTGGTTCTGATTTGGATGAGGCGACGAGAAAACAGATTCATTTAGGCCAGCGTTTAACGGAAGTTTTAAAGCAGGGACAATTTCAACCCTTGCCCGTTGTTTTGCAAGTTACCATTTTATATGCGGCGACTAACGGCTATTTGGATGACGTGCCGGTTGAAAAAGTTCGCGAGTTTGAAGCAGGATTGTTGGGCTATGCGCAAGCTCACGGTCAAGCGATCTTGAAAAACATCGCCGAGAAAAAAGAAATTGTTGAAGCCACCGAACATCAATTGCGCGGTTTGATTGTAGAATACAAACAGAGCCTTGATTATCTAACTAAAGCTTAAGCGCTTATGGCGGTTTCAACTAAAATTATTAAAGGGCGGATTCGATCAATTGGTAATACCAAAAAAATTACCAAAGCGATGGAAATGGTTGACGGTGCTAAAATGCGCAAGGCGGTGGCCGCGGTTTTGGCTTCACGGGCTTATGCTGATTTAGCGTGGTCGATGATTTTTAATTTAACCGCCGGAGTTAATGAAATTGCTAATCCGTTATTACAGCCGCGCGCTGAAGTAAAAAATATCTTATATGTTTTATTTTCTTCCAATCGCGGTTTGTGTGGTGGTTATAATAGCCGCGTCGTGGCTGAAGCCTTCCAGCAAAGTCAGCGATTCAACGGTTATGGGGCCACAGCGCATTGGCTAGCGGTTGGTAAAAAGGCGGCCGATGCGATCGTCCGTTCCGGCCGAACGCTTGAAGCGCAATTTGAAAAACCGGAACGAGTTGCCACCAGCGCTGATGTAATGGCATTAAGCCATTTAATCATCAACGGTTTTTCCGACGGCACTTATGACAAGGTGATGATAATTTACACTGATTTTGTAACACCTTTAGTCCAACAAGCCAAGGTAAAGCAATTGTTGCCGCTTGAAAAAAATTCAGATGATACTTTGGGTGCGGCCGAGGAAGTATTTACCGATCAGCCGAAACCAATTCAAACGCGGGTAAAATCAGCGGCGATCGAATATATGTTTGAACCAGACCCTGAGATTGTTTTAGATCAGTTGTTGCCGCGCTTTATTGAAGTTCAGCTTTATCAGGCGATGTTGGAATCAGCGGCATCGGAACATTCAGCCCGAATGATTGCGATGCGCAACGCCACTGATGCCGCGGCTGATATGATTGATTCATTAACCTTACTTTTTAATCAAGCCCGTCAAGCCAGTATTACCCGTGAGATTGCGGAAATTTCTGGTGGTAAGGCGGCCTTAGAATAATTATTTTCAATTAATAAAATTATGACAGACCAATCCAAAAAACAGCAGGGCACCGTCGTCCGAGTTATCGGTCCGGTGGTTGATATCGTTTTTACCGGCGACCTCCCAGAAATTTATAACGCCTTAGAGATTAATCGTAGCGGCGAAACTTTAGTTTTAGAGACCCAACAACACGTCGGTTCCGATATTGTTAGAGCCGTGGCCTTAGGGCCAACCGATGGCGTGGCCCGAGGGATGGCGGTTGTTGATACCGGCGCTGGCGTCAGCGTGCCGGTTGGTGAAAAAACTTTAGGCCGGATGTTTAATGTTTTAGGCGAACCGCTTGATGATAAAGAAGTGGTAGTGACTAAAGAGCGGTGGCCGATTCATCGGGCGGCGCCAAAGTTTGACGAGCAGTCGCCAAAAGTTGAAATTTTTGAAACGGGTATTAAGGTGATCGATTTAATTTGTCCGTTTGTTAAGGGTGGTAAGGTTGGATTATTCGGTGGTGCTGGTGTCGGTAAGACCGTGATGATTCAGGAATTAATTCGTAACATTGCCGCGGAACACGGTGGCTATTCGGTTTTTGCCGGTGTCGGCGAACGAACCAGAGAAGGTAATGATTTATACCGTGAAATGACCGAGTCGGGCGTTATTAATAATACCACGATGGTTTTTGGTCAGATGAATGAACCGCCAGGATCACGTTTACGTGTCGGTTTAACGGCCCTGACTATGGCCGAATATTTTCGTGACGTTGAAGGCAAGGATATGCTTTTATTTATTGATAATATTTTCCGTTTTACTCAGGCTGGTTCCGAAGTGTCCGCTTTGTTGGGACGAATTCCCTCAGCGGTCGGTTATCAACCAACCCTCGCAACAGAAATGGGTGAACTGCAGGAGCGAATCACATCAACTAATAAAGGTTCCATTACTTCGGTCCAGGCGGTTTATGTGCCAGCCGACGACTTGACCGACCCGGCGCCAGCGACCACTTTCGGTCATTTGGATTCAACCGTGGTGTTGTCGCGCGGTTTGTCGGAATTGGGAATTTATCCGGCTGTTGATCCGCTTGATTCTTCATCAACCATCCTTGATCCGCGTATCGTCGGCGATGAGCACTATAATGTCGCTCGTAGCGTGCAAAAGATTTTACAACGCTATAAAGATTTACAAGATATTATTGCGATTCTCGGTATGGAAGAGTTGTCGCCGGAAGATAAGGTAACAGTTGGCCGTGCGCGAAAAATTCAGCGATTTTTGTCGCAACCATTTTATGTGGCGGAATCGTTTTCGGGTATTAGCGGCGTTTACGTTAGTCGTGATCAGACCGTTAGCGGTTTCAAGGCGATTTTGGCCGGACAGTATGATGACATACCGGAACAAGAATTTTATATGAAAGGTAGTATTGATCAAGTCAAAAAATAATTATGTCTAAAACCTCGTTCGAATTTAAAATTGTCACGCCGGAACGGGTGGTGATGTCTGAGGTGGTTAAACAAGTTACCATTTCCACCGTCGCCGGTGAAATCACCGTTTTACCACACCACTTGTCGTTGGTGTCGCTTTTGAAGCCAGGTGAAGTTCGCGCGGTGTTGCATGATTCGGAGGTGACAGTCAGTATGGCCGTGTCCGGCGGTTTTATTGAAGTTACTCACGACCGAGTTTTGATTTTAGCCGACACGGCCGAACGAGCCGAAGAAATTGATGAGCAGCAAGCCGTCGCGGCTCATCAGCGCGCTCAACAATTAATGACTGAATCAAAGAATCGTGACGACGTTGATTACACCGCTTTAGCCGGTAAGATTGAAAAAGAGTTGGCGCGACTTAAAGTCGCTCGTAAGCGCCGCCCGGGTATTCAACCCCATATTGAATCTTAAAAAATATCGTTTATGTCTAAACATTCTTGTGCCGCGATGGTCATTCGTTGTATTGATTTTCGCATCGCCCCTAAAAATTTATCAGAATTGCTTTCCGAAGCTGGGATGTGCCATGACGGTGATTATGATTTAGTTTCGGTCGCCGGATCTGGCAAGGATTTATTATCAGAAAATACAACCGAGCGTGATTTTATCTTAAAGCAGATAAATATTTCAAAAAAACTTCATGACATTAAAACTATTTATATTTTAATGCATGACAACTGCGGCGCCTATGCCATTCCAGATGCGGTGGAAGAACATAATATTCAAGTTAAGGATCTAAAGCAAGTTGAGCAATATCTTAATTCGGTGCTGACTGATGTTGAAATCAAAGGATTTATCGTTAAGGGTGTTCCGACTGGTATATTGTCATTGGAGTCAGTTTATTAGTTTTTAAAAGTCATTTAAGGCGGTGGTTTTGCCACCGCTTTTTTTATTTAACTCTTGACAAAATACCATAATATGTTATGGTAATCCCTTCGTTTGTTCCAGGTGAACAAATGATTTAGTTACTAATTGGGTCAAGGCAACAGGAGGATTTGACCATTGATCTATACAGTAAGCACCAATCAGCTGTTGGCGATGGCGGCCAGACATTCGGAGCAGTTCCTAAGGGAACAGCTGAATCGACAAGATTTTCTCAGAAAACATCCGGTTCAAATTGCGGGTATCTCCTGCATGGACGGCCGGACAAAACTGAGTGCAATCTTTGGGCTCCGCTTCGGCTTTATCCGACGGCAATGGCGAACTTTAGCCGGTGTGGTTGATTTGGGCGCCCCTCGTTTTAGGGCTTCCGTCGACAATTGGCGAAGTTACGCCAAGCAAAACGATCAGGATAGCTTAGTGTTTGTCAGCTATCACTACTCGGGCAGAAATGACGCCCAACTCGGTTGTCGTGGTCATCACCACAACAAAGACCGAGCGCTGGCCGCGGCCCTGAAGATTTACGAACAATTCGTTCGTGTCTATGGTGAAACGATGCCATGCCCGGTGGTCATTGGCATTGATACTGACTTTGAGACAGTTTATGTCCACGATCAGAAGGGTTCTATTATCGACGCGAGCAGTTTCGTCAATCAGCCGGAGGCAGATATTGTGGAATGTCTTGCCGGCGGTTTCCCGAGTATGCCGAAGACAGTGCTAGAGGTTTTAGCCTTGGCGGTCAAAGGTAACGCTGTTCATACGTCCGGCCTTAAAGCGGCCAAACGTCCGATTGAAGAGGCTCAGCACCACGAGTATGCCCTCGTCGTTGGCGAGGGGATGTGGACTGAGCCGAACTCAGCAATTGTTGTTGGTCCTTACACTCTGGATTTTGGCGAATCGATCGGTGTCGCCGCTGGATTGCTGTCGGACAATTTCGACAAGGGTCGGGCCAATGGCAATGATCCGGTCCTGTTGTCTTGTGCGGTTTTCCGCGATTCGGAAATCGCTCGTCGCGGTGCGATTGAAGAAGCTCGATGTTTTCTGGATTATTCGCAGCAGGTCATTGCCAAGCAAGTCCCTGACTTCGCCAAGCGTCTGATCTATCATGCGAGTGTTCTCGATTTGAATAATCGCCTCGTCGAGCTAGTCTAGTATCGTTCTTTGTCATCTTGCTCTCACACGGTCCCAAAAAGTTTTTGGGCCGTTTTTTTATTTGGCTTTTGTCAAAAATATTTTTGTTCATCTATAATTTGAGAATATTTTTTTGTTTGGAACGTGTTTTAGTGACGGCCATCGGATATTAAGTTTCACGCTTGACTCATTGGTAAATTAGTACTAAATTTTAACGAGCATTTTGACAAATCGTAGCTTGGCTACTAACGGTTTTAGGAGGGAGAACCAATGGGTAGTTACGGTGATAGGCTTACCGAAATGCAGGCTCTTGTTAACTGTGGTTTTGCCAGAGACGCTGAACATGCCGCAAGAATTTTGGACGATCTTGAGGCAAACAAGAAACATGCCGATTTGTTGATTTTATACAATCAGCCTGGTCCGGTACGCCACTGTTTTGGCAGTCATTTGGTTGGTGAGAATCCATATCGCTGTACCAATGTTTTGTCCGCTCGGGTGCCCTCGGGCGCTTTGAGCCAAGCCATCAAAGCCTCACCGGCGATGGCCTTTGGCGCTTTGCGGGAATTTACTTCCCGCGTCGCCGATGATGAAAGATTCATCGACGAAGATGCCAGATTGGGGGCGTTTGTCTGGAATTTCCCGAAGCCTAATGAATGTCTTTTCTGTAGTCCTTTCTCGGCTGATTGTGTTCATGACCGAGGTAGTATGACTATTGATGAACGAGAAGGATACTTGCGCCTCGAGTTTCAGTCAGTCGCGGGAGATGATGTCTTGGGCATATTTCATGCCTGGGGTCAGCAGTCATACGGCGATGTGCCCTTGGTTCTATACCTGTCTTGGAATCGGGTTTTGTATCCTGGATCAGCGCAAGCTGTACCTGACATTTAAGGAGAAAGCATGATGAAACCAGCTACGATTGTTATTGCCGGACACGGCAAAATGGCCCGAGCCCTAACGGCTCTTTGTCAAAGTCAAACAGGCCCAACTCGGTTGTTTTTCGACTTTACCGAAGACATGGCCTGTCTTGATTACGATGGCATGGTCGCTGTTCATTTTGGCAGCGGCAAACAGTTGCCGGCTTTGCTGGACTGGTGCCAGCGTCATAATGTGCCACTGATCCAGGGGTCGACCAAGCTAACGCTGCCCGCTGAAGTTACGGTGCCGGTAGTGGATGCACCCAACCTTTCGTTGCCCATTATCAAGCTGTTTGGCATTTTGCCCGTTTTACAGCATGCGTTTGGTGATATGAGCGTGAGAGTTATCGAATCTCATCAAGCGGATAAGCCAGGTGTATCGGGTACGGCCATCGTGATGGCAAAGGCTTTTGGCGTCACCGAAAGCGAGATTGATCCAATTCGCCAACCGGCCATTCAGACTCTATTGGGCGTTCCTTCGGAACACCTCAAGGCTCACGGCTATCATTGGATCGAGTTTAATGGCGCTGGTGTGAGTATTACCGTCAGTACCAAGGTTAATGGTCGTCAAGCGTATGCGGAGGGAGCGCTGGTGATCGCCGATGCCTTGATCCAACACCGTCATCAGTTGGAGGCACGAGTCTACAGGGTTACCGATATCTTGGGATTGATGTCGCTCTAAAGCGACTTGTCATCAAGACAATTTCATATGCTCACCGCTGGCAATACTGGCTGGTGAGTTTTTTTAATTAAAAATACCTCTCAAAAAGGGCGATGTTTTTATCGGGATGAAGAATCTAGGATTATTCAGTGCTCTTGTCTTTTTTATCTTTTAGTTTTTTTATGCTGTTTTTTGATAGCGCTGCCCATACCAGAACGCCGATCGCAGTCTCAACCGATTCTTTTTCTTCGGCGTCTAGGGAGTGCTTTTTAAGCAGGCTTATTAAAATGGTAGCGGCTTTTTTATAATCCATCATAGTTTAACCATACCAAAAAATCGCCGGTCAGGCGATTTTTAGATAGGGGTCGGGGGAGGAGGCACATTAGCACTGAGCTTCATTATCACTGAAAAAAGTATTTTGATTTTCAATCCTCGCCTAATCTTTTGGTTCAACATGAATCACCACTCTTTTTATTTCCGGCATCTTATTTTTTATCAGATATTCAAACCGGCTAACTGCATTATGCACTTCCTCAATGGAAAGTTCTGCCGGCGCCAAGCAATGCAGGGAGATGAAAAACCGTTCGCCAATTTTTCTCACTAGCACATTGTGCAGATTGCTGATAATTTTTATTTGTTGATCGGTTTCAGTTATTAATGTCATCACTTTCGCCATCTCTTCGGCGGTGACATTTGAACTCAAAATGGCTTCTTTTTTTTGAGGTTCGATATGTGAATTTATTTCCACATCACTCCCAAATTCTTCTTTAATTGCCTTTTCCAGCTCGGTGGCAATTTCATGGGATTTTCTAAGGGTCAGGAAATCTTCCAACTCTAAGTCGAAACTGATATATTTTTTTTCGTCCAAATTATCAACAACGATATTGTGAAGCGTTAGGTTACTTTTACCAGCCAAAGCCTGGATGGATTCCACAATCGTTTCATTATCCAGCTGAACTGAGCTGGTCCTGATTCCGATGTCTGCTTCGGGGACTTTTTCAATTATCCTTTCCTTAATGCTTGTTTTTATTTCCTCCACTTTTGGCAAAGATAAAGTCCGGCTGATCTGAATAGCTACGTCAACAAAAACGTTTGGCCCAAGCGGTCTGACTCTAATATTTTCCACTGCTACCACTCCCTTGGTCGTTTTAACAATTGCTGCAACCACTTCGGTTATTCCTTGGGGAGCGGTATCGACCAAAACATCAATGGTCCTTTTGCCCAAGCGCCAGCCGGCAACCGCTACGAAAATAGAAACACCAATCGCCGCTAAAGCATCTGCTCCCTGAACGCCAAACAAAACTAAGATCAAACCAACCAGTACCACCGTCGAACTCCAGATATCGGAACTAAAATGTAAAGCGTCAGCTTCAAGCGCCTGGCTTTTAGTTTCTTGAGCAACTTTAGTCAAAGCCCGGGAACGAGAAATATCAACCAGTATGGAAAAGATCACAACCGCAAAAGCGTACCAAGTAGCCTCCACTTCAATATTTTTGGTCATTAAACGGTGTGAAGCTTCATAGATTATCCAGCCGCTGGTAAGAAAAAGCAGGCCGGTCTCAATGAGGGCAGAAACGCTTTCAATTTTGCCGTGGCCATAATGATGTTTTTCATCAGCCGGCTGGCCGCCAAAGCGGACGGCATAAAAAGTTAGTCCAGCTGCCCCTAAATCAAGCAAGGAATGGGCGGCTTCCGACATAATACCGATGCTACCGGTTAAAATGCCAACAACAAATTTAGTCCCAGTCAAAGCGGTGCCAGCCAGGATGGAACTCAAAGCGACCGCTTCCTTTTTATGATTTTGGTTGTGATTTTTTTTGGTTTCAGCAGTCGATTGTCCAGCTGTCATAGGGTTATTTTTGTTCATATTAATATCCGGGAATATCTATAATTTTGGTACTTATCTTTTTCCTCTGGTTTTGCTTTGATTAAAAATAGCTCTCCGCCTTGAAGATTATTATGTTTAGCATAAGTGATAGTGGTGATTTTGTTAAGGGGGTCAAATAAAATAATATCTATAACAAAAAACACCTCCCCGAAATAGGGGAGATGTCTTCTCCTGAAACTACGACCTTAATCGCAGGTTCAGGTCGAGATGGGGACGATGCTAGAATTAGATTATATAATGTCATTGAAGGATTAAAATTAATTTTTAGTGGTTTAAATAATTTTCATATTCCAAATTTTTTAGATAATGTAACACCATGAAAGTCATTTTTAACGTCTATTGTTGACAATAATAAATTTTTATGTTAGTGTCGAACGTTAACTGATTGGCAGTTAACTCTCACATACGCGTGGGAATATCCAGCAGCTCGGATGAGCTCAAAGAACGGAGGTTCAGGATATGACTCTTCAAGGGATGAGGCGAATGTTGCGGGATTTTCCCTGGCTATGGGCTTTGGGAAGCTACTGGGACTGCAAAAAAGTGGAGATGACTGTTTTCTCTCACTGGGAGGATGTTCATCTACTGTTTCACAAAGCAGTCTTTGAGCTAACCAGGGGCGTTAAGGTGTTCATTCAGGTTACAACTTCTGACAGCGTTGAACGGTTAATCCCTGTAAAGGACGATGAACCGCCCCGCTGGCCTGAGTGTGAAGCCAGAAACTATCAGCGTGCAATACTAGACGCAGCACCTCAAGATTCCCAAATCAACTACTTGGTTATCGTTCGCACCTCACGTTATAAGGGGATTAGGAATTTCGAAATTTGGAGGCCGCCGTCTGGCTACCATTGTTTTCGAAAGTATGCCGAGAAAAATCCTTACTGACCAACCGAGGTTTAGCCCACCTCCAAAAAACGGGCTTCTTTTTTATACAAAAAACACCCCCGACGAAATATCGGGGATGTCTTCTCCTGGAGCTATGATTTACGTCACAGGTCCAGGTCAAGGAGGGGACGACGTTAGAACCTATTTATTTAAAGCTAGTAAAGAATTAAAAGTCTTTTTTACTTCTACTAATTCTGTTGCGACTGGAGAAAGATAAACTTCCATTATATTCCCATTAAAATTATTTATAACCTTTAAAAATTTTGAATAAAACTCCTTAAGTTCATAAGCTTTCCAGTTCAATACTAAAACGCCATTTTTTTTATTTTGCGTGGCATGTTGAATTTCTAATCCGATTTTTTTAACCCAATCCGTAGTAGTTCCCGCTGAGCCTAGAATTAGACCATTAACATTGTCTGAGCACATAATTTCCTTACTCCTTTCAGGAGATGAACTACCGCCATATATTATTCTTAATTTTTTTTCTGTATCATTACCATATTTCGTTTTTATCAAAGTCCTCAGGAATAGGCACATACTGTTTATTTGAGGAGCTTGTGGGGGAGCAACATTATTTTTTCCGCTACCGCGTGTGCCCCAACCCGGTTCGTATCCAAAGACTGTTTTTTTAGCAGTTTCTTTGTTTATGTTGTGTAGTACACATAAAAATTTATTTTTTAATTTGTTTTTCATTTTGTTTATTTCATTTGTGCTACTTTTACCCCAACCCTTTTTTAAGTCATCCCAATCTTCTCCAATTAAGACAACATTATCGGATAAACCGTATTTTAAAGCAGCTTGCCATTTTTCATTAACTATTTTTGGATCGTCTTTAAATTCAGAGTGACCAAGAATTATGCCGGTAGCCCCAGCTTTTTTTAAATGATAAAATCCTATATCTCCGGTTCTGGCAAATTGGTGCTTACCATCGCCTAAATATATATTTACGTTTTGAGCTATTAAAAATACATTTTGTTTCATACTGTATTTATTATAACAAAAAACACCTCCCCGAAATAGGGGAGATGTCTTCTCCTGAAACTACGACCTTAATCGCAGGTTCAGGTGGCCTACGGGAATCGAACCCGTAACGCGAGTACCACAAACTCGAGTGATAACCGTTTCACCAAGGCCACCATAAAGTTAAAATGTTTTGCCGTTATGTATTAAGTAATGACAGTTTCTGCATAACCACATTAAATTCGCAATCGTGTTATTTTTTCGATTGTGATCAACGTGATGAATAACCAATACTTTTTTATTACTCATTCCGCATTCCTTACATTCGGCACTGATATTATGTTCTTTCATAATTCGGTGATATGAGAATTCACCACCTTGCCAATTGGGATGATTTTTACCAGTATACTTTTTATTACGCCATAGTGTTTGGCATGATTTACCACAGAAGAAATAACCACTTTTTGATTTTTTTAAATCCTTGGGTGTTTTCCACGTTGGTTTTTCACAGGTATAGCATAATACAAACTTGCCTGTTTTTTGTGCTTGTCGGCTGCATCCCATTGAGCAGTATTTGCCGAAACCGAGCTTGAGTTGACTCGGTTTTGTGTTGAACTCTTTTTTACATTCTTGGCATTCTCGTCTTACCATATCCTAATTATATTATAGTTGTCAAAGAAAGTAAAATAACAGTGTTGTGGAACAATCCTCTGTTCTACCCTAAACTATAACCACTACATTATTGCAAATACTAAGCGCAAATAGCATATCATAATCTTAGTTTTTACCTTAATAATTCTATTTTCTATTTGTTGTCTGCTATTAGCTGGCATTGCCCCCAGTAGGAATCGAACCTACATCACAAGCTTCGGAAGCTCGCATTCTATCCGTTGAAATATAGGGGCTCGTTTCACTACTGATTTTGGTGTCCCAGGCTGGATTCGAACCAGCAACCTACAGCTTAGAAGGCTGTTGCTCTATCCGGTTGAGCTACTGGGACCTTGGCGATAATATCTACCTTTAATAACTAAGTTATGTCTTCGGTTGCCTGTCCGTCTGCAGTCACGCGCCGCGGGACGTCGGTGGAAGTTACTGGGATATAAAACAAAATGATACTAACAAAATTTAAGGTAAAAGTCAACTATCTTTTCGTCTTTTTCGCTGATGAAATGTCTTATAAACTTCGCGCAACTGGTTATTAGTGATGTGAGTGTAAATCTGAGTGGTGGTAATCGACGAATGTCCCAGCATCGTTTGAACTGATCGAATATCAGCGCCATTAGTCAGTAAATCGGTCGCGAAACTATGGCGCATCGTGTGCGGCGTGACGTGCTTGGTGATGCCGGCGTCGCGCGAATATTTTTTAATCAAGCGCTGAACACTGCGCGGCGTTAAATTTTTTGGTTCGGTCTTGCCCTTCGCCTTATCGTGGCGAACCAAGAGGTAAGGGGAGAGGTCTTTGCGCCCAGTTAAATATTGTCTGAGCCAATGTTTGGTTTGGTTGGATAAAAAAACGACTCGTAATTTATCACCTTTGCCGCGAACCGTGAATTCGTCTTTGTCTAAATTAACATTTTCAATTTTGAGATTAGCTAATTCGGAAACCCGCAAGCCGGTTGAAAATAACATTTCCAAAATGGCTTTATCACGCAGCTGAATTATTTTTTTCTCCTCGGTTTTTAAGGGTGCCTCTAATAATCTTTCTAAATCATTCCCTTCTAAAAAATCAATTTGACGCTCTGGTATTTTTGCCAGTTCAATTTTTTCCGGGGCCAACGACTTTACATCTTGTTTGGACAAATATTTTAGTAGTGACCTAATCGCGATCAAGTGATAATTTTGCGTTGATTTTTTGAGGCCTCGTCCGTAGTTGTCGGTTTGGCGATTTAGCCATAGTCGATAGCTTCGAATCAGCTCAGCTGTGATTTGGGCCGGATTACTGACCTTACCCCAATTGCAAAAACGGTTGAGGTAATAATCGTAGTTTTCAACCGTTTTAATACTGCGTCCTTTTTCGACCTCGAGGTACTCAAGAAATTGTCTGATTAATTTATCCATCTGGTGTCATTCTGAATTTAATTCAGAATTTTTGGGCCCCGAAGCAAGTTCGGGGTGAATTTATTATTTATCGTCTATTGATAAATTCATTTTACGACACTTTAATAATTTTGCCTAGCAGTTAATTCTGTTTAAAATTTCTGCACTTAGATTATATGAACGAACGATAAAATGATTGACCGTCGACATTAAATATGTTATATTATTATATTATTGTTTTAGCGTTGATGTTTGAAAATGAAATATCTCGGCCACGGAGAGCAGTGGCAATTTTGGATTTCTGTGAAATGTGAGAGGAAAAGCACATGATCAGAGCAGCGGTTGTAGAGGACACGGTTAGACGCTTGTCCAACGAAGTGCCGTTTGACAAAGTGGACGAAGTTTCTGCCACGATCGGAGAGGCACTGCGCAAACAGTACCTTGTTTTCACGGTTCCCGACTTGCTGGAGATTACCAAGAGGCATCTTGACATTCTGCGCCAGCGTTTTGACAGTCTCATTGCGGAAGACAAAGCCACCTGCCGAGGAGGCATTGATTCAATCCTGGCTCGGTTGGAGGCCACGAGAAACATCGCGATTTCTGAAGTCGCCGGTAAACCGATGGTTGGCGTCAACCTGCCTTTGCTGCCGGTCATTAGTAGTCGTTTTTTGGCTGCTAGCATCCAGGTCAATATGATAAGTCACGGCAATGATGTGGGTCTCAGTCTGCTTGATGATGCTGAGATCTTGGATGAGTTCGTGTCGGAAAATGGTGCCTGGTGGCTCACCAATGTGGAGACTGGCCGCCAATTCAGTGATGGCACATATTCTCAGGAAGACCAGGAGTCTGTCGTCATAGCGCAGGATCGCAAGGTTATTATGGCGGCTGAAGCCATTGCGTTGGGTGTTCATTTTCCCAAAGTGTTTAAAGCAAACAACGTCGTCGCTCTTGGTTCTCGATTAAGGAGCACTATTGGCCAAGCGATCATTTTGGCCAATGAATTGGGTTCATTTAGACTCCGATCCATGCGCATTAGCGGTGACGCCAAATATGGTGTTGCCTCGTGTAAGAGTCGCATCTAGGGACATAACTCCTTGTTTTTTCTTCATTTTGACCTTTGTCAGTTAGAGGGCAGATCGTTATTCGACAGTCTGGCCCTTCTTTTTTTATTGACATTTTTGGCAAATAATGATACTGTCAAGCTGCTAATAATTTAATTGACGGTACCTCGGATCGGCCACTTTGACCAATCTTGGATGCCGTTAGGGGAAGGCCAAGCTAAAATGTTAGATAAGAACAAGAAAGAGAAAATCATTGCTAAGTATAAAACCCACAGCAGTGACACTGGTTCATCGCAGGTTCAGATTGCGATTTTAACCGAAGAAATCAAAGAGTTAACCAAGCACTTGAAAACACACAAAAAAGATTTTTCATCTCGCCGGGGTTTATTAAAAAAAGTTGCTGAACGACGCCGGCTTTTGAGTTATCTTCGTCGGGAAGATGAAAAAGAGTTTGATAAGATTGTTAAAGATTTAAAGATTAAAGTCGTCCGAACGGAAGAAGAGAAGAAGGCCGACTTAGAAGAAGCTGAGTTATTGGCGGAAGCCGATCAAGAAGTTTTGGCCACGGCCGAAAGCGAAGAGTAAAAATAAAAATATAATTATATGATGAAGCATAAAGAACAGCGCGTCGGCGTTTTCATCGACGTTGCTAATATGTATCATTCGGCTAAAAATTTGTATGGAGCCAAAGTTAATTTCGGTGAGGTTTTAAAAACATCAATTGCTGGACGAAAATTGATTCGGGCCATTGCCTATGTTATTCGTTCGGAATCTGAGGAAGAGCGAGGATTTTTTGGTGCTCTGTCTAATCAGGGGTTTGAAGTTAAAGCCAAGGATTTGCAAATTTTTGCCGGCGGCGCGAAAAAAGCTGACTGGGATGTTGGCATCGCGATTGATGCAATCAAAATGGCCGACAAGCTCGATAGCGTGGTGATTGTTTCCGGCGACGGTGATTATTTGCCGCTGGTTACTTATCTCAAAGAGAACAAAGGTTGCCAAGTCGAAGTTTTGGCGTTCGGTAAAACGACTTCCGCTAAATTGGTTGAAGCCGTTGATGACTATATTGATTTAGGGGCCGATCCAAAACGTTACCTGATTGATAATCAGAAAAAAATGAAATTGATTCCGGATATTCGTCCTTTTAAGAAAAAATAATTAATTATTGAAGCTGATTTTTCCTCTAATCGTTGTTAGTAGCTATCGCTTGCTTGGTGTAGGCAGGGGATAAGTACTAGTAACGTGTTCGGTTAGGTCAGCTCAAAGGTAAGGAGTCTTATGACTAAGAAGATTTTTTCCGCTGATTTAGCCGGGAAAGAGTTAGTGATTGAAACGGGCCAATTGGCCATGCAAGCCAATGGTTCATGCACCGTTCGTTATGGCGATACGGTTGTTTTAGCTACCGCGGTGATGGGTGGTATTCGCGAAGGGGTTGATTTTTTTCCGTTGTCGGTTGACTACGAAGAAAGATTATATGCCGCTGGTAAAATTAAAGGTAGCCGCTGGATCAAGCGTGAAGGCCGACCGTCTGATGAAGCAGTTTTAACTTCACGGTTAGTTGATCGCTGCGTCCGCCCGTTGTTTTCCAAAGAAATGAAAAATGAAGTTCAGGTTATTTTAACCGTGATGTCTTTTGACGCGGAAAATGATTCTGATGTTGTTGGTTTAATTGCCGCTTCAGCGGCTTTGGCCATTTCTAATATTCCCTGGGCCGGACCGCTTGGTGGCGTTCGGGTGGCGCGTCTGGAAAATGACTGGGTTGTTAACCCAACTTTTGCCCAACGCGAAAACGCCAGTCTCGAGTTAATTGTTGCCGGCTTGGATAATAAGGTAATTATGATTGAAGCCGAAGGCCATGAAGCGGCCGAAGCAACTGTTTATGACGGTGTTGAAGCTTCACTTAAGCCAATTCAATCAATTATTGATTTAATCAATAAGGCCTCAGCTGAACTTGGCGTTGAAAAAATCAGCCCAGCCGAGTTAACAATGGAAGTAACTGATGCCGACGCCACTGCCGCGCAGAAGGAAATGACTGACAAGGCAACTAACTGGATTACTAAAAATGTCCCAAACGTTTTATTTTCTAAAGATTTACCAACAAAATCTTCGCGCAAGCAAGCTTTAAGTCTGGCCAAAGACGAGTTGATGAAATATTTGGAATCAGAAAACATTGGTAAGGACCGACGCAAGTCCGCCGTGCCGTTGTTTGAAAAATATGTTGAACAAGAAGTTACGCGCGCTATCCTTGAAGATAATAAGCGAGTTGACGGACGGAAACTAACGGAGATTCGGTCGTTGAGTGCAGAAGTTAGTATGCTGCCCAGAACTCATGGTTCCGCCTTGTTTAATCGCGGTGAAACTCAAGTTTTGTCAGTGGTGACGCTTGGTTCGCCTGGCGATGAGCAATTTTTGGATGGGCTGGAGGAAGCCGGACGCAAACGATTTATGCATCATTATAATTTCCCGCCTTATTCGGTCGGTGAAACCGGACGGCTTGGTTCGCCTGGTCGACGTGAAATTGGTCACGGTGCCTTGGCGGAAAAAGCCCTGCGACCATTAATGCCGGACAAAGAATCATTTCCTTATACCGTTCGAGTCGTCTCAGAAGTCTTAGGTTCCAATGGTTCGTCGTCAATGGCTTCAACTTGTGGTTCCAGTTTGGCTTTAATGGATTCGGGTGTGCCTTTAAGTAAGCCGGTGGCTGGTATTGCTATGGGTTTAGCTTCTGACGAAGCCAAGGGTCAATTTAAAGTTTTAACCGATTTACAGGACTTAGAAGATGGTCCGGGCGGGATGGACTTCAAAATTGCCGGGACCAAGGATGGCGTCACCGCTATTCAGCTGGATACTAAAACCAAGGGCCTACCAATGACTGTTATCAAACAAACCTTAGAGCAGGGCTTGCAAGCTCGTTTGGAAATTTTGGCCGTGATGGATAAAGCGATTGCAGCACCACGGGCGGAGTTGTCAAAATATGCTCCCAGAATTGTTTCGTTCAAAATTAATCCCGATAAAATTAGAGAAGTCATCGGTCCGGGCGGCAAGATCATTAATCAGATTATTGATGAAACTGGCGTTCAAATTGACATTGAAGATGATGGTATGGTGATGGTGACTGGTCCTGACGGCGAAGGTTCTAAGCGTGCCGTTGAATGGATAAAAAATATTGTTCGGGAAATTGAAGTTGGTGAAGTTTTTACCGGCAAAGTTTCTCGTATCTTTGATTTCGGGGCAATGGTCGAAATTCTACCGGGACAAGAAGGGATGGCTCACATCTCCGAACTGGCTCACTATCGCGTCAATAAAGTAACTGACGTTGTTAATCTCGGTGACACGGTCACGGTTAAAGTTATCAATATTGATGAAAAGGGCCGCGTTAATTTATCCCTTAAGGCAATGTCAGATCGACCGGCGGGATCTCCGGGTGAAGATCACGGCGATGATCGCCGTCCGCGCTTCATGAGTAAAAAATAAATTAACTTAAAATTTAAATGACGGACCCCTTCCGAAATTTAACAAGATTTTTCTCGACCTTCGTTAGCAAGTATCAAAAAATGTTGAAAAAAATCTGGCTAATTTTGGCCGGGGTTTTGTTTTTGTCAGCTGTGGCCCTATTCGGGCGCTGGTTGATTTTTGTTTCCGATAAATTAATAGCATTTGCGCCGGCTAATTCCATTGTTTATTTCTCATCACGCCAATCGTTTTGGTCGTGGCAAGTTCATACGGCCGATAATCTACCAATTAAAAATCTTGATTGGCTGACCAATGAAGTAACCAATTTATCGACTGCTGACTTTCGACAAAAATTTACCAGCCAGGCTAACCAACTTTCCTTCAGCGTTGTCAGCAATACCACTGGTGGTCTAGGTTATATTTTATTTTTAGCTTTTGATCGTCACAGTATTGCGGCTGACGACTATGCTCAATTGAAAAATTATTGGCAGCCGCGTCCTAATATTTTAATCATCGCTTCGGACGCGACACTGATTGAGCAAGTTAAAAAAATATCAACTGGTTTTGAGTTATCACTTAATGACGTCATTAGTCACGACTTGTTTGGTCGGGGGGAGTTTAATTTATTTCTTAGTTCCAAAAATTTAAATCAGTATTTAGATAATAAAAAAACGACTCTGGGATTTGTAAAAATTCTAAATCGGGATGTCTATTTATCATTGAACAAAAAAGTTGAACACTGGGTTTTTACGGCCAACCGTTTGGACAAATCACAATTATTAAACATCGCTTCTCCCTTAACGGTGTTGCCCCAGAATTTTATTTTTTATATTTCTGGCTTTAAGCTCAGTGACGTCTTGACTGACTGGCTAAGCATTGATTCTAGTTTGTTCACAGCGCAAGCCGATTTATTAAAGCCGATCTTATCATCAGGTAATTTTAGCAATGATGATATTTCAGGTTTATTTAATCATCCGGCCACCGCCGTTTTTGCCCCGACCTCAGCGCCGTCTGTTTTCGGCGTCGATTATGTCCTGACGTTTGATAATGTTAGCGACCGTGAAGTCAGCCTGCTTAAAGATTTAGTCGTTTATTATTTAGCCCAGAAAAATCCTAAAATAATTGCCAGAGTTTTACCAGATAAAACAGTGGTTAAGGAATTGGTTTTGGATCGAAATTTGTGGCCCTGGCAAGTTGATCATAGCAGTAGTCGCGAAGTTTATTATGTTAATGATAAGTCTTTGCCAATTGAGTTTGCCTATAGTTATGATGGTAGCATTTTAACTATCGCTAATTCACGCCAATTGTTAAATAATATATTTGTTGGTGACGGTATTTCACTTTTGTCATTAGGCCGTTGTCGTCAGGCGGCGCCAAATTTTATTTTAAATGTTGCTAATTTGTCCGCTGACATTAATAAGTATTTGCCGTCGGGGCTAGTTATGGGAAGCGATCATCAGGGTAGTAAGGTTAGTGGGTGTATCTTGGAAAATTAGTAGTTGTGGATAAGTTGTTGATATTAATTTAAATAATAAAATATTTTTTTTAGCTTTTGTAAAGACGAAAAAGGCGCTAAAATAAAGCGCTTTTTTATTTTTAAGTCAAAAATATTGACATAAGCCATAATGTATGATATATTTAGATTGTAGACTGAAACTTGAAAATTATAGAAAAGTTTCCCCAGAATTAAATTGGAGAAATTTTTTTCTTCTCTACTACTTTTATCGACGAGGTCATAAAACTGACTATGGCCCACAAAAACAAAAACAAAACTTCGGTTCAAGAACCCATAAAGAGAGTTCTGACCAAAGAGGGGTAGAGGAGCGCTTCAGTCAGTAGAAGCACAAGTAAGCTTTTGGGAGTCTGTGTCTAGACATTCAGTAGAGAGTAAATCAAATTTGATTTATTGCCTACTGAGTGTGTAGGCGACTGCTAAGAGCTCTAGGGGTGCATTCGCCATAAATTAAATTATTTGGGGCGCTAAATGCGCCCCTCTTTTTATCCCATTGATTTTACCATTATTGACATAATAATCTGACGGCGATATCATTATCTTTAGTATGAATCAAGCAGCTTTAGACAAAATTAAATCTAGCCTCGAAGTTGAAAAAAAGAAACTGTCTTTGGAGTTGTCCGAATTTACCAAACCGGATGTTGATAATTCGGATAATTATAAATCCGAGTTTCCTAAGTATGGCGATGATGAAGACGAGAATGCGGCCGAGGTTGCTGACTACGGCGATCGATTATCACTGGAGCATGTTTTAGAAAAACAGTTGCGTGATGTCAACAAAGCGCTGGGCTTAATTGAAGCTGGAACTTACGGTACTTGTCAGCATTGTGGGCAGGCCATTGAGGAGCAACGACTGTTGGTTAGGCCAACTTCGAGTTCATGTGTTGAATGTAAAAAACGTCTAACCGGTGAAGAATAGATTGATGCTTAAAAAATATTTTTTGTTTGGCTTGCCGGTCATTTTCTTTTTTATTGCTGACCGGTTTTTAAAATATTGGTTTACCCAAAATCCCTCCGCTAAAATCGGAGGGGGTTTTATTATTCCTTTTTTGGATTTTAAGTTGGTGCCCAACTATGGTGTTGCTTTTGGCATTTTATTTAATCAGACCGCCATTCTATTTTTTGTCATCGTCATCCTGATTGTTTTAATTTTCTGGTTAGTCGATTTTATTAAACAGCTCAATTGGTTTTCGGTTTTTTCACTTAGCTTGATTATCGCCGGTGCCATCTCTAATTTGCTTGATCGGTTGCACTATGGATTCGTCGTCGACTATATCGACGTTACTTGGTTTACGGTTTTTAATTTAGCTGACGCCATGATTACGTTCGGAGTTTTTTTACTATTGTTGGCAACTGTCAAAAGTAAAAATAATAGTTAACTGGACAAAGCTTTAATTATCTTGTAATATCAACTCAGAAAATATTCAACATAGCGCACCTAATTATTAAGGGGCGCTTTTTATGTCTTCAAAAGTTTTAGCGGCGGCGGTCTTGGGCCTAGAGTGTGAATTAGTTACGGTTGAAGCGGACACCTCGCCGGCTTTGCCCGGAATATTTATCGTGGGCTTGCCGGATAAATCGGTCGACGAATCTAAAGAAAGAGTGCGCTCGGCAATTAAAAATTCCGGTTTAGCGATGCCGCGCACCAAGGTGACTGTTAATCTCGCTCCCGCTGATTTAAAAAAAGTTGGGCCAGCTTATGACTTGCCAATCGCAATCAGTATTTTAGTAGCCAGCAGTCAGTTGTCGTTAAAAGATAAATGGTCGAAGCAACTTTTTATCGGTGAATTAGCGCTGGACGGCCAACTTCGTCCGGTGGCCGGCGTTTTATCAATTTGTCTTAAAGCCAAGGCGTTAGGAATAAATAAAGTAATTTTACCTTTGGCTAACGCCGCTGAAGCATCATTGGTTTCAGGGTTAGAAATAATTGCCTGTAAAAGTCTGGAGCAGCTTTCATTATATTTAAAATCGAAAATAGCCATTGAGCCATTTGAGCCACCGCCAACAATTTTTAATGCTGTTAATGAATTCGGGGGATTAGATATGGCTAATATTAAAGGTCAGCATCAGGCCAAACGAGCGTTGGAAATAGCGGCCGCCGGTGGGCATAATATTTTATTTTATGGCCCGCCCGGCTCTGGTAAAACATTATTGGCCAAAACTGCGGTAACGATTTTGCCGTCAATGACTAAATCTGAAGCGCTTGATGTCACTAGGATTTATAGCGTCGCTGGCTTACTGCCGCCCGGGCAACCGTTGATTAACCAGCGGCCATTTCGGGCACCGCATCATACTTCATCGGGCGTGGCGTGTATAATAGCAAGGTAGAGAGATTAGGGGTTAAGTTTGAGATTGTGAGAAATTTAACCTGAAATTTAAGGTATTCTAGTATTATGGACAGAGCTCTATTAAAGTAATAAGATTTAGGGTAGTAAAATATTTTGGAATAGTATATGGGAAAAATGTTTTTAGCTTTTGCAGACTGCTCTTCTTCTAACAAAAATGTTATCAAAAAGATTGGAAACATTGAATTTTTTAATTTAGCAAAGATTAATCAGAATGATTTTTTGAGGTTAATGAATAGTAAATTTAAGTTTCCGAACAAAAAGTTGATAAAAAACTTTCCCAATTCACCTGACTATAAATTATTCACCGATTTATACAAATGTAGTGCCTGGGGCATGATGGTACCCCACAATCATAGGGAAAGTTTTGGATCAATATATATTCCAAGAATGATAACCCATCTTTATACGGCCAAACCTTTGATATGCACTTTTTCTGTGACTGTTGCCGGACCATGGATTATGACTAGAAAACTTGCTATAGATCAGAGAGCTCAGTTTCATTCTGAAGACAAGTCTTTGATGTCTAAAAGGTTTTTAAAGTTTTATAAAGAAATTTATCCGGTGATCCAAGGAACCAACTGGAACGCCGATGAAGTTACTCAATGGGATAATGAGCGTTGGAGGGTTCACTTGGCACTAGTTTTTTTTGATCAATTATTCGAATACTATAACAAGAAGCCAGTAACAACTTGGCCGAAAGAATGCTCAGAAATTGTCACACTAATTGAAACTATTTTCTCAGTGCATAAAAGTGATTATGGTCAAACACTAATGATGCAAAGAGTAGAGGTGTTGTTGGGTGATTTTTATGGCAAAGCCTTTAAGGATGTAAAACAAGATCTAAAAGATCTTTTTGATTACAGAAACAAATTTATTCATGGTAAATACTTTTTGACATTAAAGAAAAAAGTAACTACTTATCCAGATAATAGTAATATGGCACAGTTGCCCTCTGTTGACATGAGGTTGCTTTTTTCTCTAGAACTTATCGTTAGGGATTTAATGGTGGCATACTTGTATTTGTTAAAATATTTTCATCATAAGTCAAACAGAGGTAATATTATGCTATCTAGAGTTATTTTGGAAGCCGTTATGGACATTCAGTTACGAGAAAAAATTCAATTCCGAGTAAATAGAATCCTTAGGCTAACTCATAGGGAGAGGTGAAGAGATCTGGTTTGACTTATTGAGGTTAATGAACTATTTTTAACCTACCAACATAGCACGATAAAGCAGAATCAACATAGCGTCCCCGTAAGGGGGTTTTTGATTTGTCTAATTTTGGTATTATGGACACAGATTTGTTGGTGTATTAAGATTTATAATAATTGAAATAATCAAATAAGTTATGCATGATTCAGAAAAATTTAAAGAAGCCATGAAAAGTATGCCTGATAATAGCATTGATGATTTTACTAAAAATATTGTAAAATTTTTATTAAAATTTAATGATGAGCAGATTAATACAGTATCATTCGTGTTTTGGTTAGTTTATGTCGCAGAACTTAAATTAGACGAATTTAGAATACACGCATGGGAAGTAGCAGAAAAGGATTCTTCTGAAGATATAATTGATAGAGCTAAGCAGATGCTTACTGATAAAATTAATTTAGATAGGTCAGTTATCAATAACCCTAGATATTTTTCTGAAAAAATAAAATTTTTTGAAGGTGTTATAGGAAAAAATGATTTTGTTGAGATTTTATATATTTTAAGAGATTTGAGAAATGATATAAGTCATTTACGTATAGATAATTTAAAATATAAAGAATTATCTCTCTACACAAGAGAAGCAAAGGAAAATCTTATAATTGATTTTGTTGAGTCGGCAAGGAATTGCAATGCATCTAAATCTGATTTTAGGCAGTTTATCTGAGTTTTTAATCCTTCTTGTTTAAACTTAAGGTGGCAGATGGTTGGGTCGTCATTATACATGAATATTTAATTTAATATGGAAAATTTTCAAAGTCTTTATGATCCAATTGATAAGTGTATAGAAGAAGGTGTTATTAATTCCAAGTTTCTCGAGATACTTGCAAAGACAAATCCTCTTAGCACTTGGCATAATGAATTTTTAGAATTAGATAAAGTATATAAGTGGCCAAGTCTTAAACAAACACATTATCAAATCGACATAGAAGTTGATAGCCCGACCATTATCTTAAATGGGGAAATAAAAGATTATAAAAATATTATCTATACTAAAAAAACTAAGGTAATAAGAAAGGGGAGAGGCAAAGACTCGGAAGAAAGTTTAGAATCATATTTAAACGAAAAGCTAGGAACAATATCATCGTTTTTGATGTTAAGTAAAAAACATTCAGATGATTATATTAAGTTAGGTTCAGAAAAATTAAGTCAGTTATTGAGCAGTGAGGGTTCGTGGGAGATTAAAGATAAAGATATTTCTATTAGTGGAAACTTAAATATTTTTGAGAGTGATGAATTGTTAGACCAGTTAACTATTTCATTTTTATTAAAATCTGCGAGAGAAGGTAAAGGTAGACTACTACAAGATGCTGCAGCTTTGATTTTAATAGCTTTACTATATAAAAGATTGAACTATCAGGTAGAAAGTATTTTTAAAGATATTAAAAATATTGACTGTAGTGAGACTCTTGATGATGCAATACATTTTGCAATCAAAATTATTAAGGACGATGAAACGGTGCCAGAAAGGTTTAGATTCAAGTCTGGCAACAGCAGTTCATTAAGATTTTTTTTAGTAGGGACAAGTTACTCAGAAGCTGGGGAAAACGTCTTTATACCAAAAATAAGAGAATATTTTCGGGATAAACGACTAAAATATGATAAGGTTTCAAAAGAGGATTATTTTAGTGAACTATCTACCGAAAAAGATGAAGAAGAAATAGAGTTTGATGTAAAAGATGAAAAAAATAACTTAAAGTTAAACGAGGGGTTACTGGCAAGTATTGATGGGGTAATCAATAATTTATCCGAGAGAGATCAAGCCATCTGGCGTATGTTTTTGGACGGACGTACCGGTGACGAAATAGGTGAAAGATTTGGCTTAGGTAAGGCAAGGATTTCTCAGATATTAGCTGAAATTAGAAAAAAAATTATGGATTAAACTTTTCCGGTTTTTAATCCATATATATAAGTAACACTATTTAAAGTGTTATTTTTTTATATCCCAAATGACTCCAAACTTTGAGATCATCCATGAAAAGCTTGATATATCACCTCAGGAGGCCGAGCGCCGCTTATTTTCAGCGTTATCTCAATTAATTTCATACGGAGATTTATATGTCGAAGAAAATGAACAGAAAAATCACAATCAATCCGCTGTTTAAAACGAAGGATTCGTACCTAGCGAGTGTAATTTATTATTTTGGTTTTAAATTGGACTCTACGGAATGGCAGGGAGACTCCTTATTTTTTGTATTCGAAAATGCAGAGGAAGCAGAAAAAATTGTTAAGCAATACTATGCAGGGGAACTTAAAGTCGATCCTAGAATTTTATTTGATTCCTATAAGATAATAAAGCAGATAATCTTTAGCAGATGATGGAATTTAAATTTACAACTGAAAATTATGAGTTGCTCAGATTTTTGCATAAAGAGCTAATAAAGAATTTAGATGAAACTAATGAACTAGAGTTTGTCCTGATGGAAAAGAAAAGAGATTTTTATAGACTAAGTAAAAAAATTAACGAACTAACTAACAAAATTAAATTAAATGAAAATGAAGATTCAAAGCCCAAAGCCAAAAGTTAAAGAAGTATTTATCAGTTCCTTGGTAAACCCTAAAGATGCCAGTCTAGTTGAAATGGTTTATTCAGAAGATCAAAACTCCACTCGTTTTATTCAGTACTTTAACGGAGAAATTGATACTAGGGATTATATCGAAAAAGAGGATGGTAGAGTTAAGCTATTACCATTTCCACCCAATAATGACTTGGTTAAAAATAAGGTTATCCTATTCCCTAGCTATCCAGCCGAGTATGGCAATGATAGACAGTTGTTAAATAACATTTCTAACTTTATTCATAAATACTTAGACGTAAGTCCATTTTTTGAAAAAATATCGTCTTACTATGTTTTGTTTACATGGGTTTATGATTGTTTTAATGAACTACCTTACCTCCGAGCGCTAGGTGATTATGGAACAGGCAAATCAAGACTTTTAAAAGTTGTTGGTTCAATTTGTTATAAACCAATGTTTACTGCTGGGGCAACTACTGTTTCTCCAGTTTTTAGAATTATTGATAGCTTTAGAGGCACATTAATTTTAGATGAAGCAGATTTGAAGTTTAGTGATACTACTATGGAAATAATTAAAATATTAAACTCTGGTTATGCAAGTGGAACTCCAGTATTACGAAGTGTAACCGATGGTAAAAATGGCTTTGATGTTAAGAGCTTTAATGTTTACTGCCCTAAGATTATAGGGACTAGGGGTAGATTTCAGGATAAAGCTCTAGAGAGCCGTTTTCTAGTTGAGGTAATGGATAAAAATAAGTTAAGAGATGACATCCCGATCAACCTGCCTGAGAGTTTTGAAAAAGGAGCGCTTGATCTAAGAAACCAATTGCTAATGTGGCGCTTTAAGAACCATGGCTCTAAGAAGATTAAGCATGAGTTGGTTGATAAAAGTATAGAGCCTCGTTTAAACCAAATCATTGTACCTCTGGCTAGTGTTATTGAGCACTCTGAGCTTATCAAGGAGTTGCAGGACTTTATTAGAGAGTACAATAGGCAATTAACCTCAGATCGGGGAATGACATGGGAGGCTGGTATTCTAGAGGCAATTATAGAGCTTAAAAAGGAGTTGATATTAAGCCCAACTGTTAAAGAAATCACTGAAAGGCATAACGCCACCGTTGAAGAAAAAGAAAAAATAACAAATAGGAAAACGGGTTACATCATTCGGGAGAAGCTTGGGTTCATAACGGTGAAAACTCGTGATGGTTATATTGTTGAGGGTAATGAGAAGAATAACACAAGATTTTTTCACCTAGTTACTAAATATGGTTTAGATGAATTGTTAGAGGGTGAGAAGCGTGAACATGTGAATGATGTGAACGTTGCTACAGGGGTAGATAAGGATGATTTACCTAAATTCAGCTAAACTCAAATAAGCCAAATTCTATTTATTAACCCCTAATTAAAGTTCACAACGTTCACACGTTCACAAAGTATATGGAGAAACCTAAAAAAATAAACAATCAATTGTCTATTAGTCAAAAAAAAGAGCTTGAAGAATGGGAAAAAAAGATAGACAGTGGAGAAGCTTATAAAATTGCAGAAAATGAATTAATGAATAACGTTAGTAGCAATTATGATTTTCAACAGGGTATAAGGAAATTTGCAGAGGTCATTTTTCCTAAGTTGGCAATTAAAAGAGAAAAACTAACCAAAGAAGAACAGGAAGAGTTCAGAAATATTAGTTTATGTTGTGGCTTAGATAACGGGTTTGGGATAATGGGGGCTGTGGAAGTTGATAATCGTGGTTTAATTCAAACCCTACGGAAAAAGTTGATAAAGGAATTTGATTGCAAATCGTATAGCGAGAAAGCATTGGTTGACTTGGCAGTTAATGCATATTCAAGAAATCTAACATTCAGCACAAGTTTAATTACTTCCAACAAAATGGGGTACACTACTCAGCTACTAAATAATTATTTAAGTATTGCAAGCAAAGAGATAGATCGAGCAAATAGACAATTTATTACTGCCCTAGAAACATTGAGACAACTAAAACAGCCGGAGTTAAAGGTTAATGTTAAAACAAAAAATGCTTTTATTGCTCAAAATCAACAGTTTAACAATAATCAGAATGAAACCAACAACTCCAAATAATTTAGGAAAAAAGTATTTAGTTGATCAGTGTAAGTCAATTGATATTTCTGATTATTTGGGTAAGGTTAAAAATGAACTTAAACAATTGGCCATTAAGTCTCAGGCAGAGGTAGATGGTTATGAGGTGGAATTAACCACTAGTAAAATTCATTACCTGGGGCTCAGATACTGGTTTAAATGCCCTCTATGTAGCAGAAGGGCAGGCAAGCTATATAAGCACCCTATAAGCCATATTTTGGGTTGTAGACGCTGTTTAAATCTTGAATATAGGTCTAGAAGGTACAAGGGAATGGTGGAAAGCTGTAATTGACATAATATGACAAAATGATACAATAGTTATAAGTAGATTCTAAAAATATTTATGTATTTATGTATTTATGAATAAAAGTATAGGTATTATTTTAATTTTGTTAGCTGGTTTAATTCTGCTGGGGTTAGCTAGTGGTTGGAGTTTTTTTACCTGGAGATTTATGGATTACATAATAATAGCCGCTAATGTTGTGATTGGAGTAATGCTAATTAATGTTAACGATTTCAATGATTTGAATATTAAATCTATTTTTAAAAGTAGAAAATTTAAATTTATTGTTGTAGCTTTAATTTTTATAGCAATTATTTTTTTCGTTACCATATTATCAATAGTAAAAATCAATGAAGAAAATTTAAAATGTAAATTTAATATCAGTGACGTAGTTGAGAATAGATTTCAAGAAGATAAAGATGCATATTCTGAAAAATGTGTTGGATATCAACCTCTATTTGCCACGATAGTTTGTAAAGATGGGTTTAAAAATTACCCTGCCAAACATTTAACTTATTGGGAGATCAATGGGTTATTAAAAAATAATTCTAAATATAGCCAGTATCTCAAGAGTATTGTTTTGAAAATATATACCAATGACGAAAGAAAAATTTTATTAGCAGAAAATTTTTTAGATATTAATGAATCATTAACATCAGATCAATCTTATCCTTTTCAGGTAAGAGCACAAATTAATAGAGATTCTCAAATTGGAAAATATTTTAATAAGGACGATAAAGTAAAGGTAGATATATATCCATATTTTGCGAGTTGTACATATTAAATATGAAAAATCAAGAACTATACACTACTCAAGAGGTTGCCGATATTGTTAAAGTTCATCAGAGAACTGTGTTCCGATACATTAAAAATGGCAAGCTAAAGGCCATTAAGATGTTTGGTCAATGGAGAGTAAAAAAAGATGATTTGGATAAGCTTGCAGGTGAAAAAAATTTTTTACCCAAAAAAGGAAGTAGGATTAGGCCTAGGGAATTTATGGATATTATGGCAAGGATAGAATTAATAGATAAAGAAATTAAGAAAGAAGAGAAGCTTTATACAGTTAAACTAAATTCTCTAGAATTGGAAAAGGAATATCTCTTGAATAAAATGCAGTCGAGGAAAAAGTAGTAAAGAGGATCATTTTTTTGGAACCATTTAATCTTGCAAACTTAAAGCCACTAAAACTAGTCAGTGGCGGATAACCAGAAAGGATCTAGATAGTTTTGTCAATAAGTTTAAAAATAAGTGATATGGAAAAAAAGAATGAATTTGATATTACTTTAACAGAGGCAAGAAATATAATGGCAGACTTTGGTAAATGTATACAGGATCATCCTGGGGGTGGCTATCAGAATCTTTTACCGCATAGTACGGATTCAATTCTCATTGCCGCATTAAAAATTATTTTAAGTGATGAAACCGACAAAGTCTATAAAGAAATTGCATCTCTGTCGTTAGTATATCTAAAAGACTTTATCCCAGACGAGAAGGAGTATAAGAAGATGGTTTTTCTAAAAGAGTCAAAAGATATTTTAATGGATGAATCAATATCCCTAGAAGAGAGAGCTGCTAAAATGAGCAGGATAAGGAAAAAATATTTATGAAAAAAGCGGTTTATTATGCTCGTGTAAGTACTAGCCTGCAGGAAGAGAAAGGTACAATTGAAAGCCAAAAATTTGAACTTCTTAATCAGATTAAAAAAGATGGGAGTATTTTAGTTAAAGAATATATTGATAATGGTTGGTCTGGAGGAAGATTAGATCGTCCAGCTTTAGATGAATTAAGAAATGATATTAAAACCGATCTATTTGATGTGGTTTATTTTTTAGATGCCGACAGAATCGCTAGAGATGTAAGCTACCAAAATATAATTATTTCAGAATTATTAAAGTATAACAAAGATATAATTATCAAAGGTAAGAGCTATATTCACAATCCAGAGAATAAATTTTCACTAACTGTCCTCGGAGCTGTTAACGAGTTGGAGAAAGCAAAAATAGTTGAGAGGATGATGAGGGGTAGGAGAGAGAAAGCTAGAAGGGGAGCAATTGTTGATTCAGGCGGACTATTTGGCTATGACCATGTCAAAAAAACAGATCAAAAAGATGGGTATTATAAAATCAATGAAAAACAAGCAGAGGTTGTTAAATTTATTTATGAGACATACGCCTATGAAGATGTTAGCATTACGGGACTCATTAAAATTTTAGAAAACAAAGGCATCCAAACGGCCAGAGGTAGTAGTGTTTGGAAAGGTAGTGTTATTAGACGGATTCTGACAAATGAAAGTTATTATGGGCATCATCATTTTAATCGAACAGAAAAAGTGGAATCAGGAATAGAAAAGGAAAGGTATGCGAAGAACGCCAAAACTCTTTCAAGACTGAGGGATAAATCTGAGTGGATTTTGGTTCCAATCCCTCCCATAATTAATCAGGAGCTTTTTGATATAGTTCAGGGTAAGTTGAAAAGGAACTATAAACTCCTAAGAAATACGAACAACAAGTATCTTCTAGGGGGCGTTATAAAGTGTGGCGTTTGTGACCATACTTACTCGGGGGTTAGTTGGAAGGGAGATCAATACTATAAATGTAATTATAGAGACAAGACATACAATCATAGTAAGTTGGTTGATATTGAAAAATGTGATAATCAGGCAATTAAGGGTGAGATGATAGACGGCTTAGTATTGGAAGAACTAAAAGAAAAAATACTAAAACCGTCTATTATTAAGAAGCATATAGACATTTTGCAAAGCTCTAAAAGCGAAGGCGCTAAGTCTTTAAACAAAGCATTTGATAAAGCAGACGCAAAACTTAAAAGTTTAGAAGTTAAAAAACAGAGGTTGTTAGATTTGTATGCTGATAATTTATTAAGCAAAGAGGACTATATAAGCAAGATTGAAGAAATTGATTTAAGCTGCAAAGAGCTTGAAGAAGAAAAAGATGATTCGACCAAAAGACTTTCCTTGTTAGATAAGAGAAAAGATATTAGAGTTAATATTAATCATTTTTGTAGACTAGCTAGGAGAAGATTTGATAAATTAGACAGAAAAGAACAAATTCGGTTCATAAAAAATATTATTGATGAAGTTATCATTTTCAAAAATGATTCTGCAAAAAAGCTAATTATTAGAGGGATTCTACCCGTATTAGCTGAGAACAATAGTCTGTCACCTCAGTATTATACAGGCTATGGGGGTGGCGTTGGTTGGCGGCGGCACTTGGCCTAAACCGGGAGAAATTTCTTTGGCCCACCGCGGGATCTTGTTTCTCGATGAATTTCCAGAATTTCCTAGGTCCGTGCTGGAAAATCTGCGTCAACCGCTCGAGGATGGAGTAATTAATGTCTCTCGGGCCACTGGTACGTTACAATTTCCGGCCAAGTTTGTTTTAATTGGTGCGATGAATCCTTGCCCCTGTGGTTATTTAACTGATACGGAAAGACAATGCGTCTGTTTACCTGGGCAGATCATCAAGTACCAAAAGAAAATATCCGGCCCGCTGCTGGACCGTATCGATTTGCACGTCGAAGTGCCCAAGGTCAATTTTGATAAATTGACCGAAGAAACGTTAGCGGAAGATTCAGTTAGTATTCGCCAGCGGGTTGAGGCTGCTCGGCAGTTACAGATTGAACGGTTTAAGTGTATTGGCGTTGTCGCTAATGCTGAACTGTCTTCAAAACAGACCAGTGAATTTTGCCAAATTGATGACAAATCGCTGCAGCTTTTAAAGCGAGCGGTCAGCCACTTTGGCTTGTCGGCTCGCTCCTATTTTCGAATTTTTAAATTAGCTAGAACCATCGCTGACTTGGGGGCCAAGGAAAGTATTGAGTTTGATCACGTGGCCGAGGCGTTACAATATCGTCCTAAGGCTGATTAGTCAGCCGTTGACAAATTGGTAAAATATTGTTTAGCTCTCTTGTGAACTAATTATATATTTGATATTATTAAACTATTAATTAATAGTAACTAAAACTATGAGTCCAACTACGAGTCCACAGCCGACTCCGATGACCAAACCAATGAACATTTGGGTAATCATCAGTATTGTCCTTGCCATTGCTTTAATTGGCGTCAGCGTTTACGCTTTTGGTCCGCTAAAATCAACTAAGGGTGATAATATGGTCGTCAAGTCATCTGATCAGGCCAGCTCTGATTTGATCAGTTTTATCAATCAAGTTTACGGTGCCCAGGTCGGTAATGCGACGCTGAAGAGTACAACCGAGAAAAGTGGCTTATATGAAATAGCCCTGTCGATTTCAACTAATGGTCAGCCAACCGATCAGACCGTCTATGTTACTAAGGATGGAAAATATTTCATTCCTCAAGTTATTGATATCGCTGACGTTACTAAGCAGTTCCAGACTTATCAGCAACAACAGCAACAGGGTGGAGCTAACGTTAATGCCAACGTCAATGCTGTCAATACTAATGCGAATGTTAATGTAGATACTAACGCTAATACTAACACCGCACCATCCCCAACCCAGCCTGACCCTACTAAATAATCAGTATTTTAAAAAGCCCCGCTCAACCGCGGGGCTTTTGTTTTACGGCCAAATTTAATATTTACTAGCGTTAAGGTATGAATAAATTTTAATTAGTGATTGTGCTTGATTATTTCTACCAAGCAGCCTTGTAAGTTTGGCTTAAGCAATCAAGACAATTTACTCGTTAGAGTATTAGATCGTAATACTACGGGCGAACCGATTACTAATGTTGAATTAGTTAGTTGCAAGTTAGTAAATTAAAACCAATAAAAAAACATTCTTGAAGTTAAGAATGTTTTTTTATTTGACGTAATACAATGGATTGCGCCGAACCGAACCAGTGCGAACTTCAAAGTGAAGATGAGGCCCCGTCGAATGTCCGGTTGTTCCCATGGCAGCAATTAAGTCGCCTTGGTGAACGTAATCACCAACACCGTAGTAGATTTTACTTAAGTGGCCATATAACGATTGAATACCATTGCCATGATCAATGATGATCATTAAACCATAACCACCATTATAGCCACCTTGGGCTTTGATGATTTTTCCGGCGTCAGCGGCATAAATTTTATGACCCATACCGCAAGCAATATCAATACCGGTATGACCTAAGTGGAAATATTGGGTGATTCGTCGACAATCGGTTGGCCAAGTCATTTTGCCCGAGGATGTCACTGGTTTTGTCTGAGTCGCTTTTGGTGGCTTATAACTTGGGGCCGTATAGCTAACAATCGGCGCGGTTGCGATAATTTTGGCGCCGCCCGGGATCATTAATGATTCGCCGATCTTAATATCATTGGCCGAAGCCAATTTGTTATAATCAAGAATTTTATCAATGTCGATACCATATTTTTTGGCAATTGAGGCCACGGTTTCGCCGCGCGCGACTTTATGTCGAACGCCGGAAACCGGTAAAATTGTAAGCTTATCACCCGGTCTGATTAAGCTATAACCGGTTAGATTGTTCTCCCACAAGATGGTGTTAATGGTGGTAGCAAATTTATCGGCAATTTGTGAAATGGTATCGCCTTGTTCAACAACATATATAATCGTTTCGTTACGATTTCTTAAGGCTTCTTCGGCCGGGGATAAAATTGGCTGAACCAGAGCGTTACCGCTAACACTTGGCGGCGGTGTTTCACCGTTTTGTTCGACAATTTGCGATTTACTTTCAATCGCCGTTTGGCCCAAATATCTGGTAATTTTTTTGGTGGTGGTGATTGGCCCTTCCGTTTCGATTACCCCGTAATCATTTTCGGAAACTAAGGCTGCGACGACGCTGGATTGATCGAACTCGTCGCTGCGGTTTTCGTAAGCATTAAGATTGGCCGCGATGGTAGACAAGGCCATTAGAATAATAATCAGATGAGTTAAGAACCGCCGCGAAAAAGGGTGGATGAGTTTGTGTCTGATTTTTTGTGGCGAATAAAATTTCGTGGCAATTTTTTTTAGGTTTACTGTTACTTTATAAAGGGGCAGAATAATTGCCAATAACAAAAAACGCCCAACCTTGCCGAGCGGCTTAAGTGCAACCTTGATGAGTTTCGGATTCTTTTCTTTCCAACTAGCTAAGCCGCGAAGAATGTTGGCTATGATCTTAATTAACCAAATTTTTACTTTTACTTTAATATGGTTAAAAGATTATTTTAACACCCCTAAGCTTTATTTTCGATACTAATATAAATACCATGATATCGGGTCAATGTCAATTGATGTTGTACTGAAAATATGGTAGATTGTCAATAATAATTTAACTATCTTTATGGATAATAATTTACTGGTCGGCATCATTGCGGTTTTGGTTGTCGGGTTATTCTTAGTCATTTTTTGGTTTGGAAAAAAAGTTTCCGATCTCAGCGGTAAAAAAGGAGCTGATCAGTCAATGTTGATGCTGCAAGGGCAGATTAATGAGATTACCAAAACTTTAGACAATAAGCTGGGGCAAACCACCGAAGCCATTCAGCGACATTCCGACCAGAATCTAAATATCATCAAAACTTTAACTCAGGAACTAACCAGTCTGCGGGAAACCAATAAGCAGGTGATGGGGGTTCAGGATCAAATCAAAAATTTAGAGCGCGTTTTGACTAGTCAAAAACAACGGGGCAATTTAGGGGAAGCGGGTTTGCAATTGGTTTTGGAAAATATTTTGCCGCCGACGGCTTTCAAAATTCAGTATAAGTTTGACGATGGTGATATTGTTGATGCGGCCATTTTTACCAAAGACGGCATTATTCCGGTTGACGCGAAGTTTTCGCTTGAGAACTATTCGCGCATTATTGACGAAGGGGATGAAACGCGCCGACTGGTTTTAGAGAATGATTTTAAAAATGATTTAAAAAAGCGAATTGATGAGACGAGCAAATATATCAAGCCCAGCCAGGGGACGTTAGATTTTGCTTTTATGTTTATTCCCGCCGAAGCAATTTACTACGATTTGCTGGTTAACGAAATCGGGGCGGTTAAGGTTAATACGCGCAACTTGGTTGATTATGCCTTTCGGGCGAAAAAGGTCATTATTGTTTCGCCAACCACTTTTGCCGCTTATCTGCAGACTGTTTTGCAAGGGCTCAATGCGTTAAATCTGGAAAAGAAGACCCAGCAAATAATTAAAAATGTTGAATTATTACAGCGACATTTAGCTGCCTATGATGAGTACACCAAAAAATTAGGTAATAATTTGGCCACCGTGGTTAACACTTATAATACATCTCAAAGTGAATTGAAAAAAATCGATAAAGATGTCGTCAAAATTTCCGGTGTTGATGAGACCATCGAACCATTGCGAATTGATCGACCTAAGTCGGGAGTAGATTATGATTGAGCTTAGTCATAATCAGCAAGCCATTTTAAAAACCTTGGCCTATTTTGATATTTTTGATTATCCTTTAACCTGGCTGGAAATTTACCGCTGGCTCTGGCAGCCAAGCGAGCTATATTTGAGTTCAGACTTGCTGGCTGATTTACAACTGCTAATATCGGAAAATATCATTGAGCAGAAGTTTGGGTTATATTTTTTACCCCAGCGTGTTGGCATCATCTCAGTTCGCTATGATCGTTATCAGTTCGCGGAAAAAAAATTTGCGATTGCAAAAAAAGTGGCGCGGTGGTTTTCGACGGTTCCTTTCATTGAAATGATTGCCGTTTGTAATAATGTCAGTTACAACAACGGCTCCGCGAAAAGTGATATTGATTTTTTTGTTGTTGTCAAAAATGGGCGGCTTTATTTTACGCGCGCGATTGTCACTGTTTTAGCTAATGCTTTGGGTTTGCGCCGCCATGGTGCTAAAATCAGCAACCGTGTTTGTTTAAGTTTTTATATTATTGATACTGAACTTGATCTTAGTGATATTGCCATTGCTGACCCGGACCCATATTTGATCTATTGGTCCGCGACGCTTTTTCCAATTTTTAATAATGATGTTTATCATAAATTTTTGGCAAGCAACGCTTGGCTAAAAAAATATCTGCCTCATTTTAATGGTGTGGAGGCCAACGGCCGCCGCTTCGCCAGCCGTTATAAAATGGCCGCCAGCTCGCAGGCTTTGGGTCGTTGGATTTTTGGTGGTCGCTTAGGTGACGCGGCTGAAAAAATAGCTAGATTGATTCAGTTGACTAAAATGTCCTATAATAAAAAGAGTGTCGCCACCCAACCAAATACCAAGGTGGTCATCTCGGAACGGATGCTTAAGTTTCATGAAAATGATCGCCGGCTGGAATATGCCAATCGCTGGTACCAATCATGCGCTAATTTGAAAATTTTGTGAACAATTTTTTAAACAGCAAAAAAAATTATCTCGTCTTTACTTTTACTGTTGTCTATTTGGCTGCCTTTACTTTTAACAGTATTATTAACGCCAATTATGAGTTCCTTTATTATACTTTCTTAATTTCATTTATCATTTATTTAATTTTTACCATTCACCAGAAACTCCATCTGGCTTTTTTTATTTTGATTAACTTATCATTGATGGGTTTTTTTCATTTGCTCGGTGGCAATTTTTATCTGCACGGCAACGTCAGGCTTTATGATTATTATATCATCCCCGGTATTTTCCGCTATGATAATTTTGTCCATACTTATGGCGCGTTTATTGGCACTTTGACGTTATACAGTTTGTTAAACTTAGTCTTTGATGAAAGGGTTAAAAAAAGATACTTTATTTTTTCCTTTATTTTGGTGTTGATGGCGATGGGGATGGGAACCATTGTCGAAATTGTTGAATTTATTGGCGCGATGACATTCAACGCCTGGGATCAAGTTGGTGATTATACTAACAATGCTTTGGATCTCGTGTTCAATACGCTGGGGGCTATTTTAGCCGCGACGGTAATTTATTTCTATCGTAACCCACCTAATTTTATTCGCAAGATTAATGCTCAGCCTCTCAAGGATAATTAAATTTGGTTTTTATACTTTGTTGTTTTTTTTGCCCTGGCAAACGCGTCTCATTTGGCAGGATGCTTTTTTAAATGGCTTTGTGTGGGAATATGGAAGAATGAGCTTGTATGGCACGGAAATTTTATTGTGGCTACTTTTATTGTGTTATGCGGCCTGGCTTTTTTCAGTTCATCCCAAGCCAAGTTTTAGTTTAGAGTTTTTTTTTCATGGGCTTAAAAAACCAGCCGTGATAATTTATGGGTTGGTGGTGTTATTTTTATTATTTGCCGCGGTTTCAATGACTTGGTCGGTTGATCGGAGTTTGGCTTGGTATGGTTGGGTTAGGTTAGTTGAGGCCATTGCCTTAATGTCTTTAGTTGTCGTTTTTAAGCCAAAAGTTAGCCGTGACGAGATTACGTTTTCGGGCCTGGCTTTTGTTTGGGTTTTATCATCGTCGCTCCAGAGTATTTTTGCCAGCTGGCAATTTTTTAGCCAATACACTTTTGCTAATAAATGGTTGGGGCTCGCTTCCCATTTTCCTAACATTAGCGGTTCAATAATTTTACAAACTTCAAATGAGCGCTGGCTGCGGGCTTATGGTAGCCTTCCTCATCCCAATATTTTGGGTGGATTTTTGGCGGCTGGATTATTTTTTTTAATTTTTCTGGCCTTTGAAAACGCCAGTCGTCGTCGTCGAATTTTTGTGGCCACTAATTTAATTATCATTTTGCCGGCCTTGTTTTTTAGTTTTTCGCGTTCCGCGTGGCTGGCGTTAATTACTGGTCTCTTTATTTTCGGTGGTTGGTTTATCAAAAAACCGAGTGGCTTTGAGAAAAATTATTTCGCCAAAATTTTATTTTTAGTGGTCCTACTTATTGCTATCCTCGCTTTTAATTTAGTTGACCCGCTCCTGACGAGACTGGAGGGGATAGAACCCAACGAAGTTGACTCAATCCAACAACGCTTAACTTATTCCGAACAAGCCCTGCAATTAATTTCGCAGCGGCCACTGAGCGGTTATGGTATCAATAATTACACCTTGGCTATTGATCGTAATATTGATTCGACCTGGCCGGGGTATTATTATCAGCCGGTTCATAATATTTATTTATTGGCCTTCACTGAACTCGGTTTGATCGGTGGATCTATTTTCACGCTGTTAATATTTTTATTACTTTTTTATTCCTTTAAATATCTCAACAACCTCGAAACGGTAACGGCCTTTAGCTTGCTGTTAGGTGCTTTGATTATTGGCCTGGTGGATCATTATTTTTGGACATTGTACTGTGGTCTGCTATTTTTTTGGTTGATTGTCGGAATAAATATCCGTCTGATTAATGCTGAAAAAAAATAGCTTTACTCTCTGTTTTTTCCGCCCAGCTGATTATCGCTTGGGCTGATTGACATCACTTGACAGTCATCTTAAAATAATTTAACCTGATAGGTAGCTAGCACTCTATAATTTAGAGTGCTAATTATGTCCAATGTTTAATAATAATTTAAGGAGCTAAAGCTATGAAGTTAAAACCATTAGGTAATCGCATCGTGGTTGAACCTTTAACCGAAGCGGAAACCACCAAGTCTGGTATTATTTTGCCGGAAACTGTCGATAAGGAAAAAAAGGCCGAGGGCAAGGTTGTGGCGATCGGCGATGGCGCGAAAATTATAACGCGCGGACTTAAGGAAGGCGATACTGTCTTGTTCGGTAAATATGCCGGTGAAGAGGTAAAGCTTGGCGAAGTCGAATATAAAATTTTGTCTGACGACGACGTTTTAGCCGTTGTCATTAATTAATTCTAATCATTCTAACTATGGCTAAACAATTACTATTTGGAGAAAAGGCGCGCGTCGCTGTGAAAAGGGGAATTGACCAAGTCGCTGATGCGGTCAAAGTCAGCTTGGGTCCGAAGGGGCGCAATGTCATTTTAGACAAAGGTTTCGGTTCACCCGTCATTACTAATGACGGTGTCAGCATCGCTAAAGAAATTGAACTGGAAGACAAGTTCGAGAATGTCGGTGCATCGTTAATTAAAGAAGTGGCCGAAAAAACTAATGACGTGGCTGGTGATGGTACCACCACGGCTACCGTTTTGGCGCAAGCGATGATTGAAGAAGGTTTGAAAAATGTCGCGGCCGGCACTGATCCGGTGGCCTTGAAAAGTGGCATTCAAAAAACCGTCGCTGTTGCCATTGAGGGGTTGAAAAAAATTACCAAGCCGATTAAAGATAAAAAAGAAATTGCCCAAGTCGCCACTATTTCCTCACTCGATGCTCAGGTTGGACAAATGATTGCTGACATTATGGAAGAAGTTGGCAATGACGGTGTGGTCACCGTTGAAGAAGGTCAAACTTTTGGTTTGGAAAAAGAAGTGGTTAAAGGAATGCGTTTTGATAAAGGCTATGTCTCGCTTTATATGGCAACTAATGCTGAACGGATGGAAGCCGAATATGACGAGTCGGCGATTTTGATTACCGATCAGAAAATTTCCTCGGTTCAAGGTATTTTGCCGTTACTGGAAAAAGTCGCTCAGAGTGGTAAAAAAGAGTTGGTAATTATTGCCGACGATATTGAGGGCGAAGCTTTGCCAACTTTTGTGCTAAACAAAATTCGCGGTACCTTCAATGTGTTAGGCATTAAGGCGCCGGGTTTTGGTGATCGACGTAAGGAAATGTTGGCTGATATCGCGGTGCTGACTGGGGGCAAGGTCATTTCGGAAGAAGTCGGAATGAAACTCGAAAATACAACTTTGGAAGATTTAGGTCACGCCCGAAAAGTTATCTCAACTAAAGATCATACGACCATTATTGACGGGGCGGGTAAAAAGAAAGCGATTGAAGATCGCATCGGTCAAATTAAAAAAGAAATTGATTTGGCAACTTCGGATTTTGATAAGGAAAAACTTCAGGAGCGATTAGCTAAATTAGCTGGTGGTGTTGGTGTGATTAAAGTTGGTGCGGCCACGGAAACGGAAATGAAAGAAAAGAAATTCAAAATTGAAGACGCGCTCAACGCGACGAAGGCCGCTATTGCCGAAGGGATTGTCCCGGGTGGCGGCGCGGCATTAGTAAAAATTGCCAACGCCTTAAATGATTTATTGAAAGAGGCTAAGGTTGAATTAACTGACGATGAAAAAATTGGGGCTAAAATTGTTCAGCAAGCTTTGTCAGCGCCCTTACGTCAGATTGCCGCTAACGCCGGTATTAAAGATATCTCGTTAATCTTAAACGAGATTAAAGATCTTAAAGACGCTAACTCAGGCTATGATTTCAGTGCGATGAAGAAAGTTGATATGCTCGAAGCGGGAATTGTTGACCCGATGAAAGTGACGCGGACCGCTTTGGAAAATTCTTCATCCATTGCCTCAACGCTCATTACGATGGAAACCGTGGTAACTGATTTGCCGGAAAAGAAAGATGATTTGCCAGCCGGTATGCCGGGAATGGGCGGTATGGGAATGATGTAAAAAAATTGAATATGTAAAAAAGGAGCCGGGGGAGATCGCACTTGCGTCTCCCTCGGCTTTGTTTCGTGGCTACTAGCTCGGTTGCACCAAGCCAATGGCACAGGCTATAGCACCCAATAACCCCCCGTGTATTGCCACAAGTGCTTTGCTTAGGCAACGACTGCAGTTGCAGTCTTGGGCGCATTCGTCCGACGGTTTCGGTTTCGTTTGTAGCATAGACCCTCCGTTGTTTGTTGCGGTTATTGCTATGACACGAATGATCATGATATCATTGATTGGCTTTATTGTCAAGGTTTTTTGTGGTATAATTAACTTACTTTTAATTAAGTAATTATAAAAAATATGGCCGAAGTAAAGAAAAATAATTCGGAAGAAAAAATCTGGGGTGCCGTTGGCTACCTCTGGATTCTAAGTTTAGTTGCCTTAGCGGCAAGAAAAGATAATGAGTACGTTAGGTTTCATGCCAGTCAGGGCGCTTTACTGGCCTTATTATCAGTGGTTTTTATGTTTATTCCGGTGTTAGGCTGGTTGGCTAATATCTTAGTGGCGGTGTTGGCGATTGTTGGAATTATTAAGAGTTTGCAGGGCGAAAAATGGGAGTTGCCGATTGTTGGCAGTCTGGCCCAGAATTTTGGCAACTGGATAATTAAAACGATCAAACTTTAGGTTCATCAAATTAAACTATGAAAAGAACCAAAATTGTCTGCACCGTTGGTCCGGCTTCGGAATCAAAAAGTAAAATGGAAAAAATGGTTAAGGCGGGTTTGAATGTGGCGCGGCTGAATTTTTCGCATGGCAGTTATAAACATCACGCGATGTTGATTGCCAATTTACGTCAGGTGGCCACCAAGCTCAATTCACCCGTGGCCATTTTGCAGGATTTGCAAGGTCCGCGCATCAGAATCGGTAGCGTTGCCAAAGATGGCATTAAATTACAACTTGGTCAACAGATATCATTGGTTCCGGAAAATTATCGTTTGGCGCTTAAGGACGCTTCAACTTATATTCCCATTCAGTTTCCTGAACTTTATCAAAATGTAAAACCTGGTGATCCCGTGTTAATTGATGATGCAAAAATTGAGTTAAAGGTAGAGGCGATAAAAAATAAAGCCATTATTTGCAAGGTCAAAGTTGGGGATATTGTTTATTCCAATAAGGGCATGAATTTTCCCAAGTCATCAATTAAGGCTGAGCCAGTCACCGCTAAAGATCGGGAGGATTTATTATTTGGCTTGAAGCAAAATGTTGATTTCGTCGCTTTGTCATTTATTAAGGAAGCATCGGATATTATTAATTTGCGCAAAGAAATTAGCCGTATCGAAGTCAAGCTCGGCCGTAAGATGAAAGATTTTAAAAAGCCGAAACGGAGCGGCAATTGGCCGGGAACGTTTACTAAAATTATTGCGAAAATCGAACGACCGGAAGCGGTTAAGAATTTTGAGGAAATCTTAGCGGCCGCTGACGGAATTATGGTCGCGCGCGGTGATTTAGGCTTAGAGATTCCCCTTGAAGATTTACCATTAATCCAGAAAAAAATTATTCGGCGCTGTGTCCAGGAATCAAAACCAGTCATTGTCGCGACGCAAATGCTTGATTCAATGATTCGCTATCCAGTGCCAACGCGCGCCGAAGTTTCCGACGTGGCCAATGCTATTTTAGACGGCACTGATGCGATTATGCTGTCGGGCGAAACGGCTACGGGGAAATATCCGCTCAAGGCGGTTCAAGTGATGGCTAAAATTGCTCACGAAGTTGAAAAAACGGAAATTGTCGAACACGAAAAAATTAAGGAACTTTTAAAAAAAGTTGGCGGGATTACCGAAACAGTCAGTTTTGCTGTTCAAGATATCGCCGCTGATTTAAATGCTAAATTAATTGTTTGTGCCACAACTTCCGGTTTTACCGCGCGGTCAATCTCCAAATATCGACCAGGTATTTCAGTCGTGGCCATGGCGCCGACTGAAAAAACTCGAAATCAACTCTGTTTAAGTTGGGGTGTTAGCTCGTATTGTTTGCCGTTTGATGCTAATCTCACCAAAATCATTAATCAGATTAGAAAATTACTTAAAGCTAAAAAATTAGTTGCCGCTGGCGATGTGGTGGTGATTACGGCCGGCCATCCGTTTGGCTATTTGGGCCAAACCAACCTGATCAAGGTTGAAACCATTTAAATCATTAGGAAAAATTTTATGTCGGCGAATAAAAAATATATTCTTTGGTTTAATGAATTATCAATTCGCGACATTCCCAAAGTTGGTGGCAAAAATGCGTCCTTGGGCGAAATGTTTCGTCAGCTCAAGCCTAAAGGTATCAATATACCAGATGGGTTTGCGGTCACGGCTCAAGCCTATTTTTATTTACTTGAACAGTCAGGTTTAAAAACCAAGCTGCGAGCCGTGCTTAAGGATTTGGATACTGCCAACATTAGTAATTTAAAAAGTCACGGTCAGCAAGTTCGTTCGCTGATTTTGCACGCCAAACTGCCAGCCGATCTCGAAGCGCAAATCATAATTGCTTATCGTCAATTAGAAAAAGAATATGGCAAAAATGTCGATGTCGCCGTTCGGTCCTCGGCCACGGCCGAAGACTTGCCCGACGCCTCTTTTGCCGGTCAGCAGGAAACTTATTTAAACGTTACGGGAACCAAGGAATTGCTTAAGGCTTGCCGCGAATGTATGGCGTCGTTGTTTACTGACCGGGCTATTTCTTATCGCCAAGATAAAGGCTTTGATCATTTTGAGGTCGGACTTTCAATTGGTGTTCAAAAAATGGTGCGCTCTGATAAAGCTTGCTCGGGTGTGATGTTTACCCTCGACACTGAAACCGGCTTTGAAAAAACGGTTTTAATTGATGGCTCGTGGGGGCTAGGCGAAAATATTGTTAAAGGCCGTGTCACCCCCGACCAATTTTATGTTTTTAAAGATACTTTATTAAAAGGTTTTGATGCTGTTATTTCGCGTCAGCTTGGCAGCAAGCGCTTAAAAATGATTTATGATAATCGCCACGGTAAATTAACCAAAAATATCAACACTACCGCCGCCGAACGAACTAGTTTTATCTTAACTGACAAAGAGGTGATGGCGTTGGCTAAATGGGGCGTGCAAATCGAAAAATACTACAAGCGGCATATGGATATCGAGTGGGCGAAAGACGGCGAGACTGGCAAATTATTTATTGTTCAGGCTAGGCCCGAAACTGTGCACGCGACCCAATCTAAAAATGTGTTGGAAGAATATCAGCTTAAAAAACGGGGCACGGTTATTGTCACTGGTTCGCCGGTCGGCACTAAAATTGCCGCGGGCCAGGCTAAAATTATTAAAGACGCTAAGCGTTTATCCGAATTTAAAGCCGGTGAAATTTTGGTGACCGATATGACCGACCCGGACTGGGAGCCGATTATGAAAATCGCCGCTGGTATTATTACCAACCGCGGCGGGCGAACTTGCCATGCGGCGATTGTGTCGCGCGAACTCGGCATCCCGTGTATTGTCGGTACCGAAAATGGCAGTAAAAAAATTAAGACTGGCCAGGCCGTAACAATTTCTTGCGCTGAAGGCGAAGTCGGGTATGTTTATCATGGCGTGTTGCCATTTGTCATTAAAAAAACTAACTTAGCAAAACTAGCGCGACCCAAAACCAAGATTATGATGAATGTCGGTCAACCTGATATTGCTTTTCAATCGTCGTTTATTCCTAACGATGGCGTGGGTTTAGCGCGCGAGGAATTCATTATTAATAATCATATTAAAATTCATCCGTTAGCCTTGTTGCATTTTAATAAATTAAAAGATCCGGCCGCGCGCAAAAAGATTTTGGCATTAACCGCCGGTTACAAAAATAAAAGTCAGTATTTTGTTGATAAGCTCGCCGAAGGGTTTGCCCAAATTGCCGCGGCTTTTTATCCTAAAGATGTTATTTTCCGTTTGTCTGATTTTAAATCGAACGAATACGCCAACCTCATCGGCGGTAAAATGTTTGAACCAGTCGAAGACAATCCGATGATTGGCTGGCGCGGCGCTTCGCGTTATTATTCGTCGAATTATGAAGCCGCTTTTGGCCTTGAGTGCAAAGCGATGTTGAAGGCCAGAAATGCTATGGGTTTTACCAATATTAAGGTAATGGTGCCGTTTTGTCGCACGGTGGAAGAAGGTAAAAATGTCATTGCGGTGATGAAAAAATACGGTTTGAACAAAGGGGAGCAGGGGCTGGAGTTCTATGTGATGTGCGAAATTCCGTCCAACGTCATTTTAGCCGAGGAGTTCAGTGATATTTTCGACGGCTTTTCTATTGGTTCAAACGATTTAACACAATTGACGTTAGGCGTTGATCGCGATAGTCAGCTTGTCTCTCATGTTTATGACGAACGCAACGCCGCGGTCAAGAAACTGATTTCCCAAGTTATTAAAATCGCCAAAAAGCGAAAGAGAAAAATTGGTATTTGCGGTCAAGCGCCGTCCGACTTTCCCGACTTTGCCCAATTTTTGGTGCGTGAAGGTATTGATAGTATTTCTTTAAATCCTGACACCGTTATTAAAACGACACTGGCCATTTTAGCCGAAGAAAAAAAATTACAGCGGCGAAAAAAATAAAGATAGCAAAAAATCGCCTCAGCCAAGTTGAGGCGTTTTAGTTTGACAAAATAGCCATATTCTTGTAGAGTTCAAAGTTATAAACGCTGTTTTACAATCGAAATTTCAATTGTGTCTTTGATTTGATTGGGGCAGTAAGTGCATTTAAGGAGGGTCGTATGCACGTGTTAGGATTTCTTAGAATATTGGCCGTTTTACCGCTCTACTGGTTGCCGAATTGGTTGCCGAGCAAAGGATCAACTGGTGTGGCCATGGACAGCCGGGCGGTGCGTCGAATTTTGCCACACCGGCCGCCGATGCTGTTTATTCACCGCGTGGTCACTATCGACTTTGTCAATCGAGGTTTGGTGGCTGAATTCGATGTTCGTTGGTGGGATCTCTTCGGACATCATTGGGCCTTTCCGGGATGTCACACGGCCGAAGCGATCGGTCAGGCGGCGATCATTCTGTTCTCACAGTTATCGCCAACACAGTATGGACAATGCAACCCGTTGGTGGGAAGGGTTATTCAAGACTGCGACCCAATCCCGGGCGAAGCCAAATTCACCAGGATTGTTAAAGCTGGTGATACTATCAGGCTCGAAGTAGAGCTTGATGAGATTCGGGGGGCACTGGTTTTTTTCAAGGGGATTGCCTTTGTTGGTGCTGATCCGGTGGCGGTTGTTAAGCGATTGTCGCTGCGTCTGGTGCCGAAGGCCGAGCTCTAAACTGTGGAGGATTGATTATAACACTTTAATGATCTGTCGTCGGTCACTAATGTAGGAATCAAGGGAGGACTATGTATGAAGCCACGTTTTGTCACGTATTTCAACAAGTTTACCGGTAAGGATGTTGAAGATGTCTGTTACACGGAACAGGCACTGACCGATGCTAGGGCTCGGGCGGCGGACGTGGGTGCGAAGCTCATAATCACGATTTATCGACCTGGACGGAAATCCAACTCCAGGCAATCCTGTCCACGACGTGCTATGGCCAGCGCGCGCTAAATCCAGTACTTTGTGCAATTTTACGTGGCCCGGCGCTTTCCAGCGTTTGGGCCTTCTTTTTTTATCTTGCAATACTGTGCTAAAATATCTTTATGAATTTTTTGCACCATTTCTTACCGAGTCCAATTTTAATTTCGCTGGGGCCCCTCCAAATTCATTGGTACGGGCTTTTTGTTGTAACCGGTGTCATTGTCGGCTTAATTGTTGTTTCAGTTTTAGGCCGTCGTTTTAATATTACAACCGATGAAATATTTAATCTTGGTTTCTACCTTATTATTTTTGGGTTAATTGGCGCCCGACTTTATGCCGTTGGTTTGGCTTGGCCGTATTACTTCGCCAACCCGGCCGAAATCATCGCGGTTTGGCATGGCGGTTTAGCGATTCACGGCGGTATTATTGCCGGTTTAATTACCTTAATTATTTATAGCCACAAAAAGGCAATTACTTTTTGGCAGTGGACTGACTTAATCGCGCCCGCCATTGCTTTGGGTCAGGGGATTGGCCGTTGGGGTAATTATTTCAATCAGGAATTATTTGGCGGTCCGACCAATTTACCTTGGGGCATTCCGATTAGCCCGCTTAACCGACCATCGCAATTTATTGCCAGCCAATATTTTCATCCGACTTTTTTGTACGAATCGATTTTAGACGTCTTAAATTTTTTGATTTTGATCTGGTTGTTCTCCACTAAACCAAAAACCAAAGGCATTATTTTTGGTGTTTATCTTTTTAATTTTGGAGTCATCAGAATTTTAATGGAACTGTTGCGCACCGACGAAACGCCGATTCTGTTTGGTTGGCGTTTGCCAATTGTTGTCAGTATCGTAATTATTATTTTTGCCATCACCCTGATGATTTATCTTAACAGCCGCCGGAATCAGTCTCGGGTTTGATTGACAGTGCGACTTAACTGTTTTACAATTTATACATAACCTATGGCTAAATTGTCCAAAAAATTGTACCCATATTTATTGTTGGTTTTGTTGTTTGGACTTTTTGCTTTACCGTTATTGGCGGCGACTGAATTGCCAAATCCGTTAGGCAATAACTTTGATCCAAGGCAAATAGTTGCCAATGTCATTAAGGCTATGTTAGGTATTGTCGGTTCAATCGCCTTGGCGATTTTTATTTTTGGCGGGTTTAATTGGATTACGGCGGCGGGCAACGATGAAAAGATTAAAAAAGGCAAAGATATGATTATGTGGGCCACCTTTGGCCTCGCGGTCATTTTTATGAGTTATGCCATCGTCACTTTCGTTATCGGCGCGGTCGCCGGTAGCGGTGGTAATGGTAGTGCAATCCCAGGACAGGGTGGCGCAGCTATACCTGGTCAAGGAGACTCAGGTATTTAGCTGCTCGTAGTTAGGGGTCGTTTTATTTAAATTATTATTTTAACAACAGCCATTGGGCTGTTTTTGTTTTAGGAACACACATTTTGCACTCCGGCCAAAGCCTCATTAGGCGTTAGTCCATCTAGGGCGCAATGCTCTAAGTTATTGTAATTACTATTCCATTGTGTAATCGCTCGTTTTAATCCTAGGG
>JAQTYZ010000020.1 GCA_028688055.1 Patescibacteria group bacterium
AGGTAAATTATGGCTTAAATGACCAAATTGTTAATGATTATAAGAACTTTTGTGGGAAAACCCCCGTTTTGGAAGATCACAATAAAAGACAAATGGCTCAATATATTGCCAGCGGTAAAACGAATATGCTAGAATTACATCGGTACTTGGAATGGTTGTGTTGGCAGAAATAGACACCTTAAAATTAAAAAATAGATAACAGGGCGCTTTAAAGTTTCCTGTTATTTTTTTATTTACATAAATTCATGGGGCAAATAATTAAACATGAAAAATGTATTTTTATACATAGGGCTCTTAATTATTTGTTTGCCAAAAGTCGGGCGAGCAGAAAGGTTATTCACCGGTCATGAGGCTGATGGACCAAATCAATACTACTTACAACAGCGTTATTACAGTCCCCAAGTGGGAAGGTTTCAGCAAAGCGATCCGTTGTCGCGGTCGGTTATGCAACCGGCGCTACCTCAGTTAAAGCCAGTCGATTTAGAAAGTTATTTGACTAATCCGCAACAGTTAAATAGTTATAGTTACGCTAATAATAATCCGGTTAACGCGATTGATGTTGATGGTCAATTAGCAGAAAGCCGACAAAAACGTTTTGATCAAATAAGTGAGTATATTCGCAAAGACGAAAATTATTGGTCGGTGCGTGATCGTGATGGCAACACCGCGGCCATAGATTTATTGTGGCAAAAAAGTTTGAGTATTAATGATAACAACATTGGTCATGCCATCGCCACTATGACCGACGCGGTTAACATTGATTGGCGTAACCAAAAAACATTAGACAAAAGTCGAGAAGATTATTTGGACAGAATTATTAATTTACCAACAAATTTGTCGGGTGAGTTTGGCGCGGACGCTTCAAAAATGGATAGTCTACAACATTTTTTCACCTCCGCCCGATTAACCAGAAACTACGGACCCAAAAAGGCGGATTTTTTTGGCCGGGCTCATGAAGCCATAGACGGTTTTAGAGCTTGGCGGTCAGGCACAGAAACCTACATGCAAATTAAAGCGATGGATGAAGGTTATAGTGCGCGCGATGTGATTAACAATCGTTTAGGTATAAGTTGGTACATAAACTTATCGCAAAATAACAAAATTCTTCCATCGCAAATTATTAATCAATATCAAGATGAAATAAAAACTATATGGCAAGGAAAACCTATTCAATAATCATCAGCATCATCGGGTTGTTGACGATCAGTTTATTTATTTTACAACTTAGTCGTTTTAATAATCAGAAAAAAATAGACTATGTTTTTAACCAAGCCCGTCAACAATTAAATTTATCAAGTGAGCAAAAAATTTCTGGCTGTAAATATCAAAACGATTGGTTTATTGTCAAAGCCGATGGTCAATTATGGTTGTATAAAAACAATCAGATTTATTTCGCTGATTTAGGCAAGTATTTAACGGCCGAAACAAAAAATAAATGGCCCAATATATCTATGCAACCAGCCAATTCGCCGTTGATAGATTTTTATTATTTATATGAAAACTGTATATGGTAAAAATAAATTTCAAAATATTATATTTATATCTCATGATTTTGGTTTATCTAATTTTATTACCAACCTTAGCCTTGGCCAGTCAGGTAGCGATTTCAGAAATTATGTATAATCCACTTGGTTCTGATACGGGCCGAGAATGGTTGGAAGTAAAAAATGTTAGCACCAGCACAATTTCTTTGGTGGATGGAAGTTGGCGTTTTAATGATGGTTCGTCGCATTTAGTGGCTACCTCTAGCGCTAATACTTTTTTACAACCTCAAGAGTATGGAATCATTGCCGATGACCCGACTAAATTTATGCTTGATAACCCAAGTTATTCCGGCGTGGTTTATGATTCGTCTTTTAGTTTAAAAAATAGTGACACAAAAATTTCAATTTTTAAAAATGGTCTTGAAGATGACAGTGTGACATATTCAATTAGTTTGGGCGCAGATGATAATGGAAAAACTTTAGAATATGATTTTGACCTTAGCCAGTGGCGCGCCAGTTATATTGTTAGTGGGACGCCTGGAGCCGAAGCTTCAATCAAGTCGGCAAATGAACCACCAGTTTTACAAGTTACCTTGGCCACGCAAGCTGAAATAAATAAACCTGTAAAATTTACCGCCGTAGTTACTGATCCCGAGAATCAGCCCGTGCAAGTTAAATGGCAATTTGGTGATGACAGTGGTGGGGAGGGCGTGGAAGTTGTTCATGAATATAGTAATGATGGTTTATATACAATTGTGGCTTCAGCCAGTGATGGCGAAATTATTGTTTACAGCACTTCGACTCTAAAAATTATTGAAACACCTGTCAGTGCGCAGGTGAATAACAGTGTGTCCGGTTGGGCTAAAGTTGAATTGTCAGAAATTTTACCCAATCCCAGTGGGTCGGAAACAGACAGTGAGTGGATTGAGTTGTTTAATAACAGTTCAGACACAGTTTCGGTTGATCGTTGGCAAATTGGTGACAATACCACCAGAAGATTTACACTCACCAATGAAAAACAAAACGTGCAAATTTCTCCCTATGGCTATTTGTTGATTAGTCGAGTTGTTAGTGGTGTTAGTTTAAATAATACGGGCGAACAAATAACTTTGTATG
>JAQTYZ010000021.1 GCA_028688055.1 Patescibacteria group bacterium
AATGCAAATATCTGCGGCAGACGCTTGGTTAGGAGAAAAACTTGATCAAGTGCTTACCGATATGGACGCCGAGTGGCACCAGAAATTCTTATCGGCCTGGCGTAAAGATCATCAAAATCATCAAAAAGCGGCTGATTAAAATTGCTTGGTGTTTTTTCACAAAGTCAAAATACGTTTTAACAAAATAACCACTTTGTCGAACCATAAACTTCGGCCAATTTAAAATAAAGGCTCAATATGTTTAATTATTTGTAACTATTCAGCATCAGTTGATTGCTGTGAAGGTGTCTTGTGGGAGCGACGCCCACGTCGCGACCGAAGGCTTCAAATCGTGACGAGGGTGTCGCTCCCACCCGGTAATAGGGTATTTTTTCTGCCCGCCAAAGAAACTCACTGAATAGTTACAATTATTTTTTTTCTTATGATGGCAGAGTAGACCGTATTACTTACTGGATTTTACAAGTGGTTTTTTACGTGCTTCTTTTTATCCCGTACCTTGGGCCAATAATTATGTTTATTGTCTTAGGATTTATTTCCGGTACTGAGGGAAGTAACCGGTTTGGAAATGCTGCGTGGAATTGGGGCTAATCTCTAAATTATTAAGTTGAGTAAATAGAATGAATGCTCTTATAAATACATTAAAAGAATTTTATGTATCCCAATATGGCAAATACTTTGTCTTGGCATTTTTCGGCTATTGCTTTGTAGCGATATTCATTCCGCTGGAAACTGGTTATGATTTACAGATAACAGGTATTTTTTGGTATCACCTATTAGATTTTGACCCTGCATGGATAAAACGATTTAGGTTGTTTCATTTACCTTATTATTTTCCTTATAAAACGTTATGTTTTTTAGGTTTTCCTGCAATTATGGGGGCCAATTTAGCGGCTTTTTTTGCCGAACGACAGCATTCAATCAACCAAACAGCCGTTTTTTGTTGGGCTCCGTTTTATCCTCACCCTAAATCGTTTTATCCGGAAATTCTCGATGCTACGATTAATTATTTTTATTATGTAATTGGCGTTGTGATGGGTATTTATTTTATTGGTGGTATTTTTTTAAATAAAAATCTACGCAATAACGTCAGTAAAATTCATGTGCAGATGCTGGTTACGGTATTTATAAGTGTGGTAGCAGCCATATATTTAGTTGTCCCTGAGTATCATCTTGAACCATGTATTCTTGAAAAAGAAAGGGCCGCTCTCGATGCGTATAGGGTAAGAAATGATTGGTTTTTTATGGCCCATATCAATCCGGTTGTCTCTTTCTTATTTGCCTATTTGGGTGTCGTCATTATGACGCGCTTGCTTCCGGCATTATTTAACAACGATAAAACGGTAACGTAAAATAGGATTACTGGGTAAGCGACGAGCAGGCATCTTTATTTGTTATTTTGGCTGTTTCAGGAATTGGCGTTGCTAATCTAAGGCCGACTTTATTTTGCCTGATAACTTCACAATCCAGCCAAGCCACGAACGGCGTTGTCGCAACCGGTTCTTCACCCAGTTTGAGATCAGGATTGAGATAGCTTTTAAAGATAATCTCGGCGCCGAGTCTGCCAACTTCTTGATCGCTTACCGATACCACGACACCGGCTTTTTCTAAATTATCGGTTGAGTAAGTCGATGGAATCACCCATTTAGTTTTCAGCGCGGCAAGCCCGTCATCTTTTTCGTTATCTCTTAAGACGTTGTCTAAACCGTACCAGGCGAAATAGACCTCTTGAGGGGCGTTGGGTTGTTTGGGAGCCAAATCATTCAAGGTAATGTCACCATCTTTAGGGCGTGACTCAAAGCGCATATCATTGGTTTTTTCTTTGAGCTTGCTTAGGTTTTGATCGACGTAGACGTCCTGAATGGTGTGTTTGTTATAAACAAACACCAGTTTTTGTTGCGGCGGAAACAATGCGCCGATAGTTTTGCCGTAATCGTCTTCATTGTCGGTGCCATAACGCACACCAGTGATTTTGTTATCTTCGTGACGATCGTTAAGGCTTTTGACAATACCGGCTTTTACCGGGTCAGTCAGCCCCAGAAAAATGACACCTTTAGCATTAAATTTGTCGGCTAGTTTTGCATCCCGAATGGCAATGGTGACATTTGTGCCCACCGTGACCAGATAATCGACCTTATGGCTGAAGGTGCGTTGGATGATTTTATCGATCTTCTTTTGCCAATTGGCGATGTCTTTAGTGCCGTCAGGGCCGACAAAAGGCTCGTCGTGAACGGCTTGCTCCAAATGCCACACTTTATTATCCAGATGCTCAAACAGCGAGTTAACGATGGCTTCTTCATACGGCGCTTTTTCACTGTAGATAACCATGACCGACAATGGTTTTTGATGCTGGTATGAGGCTATTTTTTCGCCCCACTGCTGAAATTTGTCTAACAGCGTGTATTGAGTGAGTTGTTCAAATTCGCCTATTTTTCGGTGGATTCGACGTCTTTCATCCCACTTTTTACGATGCCTATTTCCTCCCGCTCCTCCAAGGGCGCCCCTTTGTCGCCACGATTTACGACATGACGCCCGAACTCTT
>JAQTYZ010000022.1 GCA_028688055.1 Patescibacteria group bacterium
GCTTTTTAAGGTTTTTCTGGCCGTGATCTGGGATTGCAGCTGGTTGACGCCGGCAATGACTAAATCCATGAAATTGCCTTCAGGCGAGTCGGATATGCCGGGTTGGGAGACCGAGATTAATTCAACGTCATGCTTTTTTAGTAAAGCCTTGATGGTTAAGTGGTCATTGGCGTTTCTGGCCAGCCGGTCGGTGTCTTGGATAAAAATAGCTTTAACGGTTTTGTCTTCCTGGACCCTGACTAACATATCCTGCAGGCCTGGTCGGTTCATGTTGGTAGCTGATTTGCCCGGGTCTTGATAGACGCCGTCTGGCGCCAGTTTAAATTTGTCAGTTTCTTCAATGGCTCGTTTACAGAGCTTTAATTGGGTATTTAAAGAGTGGTGGCCGTCTTCAGCCTGTTCTTCGGTGGAAACCCGGCAATAGATTAAGGCATGTTCCATACTGATTTTTGTTATATATTTTAGTTATTCTGTAACTTTAATTTTGTGCAATTAGCGCGAATTAGCCCTGTTGGATTTTGTATAATTAGCGTCAATTAGCAGGGTTGATTTTGTCTCGGTGAGTAAACCAATTTTTGCTCCATTTTTACAAGTTAATACAAGTTAGCAGTCTTAAATCTTAGAAGTTAGTAGAGTTAGCGAGGTCTGATTTTTACAAATTAGCAAGGCTGAAATTTGAGTAATTAGTACGAATTAGCAAGGTTGTTTGTCTGGAGTTACGTTCCATTAGCAAGGGCTAATTTTGAGTAATTAGCGCAAATTAGCCAGCCTGTATTTATGCATTAATATGCGTTAATTATGGCTAATTTTAGTAATTAATGAGGCTTGATGGGTCAACCCAATCCTATGTTATACTTTAAAACAAGTCAAATTCAGTTGCCCACAGTGGTTTTTAGTTCGTTTTTCTCCTGATTCTGTCTCTCCCTGGCTTTTCTCAAAATACTCTCATAATTAAAGCTTGACTGAGGATACTTTAGTTCCTCTTTGGCCGGCTTTCCCAAGACATGTTCGATAATGGTGACTGCGGCTTTAAACTTGATTTGGTCGTTTTTACTGCCCATTAAGCCAACCAGTATTTTGGCGGCGGTTTCCACTTCCTGCTTAAGGATTTCATCAGCGACTTCTTTGACTAATTTGTTGGTTTGGTCCCGGTATTGCTCATATTCGGCTTTAAGCAAACCGCCAGACATAAACCACTTTTTTAAGGTGGAAATTGAGACATTAACTAACTTGGAAATCACGGCATAAGACTCACCCTCGTATTTAAGCCTGATTACTTCCCGGCATTTCTTGGATTTTGGATCAGTGAATTTTGGCATTTTGGTTACCTTTTAGTTCCTTTTAGTTTGGACATGAAATAGTGTTTAGTGAAATTTAAAACAGGGCGTTCATAGAGTTTTTATCCTGCTTTTGGGCATAAAGTCTTTTTTCAACCAGCTCGTTCAAAGCTTTAAGCTTGTTTTGGAAAGTTAGATAAGTGTTGAGGTTTGGCCCGACCGCCCAGGAGATTCCTTGATCGGTTGTTTTTCTGCTGATAGCCCTTGTTTCAAGCAGGTGCTGGATAACGCCGGCGTCAGTTAGCCCCATAATGTCGTTATTAACCCGTCTGGGATTAAAGCTGGGTTTAAAGTCTTTGTTTTGCAGCTTGAAGGCTGGAATTTTGGTTGCCGGACTGCCGTAAAAATGCAGGCTGTTTTTTAACTTGGCTTTTTTAACTTGATTTAGCTGCTTTTCAAATTCCCTTATTTCCAACACGTCATAGGCGGTATTTGATTCAGGGTCTTTTTCGATTCTTTTGATTTCAAGCCGTCTGACGGTTTTTACTCCCAAATCAATGACTTTGTTTTTTGGGTCTTGCCACTGTTCCTTGATCTGTTGGGCTTTTTGGGCTGAAACCTCAATGAAGTTGTTTTCACCGCTGAGAATTATTCTTGGCATATTCTTTGCTTTTTATTAACCAATTGCGAAAGGATTTTTTCGTGTTTTTTGGCGGCTTAAGTTCGAAGTAATCCCGCCATTTTTTTACTTCCTGCAAAATATTGACTTCGTCTAAAAAATCGGTTTCCAGCTCTTCGAGCCAGTCTTCCAGATCGTTAAGTTTTTGGCTGGTTACACTAAAACCGAATTTCATAAAAGCCTTGATTATTTCCAGTTCCAAATCGCTGAATTTATTGGAATTTTTTAATTCTTCAAAGGTTAAGGCTTTTTCTTCTTCTTTTTGGTTTTTCTTCAAGAGTTCTTCTTTGTTGGTAACAGTTCCCTTTTCTTTCGGGACGGTTTCCCGTATCTTTGGGGAAGAGTTCTCGTTTTTAACAGATTCGGGAACAATTCCCTTTTCTTTTTGGTCGTAGTAATTCATGTTAAACGGCCATAAATCAATGATCTGGTATTCAATGGTGGGCTTGGTTTTGCCGCTTGTTCCGACCTGCTTGATCCAGTTTCTGTTGACTAAGGCTTTTTGGTATTTTCGAACTGTTTTAGGATCAATACCCAACTTTTTGGCGATATTTTCCGGGGACTCCCAGCAGGT
>JAQTYZ010000003.1 GCA_028688055.1 Patescibacteria group bacterium
AATTGTTATTTCTTTATCCAATATTGGTTTAATCCAACGATATTTTTCTTCCTTAGTTGATTTAGGCATAGTTTTTGACATATGCCACTAGATTAACAGAAAGTGCAATATGTGTGTGCACATTACCACGTTAAGTTGACTGAACCCACTTTTTTTGTTGTATAATATAAGGGGAGGTAAATTCTATGAAATATGATACTAGTTTTTTAAAAATATTAGTCATTGTTTTTACGATTTTAGTAATTTCAGGCTGTCAACGGGTGACCCAGCAGTTAACCAATACCGCTGATCTAGTCAGCGGCAAGGTTCAGGCTGAACAAAAGAAACAGGCTGATAAAACCGCAGCGACCATTAATTGTCAGGACTTATGTCAAACTACCTTATCAAATGATGGTGTTGATTTGTCAGTCGGACCATGTTTGAGTGAAAAGATTTTGTCTGATTGGGTTTGCGATATCGCCCATTCGCCCAGACAGCCGATTGATAACGATCCGCGAAATCAGTGTGCTGATTTTCGAACCGGAAGTGCTCATCATTTTGTCGAGCTTGACGGCAACTGTAATATTATTCAGGCTAATTAGTAAAATCAAAAAAATACCGGCCAGCGGCCGGTATTTTTTACCGATCCAATAATTTTACCTATTAAATTTCAACACCGATAAATTGTCGGACGAGAAACCCAATGCCAAAGGTAATGAGCGCAATACCAAGACTGATTGATGCCATTTCAAGAAACCTTTTTTTAAATGATAAATCGCGGGCAACGGAAATATAAAAAGTAAAAAATAAAATTACCATAATGGCATTAGCAATGGTCCAAGCTAAGTCGAGATATAGCCGGTCTGAGACCAGATACGGAAAAATAAGAAATAAGACCGTGAAAATATAGGCAACGCCGGTATAGATTGAGGCCCGGAGCGCATGTTTATCGTTAGCCTCGGTTTTGGTTGATAAATATTCCGACGCCGCCATGGAAAATGACGCGGCAATGCCGGTAATAAAACCGGTCACCGCAATCAGTCTGGTGTTTTGGAGGGCTAAAGTTAAACCAGCCAGGACGCCGGTTAGTTCGACTAACGCGTCATTTAAACCCAGGACAATCGAACCGACATACCTTAAGCCTTCCTCTTGAATTGAATTAATTAGAATTTTTTCGTGCTTTTGCTCATCATCTAAAATACTTTGCGTTTCCGGTACCGCGGCCAAGATTTGGCGATATAGTCCCTGGGCCTGTTTCTCACCCCGTTCCATTAATTTGATGCCGAAGGTGATGCCTAGCAGTTTGGCAATCCAATAGTACCTCCAAATTTTAAATTGGCTTGGTTTTATATCAACGCCGGTATATTTTTTCCAAAGGTTATAATGACGCAACTCATCCTCGGCGATTTGATGCAAAATATCATCGTTAAAGTCGCGCTTGGTATGGTGAGCCAGTTTATGATAAATTTTATTTTCGGTAATTTCGTTTTTTTGCGCTTGCAAGATCTTTTTTTTGATTTTAGGATCAATTTCCATATTAATGCTTTAAGGATAATTCATAAGTGCCTTTAAGTAGCATGGCCACTGTCAGCGGTCCGATACCGCCGGGAACGGGCGTGATAAAACCGGCCACATCGGTCACGTCGTCGGCCACGTCACCAACCCATTCACCGTCACCAAGATAGTTGGTTCCAATATCGATGACAATGGCACCGGGTTTAACCATGGATTTTTGAATTAGGTTTTTTTTGCCAACCACGGCAATTAGCACATCGGCTGATTTAGTCTTGTCTCCTAACTTGGCATCTGGCGTAATGATTGAAACAGTCAGTCCAAGTTTGGCCAGCGATTTTTTAAGCGGTTCGCTAAAGATTGGATTTTTTGCAACAATGACGGCGGTTTTAGCTGTCAATTTCTCGCGTGTTGATTTTAAGGCTAACATTACAGCGGCAATGAGCGGCGGAGTAATAACCGCTTGATCTAATTCGGCTAATCTTTTGTTGTGCGGATGGAAGCCGTCAACATCCTTGTCGGGGTTAATCCGGCCGATAATTTCGGAAGTATTATATTGCTTAGGAATTGGCAGTTGAACAATAATACCGTCAATCGCGGGGTCTTGATTTAGCCAGTCAATAATTTCGAGAATTTTTTCTTGGGTTAATTTATCATTAACCCCACAGTAATAGCCATAAAAATCCAGGCCAATTTTTTCAGCAGCTTTTTGCTTATTTCGCACGTAGAGTTTGGAGGCCGGATCAGCGCCGATTAGTACCGTAGCCAAGCCCGGTCGTTTTTGAGCAACGGCAATTTTATCTTTTAAGTCTAGCAGCAATTTGTCCGCCAGTTTTTTGCCGTCAATTATCTTAGCTGATTTTTTTTGCATTATTTTGAGCTAGGAATAGGAAATTTGAGACATAACTCTTGGACCGCCTGTCTGATTTCTTCGATTTTGTTTTCATTTTCTCGATTTTTTACGGCTTCAACAATCCAGTTGGCAATTTGTTCCATTTCTTGTTCTTGCATTCCGCGAGTCGTAATCGCTGGTGTTCCAAGCCTAACGCCTGACGGTGTGTAATAGGCATTCTGGTCGTCGGGAATGGCATTTTTGTTGAGGGTGATATTGATTTGATCAAGGGTTTTTTCTACGATGTCGCCGGTAAGGCCAAAAGAAGTGACGGTATCAATTAGCATCAAATGATTATCAGTGCCATTGGTGACTAATTTACAGCCGAGACTCATTAATTTTTCGGAAAGCGTCTTGGCATTTTTAAGAATTTGTTTGGCATAATCCTTAAAATTCGGATTCAACGCTTCGCCAAAGGCGACCGCTTTGGCGGCAATATTATTCATATGAGGGCCACCTTGAAAACCTGGGAAAACCGCCCGATCAATCAGGGTTGGTAAATTTTCCATGGTTTTTTCCACCTCTTTTAACGGGTTGCCGACTTTGCCTTGAGTAAGAATCATACCGCCGCGTGGTCCGCGTAAAGTTTTGTGCGTCGTGGTTGTGACAATTTGAAAACCATAATCAAAAGGATTTTTTAGTTCGCCAGCGGCAATCAAACCGGCAATATGAGCAATATCAGCCATGGCGACGGCTCCAACTTCTTGGGCAATGGCGGCGAATTTGGCGTAGTCATATTCACGCGGGTAAGCCGAGAATCCGGCCAGAATAATTTTTGGTTTATGTTTTAAAGCCAAGTCTCTTAATTGATCATAATCAATTTCGCCAGTCTCCAAATTTTTAATTTTATAGCGCACAAAATTATAAATTTTTGCCATATAGGTGACTGGATGGCCATGGGTCAAATGACCGCCGTGAGACAAATCCATACCAATTACCGTATCGCCCGGATTGAGCCAAGCCGAGTAAACCGCAATGTTAGCTGGTGCACCGGAAAGTGGTTGGACATTGGCGTGGGCGCAGCCAAATAATTTTTTGGCGCGTTCAATGGCTATTGATTCGACCTGGTCGGTAAATTCTTGGCCGCCATAGTAGCGTCGGTTCGGGTACCCCTCGCTATATTTATTGGTAAACTCCGAGCCTAGGGCATCCAAAACAGCCTGCGATACATAGTTTTCGGACGGAATTAATTCCATGCCATGTTGCTGGCGTTTAATTTCTTTTTCGATGAGATCCGCGATGGGGGGATCGGACTTTTTTAGTTCGTCGTATTTCATTGGATTAAATTAATGATTAGAGATTAAAAAACCGCGATCTAAAAAACAAGCGGTTTTTCAGCTTAGTTTATTGTTTATTTAAACTCTAATGCTTCGAAAATCATAGCTATATTATACTAGCCGGCAGTGTTTTTGACAAATAAGCCGACTTGAAAAATGGTTGGTTTTATGATAAAATAATTATAACTTATAAATAATTTTAGCTATGGAAAAACCCACAAAAATAATTTTTACCTTAGTCCTGGGCGTTTTTTTATTGGGTTTGCCGCTGTTGGTTTTGGCCGCTGATAATCAGAGTAATATCACAGTCGCCGCCGGCGATATTATTGATGGTAATTTTATTAGATTTGGTTCTAATATCCAGATTGATGGTGCGATTAACGGCGATGTTTTGGTCGCTGGTAGTAATATTGATATTAACGGACCAGTGGCCGGAGACATTATTGCTTTTGGCAGCAATATTAAAATAAATAGTTCAGTCGGCGGTAGTGTTCGAGCGATTGCTCCTAACATTGAAATTAACGGCGAGGTTCAAAGAAATATTTGGCTGTTGTCGACGAATGTAAAATATGGTGAGCAAGCGACAACGGGGTGGGATTTTGATGCGATAACATCAGCGGCTGAATTGAAGGGCAAAATTATAGGTAGTGCCAAAATTAAGGCTGATAACGTTGTCTTGGCCGGAGCAATTGCCAAAAATGCCGATGTGTCTTTGGGTCGCAGTGGAAAATTATTGATTGAGTCAACGGGCCTGGTCGACGGTAATTTAATTTATCGGGCGAAAGATCAGACGCAATTAGAGCTTAAAGACGGCGGCAAGGTAACGGGAACGACTGAACGCCAAGATCTAGAATTAAGTTCTGCTATTGATTGGAAAAAAACATTTAATGTAGCTAATTTATTTTTACAAACTATTTTATTTTTTGGCCTCTTGGTCATCGGCGTAATTATTATTTCGCTCGTCCCCAAAATTATGTTGAATTTCAGCGAGGTGTTTGAGCAAACACCAGCCAAAGCGCTTGGTTGGGGCCTGGTTTATCTGATGGTGACGCCGCTAGTTTCGTTGTTATTATTTTTCACCATCATTGGCATCCCCTTGGCGATAATTTTGTTGATTGGATTTACTATTAGTCTTTATCTGGCCAAGATTTTAGCTGGCTTTGGCATCGGACTTTGGCTGTTTAATAAAATTAAAGGCGAAAATAAATATCAGGGTTCTTTAATTTGGCCGATGGTGGTTGGATTGTTAGTTGTAACCATTATTGGTATGATTCCCATCATCGGTTGGGCCGTGAAGTTTTTATTAATATTATGGTCGCTGGGCGCGCTTCTAATTGTTAAAAAAGATATTTTGCGCGAATATCGCTAAATAAATATGACATCAATCAACAGTAAAATTTTTAAGTCTTATGATATTCGCGGAATTTATCCGGATGAATTAAATGAAGAGGCGGCTTACAATATTGGGCGCGCGCTAGCGCGGAAGGCTAACGCCGAGTATATTGTGGTCGGGCGTGATATGCGTCTTTCGGGCGCGGCGTTGAAAGAAAAATTAATTGCCGGCATCACGGATGAGGGAACGGGTGTGCTGGATATTGGCTTAGTGCCGATTGATGCAGTTTATTTTGCGGTTGGCATTTTAGGGCATGGGGCCGGAGTGATGATAACGGCTTCTCATAATCCCAAAGAATATAACGGTTTTAAAATGGTGCTCAAGGGGATGAATTTTGTGCGCGTTGAGGAACTAAAAAATGAGTTGTTAAACTTACCGGAATTAAGTAGTAACAAAAAAGGCGAAGTTAGAGAACAGGACCTGATGGATGGATACCTCAATCACGTTTTGTCTTTTGTTGAACTAAAAAAATTAAAGCCGTTTAAAGTAGTCGTTGATGCCGGTAATGGCATGGCGGGCAAAGTGATGCCCTTGTTAGCACCGCATTTGCCAATTGAAATGATTCCTTTAAATTTTGAACTTGATGGAAATTTTCCGGCGCACCCGTCAAATCCGCTCCTGCCAGAAAGTCAGGTGCAAATTACCAAGGCCGTGGTTGAAAATAAGGCTGACTTTGGGGTGATTATTGATGGTGATACTGACCGTTTATTTTTTGTTGACGAAACTGGTCAATTTGTTCGCGCTGATTTTGCCTTGTTAATTTTAGCTCGTGAGTTTCTTAATCGCGAACCGGGCAAGGGTATTGTTTATAACGTCGTTTGTTCAAAAATCGTGCCGGAAAAAATCAGCGAGTGGGGCGGCGTGCCATTACGATCGAAAGTTGGGTATATTTATATTAGTGCAATGATGCGGGAAAATGATGGGATTATGGGTGGTGAGTTTTCGGCTCATTATTCTTTCCGTGATAATGCTTTTGCCGATTCGGGTTTTATTGCGTTACTGATTTTACTGCAACTTATCTCTCAAGATGGCCGCCGACTGTCGGAAATTATTGGTGAATTCAATAAGTATTTTAAGACTGATGAAATAAATTTGCCAATTAATGATCGGGAGACGATTATTAATAAAATCAAAGATAAATACCGCACTGGTAAACAAGATGAGTTGGATGGCTTGACTGTTGAATATGAAAACTGGTGGTTTAATGTGCGAGGTTCAAATACCGAACCGTTGTTGCGCGTGACGGTTGAAGCGGCAACTGAAGAATTATTAAATAGCCAGACCGCCGAGTTGGTTGATTTTGTGAAGGCTAATATTTAATTAATAAAATTAAATTTAACGATATGGATATAATTTTATGGGGAATATTAGTAGCTGTGATTTTTGTAGTTTTGAGTGGCTTAAGAGTCGTTAATCAGTACGAGCGAGGGGTTATTTTAACCTTGGGAAAATATACTGGAACGCGTCAGCCAGGTTTAAATTGGATTTTATCCGTTTTTGGCATTCAAAAAATGATTAAAGTAGATTTGCGGGTTAGAACCGTGGACGTGCCTCAACAAGAGGCAATCACTAAGGATAATGTCCCTGTTGGCATAAATGCGGTTGTTTATTTTCAGATTGAGAAGGCCGAAGATGCGGTTTTAAAAATCCAGGATTATACTTTTGCCGTCGCCCAATATGCTCAGGCATCATTACGTGATGTTATTGGTGGTGTTGAATTAGATAGTTTATTGGCTGAGCGTGATAAATTAGCTGACGAGATAAAAAAGATTTTGGATGGTCAAACTGACGGTTGGGGTATCAATGTGACGGCCGTCAAAATGCAGGATATTGAGTTACCAGCTGATATGAAAAGAGCCATGGCTAAACAGGCCGAAGCCGAGAGAGAGCGGCGTGCAACTATTATCCGCGCCGAAGGAGAATTAAAAGCATCAGAAAATTTACGTTTAGCGGCGACTAACTTGGCTATTCCCGGAGCAATTTCGTTGCGAACCTTGCAGACCATTGAGGGCAGCACTGCTAATCCAGCTAGTACGGTCATCTTTGCGGTGCCGGTTGAAATATTTGAAGGGATAAAAAAAGTTTCCGATCTGGTCAAGGGAAACAAATAGTAGCTTTGATTTTTTATCTAATATTGGCTAGAAAATTTTTAGCAATTTCCGCCGTTGGTTGATCGCTGTTGTAAAAATCTTTCCAGACCACCACGATATCAGCACCATTAAAAATTGAACTTTGAATTTCGCGAGCGGTATCGCCGCCGGCGATCGAAATCATCACATTAAAGCTACCTTTAAGCTTGGCAATTTGATTGATTGGTAAAGATTTGGTTTTATTATCAGAAGTTTCGTCGACGCCACGATGTAAAATAACCGCGGTTGGTAAATATTTTAGTCGGCGTAAAACTTTTACTGGTGAATCAATCGCCATCATATCGACCATTGAATCAATGCCCACGTCTTTACAAGTTGTGATAAAGTGGTTTATAGTTTCAGTCGGTGCTGATCCCATAACGACCGCGGCTGAGGCGCCAGCTTGGGCCGCTAAAGACGCTTCGGTGTCACCGCGATCAATACATTTTAAATCGGCAACGATGTAGGGAATGTTTTTGGACTCATTTGGTTGGGGTGGCGAAAAGGTTAAGCTGTTCCTTTGGTTAGTATAAGTCTTCGCCATTTTATTTAGGAGGTCGAGGAGCGTAATTTTTTTAGCTTCGGTCGTATGAATTTTATTAGCGGAAGTTAAATTTAAAAAAGTTTTTTCTTGCCACCAATCGTAAAGTTCTTTAATGACGCCAACCCCATAGTGTTTGATCAGCGGGGTGCCAGCTTCAAGAATAATCCGGTCAGAATTAGGCAGAGCAAAGATGATTTTTTTGGCTTCTTCCAGGGTGTTATTAAAGGCAATTTGCAAGTAATGTTTTTTTCGATCAAGCTTCATATCAGTTATTATAGGTTTTTTATAATTAAAATTCAACAAACCAATGATTGGCATTTTTGATTCAGGGCTGGGCGGATTAACAATAATGAAAGAACTGTTAGCAACGTTACCAAGCTATCAGCTTTTATATTTGGGCGATACCGCGCGAACACCTTACGGTAATCGCTCGCAGGCGGTAATTTATGATTTTACCGTCCAAGCCGTTGATTATTTGTTCAAGCAGAATTGCCGTTTAGTTATTGTGGCCTGTAATACAGCCTCGGCTCAAGCTTTGAAAAAATTGCAACAAGAATGGCTACCGCAAAATTATCCCGACCGAACAGTGTTAGGAGTCGTCAGGCCGTTAGCCGAAGTGGCAGCAAGACAAAGCAAACTCGGCCGAGTCGGGGTTGTTGGAACGAGAAGTACGGTTGATAGTAACACTTACGTCCGGGAATTAACGACCCAAAAAGCGTCGCTAAAAGTCTATCAGCAAGCGTGCCCGTTGCTAGTGCCGTTGATTGAGGAGGGCTGGTTAAAGCGACCTGAAACCATGAAAATTTTGCGAACCTATTTGCGTCCGCTCAAGCGACAAAACATTGATACTTTGATTTTAGGGTGTACCCACTACCCGATCATTTATGCTTCGTTTGTAAAAGTGATGGGAAAAAATGTTAGCGTTTTGGATTCGGGGAAAATCGTGGCGGAAAAATTGACTGATTATTTAAAGCGTCATCCGGAAGTCGAGGCAAACATCGTTAAAGGAGACAATCATCGATTTTTAGTGACGGATATTAACGAAAATTTTCACGCGGTGGCTAAGCCATTTTTAAATCGGGAAATTAAATTGGAAAAAGTAATTCTAAGTTAAATGAATAATTTTTATACTCTAGTTGCCATTATTTCACTGCTTGATTTGGCGGCCATCGTCTCGGCTAAATTTTGGGTAATTTCAAAGAATAACTTATATTTGACTTTAACGGTTTTGCTATGTGCCACGGCGGGATTTTTTTTCGCCCGGTCATTGCAGTTTGAAGGGATTGCGATTACTAATATTATCTGGGGTGCACTGTCGTCAATTTTAGTGACAGCGGCGGGCTACTTTATTTTCCGGGAAATTATTACGCCATGGCAGTTTGTGGCGATGGCGATTATTCTCGTGGGCCTAGTGATGATTAATTGGCGCTAAATTTTGGTATAAAAATATATTTTACTCGACCCAATTCGATTTGGGTGGGGGTTTATTATTTCGTCGGGCTGCCAGTTGGGAAAAGCGAAACAGTAGCTGACGACTTTAACGCCAGATTTTAATTCAGCGGTTAATTTTTTTTCGACTTTGGCCATGACGCGATCAATTAAAAAACAAATGACGTAGTCGGCATCAGCAATATTGACTGAATAAAAATTTTTTAGTTTAACTTTGGCTGGGCTGTGATGAAGCAAAATATTTAGCTGAGCTTTAAGATAGGTTAACGGTGAAATTTCATAGCCCGTGGCCGTGAGGCCTAATTTAGCCGCGGCAATCAAAAAACGGCCGTCACCACAGCCGAGATCATATAAAATTTTATTTGGTTTTAGATTAAGTTGGTTAATAATCAATTTAACATTTTCGTCTGGGGTCGGTGCGAACGGGACGCCAACGATGATGATGGCAATAAGGCTTGAAATAATTGTGAGCACAGTGACAATGGCGATGGCGAAAACTAAAATCGTAACGGTAAAAATTAAAGCGAGGGCTATCATCTAATGCCGATTTTAGCTCTGACTTCCGCCATGGTTTTTTGGGCCACTTTTTGGGCACGCCGCGCGCCGTCGGCTAAGATTTGATCAAGGTCGGATTTTTTTATTTTTTTCTTGGCGGTGCGAAAATCGGCAAAGTAATTACCGATATCATTGGCTAATTGTTTTTTGAGTTCAGAATATTTTAGCGTACCTTTTTCGCTATCAGCACTGAATTTTTTATAAACGTCAGCGCTACTGAAATTGTTTAATAAATCTAACAGATTTTTGGCGCCGGAGCTTTTGCCATCACCAGTATCGGTTACGGCGCGGCTGATTTTTTTGGCAATGACTTCAGGTTCATCATCTAAGTAGATGCAATGATTGTCGCCCAGACTCTTAGACATCTTTTTGTCCGGTTCAAGCAAACTCATTACCTTTGGCGTTTCCGTGTGTAAGGTTTTTGGTTCGGCAAAAGTTTGACCGAAGCGGTTATTAAAAAATTTGGCAATTTGTCTGGTCAATTCGACGTGCTGGTCTTGGTCAACGCCCACGGGAACAGCGGTGGCGTGATAAATTAAAATATCGGCGGCCTGTAAAACCGGATAAGTAAATAAGCCAGTATTAATATTTTCTTGTTGGCGCAAGGCCTTGTCTTTGTATTGGGTCATTCGTTCAAGGTAAGAGATTGGCGTAACACAATCAAAAATCCAAGCCAACTCAGTATGTTCGGCTATTTGTGATTGAATAAAGATGGTACATTTTTTTGGATCAAGTCCAGCGGCAATAAAGTTGGCGGCTAAATCATTAATTTGTTGTTGCTTTAATTTTGGATTGTAGTTTTCCGTGATTGAATGATAATCAGCAATCATAAAAAAACAATCGTGGTTTGATTGGAGATCAATAAAATTTTTGAGCGAACCTAAATAATTGCCGATGTGTAAGCGGCCGGTTGGTTGGATGCCGGATAAAATTATTTCTTTTGACATATGATTAGTTTAATATTTTATGGTTGATAAGTAAAGAAACCTTTGAAAAAAATGGGAGAACCGAAGCGAAGTTCGGTTCTCCCTGGCAGCGAGTGAGGTGTGGACTAAAGAGCGATTGGAATTGGCTATTGTGCTGGCGGCAGGTTTTTTTTGCCGACTTCACACGCAGGATTAATGCAACAGGCGATTTCTTCGGTTCGAGGACTATTCCCCCAGCCATAACTACCAACGGTAGCGCTGGCAGTACCGTCCATTGGTTCTTTGCAGGCGTAACAATATTCAGCTGGTTTGATTTCTTTACCCCAGGCCATCACAGTTTCTCCTTGTTAGTCTTCGTTGCGACTTAGTTCGACTCCACATAATCTGCAAGAGGTGACATCAGCGCTTGACCAGGCGCCGTTAGCCTTCCTAATGGTGATTTGCTTGCGGTGGCGGCAATGTTGCTGCTGCCAATGGTGAATCCGATATTTAAGGTGCAATAGGGATGCCGCGAGATCTTCCAGCAATCTGATAATAATCGAAACGGCTTTCATACTTTTCTCCTTGATTGAGTTATCCAAACAAAAAATCCCGTCCTTTAGGCATAACGAAATTATGCGCAAAGGACGGGATAATACCCGCGGTACCACCTTTGTTACTAAAAAAATCCGTGTCAGTACGGATCTCTAGTCTCTTACTGACTCTGCCTCCCAACTGGGACGACATCAGTTGCTCGTGATTACGGCGAGCGGACCCGGACTTCCACTAATGCAGAAGTCACCTCAGCGTGCCCAACCCCCGAACGCTTTTGGCTAACGGGGACACGCTTCAACGGTTTTGTAATTTTTAAGGTGTTTCCAGTTTAGCCCAAGACAAATTTTCTGTCAAGCAAAGATTTAGCCTTGGGGGCATAACTGGTTTGGCCATCCCAGCACCAAAACTCGTGAACAATCTTCATTATTTTTTGAGGTAGTTTGGTGCTGGGCTAATTATTTTAGACTTGAATGATAACTGGCAAAACCATTGGTCGACGCTCAGTTTTTTGATAAAGAAATTGGCCGATTTCATTTCTAATTTTATCCTTGTAGTAATTTTCATCAATGCCTTCTTTCAGATCGGCTTTGAATATTTTTTTGGCCCGCGCCCTAGTCTCCTCAATCAGTTTTTTATTTTCTTTCATGTAGATAAAACCGCGGGAAATTAGATCAGGGTTTTGAACTAGCTGACCTTTCTTTTTATCAATTGTAACGATAACAACAATCATACCGTCGCCGGCCATTAATTGGCGGTCACGTAAGACGATGTGTGAAACGTCGCCAACGCCTAAACCATCGACAAAGACATAATCAGTCGGTACTCGATAGTCGGTTAGTTTGGCGTTCGTGGCGGTAAATTCCATTATTTGTCCATTATCGGCCACGAAGATGTTTTCTTTAGGAAAGCCAATGCTTTCGGCGACTTTTGCCGCTTCGCGTAACAAGTAGTGATTAGCGTAAACCGGAATCAAGTATTTTGGTTTTATTTCTCTTAGGATCAATTTAATATCTTCAATTTTGCCATGACCGCCAGCGTGAACGTCCATAATTTCTTTGTGAATAACGTTGGCACCTTGTCGGTAGAGGCTGTCTTTAAGATATTGAATTGTTCGTTCGTTGCCGGGAATAACTGATGATGAAAACACCACCGTGTCATCTTTTTCAATTTTGATGTAGCGATGTTCACCGCTGGCAATCCGGCTTAAAACCGCGCGACCCTCGCCTTGCGAACCGGTACAAACAATAACTACTTTGTTATTGGGATAATCGCTGACTTTGGAGACGTCAATAAACGTATTTTTTCCGGCTTTAATAAAACCGAATTTTTGTCCAATTTCAATATTTGATTTCATGGAGAAACCGTCCACGGCAACTTTTTTGCCATTTTCCTCAGCAATCTTGATAATCTGGCCGACTCGTTCAAGCATACTTGAAAAAGTTCCAAAAATTATCCGGCCCCTGGCGTCTTTGATAATTTTTTCCATGTTTTTGTAAACTTCCATTTCCGAACCCTGATGGCCTTCTTGAGTTGAGCCCAGACTTTCCATCATTAAAACTGACGGAATATTTTTAGTATTCCATTGAGCTAAATGGGACAGGTCGGTTTTCGGACCTTCAACGGGATCAAGGTCGTAGCGCCAATCGCCGGGATGAATAATATTAACAGTTGGCGTTTCAATAATTAGGCCCAGCGCGTCTTTGATGCTATGGGTGACATTAAAGAAATTAACCTTAAAGACGCCAAGTTTAACGGTCTCTTTGAGCGATTTAATTTCTAAAACTTTAGGGGTAAATTTGTCGTGATGGTTTTCAATTTGCTTTTTGAGTAAAGCAACGGTCATCGGTGCGCCGATAATTAAAGGATTGCCGAGTTTAGGCAACAAGATCGGCGCGGCACCAATATGGTCAAGGTGGCCGTGAGTTAAAATCACGCCCCTGATATTTTTTTCTTTGCCTTTCAAACAAGTAATGTTGGGAATGATATAATCAATGCCGTGCATATCTTCCTCCGGAAACTGATGTCCCATGTCAATAATAACAATATCGGAACCGTATTCCAAAATGGTCATATTTCGGCCGACTTCTTCTAAACCGCCTAGCGCGTAAATTCGAAGTCGGTCTTCGGCTTTGTCTGAAGGTTTTTTGCCTTGAGATTTTCCTCTTGAGTCTTTAATATTTTTTCCATCTTTCGCTGATTTTGCGCCTGGTTTTCTGGTCCAAGAACCCTGTTTTTTTCTAATCATATATTATTTAATTTTATGGTGCCGATGGAGGGATTTGAACCCTCACGAGCGTAAGCTCACAGCGACCTGAACGCTGCGTGTATACCAATTTCACCACATCGGCTAGTGATGATTTATTTGAGTTGACCGTGCCAAGTTCGAACGGTTTTGATGTACCAATCTTGAATGTTGTTAAAGCGGTCGGCGGGAATGATAATTCGATCAATGTTAACTCCTTTAACATCTTTATCCATGACGTAGGTATAGGTTGGTTTATACAGGAAGATGGCTGGAATATCAGTGTTTAGCAGGGTCTGAAAGCTAGTATAGTCTTTAGCTTTTTTGTTATTGTCGGTGGTGGCCCGGGCGTCTTCTAAGAGTTTGTCCGCTTCCCGATTAGCATACATTGAAAGATTTAAACCTGGGTCGTCAACTTGTGAAGAATGCCAAAAGGGAAAAGGATCGGAATTAGAACCAACAATTATGCCAAACAACAAAACGTCATAATTTCGCGGTCTAATGATATCGCGGCTAATTTTATTTGGTTCGACAATTTGAACCGTCACTTTAACGCCGATTTTTTCCCAGGCTTTTTTAATATCATCAGCCGCCTGCGTATTTTCCGGCTGGTTAATCGTTGTCAGAGTCAGTTCTAAGATGGCCTCACCATTTTGGCGATAGAAATCAGGCTGATTCTGGGAAGCGGTACTGTCACTAGCCACCGGCTCAGTTGCCGTCGTCGTGGCAGTGCTCGGCTCGGCATTAGCTTGATCGTCCGCGGAAGCTTTTTCCGTCTTCGCGGTCAGCCAAGCTTGGTACGCTTGAACCGAAATTTTTTTCCAGCCGGCGGTTTCGAGTAACTGATTAGCATCGTCAATATTGTAACTGATTGGTTTAGTGTCATCGGAGGTTAACGGCACTGGAAAGATTGGCCCATCAATGGCCGCGCCTTCAAGTTGTAGGGCCCCAGCAACGATTTTATTTTTATCAATACTTTCCGCCAGCGCTGTTCTGACGTTTTTACTTTTTAAAGCTTCATTTTTTTTCTGATTGATAAAGACGGCTGTGTATTGTGGTAAATCAAAATAATAATACTTAAGATTCTTTTGACCCGTTAAATCCGATTTCAATTCTTTCGGTAAAAAACTGATGCCTTGAATGGAATGACTTTTTAAGGCGGCGACAGCGGTCTGAAAATCGGGATAAAATTTGAAAGTGATTTGCTGGAGATAGGATTTTTGTCCGTAATAATCAGTATTAGGAACAATCGTATAAGATTTAATATTGCCTAATTTATCTTTAGTCAGTGATTTAAATTCCCATGGTCCGGTGCCGACTGGTTTTAAATTATATTCAGTTAAGTTGGCATTAACAGCTGGTACTTCACTCCAAATATGTTCCGGTAAAATACCGGCCGTTAAGACATCAAGGAATGAAGGATAAGGTTGCGGTAAAGTAAATTTGACCGTTAAATCATCTACCTTTTCGACGTCCACGCCTCTAATGCTGATTAATAAAGGACTTTTAAAGTCGGTGTCTTCAATGCTTTGATAAGTGAAAACGACGTCGTCGGCCGTAAATGGTTCACCATCTTGCCATTTGACATGGTCACGAAGATGAAAGGTATAAGTTTTTTGATCTTCACTAATGTCCCAGCTAGTTGCCAAGTCTGGCTCTAATTCTAAATCCTGGTTATACCTTAGTAACCCTGAAAATACGAGACGAGAAATATCTGAATCAACATCATTGGTTTGCGACAGAATTGGGTTGATGTATTGGGGAGCGCCAACTAAGCCAGTGGTTACTTCGCCGCCGACACTCGGGGTCGGAGTAAAATTGATAAAATAAAAATTTAAAAGAATAGTTAGCGTCGAAACTAGAATTAACACAATTGCTAGGCCCGCAATTTTTTTATCCTTGGGCGGTAAGGCCTGATGGATATATTTAAATTGTTTAAAGCTTGGCAACCTTTGGTTGGAAAGGTTGTAGATAAGTTTTTTATCTAATTCAATTCGGTTAGTTTGGCTGGCGGTATCATTATTGATACCAGGACTTATTTCACCGGCCGCCGAATTTCTTTTTATTTTATTTAGCAACGGGATTTTTCTAAACACAAAAAAGCGTGTTATTTAATCTTGCCGACAGCTTGTTGGGCGACCCTTCAAAGGAGGATATTGGCAAAGGCGGTCGCTAAAAAAACTATTGCCACAATAATGGTGCCATTAAAAATCCATTTTTCAACCCCGCGCTTGGTTCGGTAAACGCTATTGTCACCACCGAAAGCGGAGCCCAGGCCGGTTCCCTTATTTTGTAGAAGTATTAAAGCAATGAGAATTATCGCTGAAACTATTTGAATGATGTCGATATACATAGGTTAATCAAATCGTAGCAGAAAAACGTTAATATGTCAATTGGCTTATTTGCCCTTAGCCAAACGAGCAGTAATAATTTTTTTTAATTTAATAACCTGCTGGCCGGAGACTTTCATCTTTGGGCCGGTTTTTTTTAGCCGCCGAAGAGTTCTTTTCTCTAACGCTTCGATTTGGCGGTCGGCATTTGACATAATCACAATTTTTAATTGTTTCTACTTTTATGATATAATATTAAGTAAAGTATGTATAGTGACGACGAAATATTTATTAAGCCCGAGCCGCCTAAAATTAAGTCGACTCATCAGCGCTGGTACCAGAAATGGTGGGGCGTCGTGATTTTGCTGTTGCTATTTGTTGTCTCAATTACCGTGGCGGCCGGCGGCATATATGTTTTTAAATTAGTGTCATTATTGCGCAGTGGTCAGCTGACGCCGCAGGAGCTTTTTGTGGCTAGTCCAAGTGATTCGCAACTAAGCTTAGCTACAAGCTTAGTCACCAGCGATGACCCCTCCCATGGTCCCAAGGATTCCAAGGTGGTCGTCGTGGAGTTTTTAGATTTCCAGTGCTCTTATTGTTTGGAGGCCGAGCCGGTTATCAGACAAATTCTGAAAGATTATGGGGATAAGATTCTTTTTCAATATCGGGATTTTCCCATTACTGATATTCATCCGCAAGCCTTAATGGCTGCTGAAGCGGCTGAATGCGCTCATGAACAGGGAAAATTTTGGGAAATGCGCGATAAAATTTTTGAGGATCAGGCCAATATCAATGAGGCGGTACTAAAAACTTATGCGGTTCAAATCGGCTTAAATAGTGTTCAGTTTGGTAATTGTTTAGCGACTGAGAAATACCGCAGTGAAATCGAGCAGGACCTAACCGACGGTTACGCCGCTGGGGTCAAGGCGACCCCGACGTTTTTTATCAACGGCGCGCGATTGGATGGGGCAGTTCCGCTCAACACCTTTGAAAAAATAATAACCGCGGCGCTAAGTCGCTAAGTATGAAAAAAGATTTATTTACTCTCAAAGTAGTTTCACTATTTTTTGTTTTATGTCAGCTTGTATTTTTTATTTTGCCGTTGCCGGTTGCGGCTCAAGATACGCCGGTGGTTAAAGTTCATTTGGGAAGTTTTACCGGTAGCGAGTTTACTACTCAGCCGTGTAACGAGGGCAAGTGTCCGGTTGATTGGATTGGGCAGTATATTTCGGCTTTATACCAGTATGGTATTATTGCGGCCGCGATTTTGGCAACGGTGATGATAATGATCGGCGGTTTTTTGTGGCTGACCTCAGGCGGTAGCCCCAATCGAATTAGCCGCGGTAAAGAGTTTATTATGAGCTCCATCAGCGGTTTGTTGTTAGCTTTATTTTCTTTTATTATGTTGTTTTCAATCAATCCAGCGTTGATTAACCTAAAGTCGGTTGATATTAGTCAGCCCGGTGCGCTGGCAACACCGGAGCAAACATCTGGAAGTGGGGTTGATCCAAGTTCAGCAGCTGGTAAGTTTTTAAGCGAGCTTGATGCTAATAGTAATGATTTTACTCCATACTCGTTTAATTACCGAGTTTTAAATTATAAACCCAATGGTGATGGATTTTATCTTGAGCTTAGTGGTAGTGAAGGTTTAGCGCGGTTCCTTTTTGCTGAAGGTACTGGCGTAGAATTAACTGATCAGGATCGAGCTGGCGGCGCTGTAGCCAGGGTTGTATATAATGATGCTTTGTGGACGTTGCGTGGCAGTGAGGTTGGAAATCGGTATTGGGAGGTATTAAGATTGCCAAGTGATATTGGTGGCGTTAGGTTTGGCGAATTGTAACAATTTTTATTCTGGCAGTTATTTTAACTGTTTATTAAGGTTTAAATGTAATAGAAAATGAAGTGGAATAAAGTTTTAATTTTATTAATGTTGGCGGTTGTTCTATCCACCCCAGCAATTAGCCTAGCCGCCAATGAGTATCAAGTAACTGACCCTGGTGGTAGCGTGCTGAATGTTAGGTTTAATAATGATACCGGTCATTGGGAGGTGCAGCATCAGCCTTACTATGGGACTAATTCTAATTGGACTGACGTAAACTCCAGCTGGGAATTGAGCCGTTTTACCCGAGACGAATGGCCAATACTTAAAGCTCTCAAGGGGCGCAATTTTGATTGGGGAAACCGATATTTTAGCGCTTTATTCTCAAATGACACAGGTTATAGTGTGCCTAAGTCCGTAGATAAGTCCGCCGCCACTGCCCCGCAGCTAAAAGTTGAAATTGGCGGCAGTATTGTTAGTTTGTCGGCGGTCAATTGTACTTCGGGCCAAGATTGTTCAATTCCTTGGATCGGTGAATATATGAAGCAAGTTTATATCTATTTAGTCGCCGTTGCCGCGATTTTGGCAACGGTGATGATAATGATCGGTGGTTTTTTGTGGTTGACCTCAGGCGGCAGTCCGGACCGAATTAGTCGCGGTAAAGAGTTTATCGTCAGCTCAATCAGCGGTATGCTGTTAGCATTATTTTCCTACATTATTTTGTATTCCATCAATCCTAACCTAATAAATCTTAAACCAATTGTTATTAAAGTGTCCGGTGATTTAGCAGTGCAGGCCCAAAATCGATCTAATGCGCAAGCGGCGACACAGTCAGGCCCTACGGCGCTCGGGGCTGGTTGTCCCGATGCCACTGAATCGGCTCAAGGCTATACGGCCGTGCTTACTTCTTATGCTCGTCCAACCCCTCAAAATTTTACCTCGGATGACGCTTTTCTTTGTGCGGTTGGTTTAAATTGTTCTTGTCCTAGCGGTACTGGACGTGACAATGGTCGTTCGTGTTCTTTCGGTAGTTTGACGTGGCATCCGTGTGTATCCTTTGATGCTAATACAACGCCATATTGTAATCAGACCGCCAGTGGTCAAGCGCCAAGAGTGGGTACGGTGGCGGCCGATCCCTGTTTCCCGTTTGGCACGCAGCTTTGTATTAATGGCGAGACTTACACCGTAACTGATCGCGGCAGTGCTATTACTGGCCGTCATTTTGATTTATGGTCTGATGATTATTCGGCTGCTACTCGTGCTTATAGCAATAGCGCTCAGGTTACTGGCGGCCCTTGTCCTTAAATAATTTTAATATTTTTTTATAAAATTCAGGTGAGAGATTTGACATATGAGGCAATCCGGCGTAAAATGTACTTCTAGTTTAGCTACGTCCTCAACATATGTTCAAAAAAATCATTGTCCGGGGTGCGCGAGTTCACAATTTAAAAAATGTTAGTGTTGAAATTCCCAGAGAAAAATTAGTTGTTTTGACTGGTATTTCTGGTTCCGGTAAATCATCTTTAGCTTTTGATACAATTTATGCCGAAGGGCAACGGCGCTACGTTGAGTCACTTTCAACTTACGCCCGACAATTTTTGGGTTTGATGGATAAGCCGGAAGTTGATTCAATCGAAGGTTTGTCACCAGCCATCTCAATTGATCAGCGTTCAGCCTCGTCAAACCCTCGCTCAACGGTCGGCACGGTAACGGAGATTTATGATTATCTCCGTTTATTATTTTCCCGCATTGGCCACGTTCATTGTCCAATTTGCAACCGCGAACTGACCCAGAAAAATTCCAGTCAAATAATTGCCGACGTTTTTTCTCGAATCAAAGGCAAGGGTGAAGTTCTGATTTTAGCCCCAATCAATAATGATAAAAGTGAAGGCAAAAGTGTTTCGGAAATAAAAAAATCAGGTTTTAAACAAATTAGAATCAACGGTCGTTTGCGGGACTTGAATGCCGAACTTATCACCGACCCCGAATTAAATTCGGCCCAAAAGGCCGAAATTGTTGTTGGCAAATTTACTTTTACGCCAGATAATAAAGAACAGCTAAAAGATGAATTTGGGCGCATTATTGAGTTAGCACTTGATTTAGGAAATGGGCGGATTGTCATTTTAACCGACGGCCATGAAAGTTTTTTTTCGCAACATTATATTTGTGCGGACTGCGATTATACCTTGACTGAATTAGAGCCCCGAAACTTTTCTTTTAACAGTCCGGCTGGCGCTTGCGCCAAATGTTTGGGTTTGGGTACCAGGCTGGAAGTTGACGCCGATCTAGTAATTCCCAATAAGCGTTTAACTTTAGCAGAGGGGGCGATTAAGCCGTGGGCAAGAAATTTTTCAAATCAAAATAGTTATTGGAAATTACTTCAGCTGGTTGCCAAGGAAAATACGTTTGACGTAAATGTTCCAGTGGCCGAGCTGTCTCCCAAAGCCCTGGAATTAATTTTGCGCGGCACGGGTGGTAAAGAATATTTGGTGGAGTCCGAATCATTGAAGTTCGCCGGAGTTTTGGCAACGTTAGAAGAAAAATATCAGCAGACAACTTCCGATTATTTGCGACAAGAGATTGAACAATATATGCGAGTTTCAATCTGCCCTTATTGTCAGGGCAAAAGATTGAAGCCAGCTTTTTTGGCCATTACCGTCGGTGACTTTAATATTTCTGAGATTACCGCCAAAACCATTGAACATAGCCTGCCTTTTTTTAAAGATTTATTGAGTGACAAAAAAGGCCAAGGTAGCTTGACGACGCGCGACCATAAAATCGCCGATCAAGCGCTTAAGGAAATTATTAATCATTTGAAATTTTTAGATGACGTCGGTTTAAGCTATCTGACTTTAGACCGGCCGGCGGCAACCTTGTCGGGTGGTGAAGCGCAACGAATTAGGTTGGCGACCCAATTGGGGCTTTCGCTAACTGGCGTTATTTATATTTTAGACGAGCCATCAATTGGCCTTCATCAAAAAGACAACCAGCGCTTGATTGATACGCTAAAAAATTTACGGGATTTAGGCAATACGGTTTTAGTTGTTGAGCATGATGAAATGACGATGGAAGCCGCTGACGAAATTATTGATATTGGTCCTGGCGCTGGTGAAAATGGCGGTAAAATTGTCGCCCAAGGCACACCGGCGGAAATTAAAAAAAATAAAAATTCGTTGACCGGTCGTTATTTATCCGGCGCGTCAAAAATTGCGGAGCCCAAGAATCATCACCAGGGGAACGGAAAATTTATTGAAATTATTGGCGCCACTGAATTTAATTTGAAAAATATTGACGTTAAAATTCCGTTAGGCAAATTCATTTGTTTGACTGGCGTGTCCGGTTCCGGTAAGTCGACGTTGATGCTGGAAATTTTAGTCAAGGCTTTGGCGCGAAGATTTTATCGCGCCAAGGATTTACCAGGCCAACATAAAGAAATTAAGGGCATTGAAAATATTGATAAGGTGATCGCGATTGATCAATCGCCAATTGGCCGAACGCCTAGGTCAAACCCCGCAACTTACACCGGCGTTTTTACCTATATCCGAGATTTATTTACGGAAACACAGGAAGCGAAATTGCGCGGCTATAAGGCCGGCCGATTTAGCTTTAACGCTAAAGCCGGACGCTGTGAATCTTGCGCCGGCGAAGGCTTGGTTAAAATTGAAATGCAATTTTTGCCAGACGTTTATGTCCAATGTGAGGAATGCCACGGCCATCGTTATAAAGCGGAGTCGCTGGAAGTTCATTATCAGGGCCGTAATATCGCTGATATTTTAGATATGTCCGTTGAACAAGCGATGAAATTTTTTCGCCAGCAGCCCATTATTTATAATAAATTAAAAACTTTATTTGAAGTCGGTTTAGGCTATGTGAAGTTGGGACAGCCGGCCACGACTTTGTCGGGCGGTGAAGCACAACGAGTTAAGTTGGCCACGGAGTTGTCACGGCGGTCGACTGGAAAGACTTTATATATTTTGGATGAGCCGACCACTGGTTTGCATTTTGAAGACATTAAACAATTGCTGGAAGTTTTAAACAAGTTGGTTGATAAAGGCAATACGGTTTTGATTATTGAACATAATTTAGATGTTATTAAGTGTGCCGACTGGGTGATTGATTTAGGTCCGGAAGGTGGCGAAAAGGGCGGTGAAATTGTCGCGCAAGGTACGCCGCGTGATATTGCTAAGGTCAAAAAATCATATACCGCCCACTATTTGAAAGATGTTTTAAAATAGAATTTTGCTTTAAAACAGATTCGCGTTATGTTGAATCTGTTTTAAATTACCCTTGAATTAAGGGTGGTTTTGTGGTAATTTGTATTCATCATTGACTGATATTTATGGCCAAAAAATACGAGCCTAGTAAAATTGAAGCGAAGTGGCAAAAATTTTGGGAAAAAAATAAAACTTTTGCGGCGTCAGATAAACAGCGTAAGCCTAAATTTTATTGTTTAATTGAATTTCCTTATCCCTCCGGTGAGGGACTCCACGTCGGCCATCCGCGCCCTTATACCGCTTTAGATATTTTAGCGCGCAAGCGTCGGATGCAAGGTTATAATGTTTTATACCCAATCGGTTTTGACGCTTTTGGTTTGCCATCAGAAAATTACGCGATTAAAACTGGCATCCACCCGTCTGTTATCACCAAAAAAAATATTGCCACTTTTACTAAGCAACTCAAATCACTTGGTTTTTCTTTCGATTGGGATCGTGTGATAACTACCACTGACCCGGCCTATTACAAGTGGACGCAATGGATATTTTTGCAAATGTTTAAAAATGGCCTAGCCTATAAGGCTAAGATGACCATTAATTGGTGTCCCTCGTGTAAAATCGGCTTAGCCAACGAAGAGGTAATTGACGGCAAGTGCGAACGGTGTGGCACGTCAGTTGAAAAAAAAGAGAAAGAGCAATGGATGTTAAAAATTACCAAGTATGCCGACCGCTTGATTAATGATTTGGCCGACGTTGATTATTCGGAAAAAATTAAAATTCAGCAAATTAATTGGATTGGTCGGAGCGAAGGTATTAACTTTAAAGAAAAAGTTAAGGATTTAGACCTTGAATTTGAAGTTTATGATTCAATTCCGCAAACTTTTTTAGCTCAAACGTTTACCGTGATAGCCCCGGAACATCCACTGGTCCAAAAATTAATTGCCGGGACTAAATATGAAACGCCGGTTAAGGAATTTGTCGCAAGAATTAAGAGCCGTAAGGCAGCCAATCGATTTGTAATCGAAAAAGAGCTGGAGGGTATTTTTACCGGAAGATACGTTGCTAATCCGTTTGGTACTGGTGATTTGCCGATTTGGGTTGCCAGTTATGTTTTGGCTGACTATGGTACCGGCATCGTTAATTGCAGTGCTCATGATGAGCGTGATTTTGCCTTTGCTAAAAAATATGACCTGCCTTTAAAAATTGCCTTATTACCAACTGATAAAGATCATGCGGAAAAAGTTAAAAGTCTAGCAGAATTTTATCGAGCGCCTGATGGTGTTATCCAAGAACCGCTAGAATTTAAGGGGTTACGTTGGGATGAAGCTCGTGAACCGATAATTAAATACATTGAGAGTAAGGGCTATGGTCGGCGGGCGGTTAACTATAAAATTCGTGACTGGGTTTTTTCGCGCCAGCGTTATTGGGGTGAACCAATCCCGATGGTTTATTGTGAAAATTGTAAAGCCACCGGTGCGTCGGCCACAGGCTGGATTCCAGTACCGGAAAATGATTTACCGGTCCAGTTGCCGAACGTCGAAAAATATGAGCCCTCTGACAGCGGCGAATCGCCTTTGGCGGCGATCAGCGCTTGGGTCAATATTAAGTGTCCGGTTTGTAACGCCAAGGCCAGACGCGAAACTGATACGATGCCAAATTGGGCCGGCTCTAACTGGTATTTTTTGCGTTATATTGATCCAAAAAATCGGAAGCATTTAGCGGATCCAAAAAAACTTGGCTATTGGCTAACGGTTGATTGGTATAATGGCGGTATGGAACACACCACTCTTCATTTATTATATTCACGCTTTGTTTACAAATTTTTGTATGATATTAAGGCCGTGCCTAAAGCCAAGGGTCCAGAGCCTTATGCCAAGCGAACGTCACACGGTTTAATTTTAGGCGCTGGTGGTGAAAAAATGTCTAAATCAAGAGGCAATGTCGTTAATCCTGATGAGGTTGTTAAAGCCCAGGGCGCCGATACTTTACGTTTGTATGAGATGTTTATGGGGCCATTTGAACAGGCTATTCCTTGGGATGCTCAAGGGGTTATGGGGGTCAGGCGTTTTATCGAAAAAGTTTGGAATATTTATCAGGGCCAAGTCAAAATTGAAAAAAAATGTTCGGAAGCATTGATAACCTTGACGCATCAAACAATTAAAAAAGTCACTGATGATATTGAATCGCAAGACTACAACACGGCCGTTTCGGCTCTGATGATTTTAACCAATAAAATTAGCGACGAAAAAATAATGAATAAATTTGTCGCTGTCGCGTTGGTAAAATTATTAGCCGTTTTTGCGCCTCACGTTGGCGAAGAGCTTTGGCAAATGCTGGGCAATAAAAAATCAATTTTAGCCGCGGCTTGGCCGGAGTACGATGAGGCTAAGTTGCTAAATAAAAACACTAATTTGGTAATACAGGTCAATGGTAAAGTGCGGGATATGATCTTGGTTAGGGCCGACCTTACTGAGCAGGAAGCGGAAAAACTGGCCAAGCAAAGTGAAAAAGTTTTAAAGTTTATTGAGAACAAAAAAATTGTTAATACCATCTTTGTTCCGGGGAAATTAATTAATTTGGTTATCTAGATTTATGCAAATTGTCCACGCGACTGACGAACTTAAAGATCATTGGGATAATTTTGTCAAAAATACCTCCCCTGATGGCGGTCTCTTACAATCGTGGGGGTGGGGTGATTTTCAAAAATCTTTGGATAACAAAATTTATCGCTTGGCGGCGCTTGATGGTCTGGGTCAGCTGCAAGCGGTGACGTTGCTGATCAAACACGATTTACATTTTGAATATAATTATTTATATTGTCCGCGGGGTCCGTTGGTTAATACCTTGAAAGTTGACGACTTAACCGCCCTGTTTAACGAAATTAGAAAAGTTGCTAAAGACGAAAAAAGTTTTTCGTTGCGGGTTGACCCGCCCTGGTTAATTGGCAATGAGGCGCGACTAACCGATTACGGTTTTCGCAAGGCGGAAAATGAGGTTCAGCCAAAGTGTTCTTTGGTTCTTGATATCAGTAAAAGTGAAGCTGAAATATTAGCTTCGATGAAGCAAAAAACCCGCTATAATATTGGGTTGGCGCAGCGGCACGGGGTGAAGGTTAAGGTTAGTAGTGAAATATCTGATATTGAAACTTTTTGGCAATTGATCAAACAAACTTCCGGGCGTGATGGTTTTAAACCTCATGCTAAAGAGCACTACAAAAAAATGCTTGAGGCCTTTGCCAAGACTGGGACGATTAAATTATTTATGGCTGAATATCAGAATAAAATTATTGCCGTTAATATGGTGTCATATTTTGGCAATGTGGCAACTTATCTTCACGGATCTTCATCGGATATTTATCGCGAAGTGATGTCGCCTTATCTATTGCAATGGCAGGCAATTATTGAAGCCAAAAAAGTTGGCTGTCAGCTTTATGATTTTGGGGGCGTGAACGGCCGGTCGTTTCATAATAAAATGTGGCAAGGAATCACCCGCTTTAAATTAGGTTTTGCCGACGAAGCTTCGGTTCGGGAATATATTGGCAGTTATGATCTAGTTATTAACCCGGTCATTTTTTCCGTTTATAAGTTTGTCAAACAAATTAGGGGCTAAGAAATCCAAGCTATGGAAATTGTTAAGACGTCAGCTAGTGATATCAGACAAGCGGTTAAAATTTTAAAAACGGGGGGCGTTATTATTTTTCCAACCGATACGGCTTACGCCATTGGCGGTATTTTTAATTCACCAAACGTTATTAAGCAAGTTTTAGAAATAAAAAAAAGGACTGATCAAAAATTTACCGTTGTGGCGTCTGATCTTAGTCAAGTTAAGAAATTTTTCAAGCTTAATCAGCAAGCCTTGGAGCTCGGTGGGAAATATTGGCCCGGCCCTTTATCAATCGCCGTGGGAAATAAATACGCTGTGCGAGTGCCAGCTAATAAGGTAGCGCGCCGGCTAGCCAAACTGGCCGCGACGCCATTAATTGCCAGTTCCGCTAATATTTCCGGTAGTAAAACTTTGTATGACCCGCGGAAGGTGCTTGATTGGTTTAAGGACAAAAAAAATCAGCCTGAGCTGATGATTGACGCGGGTCAGTTAAAGGCCAATCCAGTTTCGACCATTATCGCGGTTAAAAAAGATAAAATTTTAGTTTTAAGATCGGGCCAAATAAAATTATCGGCCAAAACCTAAGCCAACTTTGAACGGTGAGTACATACTGGTGCCGTTGCCCAGCAGTAAGCGTCCGGGGCTGGGGATGCCGGTCATAAAGGGAAATCCGACCGGGGCGCAGAGGACCGATTCTCGATGTGATCCATAAGGCGTAATGATTGTTTGTGACCAAGCTGGCGCTGGCGGAGTGCAGGGAGCGGAAACACAGCCACAACTTCCACAGGGACAGGCGACGCCAGTACAAACATCGGGTACGGGAGTGGCCATGGTGCAGCCAGGTATATAACTGGTGATTCGGCCGCCGAGATAATAAGGTGAGTAGGCTTGAACGGATATTGCCAAAGCAAAAATTGACGCCACAATCGCCAAAATTATCAATGCTAAGCCAAGATGAATTTTTCGATGCATAATTCCTTCAAGGTAGATCATAATAAAATTATAACACTTTTTACCTTTTTAGACATCAAGATGGAAGAAATATTAAAAAAAATTAAAATAATCCTGCAAACATATGATCTTAAGCCCGACCATAGCAAGGGCCAAAATTTTTTAATAAACTCAGCCATTATTAATGACATTATAGCGGCGGCTAATTTAAAAAAAACGGATTTAGTTTTAGAAGTCGGTCCGGGCTTAGGAATTTTGACTGAAGCGCTAATAACCAATGCTAAAAAAGTTGTCAGTGTCGAATTAGACAAGAAATTAATCGCTTTTTTAAAGTTGAAATTCAGCGGAGCGGATAATTTTACGTTGGTTGAAAATGATATCTTGCAATATGATCCGACTGGCGACTTTAAAACCAGTGACTACCGGATTGTTGCTAATTTACCATATAATATTACCTCAATTTTTTTGCGCCGTTATTTATCAATTGAAGCTAGACCAACGGCAATGGTTTTGATGTTGCAAAAAGAAGTCGCCCAAAGAATTTGTGCCGTGTTGGGCAAGACAAGTTTACTGTCGTTGTCCGTTCAATTGTATGCCGAGCCAAAAATTTATCAGCTAATTGAAAAAAATAATTTTTGGCCGAAGCCAGCGGTTGACTCAGCGATCTTAGTTATTGACAAAATTAAAAAAAAGTTGGAAGTGGATAAGTTTTTAGGTGATGTTAGTGAAGAATTTTTTTGGCGGGTGGCCAAAATTGGTTTCTCGGCGAGACGAAAACAACTACATAATAATTTAGCAAATGGTTTTAGAATTTCGCCCGATGATGCAAAAAAAATGCTTATTAAAGCCAATTTATCAGAACAAATTAGAGCCCAAGATTTGTCGATACTTGATTGGTTAGCAATTGCTAAACAGTTGGCTGTTTTTATTAAATAAAAGTGATTTTTTTCCTTGCACCACGTGACCATTTTCTGCTATAATATTGATAACTTCCGGCAAATGGAGGTAGTAATCTATCAGCCTAATTTTTAGGAAAATAAATAATGGCCTCCCCGGTCAAACAACCTGATAATCTTAATGTTTTAGAAGAGATTTATCATGAGGTCGACTCAAAAAATGCGCCAAAAAAATCCGTTCATGACAGCATTATTGGCTATCTTAAAGAGAATCCGAAACGAGTCGATGGTTTTTTGTCACTGGTGGTTATTTTTTTTGGCTTAGTGGCGATTATTTGGGGTTGGAGTCGATTCCAATATGGTCTGATCAGTTATCGATTGCCAAAGCCGGGGGATGCGGTAAAACTTTTGACCGCAAGCCAGCCGCCACCCCAAGATTTATTGGGTTTGAAAGGAAAAGATACGGATAATGATGGGCTGTCAGACTATGATGAAATTTATATTTATGGTACTAGTCCCTACCTGCCCGATAGCGACTCCGATGGCATTCCGGATAAGACGGAAATTGCTAATCACACTGATCCAACCTGCGCGTTAAATAATAACTGTTTTTCCCTGACAGCCCTAAACGCTGTTAATCCGGCTGACCGTAGTGACGCAACTAGTTTAACTTTTGACGCCAAAACCGAGACGATCAAGCTGCGCCAAGCCTTGTTAAATTCAGGTATGAGTCAATCAGACTTGGACCAATTGAATGACGCTGATTTATTGGCGGCTTACAATGAAGTTATTGCCGGACAGGCTGGTTCGACGACGGCAACAATCCCTAGTAATGTTGAAGATTTAACACCAGATCAAATTAGAGCCGTGTTAAAAACGGCCGGCGTTAGCGATAGTGTTTTAAAAAATATTTCGGACAGCGATTTAATGAGTTTAGTTAAACAGCTGCCAACGTCAACACCGCCCACTAACTAGCTTCAATGCCAAAAATTAATATTTTTTCAAAAATAATTTCAGTCGGCCAAAAGTTATTTTTTGTTTGGTCACAAAAAACTTTGACGGTTTTGGTCATTTTTAATATGTTGGCGACATCATTGGCACCAGCCTTGGCTTATCCGGTAACAGTTGATACCTCAAGTCTACAGCCGTTAGCTAGTGCGGTTGGTAATGCCTTTTTAAAATTGACCTTGACCGACGTTGCCCACGCTCAGCCATACGCCAGTGGGTATGTTATGCCGGCTAACCCGATGTCGATAATAGTCAGTGATGATTTTACTCATACTAACCTAATTTATAATGAAACAGCGGCTGAGGCTCGCAGTGCGGCCCAGATCGCTTTAGACAAAGCAACTCAAGGCTTGAAGGAATCAGCTTTTTTGGCGGCCAATCAGACTTTGAATGCGATGATTAATAGTTTTGCCTATGATGTTGCGACTTGGTTAGCTAGTGGCGGCAAGGGCCAGCAGCCAATGTTTTTTAACCAAGGCTGGGGTGAATATATGAAATCGTTGGTTGATGACGCGGCGGGAAATTTTATTGAGTCATTGGCTGGTAATTGGTTAGACTTTAATGTTTGTGAGCCGATTAATCCTTCGTTAAAAATCAGTATCGGTCTAGGCTTGTCCGATCTGCAGCGGCCGCGGAAGCCCCAATGTAGTTTAAGTGATATGGTTCATAACTGGAGCTCATTGATTAACGATAAGAATTTTTTGAATCGCTTTGATGTTATCTATGATCCTGATCAAAATGATATCGGCATCGCTTTTAGTATTTTTAATAAATATAACCAGGAAATTTCCGACGAGCTTGACCAGGGCATAAAAGATCGAACTGAAGGCGGTGGTTTTAAGGCGGTGGTGGCAAAAATTTCCAAAGCGATTAAAACGCCGTCGTCGTTGGTTTTTTCGCAGGCGACTCGATTGACATCAGAACAGATTGACCAATCAGACAAAAAGGTTCAGTTTGGACCAATCGTCCTCAACGCGGTTGATACTTTTGTTAGCACGTTAATCGGCAAGCTGTTCCAGCGTTTGTTTAAAGAAGGTTTAGCCGGTGACTCAACGTCAAATAATCCGTCGGCCAGCGGTTATGGTGCTAACTTATTAAGCAGTTTGCTAGGTAAGTTGGGCCAGAATAATAATGATTTATATAGTGCCAACCAGACTAGTCTCCAGGGGCAGTCCTCGGCCCAAGTGCGTTTCCTTGATTTATTGACGACTGGCAATAATGATAGTAAGCCGATGGATGTTTTGACTAAATTGACTTTTTGTCCTGATCCAAAAAATCCGGGACCGGACGAATGTGTTATTTTGCCGTCTTTTGCGCAAGCCGTTCAACAGGGGATGACCTTAGCCGAAGCGATTAATCGCGGTTTAATTGACGGCAATGCGCCTTTTGGTCGACAAAGCAATGATCCAACCGCCCTTTATAGTGGCTTGCCGTACCGGAGTGTTGTTATTTTAAGAACTTATCGAATTGTGCCGGTAAGCTGGGAAGTCGCCGCTAAGGCAATCAATAAATTCGATGGCGGTAAAAATATTAGCTTGAATGATTTAATTGCTCAATATCAAGATCCGACGGCTGAATATTATGATTTGGTTAACCCGAATTGGGTGCTGGTGGCGCCGGATCATTTGTGTAAGGAAACCGGTTTTGGTCCAAAAATTTTATATAACGAAAGTGTTAATGGTTTTGACGCCAATCAAAATGGAAGTTTTAATGATACCGGTGATATTCAGCCTAATCGCTTAATCGGTCGGGCTGAATATTGTGCTGACTATCAGTCCTGCATTCAAAAAAATGATGATGGTTCCTGCCAGTATTATGGTTATTGTGCTGAAGAGCGGCCGGTTTGGGATTTTAGTGGTGGTAGTTGCAAGCCTTATTATAATACTTGTCAAACTTTTCAGGCGCCAGCAGGCGATACCGTTAGTTATTTAAAGAATAGCTTAAACTATAACGGGTGTAGCGCTGATAATGCCGGTTGTCAGTGGTACTGTCAGATTTTAAATCCAATTAATAATGTTTGGACTTGCCAGAATCAGACGGAGCGGGTGCTGAAGGCCTGTTCTCAGAATGGCGGCTGTAGTGTTGCGGCAACTTGTACTTTAAGTCAAGGTGAGACAGCTTGTACCGATGCTAACTCGTCAGTTAATCTAACGATCGCTTCAGCTTGTGACTCTGGTTCGCGGTGGTGGAACGATGCCACTAGCAAGTGTGATGTTGATAGTGCTTGTACTATTGAAAAAGGGGCGGTCAGTTGTTCAACGGACAGTTGCTTTGAACAAGCCAATCTGTTAGCTAATGGCAGTTTCGAAACCCCGGCGGCCAACCCCGGCGGCTTGGCTAGCGGCTGGACCACCGACAGTGGAACTTTGGATTTTTTTGATCGGGTTAGTGGGGCCACGGAAAAAATTTACGATGGAAAGAGCAGTATTAGGTTTTATACCGCCGGTCAGTTAATCGGCGCTGGCGACGTTAAATCAATTACCTCAAGTTCGTTAGCTTTAGCGACTTCTGGAACCTACACTTTTTCCGCTCGCGTTTACAGCAAGTTAAATGCCGGCAACATTACTTTGTCAGTTTATGACAGTAGCGGTCAGATTGCCTCGCGGGTGATTAGCGATAAAAATCGTTGGCAAATTGTTAGTTTTGATTTTACTACCAGCCAAGGTTCAGTTTGGGTCGTCGCTAGCATTGCCAGTCAAGGAACATTTTTAAGCGGCACGGCTTGGTTTGACGATTTCCGAATTACGCCCAGCTGTGTGATTAATCCGGTCACGCTGAATTTAGTTGGAACAGTTGAGCAAAATGAAAGCAAAATTCATTTGGATCGCGATGCTTCAGATTGTCCGTCGGAGGCGGCCGGCTGTTCGCAATTTATTAGAACCATTCCAAATTCGGGGACCAATATTGTTGATAATTCCAGCTTTGAGGATTGGCCAAACCCAACCAGTCTGCCAACGGGTTGGAATCTTGGCGAAAATAATTCGGCGATAACAACCGAAAAGGTAAACGACAGTCCAATTGATAACTATAGTTTGAAAATAAATAACGATGGCGTTAATGGCACTTGTCGTGATTTTGATAGTGGCGTTTTGTCAGCGATGAAACCTAATACGACTTATCGGGTTTCCTTCTGGGCCAAGAGTGATTCCGATTTAGCCGAAGCCGACGGCCAGTGGTACGCTGAAATATTATCCAATCACGTGCCTAATGATTATTATTGTAGTCTGGATAATACGGCTAATTGTGATCCGTTTAATGAAGCAACTTGTAGTGCTGTTGGTAAGGGTGTTTGTGTTGGTGACTGGCAATTGCTACAAATTTCGTCAAATCAATATTTATCATTGACCGCCAACTGGCAGCGATTTGTTTTAAATCCAATTACCACCCGAGCGGCTGGGGTTGATTTTAAATTTGCAATTGATAATTGTTCAACCGATACTGCTAATCCGATCTATCTTGACGGTGTTCAGATTGAAGAAGTTTCGACCAACAATCCCGTGCTGACTGATTATAAAGATTACGGTCAGACTAATTTAACTTATCTCAAAAAACCGCCGGTTTATTTAAATTGTACCGGGGACTCAACTGATTCTGACGCTTGCGCCAACTATGCGCCATATTGTAAACCCGAAGAAGTCGGCTGTCAGGCGTTCGCGCCGCTGAGTGGCGGAGCGAAGGTCCCTGCCGTGATCAGACCAACTGATTTTTGTCCGGCCGAATGTGTTGGCTACCAAGCCTACAAGCAATCGGCGACGCCATTCGAAACGCAGCAAACTTTAGAATACTTTATTTCGTCAACCGCTAAACAATGCAACGCGTCAGCCGCCGGTTGCGATGAATTTACCAACTTAGATGAAGTGACTCAAGGTGGTGAAGGACGGGAATATTACAGTTACTTAAGGTTGTGTCAGAAGCCAGCTGATGTAGGCGCGAGCTGCCAGAGTTTTTACACTTGGCAGGGTTCCGATGAAACTGGTTTTCAGTTAAAAACTTACAGTTTGACCGGTGTGGCCGATGCCGCTGGACATCCAATTCCGACACCAGCCATTAGTAATATTGATAGTTGGCCTGATCGGTGGTGCAGTGATAAGACGCTGGACGCGAATGGTTTGCCAAATTGTTGCGATGCTGCTGACGACTTGGTTGACAATCCTTTTTGCAAACAGTTTTTTGCCGGCGATGGCTCCGTTTCTTATCAAATTTATGATAATACAATTAGTTGCTCGGACGACTGTCATCCGTATCGAAAAACCTCATTAGGCGAAGATCCAACGGTGGCCGAGACGAATTGTAATGAGAGTCATGGGGTGTGGGACAACGGCGCTTGCGTTTATCAAGCGATTCCGGGGCAGGGCTTAAGTTGTTCCGCCAATTTTGCCGGCTGTCGTGAATATCGTGGCAACCAGAGCGGTAACATTTACACCGCCTTGACCGATAATTTAGAATCGGGCGAAACCGCTAATTGGATTGACGGCGTTATTAGTAGTGAGGCTTTGAGTGTTGGCGGTCATTCCTTAAAGAGTACTGACAACGGCCTTGGCGGTCAGCAGGCGGCAACCTTTGTTGGTGATTTAGGAACTGTTTGTAGTGATAATTTACCGGCCTGTTCAGCCACGGTGACCACAAATTGTTATGATCAAAGTACTATTAGGTGCTGGGTAAATACCGGTGGTCGATCGTGCCGCGTTAATGTTGGCGATCGTTATTGTGGTGTGGCGGGAAATACCGTTAAGAAAAGCAAGTCTTATATTCTAAATTTTTGGGCCAAAGCCAGCTCCGCTGTCCAAAACTTCACCGTGGAAATTGGTGATCGAGCAATACCAGTTAATAATATTACGATTGGCCAAAGTAATCTCAATGCTGATTGGGGTTATTATTCAATGGGTCCATTTACCGTTGATGATAAGCCGGCTTTTGATCTGACCTCGGCTCAGCTTAGATTTAAATTGGGTACCGCTGTTACTTTTTATCTTGATAATATCCAGCTCAAAGAAGTTACTGGCCACACGTATGTTATAAAAAATTCATGGCAGACGCCGATGAGCTGCGACACTAATCCCTATCTTAATCCGCCGATCGCCGCGCCGCAGTATATGTTAAATTGTCAGCAGTATCGCAGTTCCACTGGGGCGATTTATAATTTGAAATCATTTGATTCATTGTGTCGCGAGACGGCGGTTGGTTGCGAGGCGATGATCGATACTTATAATTCAGCTTCGCCGGTTGAACAGAAATTTAATCCCAACGACACCTTATCTGATGTTACTATCCCAGCTGATAAATTGGTTTACCTGGTTAATCGTCCGGAATTTCAATGTGCTTCAACGGTCAAGGGTTGTGAGGCCGTTGGGTTACCATCATTAAATACTTCTAATAATGTTACCGCGTATAGTACAGCCTATAAAATAAATGATCCTGACAAGTACGACACTATCCTTTGTAAAAATGAAGAAGTTGGTTGTCAGGAGTATGTTTCGGAAACTGGGTCCGATTACTTTAAGGCTCCGGGCGATAAGGTTTGCGAATATCGAACCATCCCGGGAACGACCAATTTAGGTTGGTTTATCAGAGGCTCAGTTAGTAATAATCCAGATTGTCCCGTTACTCAGCCGAGCGTTGGGGCGCTTCATCCTGATGGCAAAAAAGGTTTTGCCGGCTTATGTCCCAGTGAATATAACACGTGCACCCAATTTATCGATCCGATCAATAACGTTGGTAAAAATTTGCTTTATAACGGTAACCTCTCGGACATCAATAATGACGGCACGCCTGAAGGCTGGGATATTTTAGCAAGCCAGGATGGTCTGGTACAGTCTTTTAAATTAAAAGCGAACACGTCATATACCCTTAATTTTGTCGCCGACATTAATAACATCAGAGGCAGTTCAGCTGATTTGACGTTCACCGTCAATCATTGTCCCGGCATTTTTTCGTATGATCATTCTTTGATTTATGATCAGGCTGATAATACCTTAATGAAAATGCCGGAGGATACCTATAACCAAGATAACCGCACCAGCGATAATACCAGTCCGGATTATATTGAAGGTCTGTCTAACTTTCGTCAATATTCGGCCCGATTCTCGGTACCGGAAGACCAGGATTGTCAGGTTCAGGTTAAGTTGGCCGGTGCCACGGTTGCGGCTCTAAAAGCAAAGATTAAACAAGTTGGTTTAAGGGAAACCGGTGTTTACTATGCCCTGGGCAATTCGGTTGATAAAATCGGTTGTAACGGAATCGTCAATCCGGAAAAGGGTTGCGTTTTATTCAATGATCGCAGTGGTGTCAATTATAAATTAGGTGAAGACGATATCAGCTATTTAGCGTTTGACGCCGATGTCAGTGGCCCGGGAGTAAACGGTGGCGTTGGGGTGACCGACTGTGCTGGTAATTGCGATGCCAATGCGGTGATTAATGTTCGTCCGGATCGAACTTGTGAATCATGGTTAAATTGTAGTGTCGAAGGAACTTACCTCGATAACAAAGGTATTGCCAGAAAATATTGTGCACAAATTGGTTTGTGCGATCGGATGGATGCCAGCGGCCAATGCACCAATCAGGTCATTGGTAATAAGCAGTCATTGTTTGGTGATCCGGAACAAATTAAAAATTTGAGCGGTTATAGCAGCCCTGGCCTCATCTTTACCCGAGGAATTTGTGTTGCCCCGGCGGACAATAAGGGTATGACTTGTAACCAAAATTCGGATTGTGCTACTGACGCCAGCGGGGTTTGTGATAAAAGTGTTTCGGGGGTGATGTCGTTTGAACAGATGATTCAACAAGGGCAGTCGTTCCGAGTCCCAAATGGTAATTTTGAATTAGCTTTTGGCGCCACCACCGAACCAATCGGTTGGTCAACGATTATTGAAGGAACCAATACTGAACCGGTTGAATGGTATGACTATAAATTTAGAGTTGACCGGGATGTTAATAATGTGATTGAAGGTACCGGTTACCTGCGACTAAATTCTTTCTGGGAAACACAGTCTGAAGAAATTGATGTGGCGGAAGGCGAATTAACAACTATCTCGGCGATGATTAATACGCAATTTCTCGAGAATCCGGCTAGTCAGTTAAATCCGACCGGTCAAGCTAAGGCTCAGATTTTAGTTAAAGCTTTGGATAGCAACGGTGCGGCGGTCGCCATTAAAGATGCCAGTGATGTTGCTTATCCGATGAAATATAATGGTTGGCAGTTGTTACAAAATGCCAACACGGCCTTAGAGGCTCAGGCCGGTTTGGATTGGCAACAGAAATCATTTACTTTTAAGATGCCAATTGGCGCGGTTAAATTTAAAATCAAGTTGAGTAATTATATTGATGAAGCCAAGTGCATTGATGCGGAAAGGTATAATCGTAAAGCCAGTAATTGTTCACTTGGTGGCTACTCTTTATTTGATTCAATTTCGTTAAAGCCGATTTTGAAAGTCAGAAATGAATTACCCGATGATTCGGTTGCGCGCAGTTGCCGTTTGTACCCGACGTCCGATGCGCTGGCCTGCGTGAATATGAAGGATAACGCTGTTTACTTTGGCCAGTACGGATACTGTGTTACGACGGATCCGCAAAATCCCAGCCAGTGTTTGCAATGGTGGCCGGTTGATCAAATTCAAGGTGAAACCTTGGATGAAGTAACGTCGGGTTATAACGATCGCGTGCCGCTGGATTATTGCACGCAAAAAAAAGATGTCGTCATTCGCGTTGGGGCCAATGCAACGTTGACGACGCTTGATTTGGGTAACTCAAATTTGTCAGGCAATTATACTTCAATGGTTAATTCTAGCGGTCAGCAAATGAAATTTTCTCAATTTAATATCAATGATGATTATCGAGCCCTGTTCCGCTATCCGTATGTTCAGTATTTACAAGTTCATGGTTCAATATCGGGAGGATCATTATTAAGTGGTGCGGGACTTGTCCCGACCATTTTTATCCCCATCCCTTATGGTGCGAGGTTGTACAAAGATCATACCTGTTGGAAATTTATTAGTATTTTAGATAATCCAGGTTTTTCGGATATTGCCAACGGGGCGCTTTCCGGTACAAATGATTTTATTACTAATGGTTTATTCAGTAACCCTCTTTTGAGTGGCATTTTGGGTGATGTAACTTTTTGGCGACCAGGTGACCCAGGACACGAAAGTGATGATTATGGTTCTTATTGTTGGAGTACTTCGCCGGGTGAAGACTGGGGTGGTTTTGCCGCTCTGGGCCTTGGCATATCAATTCCGCTTGGCGATTTTGGTATTGGGGCAGTTGTGTCACTCGGGTTCCCTTATAAGATGGCGCAAGCAACATCAATCTTGACGAGTTTTAATACCGAGCTAAGTAAATTGGTTGGAACCATGGTTGGTTTGGCCGGACCGGTGGCTGCCAAAATTATTACGGATCAAGATGAGTCAACTGGTAATACCACCAGCGATCCGGTGCCGGACTTAGAGGGTGATATTCTCGGCATTTCGGCGCAAATGCTGGGTCAAACAAATGGCGCGACCGCTCTCTTAGCGCCGGTTAGAGTTAACGGCGACGTGCCGGTGAAATATTGTTCCGAACTTGTTAGAGTCGTGACGTCAGCCGGCTCAAACCGAGGTTTTGCTAATCGCTTAACGGCCGGTAGTGGCTTTTTACTTAACGATACGATTGACGGCCAACCGCGGCAATATCAATATTATAAACCGTTTGATTTTAGAGAATTGTTAGCCTATCCTAATCCAATGGATTATTATTCTTCCGATTTTCAGCCCTTTGGCGGTCTCGTGGCACCGACTAACAGTCAGTATCCGACCGCGTGGGACAGTAAATCAAGTCAGTATCGCCAGCCGTTATTTTTTGAGCCGCCGATGATGACCAGTTACAAAGCACCTTATCAGGCCCGAATGGGTGAAACACATACGGCCGGAAGCATTGAGCAAATTTTTGGCAAAAGCTATGGTATTTGGCATTGGGTCTGGAGTTCCGACAGTCTTGGTCAGCCGTTTGACGCTAATCACGGCGGACAATATGAAATTGGACCGATGGGTTATTGCGCTAGCGATATAAACATAGCTTGTGCCGTCGATGCCGATTGCGGGTCAGGGTCGTGCTCGTTTACCCTAGATAAAGTGACCGCACCTTGGGATGTAATCGTGACGGCAGGAGATTGCCCTGGCAACATTAGACCGACTGACGGCACGCTTTGTCGCGTTTTACCGATAATCAGTAATATTAAAGTTAATGATAAGCCGCAAGTTGATATTCGACAATCAGGGTTGGTGAAGTTGACTTTCACGGTTAAAGTCGACCCGGATCAGTTGCCAATTACCGGTTATTCGGTTGATTGGGGCGATGGCAATACGACTATTGTCAACGGTGTTGTTTTGCGAAATCGGGTGAATCCGGATAATCCTTTTGCCCTGTATCATCTTTACACCTATTGGTCGGCGTTTCAGGCCATCGGTCCTTATAATCTACCGGTTTGTGTTGGTGATAATTGTGTGGCGAAAATAAGAATTCGCGCTAAAGATAATTGGGGTGCGGAAAGCGGGACTGCCAGTAATCCGTGGATAACAATGAGTGGTAACATAACTATTTATAAAAAATAAAACGAGGAGTTTGTCAGTCTTAAGCGTCAAGTCCGTAAGCAGGGTAACTAAAACGAAGCAATGCTAAACATCAAAAATAAAAAAATTACAGTCGGAATTATTCTAGTGTTAGTGATGTTTGGTTTTTTGAGTTTTGGAATAAAGGCGGTGAGGGCGACCGATCCGCCGCCTGGTATGACGGAAGTTCCGGGTCCAATCATTCGTCCCGCCACTCCGGTCGTTGCGCCAGTTGTGCCAATTACCGGCTCTAAGAATAAATCTTCAGACAGTCAAAGCAGCGGTTTTATGGTTTGGCTGGTGAGCTGGACTGTGCTGCCAATTATTAGGCTTGAAGGTGTAATTATTTCATTGGAAGCCTACGTGTTAAACACGTTTATGGGCTATAACGGCTTTGTTGATTCTCAGGCGGTGGTTTTGGGTTGGACGCAAGTTCGCGACGTTGCCAACTTATTTTTTGTGCTGATCTTGTTGGCTATTTCGTTGGGGACAATTTTAAGAATCGAATCGTACAATTTTAAAAAAATGCTGCCCAAGGTTTTGATTATGGCCGTGCTGGTCAATTTTAGCCGAACCATTTCCGGGTTGATCATTGATTTTTCGCAAGTGATAATGATGACTTTTGCCGCCTCTTTTGCCGGTCGTGATGGTGACGGTCATTTAGTGGCAATATTAAACATCCGCAGTATTTTACTTAGTGGCAGCCAAGTTGGCACAAATCAAGTTGCTTTATCGCCGACTGATTTAATTGCTAGCGGAATTCTCGCAGTCGTGATGCTTTTAATCGCTATGATTGTTTTGTTGGTAATGTTGGTGGTAATTATAATGCGAATTGTGATGCTGTGGCTGTTGGTAGTTTTGTCACCTTTGCCATTTATTCTGTCCGCTTTTCCGCAGGGTCAGAAGTATGCCCAGCAGTGGTGGCAGGAATTTACCAAATATATCATTGTCGGTCCGGCGCTCGCCTTTTTCATTTGGTTAGCTTTTGCCGTGGCTGGGTCATCGGCTGGTAATCAGTCTGGCAAAATTTCCGTTGACGCGATGGGTGATACGACGATTACAGCCGCTTCGTTGGGTGGTGAACTTAAGCCAAATAGCCAATTAGCTGGTGTAACAATTAGCCAGCCAGCTGATAAACCGGGTGCGGCGGCGGGGCCAGCGACTGGCTTAGACACTAAAGTAATTAATGAAGTGGCGCAGCCGGACCAATTTATTTCTTTTATCATCGCCATTGGAATGTTAATGGGCGGTTTAATGTTGACCCAGCAACTCGGCGTGGCCGGCGGATCATTTGCCGGCAGTATGGCTAATAAGATTAGACAGGGGCGACCACTTATTGCACCTCTAAAGTTATTTGGTAAAGGTTTGGGTAAAGCGGAAAAAATGTTATATGGTGGAACTGGTATTGGACTTGATCCGCGTCGCGTTTTCCGTGGACTAAGTGAACATATGACGGCTTGGAATGATCGAATGGAGCGGCAAGGTGCGACCAAAGGCTTTGGTAAGGCTAAAGAAATGGTGGCCGGCCAAAGAGTGGGCCCGAATGGTGAGATTATTAATTTGGAAAAAGGTAGAAGTTATCCCAGAAATTTGGCGCGTCGATTTTTCGGTCTGGGTGGAATGATGATGTCGTCACCGGCTGATTTTATGGATAATTATGGTACCTTCCGTGGTGCCTGGAAGGGAGCAAAAACTTTATTTAAAGGAACTAGTATTACTGAATTAGAAGACTGGGAGCATGAAAAGCGTGAAAAAAATGATAAATTAAGCAGACAGGAAAAATTAGTACACGTGGGCAATGTTTCTGAAAAGGGGCGTGAGCAGTTAATCACCGAAGCAATAGACAAAAATGCTGAAAGTTATGAAGCCGGATCTCATTTTTTTGCAACGGAAGAGGTTGGAGGCAAGACAACTGTCATCTCAATGTCGCCTGCCGAATTGGATGCTGAAATGGGTAAAGTTAAAAAAGCTGATTTAAAGAAGTACGGTTTGGATCCTGAAATATTGTCAGACCCCAAAGCAGGCGGGATTGACGTAAATGATCCTGAGTCGGTTGATAAATTTAAAAAAGCTTTCTTTGGTTATCATGCCGGTAAAATGATTAATGATACCGGTACCTATGTTGATTCAGCCAATACAATTCAAAAGCTTACTGATACCGAATTAGAACTTGCGGGTGAAAGATATTATGATGATCAGGTTAAAATAAAGGATGATGAAATCTCTCGCGTTGCTACTGGTGGGCCGACTGATCAACAGGTTCAAGTTAGACAAAATGAATTGGAGTCCATTAATCAACAGATGTTGAAAGTTTTAAAAAGTATTGAGTCTAGCAATCGCACCGCCACAAAAGAAGAAAAGTTTGTACTGAGTGAACTGGCCGATAAGGGTGAACGACTTGGCGGCAAGGCGGTCACTGATGCTGTCACGGGTTTACAACATTTTGGTTTGTCATCAACTGATCGAGATAATATTCAGCAAATTACCCCCGCTGATTTTGTCGGACGTGCTGCCTTAACGCCAGAAGAATTTAAGCAGTTAGGCGAAAAAGACGATTTGGGTCGATCAAAACTTGAGCAACTAAAGGAGAATAGGCATGATCTATCGGATGAAATCACTTTGGCAAAAATGAAGCCTGAGGACAGAAGGATCCAGCAAAATAAAATTAATGATGGTATAAAAGTGGCTCGAGAAAAGTTGCAGAAGGATGACATGGAAAAGAAGAAGCGAGCTATTGATGTGCCAATTGGTTATGAAGCGTTGTCTCATGCGCGAGCGGCTGAACGTGAAGAATTGTCAAAGCTGCCCGACAGTATGGAGTGGACGGAAATTGAAAGCGAATTATTTTCAGCAATGCAAATGAAGAATACCGCCAGAGTGAGGGCGTTGATGAAAAAAGCGGCGGTTGACTACAATGACAATGAGATTTGGCGTTCATTTGGCTATTCGCAGGATAATAAAGGGATGAAGGAATTTGGCGATAAAGAATTAGTTGGCGGTCTGGGAATGAACCGGCAAGAAATGTTAAAGTTTATGGACGATGTGGCTTATATCAATGAAGATAAGGGTCACTATGATACCGCTCGAATGGTTACCTTGGAAAATGGTATGGCGCGCTGGTCAACGGAGGCGGAACACGCTGCCGCGGTCGCTAATGAGAATTTGAAGAAAGCCAGTCGTAACTTTTTGCAGAATACTAACCGCTTAGGGTTTGGTGGTGACGATGCGGCTGGTAATTATAAATTGGCAATGTCTGGAAAATTAACCTTAGCTGGTTTAGGGGATAAAGAACTACAGTTTAGACTTGACCGAGGTGAGTTTAATCCAAGCACGTTGTCAAAAATTGGTTCGGATATTGAAGGCTTAGAAGATATGGTTAGGCGTGGTTGGCTGACAAGAAAGACGATTGATACCATTAAACAATTTGCGCAAAGAAAAACGGTTGACGCGGCTTACAGTGAACTTTATAAGCAGGCTAAAAGCGCAACAAAATAAAACCAAATGATTATTACCGAACAACTTCTGAACGAATTTGAGCTGCATTCCCGCGATGTGGTCAGATTTAATAATGTCGCTGAGGCCAAGACGTTTGTCAAAGAAATTTGGCCGGATATTTCGTCCGATCAAGATTGGGCCCGGGAGCATCCGAAGCTCTACGACCGACTTAAAAAGCTTAATAATATTAACAATATTTTGTTAATATCAACAATGAATGATGAAGGTTTTTTGGAAATATGTGAGGCTGGTTTGGAGGTGTACTTTACCGATATGATTGAAGACATAGATTTGTGGGAGTTAATTCGGGCGAAGTTGGTGGCGATGGTTGATTTTGAAGCCCGGGATAAGTTTAAAGAAAAAATTAGAAAATCGCTGTTGCGCAACAAGGGGGTTATTTCATCAAGAAAAATTTTAAGAAATAATCAAGAGTATACGCCGTCAATTGCCGAATGGCTGGTCGACTATACGAGCGCGGTTGGAGTCAGTGAAGCTGGTACGGTAAAAATGAATGAGTATTTTATCGCCAGTAAAAACTACCAGCAATTAAACGGCAAAGAAAAAGATGCGGTCCGACAGCTGATCAGTATTTATGAAAGATTGAAAAAATCTTCCGCCAAACCGGACGGATTGGAGGAGCGAGTTTTGGTTTCTGAAAATGGTCGATTTGCCATTTTTCGCGACGGCAGTTTTGAAAGCATTGATCCTAAATTGCAGGCCTTATTAAAGGCAGCTAATATCAGTATTAGTGGTTCGTCAGATGAAGACCAGCCGCCGGTTATCATTAGTCAGACAGCCGCGGCGGTTGAAAAAACTGAAGGGCTTGAAAAAGATCAAGCGCGAACAATGACCGTGTCGGAACAGGAAATTTATAATGCTTATCAAGGTGATCCAAGGCAAAAAAGTGCCATTGCCAAAGAGGAAGAAAATTTAACCAAGAAATTTGGCACGGATGAGGTAAAATTAAGGGCCGAGTTTTATCAGGCCGTTCAGAAAAAAAATATTAACTTAACCATCGCTATTATTCGGCGCCTGGCCGCGCTTGGTGAATTGGTTAAATTTTTGCAAACGGATGTAAAATTAAATAATTTTTTGACAAAAACTTGGGACAAGCGATATGGACAAGCTTTTGCTGATGAATTTGTTAAAAATCCCGACCAACCTAAGTTCATCAAATTATTTTTGCGTTATATTTTAGAGGAACGTTTGGGGATGAATTCTAGCGATGCCGCGCGCGTGGGACTACACGTGGCCAATGTTTTTGTAAATTCCGGTAAAAAAAGTTATAATAAAGTGGCTTATTTCGATATTAAGACTAAAACGTTTAATTGGTTTGAGGGGTAGGGTTTAGGATGGTGGGAAGTAGGAGAGTAGGTGTTAGCCTTAACAGTCACGTCATACAAGGCATGCTAAATTCTCTGAGAATGACAAATAAAGTAGTGTCATCCTGTCCGCCGGCTGGCGGATCAGGATCTAGGAGATAAAGAACCCTGTCATTGCGAGCCACGACGTTAAGCCATGGGCGAAGCAATCCCCCTCTAATGAATTAACTAGGCAGATCGCCACGTCGTCCTAGTTGACGCAGGTGAGATGGACTCCTCGCGATGACGCAGAGCTAATTATTACTAATAACTAACAGTTACTCCTGGTTTTGGGGACAGGTGAGGAAAGGAATAATAAAGTGTTGACCAAAGAAAATCATAAAAGCTACGTGTTTACTTCAGAGTCCGTCACGGAAGGACATCCTGATAAAATTTGTGATCAAATTTCTGACGGTATTTTGGATGCGGCCCTGACCGATGATCCAATGTCGCGCGTGGCCATTGAAACCCTGGTAACCACCGGCTTAGTCGTCGTGGCCGGCGAGATGACTACTTCGACCTACATTGATGTCCCAAAAGTTGTTCGTAAAATCATTAAAGATATCGGTTATACTGATCCGACCATTGGGTTTGATGCCGAAAATTGCGCTGTCGTTACGTCAATTGATGCCCAGAGTCAGGATATTTCTCAAGGTGTCGATGAATTGGCCAATAAAGAGCAGGGTGCCGGCGATCAAGGAATGATGTTTGGCTATGCCACTGATGAGACGCCGGAATTTATGCCTTTGCCAATTGTTTTAGCGCATAAATTAACTCAGAAATTGGCGGAAGTAAGAAAGAATGGGACGCTGCCATGGTTGCGTCCTGACGGCAAAGCGCAGGTGAGCGTCGAATATGAAGGCGGTAAGCCAAAACGACTGACGGCCGTTGTTGTTTCAACCCAGCACACCGCCGAGACATCGCTTGAGACAGTTGAAAAAGAAGTGAAGGAAAAAATAATTGTCCCAATTTGTGGTGAATTTATTGATGGTGAAACAAAATATTTTATTAATCCGACCGGCCGGTTTGTCATTGGCGGACCGCACGGTGACAGTGGCGTGACCGGTAGAAAAATAATTGTGGACACTTATGGCGGACACGGCAGTCATGGTGGTGGGGCATTCTCGGGTAAAGATCCCTCAAAAGTTGATCGCTCAGCTTCTTATGCTGCTAGGTATATTGCCAAAAATATTGTCGCGGCGGGAATTGCTAAGCAGTGTGAAGTCCAAATTGCCTACGCGATTGGCGTCGCCGAACCGGTTTCATTGCTCGTTAATACCGGCGGTAGCGGCATAGTGGACGAGGAAAAAATTGCTCAAGCCGTCCGAAAAATTTTTCCGCTAAAACCGGCCGACATCATTAAACAATTGAATTTGCGTCGACCCATCTACATCAAAACAACTTGTTATGGCCATTTTGGCCGGACGGATCAAGATTTTACCTGGGAAAAGACTGATAAAGTAGACGAATTGAAAAAAGAGCTGGGACTTTAATAAAAATTAAAAATAAATGTTAACCAATGATTCTGGAAGATAAAAATAATGCTGATGATTTTTTTCGGGCTTTGGGACAAAATCTAAGCGCGGCTAACCCTCCAGATGATGAAATTGTTTTCCGAGATGATGATGGTAAATTGAAAATATTAAAAGGAGGGGCAATTTTGGATTATAGTCAAGATGCCGTTGGGGCCGAAGAAAAATCCGGGGTTAAGCTAGAAGCGGTTAGCGAGTCAAATGCTGTCTTAACTAACGTTTTGCCCCAGCCAGATTCAAAATTGGATAATATTGCGGAACAGATTATTAAGGACTCAGGTGTTACCTCAAAGGATGATGATTATCGTAAAAGATTTAAAAGTATTATTTTATCTAGGCTTAAGGATGTCAGAGATCAAGTACAGACTCGAGAAGCGCTGCTTAGTTCGTCAATGGTGGGCGGTGTTGACTTAAATAATCAACAGGTAGATAAAATACTTGGTTTAATCAGCGCTAGCCTTGATCAGGTTCACAGTGATATTAGAACAGCCATAAATAACGAACCATTTTCTGATTTAAGAGCTGAGGCGCAGCAGATATTGTCGGAACCTGAATTAGCGCAGAAGCCTGAATTTAAGCCTGTTATCCTGGTACCAGAAAAAAAAGTTGAAGTTGAGCCGCCAGCCAAGCCAGTAGCAATACCAGCCCCGATGGGCTTTAGCACTAATCCCGTGACGGCCAGACTAGGAGCAAACCCGCCTAAAATAACGCCCATTGTTGAAAAATCAATTGGCAAGCCAAAAGTTGAAGATGTTCGGTTCAAACCGCGCTTAACCGGTCCGGTGGAAGAGATTAAAAGTATGAAGTTAGTTGATTTCAGACGATTAGCCCAATCGCCAGCACAGGCCATTGAAAAGATTATTGGAAAAATTGATTTACTTGAAGCGGAAGCTTTTACCAAAAAAACGGAAGCCATCAAAGCTTGGAAGCAAAATGAGATCAATCAAATGTATATTGAATTGGGTGATCAAAGTATGGAAGAGCGTAAGTCAATTTCGGACATTATTGCCGAGCGCCAGTCGGGGGGGCAACCGACTTTAACCGAAGAAGAAGTTGATGCGATTATCGAATTAAATAAAAGGCTAAGATATTAGGATGCAGCAATTTGTGGTGCCACAATTCATTGATGTCGAAGATAAAATTTTGGGACCAATTACCGTTCGCCAATTTATTATTATTTTAGTCGGCGGTGGGATTGACTTTGTCGCTTATAAGCTGTCTGATTTTACCTTATTTTTATTGCAGTTCGTTATTGTGTCGTTGATAAGTTTTATTGTTGCTTTTATCAAAATAAACGGACGACCCATTCACTATTTTTTGCTTAATGTTTTTCAAACCGTTAAAAGACCGAAACGCCGGGTCTGGCAAAAAATATTTTCGACCGCACTTTTGAAAAGCTATTTGAATATTAAGGAAATCAGATTGCCACCAACCATCACCACCAAGAATAAAGTGAGGGCATCGCGTTTAGCCGAGATGTCTTTGATTGTTGATACCGGTGGGGTTTATCAGGGTGAAAAAGAACCGCCAAATTCGACTAATGAATTAGTATAAGCCCGCTAATTTTTAACTGGGTATGAAGTCAAATAAACTAGCAAACAAAAAGATTAAGGCATCAACGCAACACTTTTTGGATGTGGCCGAGATTAAAGAAGACTGTGTGCTATTAAAAGATGGGACGTTGCGCGCTGTTTTACTGGTTTCAAGTATTAATTTTTCGTTAAAATCTGAAGATGAGCAAAATGCTATTATTGCGGCTTATATTGGATTTTTAAATTTTTTGGAATTTCCGCTCCAAATTGTCATTCAGTCGCGTCAGCTCGACATCGATGGTTATCTTGATCGGTTGAAAAAGATTGAAAAAGAGCAAACCAATGAATTATTACGAATTCAGACCGCTGAGTATCGCCAGTATGTCAGTGAGTTAGTTGACTTGGGTGAAATTATGAATAAGCGATTTTATGTTGTCATTCCTTACGATCCATTATCTGACAAACAAAAATCATGGTTTAAGCGTTTACTTGGCTTGTTTACCGCCGCCAAGGAAGTTAAATTGAATCAAGACGCTTTCAGCAAAAGACGACACGAATTATTTCAACGAGTCGACCATATCTTATCCGGACTTGCTAGTATGAGTCTAAAATCAGTGGTTTTGGATACCCAGAGTTTGATTGAACTTTATTATAATACTTATAATCCCGATGTTTACAGTAAGGAAAAATTGGTGGAGATTAATAAGCTTAGGATTGAAGAATAATTATGGCTATAAGACCAAGCGACATTTTGCGTGAAGAAAAAATGGCGGCCATGGAGCCGTCGGATAATTCCACCCCCGAAGAAAAAAGAGCGAAAGAAAAGCAGGAACTTGAGAGTCAGAAGATAGTTTTGGAAGAAGAAAAGATTTATCGTGAGGGGGTAGTATCCATTAAGGATTTAATTGCTCCGGCGGCAATGGAAGTGACGCCGACGTTTATTAAGTTGGGTAATAAATTTGTTCGAACTTTGTTTGCGATTGGTTATCCGCGCTACATTGCTGTTGGCTGGTTCGCGCCGATTATTAATATGAGTGTGACTTTGGATATTGCGATGTTTTTTTATCCGGTTAAGTCCGATATTATTTTGAAACAGCTTCGAAATAAAGTTGGTGCTTTGGAAGCGCAGATTTTGGCCGACCGAGAAAAAGGTGCCCCGCGTGATCCAATTAGAGAAACCGCTCTGCGCGATATTGAAAAATTGCGGGACGATTTAACACAAGGGGTTGAACATTTTTTTCAATTTGGTTTGTATGTTACCATTTACGCTGATTCTAAAGAAAAATTAGACAGTATGACTGGCGACATTGAGTCGTTATTCGGTTCTCGTTTAGTTTTTTCAAAAAAAGTTTTGTATCAGGCCGAACAAGGTTTTAACTCTACTCTGCCGTTAGGTAACGATGAATTGATGATTGGTTTTAATATGAATTCATCGCCGGTGGCTTCGTCATTTCCATTTATTTCCTCGGAGCTTACATCCGATGAAGGAATTCTATATGGTATTAATCGGCACAATAATAGTTTGATTTTATTTGATCGATTTTCGTTGCAGAATGCCAATACGGTTGTTTTTGCCACCTCCGGGGCTGGAAAAAGTTATGCTATTAAACTTGAAGTTTTACGAACGATGATGTTTGGGACGGATGTTATTGTTATTGACCCTGAGCGGGAATATAAACATTTAAGCGACGCCGTCGGCGGAACTTATGTCAATATTTCTTTAAGTTCAGACAGTAAAATTAATCCATTTGATTTGCCCCGAGCCGTTGGGGAGCAGCGAACGTCAGACGTTATTCGCGGTTCAGTTATTACCATTAAAGGTTTAATCAGATTAATGCTTGGCAAATTAACTCATCAAGAAGATTCAATTATTGATCGCGCCCTTTTGGAAACTTACGCTAAAAAAGATATCACCTCAGAATCAGATTTATCAAAAGTTGAAGCGCCGATTATGCAGGATTTTCAGGATGTTTTGGAAGGAATGGAAGGTGGTGCTGATTTAGCCCTTAGATTAAAAAAATATACTCAGGGTACTTTTTCGGGACTATTTAATAGCCCAACAAATGTGGATATGAAAAACCAGCTGGTTATTTTTTCTGTTCGAGATTTAGAAGATGAATTAAGAGCGATGGCGATTTATACCATTGTTAATTACATTTGGAATGTGGTGAGATCGGAATTAAAAAGACGGATCTTAATTATCGACGAGGCCTGGTGGTTAATGCAAAACGAAGATTCGGCCAAGTTTATTTACGCCTTAGTCAAACGCTGCCGAAAATATTATTTAGGGGTTACCAATATTACTCAAGATGTTAACGACTTTTTGTTGTCACCTTATGGGCAGGCCATTGTTAATAATTCGGCGATGCAATTATTAATGAGGCAGTCACCGGCTTCGATCGAATTAGTCCAAAAAACATTTCTTTTGACGGAAGGAGAAAAATATTTGTTATTGGAATGTGGTGTTGGTGAAGGAATATTTTTTGCCGGTGATAAACACGCGGCGATCAAAGTTGTTGCTTCTTATACTGAGGATCAGCTCATTACTTCCGACCCGAGACAGATTTTGGAAATTGAAGAGGCAAAAAAAGAATTTGAGAAATCGCAGGGAGACAGTGGCCTTGGCGAAGAGGCGCTAAACAACCCGAATAATTAATTTTTTATGAACATGAGCAGAAGAAACAAAATAATCATTGGCGTCGCAGTTTTGATTCTAATTGTTTTATTAATTTCATTTTTGGCGTGGTGGTGGTATGACCGAAAGCAGGCGGCCAATTCTTTAATAAATACCAATAGTACCGCTGGGCAGTTGCCTGGCGAATTGCCAACGGCTTCAAGTGGTTTACCGACAACGACGGTTGTCGTTAAACCGGATCAAGAAGCGATCATTAAGGCAGTGGCGATGACCTTTGCCGAGCGTTTTGGCAGCTATTCCAATGAAATTAATTTTTCTAATCTTGATGACTTGCAAAATATTATAACGGTAAAAATGAAAACGTGGGTTGATAATTATAAGGTTAGTGAAGTTGCCAAAATTAGCGGCAGCAACTATTATGGTATCACTACTAAGGCACTGTCCGTCAAGATTAATTCGATGGATGACATAGCGGGACGGGCGGAAGTTGTCGTTCAAACTCAGCGCGGAGAAGCTAAGGGAAGTTCAATTAATCCCAAGATTTTTTATCAGGCCATTAATCTGTCAATGATTAATGACGGCAGTGGTTGGAAAATTGATTCAGCCGATTGGCAAGCCATTAAATAATAATTTTTCAACATAGCGCAAACTTGAGCTATGTTGAAGCTAGCCATAAATACTTTAGTAAATTTATTTTTTCCAGTTTACTGTTTAGCTTGCGGTAAAACTGGGGAATGGTTTTGTCAGAGCTGTGTCAGTAAATTGCATTTTTCAACAGAGTCGCTAGCGGTTAAAAATAATCGGCACGCAACTGATGGCATTTGGGTTGTTATGGCGCCCGGTCAAACCAGCGTCGAAAAGCTGATAAAATATTTTAAATATAGTGGTGTCAAAGACATTGGAGAAATTCTGGGGAGCCAAGCGGGCGATTTCCTTAAGGCAAAATTTAAGGAATTGCCGCAACTGAGGTTTGATGCGGTAACTTCCGTACCAACCTCAAAGCGACGTTTTAAATGGCGAGGTTACAACCAATCGGAAATATTAGGCCAGGTAGTGGCAACAAAGATTGGTCTTGAATATATTGATGGTCTTCAACGTGTGAAATATATTCGGCCACAGGTTGGATTAAATTCTAAAAATAGGGTAAATAATGTTAAGAATAATTTTGCTGTAGCGTTGGAATTCGAGCCGATTAATAAGAATATCTTGATTATCGATGATGTCGTGACTACCGGTTCAACCATTAATGAATGTGCGGCAGTTTTAAAAAAAAGAGGCGCTAATTTAGTTTGGGGTGTGGCAATCATCAAGGGTTAGAGGCTTTACAATGGTAAAAATTGATGTTATGATATCAGAGTTTCTGGAGAGGTGGTCAAGTGGCCGAAAGCGCGTACCCCGCTAGGGCGGGGCGAGCTGCTAACGAGGTATTGATCGATCTACGATGATAGCGGTTTATATTTTAAAGTCGGATCAGGGTAAGCATTATATCGGTTCCACCGTTGATCTTGATGTAAGGTTGCGACGACATGCACTTCGAACGGCTGCTAAAACCACTCAGCAAGGGGTCTGGAAATTATGTTATTATCATCAATGTGACTCCATTGAAGACGCGCGTGCATTGGAAAAGAAGGTAAAATCGTTTAAGGGAGGAAATTCATTTAAAAAGATAATCAATGGAGAGGTGGCTGAGTGGCCGAAAGCGCCTCACTGCTAACGAGGTATCCCTTAACCGGGATCGCGGGTTCGAATCCCGCCCTCTCCGCCAAGCCGCAAAAAAAATAAAAATATGTCAGACAATAACGTTGAAAAAAATATTTCCGCTGATCAGCCAGACTACGGTGAAACTCTAATGGCGTGGGAATTTTATGAGTTCATCAAACATGATCGCTCGCGATTTTGGTATTTTGGCGCCGGCTTAATTGCAATGCTGTTAATATTGTTCGCTTTTTTAGCAAGCAATATATTATTTGGCTTTATCGTTATAATTGCGTCACTGATTATTTTAATGTTTCATCGCAGTGATAATAAAATAAAGTTTCAAATAATGGAAGATGGTATCTTGGTCAATACCAAGTTTTACGAATATAAATCCCTGAAGAATTTTTATCTTATTTATGAACCACCGGAAGTAAAAACCCTTTATTTTGAACCCAAGTCAATGTTTAGTCCTCGTATTCCAATTACGATTGAGGATCAAGATCCTAATGAGATAAGAAAAATTTTAACTAAATATTTGTCTGAAGATTTGGACCGGGAAAATGAGCCAACCTCCGATCAGCTGTCGAGGATGCTTAAGTTGTAATTCCTTTTTTTGTCCCTATAGCTCAGCTGGATAGAGCGCAAGCTTGCGGAGCTTGAGGTCGTAGGTTCGACTCCTACTGGGGACACCATATTAAAAATAAAAACCGCCCCGTTGATTGGGGCGGTTTTAAGTAGTTAAATAATGTTTTACACCGGTGCTGCGGCCGGTCTTAATTTAATTGATTGAGCGCTAATACGGCTGAGGTTTTGTTGAGTAAATGAGACTGGACAGGATAGCTGAAAAAAACTAAAATTACCAGTATCGCGCATTAAATATATTAATTTAGAGATGAAACTTGATTTAGATAATTCGGTTTCGGCCTTGGGTCGGGTCGGACAGGCCACCGCCAAGCGACTAAAAAAGCTAGGTATTGAAACGGTCAAGGACCTGATTTTTTATTATCCGGTTCGCTGGGAAGATTGGAGTCAGATTTCCGTTATTAATGATTTAAAGCCAGATACCACCGTTACCATTAAAGCCAAACTTCAGCTGATTAATAATCGAAGAAGTTTTAAGGCGCGAAAAATTATTACGGAAGGGTTAATTGCCGACGAGACTGGTTTACTAAAAGTGATTTGGTTTAATCAGCCTTTTTTGACAAAAAATTTAAAACCCGGTGATGAAATTTATTTTTCTGGTAAAGTTGATTTTGATAAATATTCACTGCAACTAGTCAATCCAGCTTATGAAAAAGTCAGGGCAGAGACGATTCATACCGCTAGGTTAGTGCCAATGTATTCGCTAACTGATGGTCTTAGCCAAAAACAATTGCGATTTTTAATCAAGGCCGCGTTAGTGGCCGCCGACCAAATTAAAGACTATTTGCCAGCGGACATCAGGTCAACTAATAAATTCGTTGGCTTGAAAGACGCGATTTTATCAGTGCATTTTCCACAAAATCAGCAAATTTTAAATGAGGCGATTCGGCGCCTTAAATTTGATGATATTTTTTTATTTGAATTAAAAATTTTAAAGGCCAAAAATGAGCTGGAGCAAAGTTTGGCTGAACCGATAAAATTTAATGAAAATGAAACCAAAAGGTTTGTTGATAGTTTGCCCTTTGAGTTGACTAATGATCAGCGCCAATCGGCTTGGAAAATTATTTCAGATTTAGCAAAGGACCGGCCAATGAATCGACTGCTGGAAGGTGATGTTGGATCTGGTAAGACTGTGGTGGCATCGATTGCCATGTTAAACGCGGCTTTCAGCCAAAAGCAATCGGTTTTAATGGCACCGACTGAAATTTTAGCTTACCAACATTATGAAACTATTGTTAATTTGTTTAAAAAATTTGACGTCAAAACTTGTTTACTAACAAAGTCTTGGGCACTCCTAGATGGATTAAGATCCACTAAAAGTCAAATAATCGACGGAATTAGAAACGGTAAAATTTTGATTGTGGTTGGTACTCAAAGTTTAATTCAGGAAAGTATTTTATTTCATGATTTAGGCTTGGCCGTTATTGATGAACAGCACCGATTCGGAGTTAATCAACGTTTGGAGCTAAAGAATAAATCGGGAAATAAACAAACCGTTCCACATTTGTTGACTATGACGGCAACGCCAATTCCGCGATCATTAGCGCTGACGCTTTATGGTGATTTGGATATCTCAATTATTAGACAATTGCCTAAAAATCGAAAGAAAATTGAAACTAAAATTGTCGAATCTGAAAAACGAGAAGAAGTCTATCAGTTTATTAAAAACCAAATCCAAAACGGCCGTCAAACTTTTGTCGTTTGTCCGTTAATTGATCCCTCAGATAAACTAGGAGTTAGGTCGGTCACTGAAGAATATGATAAATTGGTCAAAAAAATATTTCCAACGTTAAAAATTTCGATGTTGCATGGTAAATTAAAATCTTCGGAAAAAGAAAAGGTGATGGCTGATTTTTCAATCGGGAAAAGTGATATTTTAGTCACAACCTCCGTGATTGAAGTCGGAGTTGACGTTCCTAACGCGACGGTGATGATGATTGAAGGCGCTGATCGATTCGGTTTAGCTCAATTGCATCAATTTCGGGGGCGTGTCGGCAGAGCCGAACATCAATCTTATTGCTTTCTGTTGACTGAAAGTCGAAGTGAAAAAACTAAAAGTAGATTAACTTCGTTGGTGACTGCCGCCGATGGTTTTGAATTAGCGGAATTAGATTTGCAAAGCCGGGGACCGGGTGAAATTTACGGTTTTGAACAATCGGGTTGGCCGGAGTTTAAAATGGCAAAATTAACTGATCTTGAAATTATCGAACTAGGTAAATATTGGGCCGAAGCGTTATTAAAAAAAGACCCAGAGCTGGTTAATTATCCGGGGCTTTTTGATCTTATTTTTGAAAGCGTCAAACTTCATTTAGAATAGTACTATTCAATCAATTTTAAAGCTTCAGTTAAATTAGCAACGGTTTGTAGCGTCATTTTAGGCGAATTTATTTTTTCTTTAATTTTAGGCATAATGACGGTTTTAAAGCCAAGCCGATGAAGTTCGGTTAAGCGTTTGCCAATTTGAGTAACGGGACGAATTTCACCGCCGAGACCAACTTCGCCAAACGCCGCCAGGTCGGAAGAAATGATTTTATTTTTTAGGGCCGACGCAACGGCTAAACAGACTGGTAAATCAATGGCTGGTTCGGTAACTTTTAAGCCCCCGACCAAATTTAAATAGATATCTTGATTCATTAATTTAATATTTGAACGTTGTGACAGGGCGGCGACTAAGAGTTGCAGCCGATTTAAGTCAAAGCCGGACGAGCGGCGTTGTGGGTAGCCGAAGTTAGTTTGATTCACTAGGGCCTGAACTTCAAGCAAAAAAATTCTTGAACCTTCTAAAACTGGCGCAATAATTGAGCCGGCAGTTGACTGTTTGTCACCCAAAAAAATGGCGGCTGGGTCACTGACTTCAGTTAAGCCGTTGGAGCGCATTTCAAAAATACCAACTTCTGACGTTGAGCCAAAACGATTTTTGGCGCCGCGTAGAATTCTTAAGGTGTGGAATTGGTCACCCTCAAGATAAAGAACAACATCAACAAGATGTTCAAGCGTTTTTGGTCCGCCCACATCACCGTCTTTAGTAACGTGGCCAATTATTAAAATTGTAATATCATTTTGCTTGGCGACTTCCAGGAGTTTGGTGGTGGAAATTCTGACTTGGTTGACACTGCCGGCACCTGATGGCGATTCAGCGGAGTGAATTGTTTGAATTGAGTCAATAATGACAAACTTGGGTTTTTGTTCAACGATCGTTGAAACGATCGTTTCAACATTTGTTTCACCAAGAAATTTTAATTGATCAGATTTTATTTTTAGGCGATCAAGCCTCGTTTTAATTTGACTACCAGATTCTTCGCCGGAAACATAGAGAATTGGAACATTGAGTGTTGAGCATATTTGTAAAACAATTGTTGATTTACCAATGCCAGGCTCGCCGCCAAGCAATATTAAAGAGCCATTAACCAAGCCACCGCCTAAAACGCGGTCGATTTCATTGAGACCGGTTTTAAGGCGCTGAAAGTCGGCGGTTTTAATGTCGGTAAACGCGATAACTTTTCCGGGTGCAACTGAAATTTTATTTTTTGACTCAGTTGCTGGTTTAGCTTGAGTTTTTGCCAAAGTTCCCCACTGGCCGCATTCGCTGCAACGTCCTTGCCATTTTGGAAATTGACTATCGCAATTAGTGCAGCTAAAAATTTCGGAATGATTTTTTGCCATGCTACTTGAGTGAAATAGTGTAAAGTCGGCCGTTAGTTTTGGAAGTAAAATAGAGACTGCCGCCATCTTTGGTAACCATTAATTTATCAATATTGATATCACCCTGCGGTACCGCCACTTTAGTTTTAATGCCATTAGTCAAATCCACCTTATAGATGTCAGTCGGTGAAGTGTCTAAATCGTTGTTAAAAATGCCGGCCCCAGTTTGTAAGGTTCTGGGAACAGCACAATAGACTGTCGAGTTGTCTTGAAAGGTGCATTTGTCAGCCCAAGTCTCTAGGTTAATGCTTTTGCGATTTTGACCGATGTTGTCACCTTGGGCATCAACGATCCAGAGGGTCGGTTTGTAGTCAGTGTTGCTGGAGTAAACGCTATAAAGCAGTTTATCGCCACTACTTGACCATTGACTTTGAAAACCACGGCCTTCAATTATTGCTGACTTAAAGTTTTCACCATTGATACCAACAAAATAAAGATTTTGTCGATCAAAATCTAAGTCCTCAGTAAATGTAGCGATTATTTGATTGTTTGGTGACCAGCTTGAGTAGACAGTCGCATCTTGATCACCAAGTGGTTCAATTTTTTTAGCTTGTGATCCATCGGCATTCGAGATTGCCAGCCAGCGATTTTCGGGGTCGGTGCCCATACTTTTAAAAACGATTTGATCACCAGTTGGTGAGAAGCTGAAATTTTTCCAGTGTTCGGGCAAAGTTACCTGTCGGCCAGTATCAAAATTGTAAAGAATATTTGCGCCATCAGGATATTCTAAAACCGCTTGTTTTTTATCCGGTGACCAGGTGACATTTTGAACTGAATAAAAAACTTTGTCACTTAAGGGAATAACTTTTCCATTTGATCCAATTTCATAAAATATTCCGGATGTTTTGTCATAGTAGGCCGCGCTGGTACCGTCGGCCGTGATGGAAATTGAGCTGGCTTGGCCGGTGGTTAGCGCAATGGTTTTAGTAAGTCCGCCATTGGCGATTACTGAGACTGTTGTTTGGCCGGTGGTTAGCGGCAAATCGATTGTTGGATTTAAATTTGTATCGGTTGTGGTGCTTGAGCCGGGTAAGGCACCGTTGATGTCGTTGGCAATCGGAATGTTGACGTTGGTACCAGTTACGGGTAAGCCGCCTTCACCGGTCAGGGCATTGATATTTTGATTAGCAGTTGGAATCGTTGGTTTTAAAAATAGAAAATAGAGCAGATAGCCGATTAACAAAACGGCGACGACAAAGCCGACTAGTAAGGCAATTCTTTTCCAATTTATATTCATATATTTTTTTATTTTTTAATTTGTTGGTAGTGGCGGTGAAGATATAATGCCGCCGCAGGTACCAACACCAAAAACATGACCGCCAATGCACTTAATAAAGTCCCAGGAAAATCCAGTCACCTGATATAATGTATCAAGTGGGTGCAACCAAACGTAGGCAATAACTGCTACTAATAGTATAACGGCAAAAATAACAATTAGCCAAAGAAATCCGAGGAAGAAGCAGCCAATGACTTCTAATAGTTCAACAATTTTAGATAATTTTTCACCGGCTTTACCTCCGGCAGTCTTGGCTTTTTTGGGGATCCATTCTTCGCCAAATTTACAAAAAAATATTGATAAGGGGGTGAAGTAAGCCAGTAGATAGTGAAGCGGGATATAAAAATATGATAAGCCAAAGGAGTCGGGAAGGTTTAGCCAGGCTTGCTTTAAAATTTCACCGGTGCCGGTCAGTGAGCTAACAGTTTGTTCAAGTTTTTGAATAGCCTGACTGGTTTTTTTTGTATCCTTTTCCGCCTGTCGTAACTTCCGCCCCGTCAAATGGCGACGCCAGTTTTTTTCTTGAGTCTGTTGATTGTATTGTTTTTTAAGGTTATCTTTTTTGTCGGTTTTTTGCCCCAGCGCTTTTCGCTGTTGATCTAAATTTTGTTGGGCTTGTTGGGCTCTGGTTTGGGGTTGATTCTCGTCATTTTCGTCTTCGTCAGCTGGTGCATCATTTTGGTTGTCGGATGCTGCTTGATTAGCATTTTGATCGCCAGTCAAGCCCGCTGGATTAGTTTTTTCAGGAGTAGCCCCTTGGGTTCTAGGGAAATGTCGAGTTTCGGCGGCGGTGTTTTTAAGCGGTTGGCTTTTTTTGTTACTCAGGGAAGCGGTCGCCGGATGGTCCTCGTCATTTTCGGCTTCGTCAGCTGGGGCATCATTTTGCGCTAGTTGATCTTGGCGTCTGGCCGCTTGTAAATTTCGCTGGTGTTGCTTTTCTTGTTTGTATTTATTGAAGTCGACAATATTATCCCGCGGTACCAAACGGTCGAGAGATTCCATTGAACCGTTTAGATCTTCAACGGAAATTTTTCTGGCTGGCTCGCCCATCAAATTTAAATAATTATTTGATTATTTTTAACCTTAACAGTTAGCTGATGTTTTTTCTTATTAGTCGCTTGTAGAATCTTATTAGCCATCTGGCTTTCAATTAAATTTTGGATTGTTTGTCTAATGGCTCGGGCGCCAACGTCAGGACTAAAACTATTTTTGGCAATAAAATTAACAACCTCATCACTAATTTTCAGATTTATTCCTTGTTTAGCCAGTCTTTCCTGTAGTTCATTTAATTGGAGCGTGGTTATTTTTTCGATATCATTTATTTTAAGGGGTTTAAAAACGACGACCTTATCTAAGCGGCTCAAAAATTCAGGCGGAAATTTTTCTTTTAATTTATCCAGCACGGAGTTCTTTATTGTTTCCATTTTAGGTAAATCATCACCAGCGGCATTTTTGTCAGAATTCTGAAAACCAATGGCGGCTTGGCGGTTAAAACTTTCTGAGCCTAGGTTGGAAGTCATGATAATGATGGTATTTTTAAAGTTTATTTTTTTACCCGTCGCATCAGTTAGCTGACCATCTTCAAGAATTTGGAGCAAGAGGTTAAAAATCTGACGATGGGCTTTTTCAATTTCATCAAATAGGACAACGGAATAAGGCCGGTGCTTAACCGCGTCAGTTAGCTTGGTGCCCTCTTTGTAGCCAACATAGCCAGCCGGCGCGCCAATTAATTTGGAGATATTAAAGCTCTCGGCATATTCGGACATGTCGATTTTTATCAGACTTTGCGGATTGCCAAATACCGTTTTCGCAATGGTCCGGGCCAGCTCAGTTTTGCCGACGCCGGAGGGCCCAAGAAAAATAAATGAGCCGATGGGACGATTAGCATCATTAATACCGGTTCGCGAACGTCTGATAAACTCGGCGACTGATTTTAAGGCCTCGGCCTGGCCGACAATTTTTTCGCCTAGGATTTTTTCTAAGTTTAGGAGTGAGTTTTTTTCTTCAACAATTAAATCAGACAGGGGAACGCTGGTTATTTTCGAAACAACGGCCGCAATGTCTTGCTCGGTAATTTGGTCGAGAACTGTTTCCTGCTTTTTAATTAGCTGTTGTCTGGCTTCCCGGAGTTTGGCCATAATTTCCTGCTCTTGTTGGCGCAATTTGATTGCGGCGGAAAATTTTTCTTTTGATACATTGTCTCGTTTTTTTTGTTCAATATGCCGAAGTTGATTTTCAAGCTGGGAAATTTCGCGGGTCAAGGGGTTTACTGACCTTTTTATTTTGGCCGCCGCGGATGCTTCATCAATCAGGTCAATGGCTTTGTCCGGCAAGAATCGGTCTGAAATATAGCGGTCCGATAATTGGGCGGCGGCTGTAATGGCCGATTTGGTTATTTTGACTTGATGGAATAATTCATAATTTTCTTTAATGCCTTCAAGAATAGCAATCGTTTTTTCAACCGACGGTTGACTAACAAAGATTGGTTGGAAGCGGCGATCAAGCGCCGGATCGCTTTCAATATATTTTTTGTATTCTTCGGTGGTGGTCGCGCCAATACAGCGAATTTCGCCGCGGGCTAGCGCCGGTTTTAAAATATTAGCCGCGTCCATTGAGCCGGTGGCCGAACCAATGCCGATAATATTATGAATTTCATCGATAAATAAGATAATATTTGGGTTGCGTTTAACTTCAGTAATAATTTGTTTGAGGCGATTTTCAAATTCACCGCGGAAACTTGTCCCGGCCACAACTAAACTTAAGTCCAGCGTATATATTTTTTTTCCGACTAAAACTTCAGGCACGTCGCCCTGAGTAATTTTTTTGGCCAAGCCTTCGACAATCGCCGTTTTACCAACACCCGGATCGCCCAACAGCAGCGGGTTATTTTTATTGCGGCGTGATAATATTTGAATTAATCTTTCAATTTCAATTTCACGTCCAATCACCGGATCGATTTCTCTTTGAATATTTGGGTCGGTTAAATTGGTGCCAAACACTTCCAGGGCTGATGATTGGCGTGTGGTAGTCTCACTAGCGCCGAATAATTCGTCGTTATTTTCTGAATTATTAAAGCTAGCCATTGAGTTAGTAATGTCCGGAAATTTTGAAGTGCTATTTAAAATCAGTTCAACTTGTTTTTTAATGTCCTTAATGTTGATGCCTTTGGCTTCAAGAAAAAGGGTAATGTTCAAATCTTCCAGCGACAGTAACGAAGCTAAAATATGCTCGGTGCCGATGTAGTAGTGATGATTCAGATTGGCGAGGATAAAAGATTTTTCAATGATTTTTTTGGTCGCTTGAGATAGGCCAATTTGTGTGATGGTTTCCGATGCTTTCGGTTCATTTTTGATCATTTTTTTAATTTCCGTTGACTCAACTTTCGCTTGGTGCAAAATTTGCGCCGCGATGCTACCCTTTTGTTGGCTTAAACCGTAAAGAATATGTTGGGGAGTAATATTTTTATTTCCGGCCGCTAACGCTAAACTCAGCGCATTTTTCAAAGCGTTTTTGGAGTGGTCGCTAAATTTATTAAAAATTGAATCCATCTTATGAAGCCATTTTTCTTAAGTTAATAATGCGATCTTCCAGCGGCGGGTGAGTCGAAAATAAACCCGACATCATGTGTTTGGTGCGACCAAACGGTGACGAGATATAAAGGTGGGCGGTGGCATTGTTGGCGTGTTGTAACGGCATATTTTCGGCGGCGATTTTTTCTAAGGCGCGAGCCAAACCTTCGGGGTAGCGCGTCAAGAGCGCCCCGGAGGCATCGGCTAAATATTCGCGTTTGCGCGAGACGGCCAGTTGAATTAATTTGCCGATTAGGGGGGACAGTACTAATAGGATGACGCCAAACGCCATAAGAATCAATTGCAGTCGTCCGTCTTCGCGGTCGTCGCGGCGGCCGCCCCAAAATCTAATTCTGATAAACCAGTCTGACAGTAAGGCCATTAATCCCACCAAGACCAGAACTAAGGTCATTAGTAAAATATCATAATTTTTGACGTGTGAAAGTTCGTGAGCCAGCACGCCTTCGAGCTCTTCATTCGCTAATTTTTCGATAGCACCGGTGGTTACCGCGACTGAGGCGTGTTGCGGATTACGTCCGGTGGCAAAAGCGTTAATGGCCGCGTCGGCGATAACATAAACTTTGGGCATCGGTAGACCAGCGGTAATCGCGAGATTCTCAACCATCCGATAAAGATAAGGATTGTCAGTTTGCGCAATGGGACCTTGAGCCCCGGCCGTCGCTAAAGCGAGTTTGTCACCCTGGAAATAACCTAGCAGGGAAGTGACAACGGCGATCAATAACGCCAAAATTACGCCGGCGTAACCGGAGTCGGTAGTGACTGAAAAAATCCAGCCAATCAATACCACAATGGCAACGAATATTGCCACTAATAAAACAGTTTTTCTTTTATTACTATCAATTTGTTGATACATCCTGGTTTAAAATTTTACGGAAACATTTTCCCGTTCCGCCGATTCGGCCTGAAAGAATTCGAACGCTTTGAAGCTCATCATGCCGGCGATTAAATTTGTTGGGAAGACCTGGATTTGCGTATTGAAGTCTCTAACATTGCCGTTGTAGAACCGTCGGGCAGCTTGAATTTTATTTTCCGTGTCAGCTAGTTCATCTTGAAGTTTTAGGAAATTTTGTGACGCTTTTAAATCCGGATAATTTTCCGCGACGGCAAAAATTGATTTGAGTGATTCAGTTAACATATTTTCCGCTTGGCCTTTGGCGGCTGTACCCTGGGCGTTCACCGCCGCGGCGCGCGCCGCGGTAACTTTCTCAAACAATTCGCGTTCATGAGTGGCATAGCCCTTAACGGTTTCAATTAAGTTTGGGATTAAGTCATGTCGTCGCTTTAACTGAACGTCAATATCGGCGAAGGCTTCGCTGACTCGATTTTTTTGACGAATTAAACCGTTAAAAACGACAATGAGCCAGATGGCAAGTATGGCCACGATGGCCAATATTATAGATAACCAGGTATTCATATTTTTTAATTAGGTTAATAAGCGATTGATTTGATTTTTTGTTGGCGTCAAACCTTTTTTTGTGTTAAAATATATTTGTGATATTGTTTTTCTTTGTGTATATTATATAATAAAAGAAGAGGTTTGGTCAAAGTGAATATTATTTTTAATAATTTTGAAAAATTCTTCCTGAAATAAAGGGGGATTAGTTGAAAAAATTATGAAAAAGTCTCTCAATTTAGCGAAAATTGTTAGTTTAATTGCGATATCAGTGACTGTTGTTTCGGTCACTTTTTTTGTTACTGGATTAGTTGTGGCAGCAACTAGTACCTGGGTTGGTCCGATCTTAGCGCCGCCAGGTGGCAATCCGCCGGGTTTTATTTTTAATGCCCTGTCCGGTGGTTCGGCGCAGAACGCTGACATTAACATCAGCGGCACTGGAACCTTTGGTGATATTAATGTTGTTGATAATGCCAATAGTACCGGTTCGATTATTGTTGGTAATCAAATTTGTTTTCACGGCACAACAGATTGTACGGATACGTTTAAAGGTCTTAGCGGTAGTGATAACATTTGGGCTAAAACCGGTTCAGCACCACAACCCGTTACTTTAATTAATGCTGACGATCTTGTTCATATTGGTAATCCGGTTTCAGCCGACCCGAATGATAAATCGAATAAAATTAAGTTATATATTAACGGTAGCTTTGGTCATCCAGATGGCTCGACAATTTTGCACTTGTGGGGTTCTCAGATTGCTGACGCGGGCGGACTGCTCTCGTTAACTTCCGCTTCCGGGCCATTAGTTCTTAATCCTGATAACAATGGTAATGTCGGGGTTGGGACAAATAAACCAGATTATAAGTTTCATGTTGTTGGCAACGTTGGTGCCGCGGGATTGCTGACGCCAACTTTGGAAAATCGTAATGTTAATGGCGGTGTGATGATGCAGCTAGTTAATGGCGCGGCCCCAGCTGGTTTTGGCCTTAATGGACCCAGTCGTAATGTAGCTGGTGCCAGTTATTTAAATAATTGGGCCTGGATGACTAATGATAATTCAAATGGCGGTTTAGCATTTTTGACCGGTTGCGGTGATCCTGGGTGTGTTAGAATGGTTCTTACCCCAACTGGAAAGCTTGGTATTGGTACTAATCAGCCCCAAGCCTGGTTGGACGTTAATGGAACTAGTTTTTGGAATTCAAACCCGGCGACTGGCGGTGGTAATGTTGAAATGCAATCTTATTACAACTCGGACATCACTTGGCCAACAAGTAATCTAAGTAATCCATCGCGGTCAACTTACGGTAGTATTTTTGGCGGCGGCTTAAGGGTAAATGAGTATTATGATGGGACAGCTAAAACAATCAAGAAAACCAGACAGGGTCCATCGGGTACCATTGAAATGAAAGAGTGGGGCGATTGGAATTTTATCGTTTCATCGGACGCGGCCGCTGGTGCGGTTGCCCCAAATCGTAAAATGGCTTTAACCATAAAAAATGATGGTCGGGTCGGCATAATGACTTCCGGTAATGATTGGAATGATGGCACGCAAATGATTGATGGATCATTGAATGTCTTTAAGCAAGGTGGTGGTGGCGCAATTGATATTTATGGTACGCAAGGCCCTTGGTCATGGGATGGAATCAGGCTATGGAATGGTGGAATGAAATGGGATGCTGATGATGGCTCAATCAATGGTAATGGCAATAAATATTGGGGAATTTGGCATCAAACTGCTCTCGTTGACCCTACTGTTAGCGGACCGGATGATTTCCGAATAAATGAATACACTGGTACAGGTAGTAATCACGTTGAGGCATTAACGCTTCAGTCAATGACTGGAAAAATGGGTTTATTGGTGACCAAACCAACCACTCAGCTCGATATTGGTGGTGAAGGAACAGTAAAACTAGCTCAGCGAACGACCGCGCCAAATCCGACGACCAGTACTTTGTATAATTTAAACGGCAAGCTATATTGGGGTGCAACGCAGTTAAATAGTGGTAGCAGTACAAGTACTTGGACCCAAACTGGCAATAATTTATATCCGACGACGCTCGGTAGCAAAGTTGGTATCGGCACCGCTACGCCCGCTTCCATTTTTCATATTGTCGGCTATGAAGCGACTGGCGCAGGCCTTATGCAAACAATAGAAAACACTAATTCGGCCGCGACTAATGCTTTTGCTGGTTTATCACTAAAAATAAATGGAGTTAAGTATGCTGATATTAGTGGCGGTAATGCCGGTGGAGCTGGCTGGGATATTGTAAATGGTTTAAATCTAGGGGCAGGAACCTCAAAACAAGATATTGGTTTTAGAGTTGGACCATCAATTGATGGAACAGGAGGAAAAGGTCCGGCGATGATAATTAAATCTTCTGGCAAAGTCGGTATCGGTACTGCAACTCCAAAAACTAATTTGGAAGTTAATTCATGGTTATTGGTATCTGGCGCCGGCGCTAGGGTAAATCTCGGACACGGTACTGATGATCCTAATAGCAGTATTGTTTGGGTGATGGACAACTACCAAGCCCCGGGGGCTAACGACAAATTGTTTAGAATTTTTCGGCAGGATAACTTAAATACGAATGCTCTGGATTGGCAGAATTACTTCTTTATTAATCCGGCTGGCAATGTGGGTATTGGTAATCCAGTGCCAGCGCAGAAACTTGATGTGGCTGGGAATATTAAGGCTAGCGGTACCATTTGTGATGGCAGTGGTAATTGTTTGAATACTTCTGGTCCCAGCAATAGCGGTTGGACGGATGCTGGAGCGGTAGTCAACCTAACCACCGCGACTGATAGTGTTAATATTGGTGGCACCAGTAATAATAATTTGAAGCTTTATGTTAATGGCGATTTTGGTAGAAATAATGGCGCCGCAACGATGTGGTTGTATGGCTCTAAAATTTCTGATATGGGAGGAGCTATCTTAAATATTATTCCTGGTGGCAATCCTGGTAACGTTAATATCCAAAGTGGGTCCGGTTCCTCGATGATATATACTCAAGGTTCGACTCAAAGAGTTGGAATTGGGACCACTGAACCGGCCGAAAAACTTGATGTGGTTGGAAATATTAAAAGTTCTGGCGATATTAAGTCCGGTCGAGTTTTTGCTGGATCTATGCCTTTTGGATTAGGTATCGTGAATGTAAATTCAACGGGGCCAACACTGAATTTTTTCAGTGCTCTTAATGTCGGTGTTAACTCGAGTGTTAGTGGAACATCAGATAATGCTTATGGCGTTTATGCTTCTGCTTCAGGTGGGACGGCTGCTAACTATGGCGTCTATGGTTATGGTAGCGGTACCAATTCGTTTGGCGGTTACTTTCTTGGTGGCACCTATTCCGATCGGTTTTGTCTGGGTGGGGCAAGCAATTGTATAACGTCGTGGCCGGGCGATGGCAGCGGACCATTAACGGCTAAGGATAATTTAACGGTTTCTAATGGATCAAATTTCAACGTCGGTATTAAATATAAGCAATGTAATAGTGTCACTACCTGTACTTGTGATGCGGGTCAATACTTGATAACGGGCGGAGTTGAATGTGCTAGCGGTCAAGCGGTTCGAGCTAGTTATCCAAAAAATGATCTAAAAACTTGGTATGGTACGTGCGATTCGACGCCGCTTAGTATCAGAATTTCGTGTGTCAAAGGAAATCCGGCGCCTTAATTTAACAAGCTCGTCTAAATAAACCGATTGATGAAAAATAAAATTTTAGCTTTAGTAGTTGCAATAATTTTCGTCTCTTCTTTAGTCGTGTTTTTAAATGTCCGGGCGCAAAGTACACCTACTTTTTGCGGTGATGGGGTTATCCAATCGCCCAACAAGGCCGGTCAGTACGAAAAATGCGATGATGGCAACGGTACTGTTCCCATTGAAACTGATAAATGCACCACAACTTGCGGGGCCAAGTTAATGGGTTTTGCGTGGTCGGATAATGTCGGTTGGGTTTCGCTTAATGATAAAAATTGTGAGCCGCAATATTTGGATCCAAGTTTACCGGCTGGTAGCTGCGGACCGCAAAGCATAACTTATTATACTCAGGCGACAAATAATAATGAGATCCAAGGCTATGGCTGGTCGGATAATGTCGGTTGGGTTTGTTTTGGTACGACTTGTCCAATGACGCCCCCACCGCCGGTGGGAAATTTAGCCGCTCAAATTACTTCCGATCATCCGGAAAATCCCGCGGTAACCGGCTGGGCTAAAATTTTAAGCTTAAATGATAATGGTTGGGTATCGTTAAGTTGTCTAAATGATATGTCGTGCAATAATTTAGATGCTAACGGACAGCCGATTACTTATCAGGTTCGATTGGGGCTGGCAACTTTTGGAACCGAACAGCGTTTAACTTTGAGCGGGTTTAGTTGGAATAATTTAGTCGGTTGGTTGGAGTTTAATGCCACTGCTTCCGGAATCCCGGCTTGGCTTCAAACAAAATATGGCGATATTTACGCACGTCGTGGATTACAGGGTTTGAAATCGCCTGGCTATAATGCTACTTATCGAATTTTATCTAGCAGTGGGGCGATTATTTCTGATTTTACATCCCAGCAGGGTGCTGATACCTTTTGGATTTCACCGCAATTTGGGCCAATTAATTTCCCGACGCCGGAAACAAGATATTCTAATGTTTTAGGTAAACTTGATGTCGATGGTATTCTTTGTAGCTTTAACAGTAAACCTTCATGTAATAATCAGTTCGGAAAAACGGTCGTTGATATGAGTATTCCGGGGCAAGGGCTTAAAACTAGCCAGTTGTTAGACGGAAAAATTTATTATTATAATGGTAATTTGACGATTAACAATCCGGTCACTTTCCTAAAAGGTGGAACTTTCGAAAATGCCGCTGGGACCATTATTATTGATGGTGATTTAACAATCAAATCAAATATTTTTTACGATAATTCTGACACCTTATCACGATTTATCAATCTGCCTTCGGTGGCCTGGATTGTTAGGGGTGACATTAAGATTGATTCGTCGGTCAAGGATTTGGCCGGTAACTTTATTGTGATTGGTAAGAAAAATGCGGCCGACTGTAGTTCTGAGCCTAATACGGAAGTAAGTGGTTGCGGCCAAATTTATAGCTGTTTTAATACCGCAGCTGGCACGCGGTATGTGGTAGCCGAGCGTGGCGCTGCCTGTAGTGCTGCGTTTAAGGTTTCGGGTTTAATGATGGCTAAAAAGTTTTACTTCGATCGAACTTATAAAGATTTAGTTAATGGTTCGGAGTTAATTATCTATGACGGTAGGCTTTTGGCCAATACGCCGCCAGGGTTAACCGATTTTGCTAAAGCTTTGCCGATTTGGCGATCAGATGTTTTCGCCCGTTAGGACAGTTAATGTGGTATAATTAATTTTTATGTCATTATTCTCTAGCCCCCAAAGTTATTTAGGAGTTGATTTTGACTCAAACAGTGTTAAGCTTGTTGAATTGCGAAACGATAATGGTCGTCCTCGTTTGGTTACTTATGGTTACGTTGATATTGAACTTGATAAAAGTATTGGTGTTAAGGACTCGGTTACGGAATCTTCCAAACTTATTCGTTCAGTTTGCAGCCAAGCGAAGACTACGACTTCAAAAGCCATTACCTCATTGCCGGCCTTCTCGGTTTTTAGCTCAATTTTAAATTTACCGGCGATGTCCAAGAAAGACTTAGCTTCGGCCGTTAAATGGGAAGCAAAAAAGGTTATCCCGTTGCCATTAGAAGAGATGATTTTGGACTGGAAGTTGCTTGATGACTCAAACGGTACCTTAACTGTAGAACCAAAAAAACTAGCAGCGGAAGCTGATGACGATGAAGTAAAAAGCAACGGCGAAGTTAAAAGGGGCTTTGCAAAAATTAATCCTAGTGGCCCTAAAAAACATAGTCGCGTCTTGCTGACGGCGGCACCAAAAGATTTAGTGAAGCGTTATATTGATGTGTTTAAAAATTCCGGACTAAATTTATTAAGTTTAGATACGGAATCATTTGCGTTAATTCGCAGCTTAGTTGGTAATGATAAATCGCCGTTAATGTTGGTTGACATTGGTTCGGTGGTCACTAATATATCGGTGGTGGCCAATAATGTGCCAATCTTAAATCGAAGTATCGACATTGGTGGGCTGACGATTACCAAATCAATTGCTAATAGTTTAAATGTCAGTTTGGCGCGGGCGGAACAATTCAAATATGATATCGGGATGAACCCTGATCGCGTTGGCCAAGGATCAGTGCCAAAAACAATTGAGACAACCTTAACGCCGATCGTTGACGAGTTGCGTTATAGCTTAAATCTTTATAAAAGCCAGGGTCAGAAAAATATTGAAAAAATAATTTTAACCGGTGGCTCGTCATTACTTTTAAATTTACCCGATTATTTAGCGAATGTTTTAGGCCTGCGAGTTTTTTTGGGTGATCCTTGGGCCCGGGTTATCTACCCCGAGGAATTAAAGCCCGTCTTAGATGAAATTGGTCCTCGATTTTCAGTCGCCGTCGGTTTGGCGATGAGAGATATCGAATAATTTATGCCGGAAATTAATTTATTACCAAATGAATTAAGGGAGAAAGAAGAGAAGGAATTGGGTTCAAAAAAGAAATCCAAGAATTTTTCGGTTTCACTTTCCAGCCCCCAAAAAGAAAAAACTGAGGCGCCGCTAACAGCACCAAAATTTTCGTTACTTAGCCGCTTGTTTTACAAACCGACCCCTAAAGCCAGATCTGTTCAAGTGGTGGCTGAAGAAAAAGAAATAAAAGAAGATCAGCCACCGGTCGAAGCTAGGGTAGAAAATGTTATTTTATCGGACAGTCAGCCCCTTGATGAAATGGAGCATGATTTATTCATCAATAACAGTCAAGCGCCAACTGAAGGGGTAAGTGAAAAAGGTGAAGCGGATAAAATAATAAATAAAGAAGATGGCCAGAAAATTGATGAGATCAAGGCGGAGCAAAAAAAGACAATTAAGCCAAGGGCTAAGCTGTTTAACTTTTTTAAACGCGCGCCGAAGGTGGTTGATTCAAAAATAGTGGAGGAGGCTGAGGAAAAAGGTGGAGTGCACCATAATAAATCTTTTAGTCGAAGGCATGACAATAGTGATTCGGTTCTAGACGTCAATTTGATTCCGGCCGATTTGGCTAAGCGTCCCGATCTGGAACTAAAGTCGAAGGCAATTAAAAGCGGGGTGGCGATTTTTATCACAATTTTGTTAATTATTAGCACTTATCTAGGCATAACTTGGTATCAACTTAAAATTGCTCAGGAAATTAAAAATATTGAGGGTCAAATTAAAGATTATGATTCAAAAATAGCGGCTAAAGAGAATGAAAAAACATCGGCCCTCGATTTGCAACAGCGGCTAATTTTGGTTAAGCAGCTTTTTGACGGGCATGTTTATTGGACTAGGTTTTTCGATTTGTTAGAGAAATACACCAGCTCGGAAGTTTACTATACTAATTTTTCAATGGTGGGACAGGATAAACTGGTAATTTCGGCCGTGGGTATGGATTATCAGTCGGTTGCCCGACAGCTGGTTGCCTTTGAAAATGCAACTGACTTTGTTAAGTCGGTTAGAATTGATTCGGCTTCGGCCAAAATTGATTCGGCCGACGGAAAATTTGCCGGCGTTAATTTCAACATTAATTTGGAATTTGTGCCAGGCGTTTTTTTACAGCCCAACTAATTTATGGCAATAAATAAAAAATCCAAAACAGACAAGCTGAGTGGTAATCTACTAAACTTGGCCTTGGCCAAGTACTACAAAATTGGTACGGCTGCCATTATTGTTAGCTTAGTTTTGTCGAGTTTTTTCTTGGTGTTGAAGCCAAAATATGAAGAAGTTGGCGTCGGTGGTCAATATAATTTGGACACTTTAAAAAGTGAACTGGCCAAGCGCCAGAAATATTTGAGCGACATTGAAGCGTTGACTAACAATTACCGTAATATCGGGCAGGGCGAGGTTGCCAGGTTGCATGAAGTATTACCGCCAGCAAAGGATGTCGCTGGACTGTTTGTTCAATTCCAATCGTTGGCCGAAAAGAATAATTTATTATTAGCCGGCGTAAATATTAACGAGGTGCCGGAGGTAATTAAAATCGGCAGCGGTAAATCAATTAATAAACTAAGTATTACCGTTAATCTGGTTGGTAATAATAATGGTAGTTATTCGGAAATCAAGAATTTTTTGGCATCGTTGGAAGATAATATTAGACTCTTTGATGTTAGTGCGGTTTATTTCAGTCCCGGTTCGCCTAATTATTCCGTTAGTATGTTTACTTATTACACTAAAGGAAGTTAGACCTTATGCTGATACCAAGGAAAATGTCATTAAATCGAAAAACGATAATTATCTTTATGGTTGTGTTAATTTTAGCGGTGGCCGGGTATCTTTTTTATGTTGGTTTTTTGGCTGGTAAAATTGAAATTTTAAAACCGCTAAAAGTTGAGGTTGAGGTTTTGCAGGTACCAAGTATCAACAGTGATTTTAATGATGACTTTTTGAATCGGCTGCCTTATACTGGCCTAGTCCAGTCGGCAAAATTGCCTATTACCGCTGGTGTCGTCGGTCGAAATAACCCTTTTAGTGAAATTCCGTTTTCTTTAGGCTTAAAATAAAGTTCAATGTTTAAAGATCAACAACAGCTTCTCAATGCCTTAGTTGAAGCCAAACTTTTAAGTGCTGATCAGGCCAAGGAACTTGAGGCCAAAGCGACCGAAGTCAATCAGACTCCGGAAGATTTAATATTAGATGGTCATTTGGTTGCGGAAGATCGTTTAACGGAAATCAAAGGGAAATTACTTGATATCCCGGCGGTTGATTTAAAGGGTCGAGAAATTCTTAAAAAGGTTTTGAATCTAATACCGGGCGAAGTATCAGAAAATTATCAAATGGTGCCGTTTGAATTAATTGGCAATGAGCTTCACGTCGGTTTGGTCAACCCGCAGAATTTTAAAGCGATTGAAGCCGTGGAATTCTTAGCTCAGAAATCCGGTTTTAAAGTTAGATATTTCATTATTTCTCAAGCTAGTTTGCATGAAGCTTTTAAAAACTACCGCATTTTAGGCGATGAAGCGAAAGAAGCGCTGGCTAATTTAAGTGAAGAAACCGCCGTCACGGGCGCAGCTAAAGAGTCGCTGAAAGAAATGGAAGAAGTAATTAAAAGCGCTCCAGTTTCGAAAATGGTTTTGGTAATTATTAGACACGCTATTGACGGTCATGCATCGGACATTCATATTGAACCGACGATGAAAGATACTAAAGTACGCTACCGTATTGATGGAATTTTAAGAACGTCGTTGGTTTTGCCAAAGTACATCCATTCCGCGATTATTGCCCGAATAAAAGTTTTGGCAAATTTAAAACTTGATGAAACCAGAAAGCCTCAAGACGGCCGGATTAGATTGACAATTGATAACCGGGAAATTGATTTTCGTGTTTCAACCCTGCCTTTGTTTGAAGGTGAAAAAGTTGTTTTGCGAATTTTAGATACCGAATCGCAAGTGCCGGGTCTGGAGCAATTAGGTTTTAATTCTGTTTACATTGAAAAAATTAAAGAATCAATCAAACGGCCGCATGGGTTAATATTGCTAACCGGGCCAACTGGTTCGGGAAAAACCACCACCTTGTATACGGTTTTGACTATGTTGAATCAAGATGGAATTAATATTGTAACACTTGAGGATCCGATTGAATATTATATTAGTGGTGTTAACCAATCGCAGATTAATCCGGAAGTTGGGTATACTTTTGCTTCGGGTTTGAGAGCAATTTTACGGCAAGACCCCAATGTGGTTATGCTTGGTGAAATTCGAGATAATGAAACGACTGAGCTAGTCATTCACGCCAGCTTGACTGGTCATATGATTTTATCCACTCTTCATACCAACGACGCTATCGGTGCGATTCCCCGACTGGTGGATTTAGGAGCGGAACCATTTTTGCTGTCATCGGTTTTAAATCTAGTCATTGCCCAGCGTTTGGCTCGAAAAATTTGTACCTATTGTAAGAAGGAAAGTTCAGTTCCGGAGACTTTGTTAACTAAAGCCAAAACCTTGCTGGCTGAAATCCCGCCGAAATTTTTGAGTAAAATTGATCCAGCGAAGTTATCTTTTTACAAGGGCGAGGGTTGTGCTCATTGTGGTAATTTGGGGTATCAAGGCCGAACAGCGGTCGCGGAAGTGATTAATATTACGACTGAAATTAGAGAAATAATGAATAATGGCGCCAAGGTTGAAGAAATTAGAAAGGCTTTAAAAAAACAGGATTTTATTACGCTGGCGCAGGACTGTCTTGTTAGGGCGCTTGAGGGCGAAACGACGCTTGATGAAGTTGTCCGGATTTCGACTTTGTAATAAAATAAACCAAGCAAGTTAATTAATAAAGATTAGGAGAAATTTATGTCAACGAGCAGAAAAATTCTATTAGTGGAGGATGATGAATTCTTGGCGGAGCTGTATGCGACCAAATTAAACATGGAAGGTTTTGAAGTTTTTTTGGCCGTTGACGGCGAAAAAGGATTAAAGCTGGCCAAAGAAAAAATGCCTGACTTAGTTTTGTTAGATATTATTTTACCTAAAATGGACGGTTTTGAAGTTTTAGGAAAAATGAAAATCGATCCGGAAACAAAAAATATCCCGGTCATCTTGTTAACCAATTTGTCGCAAAAAGACGAAGTGAAAAAGGGCCTTGAGTTAGGAGCAAAGGACTATCTGATTAAGGCTCACTTTATGCCGTCGGAAGTCGTAAAGAAAATTAAGCAAACCTTAGGTGATTAAATATGGAAGCATCATTAGAATTATTTATTAACAAAATTTTGACCACGGCCGCCAAGCGGCAGGCGTCCAATATTCATTTGACCGTTAATTCATATCCGGCCTTAAGAGTTAATGATGAGTTGCTTGAGTTGACCGATGAACAAATCGTTACCGATTCATTAGTGAAAAATATGGCTAATGACTGGCTTGATGATTCGCAGAAAAAAATATTGGAAGAAAAAAAGGAAATTATTGTCACCAAAGAAATGGGAAAAAAATTCAGATTAAAAATGAATTTTTTTTATCAGAAAGGTTTTTTATCAATTGCTCTTAGATTAATTCCCGGTCGGGTGCCACCATTGATAAATTTGGGTTTACCAAAAGCAGTTTACGGTTTAACTGATAAAAAAGCGGGTTTGATTATTGTGGCCGGACCGTATGGATCTGGCCGGACGACAACGGTGGCATCAATGGTCGAGGAGATAAATAAGAGTCGTAAAGAAAATATTGTCGTTGTTGAAGATCCGATTGAGTATTTATTTGTTAATCAAAATAGTTTGATTGAACAAAGGCAAGTTGGTCGAGATACCAATTCATTTTCTGACGCGATTGATAATGCGGAAGAGTCTGATGTCGACATCATCGCCATTGGTGTTACTGAAGAAAAAGGCGTTGTAGAAAAAGTCTTAGAATTTGCCAACTCCGGACGGTTGGCGATTTTAGCAATGGAGACAACATCAGTGGTTCAAACAATTCAAGAGTTTTTAGATAATTTTAGTTCGGATCGGCGCGACCGAGCTCAGGTACTGTTGGCTGAAAATCTGTTAGCCATCATTGTCCAGCGTTTAGTGCCGCGAGTGGGGGGTGGGTTAGTTTTAGCGGCGGAGGTTTTAATTAGCACCGAAGCGGTTAGTTCGTTAATTACCGAAGGACGGATAAAACAATTAACAACAATATTACAAACATCGCGCGCCGAAGGAATGATCAGTTTGGATCAATCACTGGCGGAGTTAGTTAGGTCGGGTGAGGTCATGATTAATCATGCCATCGAATATGCGGCTGATCCACAAAGTTTTCGGGCCATTGCTAAAGATTAATTACGGTTATGCCTTTTTATCGCTACAAAGCCAATAATATAGATAATGAGACGGTCGAAGGTATGATCCAGGCCGCTTCTTCAGATGTGGCTGCTGACATTTTGAATGATCAAAATTTGACCATTTTGGCGTTAAATGAAGAAAAAATTAGTTTTCGCGAGCGAATGTTGCGGGTTTTGAATCGGGTCAAAATTAAAGATTTAGTTATTTTTTCTCGGCAACTATCGGTCATTGTTTCCGCCACGATTCCCTTGGTTCAAGGCTTAAGAATTTTAGTCACTCAGACCGATAGTCCGGTGCTAAAAACAGTCATTTCCGAAGTGGCTGACGACGTCGAGGGTGGCGCTAAATTATCGGCGGCACTCAAAAGGCATTCGGAAATTTTTAGCGATTTTTTTATTAATATTATTAAGTCCGGTGAAACTTCCGGTAAGCTCGATGACGTTTTGAATTATCTAGCCGATCAGCAAGAAAAGGATTATGATTTAAGTTCAAAGATTAAAGGGGCAATGATTTATCCGATTTTTATCGTTAGTGGATTATCAATTGTTGGAACCTTGATGATGATTTTTGTTATTCCCCAACTGACTGCGGTTTTAATTGAAACTGGAGCTCAACTGCCAACTTCGACCATCGTTTTGATTGCGGTTAGCAATTTTTTGCAAAAATTTTGGTGGTTGTTAGCCATCGTAATCATTGGTACTTATTTTATACTTCACGCTTTAATTAAAACCGAAAAAGGTAAATATGCTTGGGACACCATCTTATTGCGTTTGCCAGTTTTTGGTGAATTATTTAGAAAAATTATTTTGGTTCGATTTGCTCGAAGTTTATATACCTTAACTACCGGCGGCGTGTCATTGACTAAAAGCTTGGAAATTGTTGCCGATGTTGTCGGCAATGCCGTTTTCCATGATTTGATTAGTCAAACCGTTAAAGAGGTTGAGGACGGAAATTCAATTGCTACTATTTTTTTGCAGAGTAAAGAGGTACCACCAATGGTTTCGCAGATGTTGAATTTAGGGGAAAAAACCGGACGGCTCGATGATATCTTGGAAAAATTAGCCCACTTTTATAGCCGCGAAGTTGAAAATTTGGTGGCCAACCTGGTAACGTTGCTTGAGCCAATGGTGATGATTCTAATGGGTATCGCGGTCGGTGGATTATTTTCGGCTATTATTTTACCAATGTATAGCCTGGCGTCAAGCCTTTAATTAATTAAGGATAAGACCATGAATAATAAAAAACGACTCGGATTTACGTTAGTTGAATTGTTGGTTGTTATCTCCATTATTGGAATTTTATCCAGTATTTCTACCGCTTCAGTTAATATCGCGCGACAACGTGCCAGAGATGCCAGACGTCAAGCCGACGCTTCTCAAATTCAATTAGCTTTGTATTTATATTTTGATGATCATTTGTCTTTTCCAGAGGCTGATATGTTGCCAGAAAATGCTGTTTCAAATTGGACCAATGTCTTGGTTCCTAATTTGAATGGCACTAATGGTGGCAGAAAGTATATGACTAGGGTGCCGCTTGATCCACTCAATATTGATCCTCATTTTTACGGCTATAATAGTGATGGTAAAGAGTTTATTGTTACTTATTATTTGGAAAATGGCGGCCCGGCTGAACTTCACGGTTATTAATTTGTGCCTTTGTTGAAAAGTTGGTATAATTAATTAGTTGTTGATAACTAAAAATTTTGGTTTATTATAAACCAACCAAACGAAAGGGGGTGAGACAATGAGAAAGAAAGGTTTTACACTTATCGAACTGTTAGTGGTAATTGCCATCATCGGTCTATTATCGACCTTGGCAGTTGTCGCTTTGAATTCCGCCCGATTGAAGGCGAGAGATGCTAAGCGCGTAGCTGATATTAAACAGGTTCAGACAGCATTGGAGCTTTATTTTAATGATCAACAGAATTATCCAGGTACCACTGGTACTTTAGGCACAGCTTCAATGGTTTGTCTTGGTACAGCCGGTTTTGGTACCTCAGGCTGTGGCGGCGCTTATATGGGATTAGTCCCTTCGAACCCAACTCCAAACGGAGCGGTTTATGTATATTCAGCGGATGGTACTTCAGGAACATACTCAATCACCTTCAGTCTGGAAGGAACGACTGGTGGTTTAGGTTCAGGTGCTCACACTGCTTCACAAGACGGGTTGGAATAATTTATACAATACACCTATTAACAATAAAACCCCAGCCTGGGGTTTTATTGTTGTGTTAGACGTCATTTCAGGTTAAAATTACTATCATGACACCTAAGATCCAAAAAATATTTTTGCCCGTTATATTCTTTTTTTTATTGCTGGTTTTTTTTGCCCCCTACCTGAATGGGAGCAATATTTTATATGAGGGTGACTATACGGGCAGTGATTTAACTGAGTTGAATTTACCTTTTAGATACTGGGCGGCCGAACAAATCAAACATGGAGATTTGCCGCTTTGGAATGATCAAATATCAGCTGGTTTTCCGCAGCTCGCTGAGGGCCAAACGGGAGTTTTTTATCCCTTTAATTTAATTTTTTTTATTTTATTGCCAATCGGCTTCGCGGTGCTGGCAACTTATTTTTTAAATTTTCTCTTGGCTGGAATTTTTACCTTTATTTATTGTCGAAGCTTGAATATCAGTCAGGTCGGAAGTTGGCTGGCGGCGACGGCCTTTAGTTTTAGCGGTTGGTTTGTCTTTAGACTAAAACATCTTAATTTGATTAATGCGGCGATTTGGCTGCCATTAATTTTTTATTTAATTGAAAAATTAATTGTTTCAAAACGTAAAGATTTGTTACTCGTCTTGTTGTCAGGTGTTTATACGATTCAGTTCTTTGCCGGTCATCCTCAAATCAGTTACATCTCAGTGCTAGCTGGGCTGGCCTATTATTTGATTAGATTATTAGGAAACGACGAATTTAAAAAATCTGGACGCTGGCTAAAAATTTATAAAATTATATTTCCCTGGATGGTAATTGGTTTTTTGACGCTGGGAATGACGGCCATCCAACTTTTACCAACTTACCAATTATCCAAATTATCAGCCAGAGGTAGCTGGTCTGACTTTAATAATTCTGTTGGCACTTTAGTCTTTCAGCCTGTAGAATTTTTAACCGCTATCTATCCTTATATATTTGGTAATCCAGCTAACGGCAGTTATCAAGGTTTTGATTTGGGATTCAAATCTGGTTTCTGGGAGGACAGCGTTTACTTCGGTCTACTGCCATTATTTTTTTCATTTATTGCTTTAATATTTGTTTGGCGCAAAGAAAAAATTATTAGACAGCTGTCGTTTTTTTTGGTTTTTTGTTTATTTTTTATCCTAGCCGGATCTAATCCTTGGTTTAAATGGGTCTGGAGTGTCTTACCCTCTTACCAAGTATTTCGTTTTCATCAGCGATTCTTGTTACCATTTATCTTGATAATGTCGGTTTTGTCAGCCCTGGGATTTGATTATTGTGCCAAAAAGATTGCCAACGTGGGGAAAACCGGCAAGGCGGCCCCACGTAATCTCAATAGCGGTTGGTCGATTATTGTTATTTTGATTGTTAGTATTGAGTTGCTTTTTATGTCGCTGCAGTTTATTGGCACGATGCCAACTACCTATTTAACCGCCGAGCCTGAAAGCGTTGAATGGTTAAAGGCTGATCAGGATCAGTTTCGAGTTGCTAGTTTATATTATCAGCTGTCATGGAATTTTGTTTTCTCAAATTCTAATGGTTGGCTTAGCACGCCAGATTTATACCTAGAAAATCGTGAGTTGGTACAACCTAATTTAAATTTATTTTATGGTCTTAGTACTTATAACGATCGTGGTTGGAATGAGGGTGGGCAGCTCGACCGTCGCTTGGCAGCACTCTTAACGGTGATTGATAAAAATATCACTCTGGATGTCACCTCCCACGCCGTAATAATTAGTCCTAATGTTTTGAAAGTTTTAGGTTTGCAAAATGTCAAGTATTTATTGTCATATTATCCGGTCCGTAGCAATCACTTAGCGGAAGTTAAATCGATTAATCAATTATTTTTGCCAACTTTGCATATTTATCAAAATCCCTATTTTTTAAACAGGGCCTTTATGGTTTTCCAGTCCAAGCCGGTTAATGCTGACGCTGACGAAATAGCAAGTTTGTTTGCTGATGATTTTGATCCGTCAAAAGTGGTAACGAGCGCGGCTGAGCTTGGTTTAAAACCAGCCCTTAAAGCTCAGTCCCAAGTCGAAGTTATTAGTCATCAGGCTAATAAATCAGCTTATCGTGTTAAAACTGATAGTGATGGTTTGCTGTTTATTAGCCAGCTGTATTATCCGGGCTGGATTGCCAAAGTTGACGGTAAAAAGGTTGACCTGGAGCGTGTTAATGGGGCATACACTGGCCTAATGATTCCGAGTGGCGAACATCGAGTTGAGCTGAAATATGACCCCAAGTCTTTCGAGCTTGGGTTAACAATTTCTTTGCTAACACTAATATTGATTATTATTTATTTTGCGATGAAACTTTTGGTTTCAATGCGATCAGTTTTTAAATTATGATTAACAAAGAAGCTTTAGATAAAATTCACCGAAATGTTCCGCCTGATTATTATCAGTCTGGGATCAAGCATAATTATTTACAACGATATTGGCATCACCGACGTTTTGCAGTAATTAGTCGTGAATTAAAAAAATTAAATTTAAGCGCTCCCTTGTTGGATTTGGGTTGCCACGGCGGTGACTTAACCAACGTCTTGAGTCAAGCCGCGCAGGTTGATATTTATGGTATTGATATCTCGGAAAAATCAATTGAATTTGCTAAAAGGCGTTTCCCAAACATCAATTTTAGTGTTCAGGACTTTCCCGGTCAAAAGCAATTTACTGATAATTATTTTCAAGCCATCACCGCCTTTGATGTGATGGAGCATATCCCTGATACCCCTAAAGTCCTTGATGAAATTAAAAGATTGCTAAAACCCGGTGGCTATTTTATTATGGCTATTCCCAATGAAAATTTACTTTTTAAAGTAGTCTGGTTGTTCTGGACGAGCTTTAAAGGTCAAGTTTGGGAGGGCGTTCATGTCCACGATTTTAAGATGGAAGGCTTTGCGGAATTTGAAAAGCAGGGTTTTGAAAAAATTGTTGAGCTAAAAATTATTTTTGGGATGTGGTGGTTTTTAATTTTTCGCGTTAAAAAATAAATAATGAAAACACTTAAAGCTAATAAAAATTTTTTGTTATTCGGTTTGGTTTTTTTTGTTGCAATGTCGGTCTATATTATGACCTTAGCGCCGTCCATTACCATGGAAGACAGCGGTGAATTAGTGACGGCGGCTTATACACTCGGGATTCCTCATCCGTCCGGTTATCCATTGTTTGTCCTCTTAGGCAAGCTATTTACTTTTTTACCATTGGGTACTATTGCTTGGCGAGTTAATTTAATGTCGGCTTGTTTTGCATCGCTCGCAGTAGCTTTGCTTTATCTAATCCTTGAAAAAACGACAAAAAATAAAATTATTTCCGTTGGTAGCGCATTAATGTTAGCTTTTAGCCCGGTTTACTGGTCACAGAGCGTAATCACGGAGGTGTATGCTTTAAATATTTTTTTTGTGGCGGTGTTATTGTACCTGTGTTTGTTGTATTGGGAAACGAAGAATAAGAAATTGTTGCTCTGGTTTTCTTTTTGGTACGGCCTGAGCTTAACAAATCACTCGATGAATATTTTGTTAGCACCGGCTTTTGCCGCTTTTTTTATATATGCTGATTGGAAAATTCTAAAAAAATTTAAGTTAATAGTGGCCATGCTGGGTCTTTTTGTACTCGGGTTGTCCGTTTATTTTTATATCCCGTGGCGGGCGTTTCAGTTGCCAATTTTTAATTGGGGTCCGATTACAACTTGGAGCGATGTTTGGAAACATCTTAGTCGAGCGCAGTACAATGATTTTTCACCCCTGAGTAATGAATATCGCAAAATTGGTTTGGTCATCTCTTTTTTTTATGAGATCTACCAACAATTTCATTTGCCGACGTTGATTTTAGCTTTTGGTGGCGCTATATATTGGTGGTCAAAAAATCGTCCGATCGCGCTTTTAACGTCGGGAATATTTTTATTAAACAGTTTGGGGATTATTTTTTTAAGAAAATTCGGCTGGGGGATAAGTGTCGATTTTACTTATCGAGTATATTATTTACCGGCCCTGATGATTGTTATATTTTGGTTTGCCTCTATTGTGGCTTTTGGTTTAGATAAAATAAAATTTTACTTTAAAGATCGTCCGAACATTATTAAAACCCTGACAGTTGTCATTTATATCTTAATCATTTCTTTACCAGCTAGTTTTGTCCTGGCCAATTATCAGCGTGAAGATATGAGCAGCTTTTGGCTTAATTATGATTATACTAGAAATCTGCTCAATAGTTTGGAGCCAAATAGCATTTATTATTTTGCCTACGATGGTAGTTTGCAGGGCGATACGGAGTTATTTAGTCTGATCTATTTTAAAGATGTTGAAGGATTAAGACCAGACGTCAGCATCGTGACGGAGCAGCAATTTTTTTATCTTGATTTATATTTAGCGTTGCCGGCTGATTATTATCAATTAAGTTTTGAAGATCGGCGAAAAGTATTGATGAGTCTACTGACTAAGATAAAAAATCGTCCCCTCTATGCTAATTACGCCTTAACCTCAACTAACAATAACGAGCACCTTTATAGTTTATCCAACGGTTATGCCTATAAAGTCTTTTCCAATATTGCTGAGGCGAGAAAATCGAAAGTTGGTTTATTTTTAGCGCCAATCAGAGGGCTCGATGAAATGGCCGAGCAGGGTGATAATACCGTTTTAGGATTTATATCGCATTACTATTATAATTTGAGCGCGTACTACTTGACTTCCGGATCGACCGCTCAATACCAAAAATATTTAATGAAAGCTTTTAATCTTGATAACGCGCCATTTAATCATGAGTATCGACGGTTTCTTGATTATCGCGCCGAGTGGCTTCGTAATGATGGTGGGTAATTGTTAGGTGATTAAGTTTGTGGTATAATAAATTTATAATTTTTTTGGATTACAACCAAACGAAAGGGGGTGAGACAATGAGAAAGAAAGGTTTTACACTTATCGAACTGTTAGTGGTAATTGCCATCATCGGTCTATTATCGACCTTGGCAGTTGTCGCTTTGAATTCCGCCCGATTGAAGGCGAGAGATGCTAAGCGCGTAGCTGATATTAAACAGGTTCAGACAGCGTTGGAGCTTTATTTTAATGACAATAACAGTTATCCGATTATGGGTGGGGCGCCGATTGTGTTAGGGTCAGGTGCCACCTGTTTAGGTGACGGTGGTTTTGGCACTAGTTGTTCGGCGCCAGTCTATATGGGTTTATTGCCAACCAACCCAACGCCAAATGGTGCTGATTATTCTTATACTTCTGTTTCAGAGGGTGGCGGTGATTGTGGCTCGGAGCCTTGCTCAACATATGCCATTACCTTTACACTTGAAGGAACTACGGGTGGCTTAGGTTCAGGCGCTCACACGGCCTCACAGGATGGTTTACAGTAAAAATCAGTTCGGAATTTTAGATCCCGCCCAATAATTTGGGCGGGATTTTTAGACTCCAAAAATGTTTGCCTATTTTGCTTAATCAAGGTAAAATTAAGGTATGTTTGAACTATTTATTTTTATTTTTGGCCTGGTAATTGGTAGTTTTTTGAACGTTGTTATTTTGCGGTTAGAAAAAGCGGAATCATTTATGAGTGGTCGTTCGCGCTGTCCAAACTGTAAACATAATTTAGCTTGGTATGACAATATTCCGCTATTGAGTTTTATTTTCTTGCGCGCTAATTGTCGTTATTGCCACACAAAAATTTCTTGGCAATACCCAATCGTTGAGTTAGCAACGGCTGTGTTGTTTAGTCTATTATATTATAAATTTGATTTTACTGACCATTTTTTTTCTTTTTTACTCTTAACCTGTTTTTTGATAATTATCTTTGTCTACGATCTAAAATATTATTTAATTCCAGACGTTGTCTCAATACCAGCAATTATTGTTGCTCTGCTTCTGAATATTTTTTTACACCTTAGTTTGACCAGCGTCATCCTGGGCGCCATTGTCGGCGGGTTGTTTTTTGCTCTTCAATATTGGGTTTCCCGGGGAGTTTGGGTTGGTGATGGCGATATTCGTTTAGGTATTTTAATGGGTTTAATTTTGGGCTTTAAAATTTTGTTGGTGGCGCTTTTTTTGGCGTACTTGGTTGGTGCGATGGTGGGAGTAAGTCTGTTGCTAGTCAAAAAAAAGCAGCTGTCATCAGCGCTTCCCTTTGGACCGTTTTTAACCTTAGCGACTTTTGTGGCGATGATTTGGGGCGAAAAAATTTTATTTTGGTACTTAAATTTAGTTTACTACTAATGTGGTAAAGCAGAGATTAAAATTTTTTTTAAATCGGCGGGGCTTTACCTTAATTGATTTATTGGTCGCCGCGACGGTTGTAATTATTATGCTAAGTTTTGGTTTAGCGCGGTTTAGAACCGGTCAGTTTAGCAATGAACTTGATGTTTCCACTAAGCAATTGTCTGATGGTGTCAGTACGGTTCGCAATTATAATTTAGCCGGTCGGACATTAGTGAATAGTAGCTTACCTGATGGTGGCTATGGTGTTAGGTTTGATTTAGCTAGCCCAGATAAATTTAAGTTATTCGCCGTGGTCAATGCGGCAGCGGAAATTTTACCCAAGGGAACATCAACTCTCAGTGGTGTCGACTTGAAAAGTTTTTGTGGTTTAAATAAGGCGACGGTTACCACGCTGCCATGCCAAGGTGCTAGTTGGAATAATATTGGTAATTATTTAGAAATAATTTTTACCCCGCCGGGAAAAATTTTAGCTAATTTTAGTGATACTGGCACTTATCAGTATGTTGGTGGTGTGATTGAACATCAGCGCACTGGCCAAAAGGCCTACTTTTATATTTCTTTGACCTCCGGTCTGATAACCCAGGGTTTATTATGAAATATTTTAATCGAAATAATTCCGGCCAAAGTTTAGTTGAAACAGTTTTTGCTATTGGTATTTTGATGATGGTCGTTAGTGCTATTTTGGCCTTAGCTGCCGCCAACACTTTGGGCCAAAAAGAGAGTGAATTTCAAATTGTGGCTAATAATTTAGCTCGTGAAAATATTGAAGTGGTCAGAAATATTCGCGATTCAAATTGGTTGACTGGTGGTAAAAAAGCTTGGGATGATGGCTTAACTGATGCCTTGGGCGGCAATCAAGCGATCGCTTTATTTGATCCGGCCAGTAATAGTTGGTCACTTAATTTTAATTATCTCGATGATGCCTTATATAATTCACCGGATGGTACTTATAGTCATGATGCGACCAAAAAACAATCAATTTATCATCGGCACTTGATTTTGGATAATATTTGTCGGGATGCTAACGGCCAGGAATTAATAAAATTTCCCTGTGGCAGCGGCGAAGACAAGGTCGGAATTAAGATAATGTCAACGGTACAATGGAATGAGCGTGGGCGAGATCGCAAGGTGACAATTGATGATTTAATTTATGAGTGGAAATAAAAAATCACAAGCTGGTTTTACGTTAGTTGAGATAATTGTTGTCCTCGGAATTTTTTCAGTTTTGGTCGTGGTAATTTTAAATGTTTTTATTTTAGCTTTGCGCTCACAGCGTCAGGCAGCCTTCAGGCAACAAACGCTTTCAAATTTACGTTATATTGTTGAGACTATTGCCAAGCAGGTTAGAACATCAGAAATTGATTATTCGTATCCATATGATAAAGATGGCGATAATGGTATTGTCGGCGCCGAGTCCGAACTTTATCTCAAGGATAGCGATGGCAACAGTTCAGCTTACTATTTGAAAAATGGTGAATTATATTTGACATCGAATGGTCAAGATTCTCCGCTAACCAATATTAATGATATAAAAATTGTAACTTTGAGTTTTTTTATTGCGCCCTCAACTAACCCCTTTACCGAAGAAAGGTGTAACGCGGCGGTAACGCCGAATGGCTGTCAGCCGACGATCAGTTGTACGGTCGATGATTCCAGTAACGTGACATTTAAAACTGGCTTTTGCCTTTGTACTCAAAATCAGGATTGTGCGACAAACAATTGTGATACCACCGATCGGGTTTGCTTACCACCCGATGTCCAACCGAGGGTAACGCTGGTGCTAGGCTTTGAAAGTGCGCAGTTGAGGCCGGAGGATATCAAGCGAATATATTTACAGACAACAGCGACCAGCCGTATCTATAAGCGATAACTATGCATCAAGCGAATAAACAATCTGGCATCGTTTTAATTCTAGCGGTTTTAATTATTGGCGCGGTTTTAGTGACGGCTGTTGTTTTTAGTAATCTAGTTATTTCGCAAATTCAGCAATCGCGTCTGATTGATCAATCAATTGCCTCCTATTATTTAGCGGAAAGCGGTGCTGAACGCGCGCTCTATCAAACGAGGCGATTACAAGCTGTTAAATCGGCTGATTGTTCAAAAATTGTTAGCGGTTCGACTTGTCAAAACAGTGGGAATAATTATGGTTTTTGTTCTTTGACTAATGATAAAATTGCTTGCATTACCGATAATCAAGGCGCTTTAGCCGTCGGTGGCGGTTGGAATATTATTGTTAATAATGAAAAAGATTCAACGGTAAATTTAAATGTTGGTGATTCATTCCAGTTGGATTTATTCAGCCCCTATCAGGGTGGTGATTTTCAAACCAATGTTCAATCTTTTTTGGTTACTAGTACTATTACCGGTGGGGCTAAGCTTTACGCGGAACTTACTAATTTAACTTGGTTGGTTGGCGGAACGATTAATTGTCCGCTTGATACGTTTGTGCCAGCGCGTCCGGCCATCAGCAAGGGTCAGATCAATTTGGATTCTCAAACTGGATATTCATCAACGGGCTATTTAACCAAACTGGCCAATGATCCCGAAATTAATCCAAACTGTTCTTATGTCTTGCGCTTAAGTAATGTTTTGGACGGAGCTGAACCGGGTCAATTTACGGTTAGTATTTATAATAAAGCGATTGATGTTGATCCGACGACTGATAAGTTAGAAATACCGAGCCGGTTAGTTATTGATTCCCAAGCAACGGTTGGCCGTTCCCAACAAAGTGTCAGAATAAAATCGCCGATTAGGCCGCCCCTTTCCGGGCTATATGATTTTGTCCTTTTTTCAGAGCAGGAAGTTGTTAAGAATTAAAGTATGAATAAAATTGACGCTAAAAAGAGAATCGAAAAATTAATATCGCAAATTGAAGATTTGCGATATCGTTATCATGTTTTAAATGATCCCACCGTTACTGATGCTGTTTATGATTCGTTGCAGCAGGAATTAAAAGAATTGGAGGGAACCTTCCCTGATTTGAAACGGCTAGATTCACCATTACAGCGAATTGGCGGTAAGCCGCTGGAAAAATTTGTCAAAGTCAAACATGAAGTCAGACAATGGTCTTTTAATGACGCTTTTTCGGCCGCCGAAATTTATGATTGGCAGGAACGAATTGATAAAATTTTAACTAAAGAATTAGGCCACCAACCAAAACTTCAGTATGTCTGTGAATTAAAAATCGACGGTTTGCACATCGTTTTAACTTACGAAAATGGTTTGTTAAAGTTGGCGGCGACGCGTGGCGATGGGGTAATTGGTGAAAATGTAACGGCCAACATTAAAACAATTCAAAGTGTGCCACTAAAAATAAAAAAGTCAGTCGACATTATTGTCGAGGGTGAAATTTGGTTAGGTGAAAATCAATTAAAGGAAATTAATAAAAAGCGAAAACTGGCTAGCGAACTGGAGTTTGCGAATCCACGTAATGCCGCGGCCGGAACCATCCGGCAGCTTGATCCAAAAGTTGTCGCCCAGCGGAAGCTGGATTGTTTTGTGTATGATTGGTCTGGCGGCAACGACTTACCACCTGCCACGCAAGCGGAGGAATTAAAGGAGTTGAAAAATTTTGGCTTCAAGGTTAATAATCATTTTAAGCTTTGTGAAACGATAGCGGAAGTTCTTGAGTACTGGCAGCATTGGTCAACTAATAAAACGAAAGAAGATTATTGGATTGACGGCGTGGTGATAAAAGTAAATCAACGGCAATATCAAAATATTTTGGGTTATGTTGGCAAGGCTCCCCGTTGGGCGATTGCTTTTAAATTTCCGGCCGAAGAAGTTACAACCGTTATTAATAATATTGAAGTTCAAGTCGGTCGGTTGGGAACGCTAACGCCAGTTGCTCATTTGCGACCCGTTAAGTTGGCCGGGACTGTTGTTAAGCGAGCAACTTTGCATAATGAAGAACAAATTAAGCGCTTGGGCGTTAAGATTGGTGACACGGTAATTGTTAGAAAGGCTGGCGACATTATTCCGGAGGTTGTAGCGGTACTGCCGAAAATGAGAAGTGGCCAAGAGTTTGATTTTAAAATGCCCAAAAAATGTCCAATTTGTGGTTCTGTTATCGAAAAAAAATTAATTACTGAAAAGAGTCGCGATCAAAGTGTCGGTGTTTTTTGTACCAATCCAAATTGTTTTGCCAAGCGTCAGATGCAGATGATCCATTTTGTCTCAAAAAAAGCGTTTAACATCGACGGTCTGGGCGAAAAAATTGTCATTCAGTTAATGGAAGAAAATTTGCTAAAAACGCCAGCTGATATATTTATTTTAGCAAAAGATGATTTGGTTAACTTGGATCGATTTGGTGAGAAGTCGGCCGATAATATTATGGCGGCTATTAGTGCGGCCAAAAGCATAAGCTTATCCCGCTTTATCTATTCATTAGGCATTCCTCACGTTGGTGAAGAAACGGCCCTTGCTTTGGCTGATAATTTTAATGTTTTGGCTAATGTCAAAAAAGCAACGGTGACTGATTTTTTGGCTGTTTCTGACATTGGCCCGGTTGTGGCTCAAAGTATTTATCAGTGGTTTAGTGATGTCAAAAATCAGCAATTACTTGATGAGCTTATTAAAAACGGCGTTGCAATTGTTAATTCGTCTAAAAAAAATAAGGCCCGCGGCGCTTTGGCCGGTAAAAAAATTGCGGTTACGGGCACATTAAAAACGCTATCGCGCGAAGGCGTGAAGGAAAAAATTCGCGCCGCGGGCGCTGACTGGGTATCGAGCGTTTCAAAAAATACCGATTATGTCATCGCCGGCGATCAGGCGGGATCAAAACTAAAAAAAGCCGAAAGTCTCGGCATTCAAATTATTAGTGAAAAAGATTTTTTGAAATTTTTGAGTTAAGAAAAGAGGTGGCGGCAACCCATGGATAGACGTCTGGAGATCTACCACTGTCGGGTTGCCGCCAAGTGCGTCGCAACTGGTTTTAGCTGGGGGACTAGCACCAGCTGCGGAGACGGGGCAAAGGGCAATGAATTTGTTGATATTATCAGATGTACTGTGGCTTGTCAAACTCAACGATTACGGATATACTATTAAGGTAAAATTTTAAATCATTTTTATGGCTTTAACAAAAAGTGAAGTTGAGCATATTGCTAAATTGGCAAGATTGGGCTTGACGGAAGAAGAAAAAACTAAATTTGCCTCGCAGCTCTCGTCAATTTTAAATTACGTCGAACAACTTGGTTCCGTTGATACTGATGGGATTGAGCCAACGGCTCAGGTGACTGGCTTGGAAAATATCTATCGGTTAGACCAAATCGAAGATTGCGACTCTCAAACGCAACAGAAATTAATTGCCTCAGCCCCGGCAAGTGAAGACAATTTAATTAAGACCAAATCAGTTTTTTAGCCTATGAAATTAAATCAATTAACAATTGCTCAAGCTCATGATGGGCTTAAGGCAAAAAAGTTTTCGGCGACCGAATTAGCTAAAGATTGTTTTGCCCAGATAAAAAAAACTGATCAGGAGCTAGAAGCTTTTATTACCTTAACCGAAGAGCAGGCAATGGCCAGGGCGGAGGCCATTGATAAAGTTGGTGATTTTTCCAAGCCATTAACGGGAATTCCACTGGCGGTTAAAGATATTTTTTGTACCAATGGCGTTCGAACGACAGTCGGTTCAAGAATTTTAGAAAATTATGTGCCGCCATTTTCGGCGTCGGTTATTGAACGTCTTGAACAACAAGGTAGTGTGATGTTAGGCAAGGTTAATATGGATGAGTTTGCCTGTGGGTCGTCAACTGAAACCTCATTTTATGCCAAGACAAAAAATCCCTGGGACACCCAAAGGGTTCCCGGCGGTAGCTCCGGCGGTTCCGCCGCCGCGGTATCGTCCAACCAGAGCCTGTACGCGCTTGGCACCGATACTGGCGGATCAATTCGTCAGCCGGCATCGTTGTGTGGCCTGGTTGGTTTAAAACCGACTTATGGTCGTGTCTCGCGCTATGGCGTCGTCGCTATGGCGTCGTCGCTGGATCAGGTTGGCCCAATGACCAAAACCGTTGAAGATGCCGCGCTGGTTTTAGAAGCCATCGCCGGCGTTGATCCAAAAGATGCGACGACAGTAAATCTACCGGTTCGTGAATATGCCAAGGAAATTAAGCAGGATATTAAGGGTTTAAAAATTGGCGTACCAAAAGAATATTTTATTGACGGTATGGATAAAGAAGTTGAGGCATCGGTTAGAGAAGCCATTAATAAATTCAAGGATTTGGGCGCCGAAATTGTTGATGTTAGTTTGCCACATTCAATGTCCGGCCTGGCCGTTTATTATATTTTAATGCCTTCGGAATTGAGTTCAAACTTAGCTAAATTCGACGGCGTTCGATTTGGCCATTCAGCTAAAGCGGATAATTTACTAGAAAATTACCTGCAGACCAGAGCCGAAGGCTTTGGGCCAGAAATCAGGCGGCGAATTATGTTGGGAACTTATTCGTTGTCGTCAGGCTATTATGATGCGTATTATTTAAAAGCGCAGAAAGTTAGAACGTTAGTCAGGCGCGATTTTGATCAAGCGTTTGAACAAGTTGATTGTATTATGACGCCGACTTCGCCAACAGTGGCTTTTAAATTCGGTGAAAAAGTTGATGACCCATTAACAATGTATCTGAGTGATATTTTTACCGTTTCCGTAAATATTGCCGGGTTGCCGGGGATTTCTGTTCCTTGTGGTATGGTTAAACCCTCCAACGGTGAGACGCTTATGCCGGTTGGACTTCAATTGATCGGTAAAGCTTTTGATGAATCAACAATGATGCGCCTGGCGTATAATTATGAGCAGGCCACTGATTGGCACAAACTTAAGCCAGCAATTGCTTAAGCCTAGTTTTTTTGCTAAAATAGTTAAATAAGTAAGATAATTAATTTAACCTTATGTCCGAAAAAAGTTTTTTTGACATGAGCGGCAAGCAGGGGATGCTATTTGGTCTAGTCTCTGGTGTCGCGATTGTCAGCGTTATTGGTTTTGGTATTTTATTAGCAAACGGTCAGGGTGGTTTTAGTCTTGGCAGTAAGAATGCGCCTGGCGCTAATGCCAATGTCGCCGCGGCGCCGACCCCAACGCCCACGCCGACCCCAACGCCGTCAGCCGGTGATGATTTTTCAAAGGTGCCTAAGGTTACTGCCAGTGATCATGTTCGTGGTGATAATAATGCGGCGGTAACTTTGATCGAATATTCAGATTATCAGTGCCCTTATTGTAGTCAGTTAGAGCCAACAATGGAAAAAATCTTGGCTGATTATAAAGGTAAAGTTAGGATTGTTTATCGAAATTTTCCATTAACAACCATTCATCCTTATGCCCAAGGTGCGGCCGAAGCCTCCGAGTGTGCGGCCGAGCAAGGAAAATTTTGGGAAATGCATGATCAATTATTCAGTAATCAAACCGCTTTAGACGAAACCAGTCTAAAGAGTTATGCTGCTAAAATTGGTTTGAACACCTCGCAGTTTGATAGTTGTTTGACGTCACATAAGTATGCTAGTCAAATAAGTCAAAGCGCTTCTGACGCTCAGGCTTCTGGTATTACCGGCACGCCTGGAGTTTGGGTTGGCAACCAATTAATTAAGGGTGCTTATCCTTATGACACTTTTAAACAGTTGATTGACAGCTTGCTAAAGTAAAAATAATCAATAAAAATCCCCCGGCAACGGGGGATTTTTTGGTGTCTTATTTGATTAATTGCAAAATTGAATTTACTACTTCCGGCAGCTCCAAGCAATTATCCTCAGTGGAAAAATGACCAGCCTGATGCTTGATGATAACCTCGGCGTTAAGCTTTTTTCCAAAAATGTCGGAATATTTTAGGGGGACAAACGGGTCATTGTCAGAAGCGATGGAAATAAATTTATTCGCTTTATTTTTAAGTACGGAAAAATTAATGGGCGTCGTAAAAAAATTATCTAATTCTTGATAGCCAAGATTGTCAGTAAATCCAGCCACCAAAATCACGCCGCCAATTTTTTCGGTAAGCTCAATTTTTTCTAAATATCTTAGAATGGTGATGCAGCCGATACTGTGACCAATAAAAAATAAATTATGATCAGGCGTTTGGGCCAGTTGGGCGAGAGGTGGTAGCCAGAGTTTAAGTTTTGGTAAATTAGTTTGCGGCAAGGCCGGAACGGCGACTTTAAAATTATTTTTTTCTAGCTGCTTTTTAGTCCAAGGATACCAGCAATATTCCGGATTACCATCCCAACAGTGGACAATGACAGCTGTTTTCATATTTAATTAACTTTTAAGGTTTGCAAAACTTCATTTAAACGGCTGAAAGCAAAGTCTTTGATAAATGGTGCTATTCTTGGTGGATCGTAAACCTCAGGGTTGGTGCCGAACACCAAGACGTCAATTGCGAAGCAAGTATTATTTTTTAGCAGACGGTAAGCGTATACTTCACTGTAATGATTCATGGCGGCATCCGAAAATTGAATCAGGGTATATTCATTACCGTTGATATTTACCAGCCGCTTATTTGGTGTCAGGTAGTCGGGTTCAGTTAAGCAATTTGCCAATGACTCCGGATTTCGACTAGCCCCGATTCTTAATTCGCCACTAGTCACGTCGTCGGAATTTGGTACGGTGATATCAATAATTCGGTCACCCGTACTTGTCGCGGCGGTTAGTAAATTCCAATTATCAGATAAAAGATAAGATTGACTGAAGCTAGTTTTTGGTTTCATGTCATCAGGGTATTCTAGGGAAAAATTGTAGGTTGAATTGACGTAGGTATTTTTGAAAGTTGGGACGGTAGTGGTCGCAGTGTTTTCAGTTGGCGACGGCAGTTGACTTGGCGGTTTTGGCTGGTTTGATATAAACCCCAAATAAAAACCAAGCCCTAAACCAATGAGGAATAAGGCAATAGTAATAATGATAGTATTTTTGAGATGTTGGTAATTCATATAACTATTTTAGCTTAAATTTTAATGAAATACAAAAAACCTCGCGGTTGCGAGGTTTTTTGATACTAAGGAACCGGTATCATCTCAGTAAAAGATATGAGACGATTGAAACCATTTTGTCTGATAAATTCGTATACTGTCCGACCGACGATGGCGCAACGGCAATCGACGATGGCTACTGAAACAGAATTTATCAGACAACAAAATATCCGATGATAGGATATTTGGGAGCAACAAGTATACCAATTAAAAAGACTGTGTCAAGGGTCTGTTTTTCAATATTTTTCGAGTTTTTTGGTTAAATTTTGAGAAGCTGGCCGTATTGTTTTAGCCATTGGCGGGCCGCTAAAGCTGGCGGGTATACTAGTTCAACTTGATCCCAAAAGGTTTGGGAATGATTTTTAAATTCAAGATGAGCTAACTCGTGGACAACGACATAGTCAATAATGTTAACGGGAGCCATAATTAGTCGCCAATTAAAATTTAAATTTTTGTCACGGCACGAGCCCCAACGTTTTTGGGCGGTTGAGATTCTTATTTTTTTATAACGCAAATTATTTTGGGTGGCATAAAATTCGACGCGCTGAGTAATAATTATTTTGGCTTGTTTTTTATACCAACTTTCAAAGATTGTTTTGGCTTTATCACGTAATGAGTAAGAGAGATAAAAACCGTGGTCGAAAAAATATTTATTTTTTAGAGTGGTAAAATTTAAATTGTATTCGGTACCGAGATATAAAAATTTTTCGTCGGGAATAAATTGTTTAATTTTCGCGGTCGGCCGCGCTTTAACTTTTTCAAAACTGCGATTAATCCATTGTCGCTTTGAATTAACAATTGCTTCAATCATAAAAACTGGCATCCGCAGTGGCGCGCGAACGGTTAAGGTTGCATCAGGATCAATGACGAGGGCAACCGTTTTTCTTTTTGAACGGATAAGAGTATAGTTTTTCACAAGTGTCAGATTAAATTATATTCCCAGTAAGGTTGCCATTGGAAAGGTTGAGTTAAGCATTGTTTAATGGTTTTATTTTCTACTAAAATATCTAGCGCAAATTGAGTTGCGCGGTGGCCGACAATTAAAATGTTTTGGTCGGGATATTTCTGTTTTAATTCAAGATAAAATTCAATAGTTCGGTTGATCGCATCATTATAGCTTTCGCCGTTCGGAAACGGTTTGGCAATATATTTAAGTTTTAACGGTTCGACTTGGGATTTTAGTTTTCCATTGTAGTCGCCGTAATTAAGTTCGCGTAGCCTTTGATCAATTATAATCGGATATGTATCATCAAAGGCAAGCTTGACCGTGTCGAGTGCTCTAGTTAAATCACTACAGCAAATCATAGTAAAAGACAAATTTTTAAGATTAGTTTTAAGGCGTTTGGCTTGCTCGAGTCCAAGGCTGGAAAGTTTAGCATCTTGCCAGCCCGATGAAATATCAGCCTCATTGTCAGTTGTTGTCGCATGGGTAGCGAAATATATTTTCATAATTTAATCTTAACAAAATAAAGTCGATTTGGCGATGCTTTCAATAAGTGATATTGAAAATTAATTGGTGGTATTTTTAAGCACAACAAAACCGCTCAAGCAGTTGGCAACGGAGCGATTTTTTAGGTATTAAAATTAAATGATGTTTGATTCTTTGAGTTCAAGCTTTAGTTCAGCGAGAAAATCTTTTAAAAACTTCGTGCGGCGCTTGGCCATTTTTTTAGCTGTTGTCGTATGCATCCCTTGCTCGACAATCAACAGTCGCTGATAAAATAGATCAAGTCCGGAGCGAAACTGAACGGAACCTTTTTGGCAAAATGGATCCGTCGGATCGTAAAATGGCCGATTCGTTTGGCCGCCGGAGGAAAATGTTCTCATAATTGATATCGCGCCGGTGGCCTCAAGTCGATCAGCATCTTGGAGTATTTTTGACTCCAGCAACTTTGGTTTAAGGCCTTTGGAAAATGAGCATTCATTAATGCAGACAGCGACGCTTGCTATTTTTTCTTTGGGGTAAGCTTTAATTTTTTTTAAAATATTTTCCGCGACGGCCGCACTGGCGCTGCTGGCTTTTTTATTTTTAGGTGAATTTTTTGGATAGACAATGATGTCATGAAATAAAGCCGCCGGGATTAAGATATCCCGATCAGCTTTCTCTTGTTTGCCAATTAGCTCAGCTAAATTAGTAACACGTAAAATATGCTGCCAGTCGTGTGATGGGTCGGTTTTAATCTGCCGCTCTGCGGCTAATTTTTTTAATTGGCTTGTTATTTTATTATTCATGATTTGATTTGTTAGGGGTTGGATTTTTAAAAGTTTGCCAATTGTCACTGCCGTCGGGCCAACGACCGAAAGCAGTATTTTTCGTTTGTGGTTTATAACGGACATAATCAAGTCGGTGGCCATTGACGTCGGTTAGAGCGATGTCGCCGCCATCGTTGGCCAGGCGAAAATTGGCGTGCAGTATTCCTTGATCGGTTTGTTGGTCGGCCCAGATAATTAAAAAACCTTGCGGCGGGATAGTCGTCGCGGTTGGGTCAGTTTTGGGAATTTCCCATTTGGTTAATTTTAATTTATTGTCAGACAGAAACATTCCGCCTACATCAACAGCTATACTGTTAGGATTATAAATTTCAAGCCAGTCGTCGTATTCATTTTTTTCGTCAGCAATTGAATTATTGTTGCTGGCCATAAATTCGTTAATATAAAGTTTAGTCGGTTGCGGTGCGGTTGTCGGTAAATAGCTACAACCGGAAATAAAAAAAATTAGTAGCGATAAAGTGACGGTAAGTTTAAGGTTTTCCATATTGAATACTATTGCTGAATCATTTTTTTACGCGAGCCGATAATAAGCGGGATGATAAAAGTCAGAGCATAATATAAATACACATCCAACTTATAATAGCCGTCGGTTGGTTTAAACGCTTTAACAATGAAGAGATAATCAAGGACAATAGCAATTAATGTCCACACAATGCCCAGTATCAAATAATACTGGAAATAATTTCCTTTTACTTTTTTTAATAATACCCAAAGCGTGATAATTATGCCGATCGGCATAATTAACCAGCCAATAGTAGTAGGCGACACAATCGAAAAAAGAATTATGCCAAGCGCGTAGCCTATAAGCCAGAGGATAAAACCCCAGCCCAGCGTGTCTTTAAGTAATTCTTTGTTCATAAATGTTTCAATTATTTTAAAATTATCTTGTTATTTCGACATTCCAGAGTTTGTTCAAGGGGTCTATTGATAATTTGCCACTATAATCAAATACAATTAGCTATATAGAAATAGCGTAAATAATTCTATAACTTTCCTTCTTTTATTAACTCAATTGATGACTTTCCGGCTTGAACTTTCAAGAATAAATTCCCTGGGTCATTAATGGCGTCCTTGATTCTTTCAACCTGCTTTGGTGAAGTATTAGAAGGTATTTTTTCGATTTCAAAATACTCAATCTTATCAGCTTCATTATTTAATGTTATTTTTCCGTCGGCCACCCTGCAGATAAATGAAAAAATAATTTCGTTTTTATCTGGTTTGCTATAAACACCCATTAATTTTGAAACTTCGACTACCAACCCAGTTTCTTCTTTAACTTCTCTTTTTACTCCATCCCAAGGAGCCTCACCCGATTCTAAGGTACCACCAGGTAAATTCCACAAATCATAATCTCTTCGATGGCAAAGCAAAACGCGAGATTGTTTATCTAGTATTATTCCGAATGTTCCTACGGTAAATTGTGGTTTCATAATTTTAGTTTGAATCTCCTTTCGGCTTACGATTCCAATTTTCAATTTTAGTGGGACACTCGGGTTAAGTACCCCGAATTTTAAGGTGTTTTGATTAATTCTGGAGACTCCCTGATTGAGGCACGCGGGTCACGCCGATAAAAAGTTGTCCTGGCGGAGAGAGGGGGATTCGAACCCCCGAACCCTTGCGGGTTACACGCTTTCCAAGCGTGCGCACTAGACCACTATGCGATCTCTCCTTATTATTTTATTTTCTTGTCAATTAATGAAAGAATATCAACCGGATAAAGCGGCGTATTTTTTTTAGGGAAGTCACTGATGTTTAGCCAAACGGCGGTGCTCTTTACGCCATTTTCCATAACGGCGATTTTTTTCTGAGCATAAAATTTTTGATCAACAAATTGTCCGTCATAAATAAAGACAATCTCATGGCCAGGCTGTCCGTTGTAAGTAAAAATATTTTCAACTAATCCAATTTTTTTTAGCCCCTTGACCTCGGTGTTAAGCTCCTCTTTAATTTCTCTCACCAAAGCTTCTTGGCTGGTTTCGCCGAATTCAATTCCACCGCCGATTGGTCGGTAGAAGTACTGTTTCTTACTTTCATCATAGCCTCTCGTCGCTAGAATTTTACCGTGGTGATAAAATATGCAAATTGCAATTGGTCGAGTTATTTTTTTTATCATAAATATTTTTTTGTCAGGCGAGGTCTAGGTTACAAAACAGATAAGTTGGATTTTTATCTCGAATATAGCTAATTAGGAATCTTTCACGACCCCTGTTTTAATTAAAGCTTGGTAATGCTCTAGCTTAACTCTTTTAAGATACTCAATAATTTTTCCTCGAACAGTGGCGATTTTTAGATTATTTTCCTTAGCAAAAGCTACTATTTTATTTATCGCTTCTTTAATTTCAGATTTTTTATTGACCATGAGTTCAATTTCTCCAATTGCATAAGTAAATTCTTGAAAATCAACAACATCTAAATCAATAATAAACAGTCCCTTTTTATACTTACTTCGTGTAGTTTTGCAGATACAGAATGAAGCATAATCATTTTCCTTTAAATTATCAGCCAAGCTTTTGTCAGTATCGAAATTTAGTGCCTCTTTTATTTCTGATTCATTTTCCAACTCGTTGTATTGATCTACCAACCGTTCTACACCTGAATGTAGTGGAAGTTTTAGTTCGAATCTACCTTCACGGGAGCGGAGCCATTTATCTTGGGAAGTAAGAGTAAATTCTTTTGTATCATAGTAGATATCTGTAAATATTTTTTTATTTAAAAATTCAGCGCCGTTAGTAAGACGATTCTTATTGTTTTCATCAAGAATAAATTTCTTTTCAACTTCAATCATTTGGTCCAAACCCCTACTTTTTTGTTGATTATCTAAGCATCACCTACGGTGGTGCTCAAATAACCAACGGAGAGGGTGGGATTCGAACCCACGGTGACATTGCTGCCACGACAGTTTTCAAGACTGTTCCTTTAGACCACTCAGGCACCTCTCCACTCTATTGTCGAAATCATTAACTATCATATTAAAGCAGAAAAAAACGTCTTAGTCAATTTTCTTGCCTTAATTAAGCCAAGTAGAGTAAAATGAAAAGGCTTTAGAATTTATCCTTATTATAATGGCCGGTCAAATTGACGATATTAAAGCCCGAGTCGACATTGTCGATTTGGTTTCGGAATATATCAGATTAAAACAAACGGGTACCAATTGGCGCGCGCTGTGTCCTTTTCATAATGAAAAATCGCCGTCGTTTATGGTCTCGCGCGATAAGCAGATTTGGCACTGCTTCGGCTGCAATGAGGGGGGCGATATTTTTACCTTTGTGCAGAAGATGGACAATATCGAATTTCCTGAAGCGTTGCGGTTACTAGCCCAAAAGGCCGGGGTGAAATTAATCGATCAGGATCCGAAAATGTCGAGCCAAAGAAATCGATTAATGGATAGCTTAGTTTTGACAACTAAATTTTGGCACCAAAATTTAGTTGAAGCAGCGGCCGGACAAAAAGCGCGCGACTATTTGGCGAAGCGGGGCGTGAGCGAAAAAATGATTGAAGAATTTAAATTAGGTTACGCGCCGGACAGCTGGGATAATTTAATCAAATTTTTAAAAAGTCAAAAATATTCCGACCAGGAAATTTTTCTCGCGGGTTTGTCAGTTAAAAAAGATCGCGGTATTGATTTTTATGATCGCTTTCGCGATCGGCTAATGTTTCCCATTAATGATTTCCACGGCAATCCGATTGGCTTTTCCGGTCGAACTTTGAAAGCCGACGAAGTCGGCGGTAAATATATTAACACGCCGCAAACTTTAGTTTACAATAAAAGTTTAGCGATTTTTAATTTAGACAAGGCCAAACAAGAAATTAAAAAGAAGAATTATGCTATTTTGGTTGAGGGGCAAATGGATGTGTTGGCGGTTTTTGCCGCCGGTTACGAAAATGTGATTGCGTCTTCAGGAACCGCTCTAAGTTTGGATCAACTTAAAATTTTAAAACGCTACACCAATAATTTGGCAATCTCGTTTGATACTGATGCCGCCGGTCAATCGGCGGCGAAACGTGGGATTGATTTGGCGCTGGGCGAAGAAGTTAATGTTAAAGTAATTGTCGTGCCCGGTGGCAAAGACCCGGATGAATGTATTCGCCATAATATTAATGATTGGCACAGTGCGGTCAAAAACGCTAAATCAATTATGGAATATTATTTTGATGAAACTTTTAAAAAATATGATTTAAAACAAGTTGAAGGGAAGAAAGCGGCCGCTAAAATTTTACTAACCGCCATTTCTAAGCTGGGCAATAAAATTGAGCAGACACATTGGCTGCAGCAGCTTTCGGAAGCCATTAATGTGCCAGTTGATATCTTGCGCGAGTCGCTCAATCAAGGCGAAGCAAAACCGGCCGCGCCGTCAAATGTCGGCGTGAAGCTAAAGGTAGCCCAGCCGCGTAGTCTTAACGAAATGATGGCGGAGCAGATTTTGGCCATTGGTTTAAAGTATCCCGATAATCTGCCTTATATTATTGATAATCTGCCAGTTGATCTAATCACTGATGAAAGCTTAAAACAGCTTTACAAACAATTAATAGTTTATTATACTAAAAACATTAGCGGAGAAATTAATTCTTTTAATTATCCCGAATTCAGCATACAACTTAAGGCGGATAATTTCAGTCAATTAGCCGATAAGCTGGTTCTTCTAGCCGAGAAGGATTTTTTTGATTTTGAACCGCAGGTCGTAGGAGTTGAGCTAATAAAAATAGTTACATCACTTAAGCGCGCTTATTATCAAAGTCAGCTTAAGGATATTGAACAACGGATTAAGCAAGAAGAAAAAAATAAGCAGTCAGGCGAGATTGAAAATTTAAACGACGAATTTAATAAAATTATTAGTCAATTACAGAATTTAGAATAATTATAATGCCCAAGACTAAAAAAGTAGTTTCAAAAAAACCGGTCAAGAAAAAAGTTAGCAAGAAAAAACCGGTTAAAAAAGCCGCCAAACAGAAAGTCGCCAAGGCGACCAAGGCCACTAGGATGTCGAAGACGAAAGTGATCGCTAATTTTGAATTGATTAAACGGCTTTTAAATAAGGGTCGGACCCGTGGGTTTATTACGGAAACTGAAATTTTACATACTTTTCCGGAAGTTGAAGATTATTTGGAGGAGTATGAAAAGTTTTTGGGCAGGTTGGATCAGCTTGGATTGAATATCGTGGAAAGTGATGCTGGTTACTTAGGAACAACCGAGCGGCGGATGGAGGCATTGGATAAATCAGGCTTAGGCAAAAAAAATAAAAAAATTGATATTTCTGATATTTCCGCTGATTCAATTCAGATGTATCTGCGTGAAATCGGCAAAGTGCCATTGTTAAAATCAGAAGAAGAAATTTCTTTGGCCAAGAAATCGGAACACGGTGACAAGGAAGCCAAGAAGCGGTTAATCGAAGCCAACTTGCGGCTAGTCGTTTCGATTGCCAAGCGATTCACTGGCAAAAGTTTGTCGTTACTTGATTTGATCCAGGAAGGTAATATCGGTTTGTTCCGCGCCGTCGAGAAATTTGATTATCGTCGTGGGTATAAATTTTCCACCTATGCAACTTGGTGGATTCGTCAAGCCATTACCCGAGCGTTAGCCGATCAGTCGCGAACGATTCGGATTCCGGTGCACATGGTTGAAACAATTAATAAATTTAAGCAAGCCGAGCGTCAACTGATTCAGGACTTGGGTCGTGAACCGTTGCCGGAAGAAATTGCCGCCGAAATGGGCGAACCGCTTGACAAAGTTCTTCATATCATTAAAATAAGTCAAGATACTATTTCGATTGAAACCTCGGTCGGCGAAGACGACGAGGACAGTACGCTGGAAGATTTTATTGAGGATGTTAGAACCGTCACCCCTGATCGGGCGGCGGCTTTGCAGTTATTGCGTGATTATGTCAATGAAATTATTAAGGATTTGACGCCCCGGGAGCAAAAGATTTTGGAAATGCGGTTTGGTCTTAAAGATGGCGTCGCCCATACGCTGGAGGAAGTCGGACAGGAATTTGATGTTACCAGAGAGCGCATCAGACAAATTGAAGCCAAAGCTTTAGAAAAAATTGAAAAACATAGTTTGATTGAGAAGTTAAGGGACTATTAGAAAATTAGTTTAAGATTAGGAGAGTTAAGCTCCGAGGTAGCTCAACGGTAGAGTCCCGCCACGGCGGGATTAATCCATTGGTCCTTGATTATATGAACTATTTCGTTTATATTATTAAGAATCAACAAGGCGCAATTTATATCGGTCAGACAAAGAATATTTTTGTCAGACTGAAGGTTCACAATTCGAACGAGGTTTTTTCAACGAAAAATCAAGGTCCCTGGAAACTTATTTATTTTGAAGAGTTCACATCTCGATCAGACGCCATGGCACGAGAAAAGCAGTTAAAAAGTTTTAAGGGTGGTAATGCTCTAAAAAAATTAATTGATAAAGTTTAAGGAGAGTTAAGCTCCGAGGTAGCTCAACGGTAGAGCAGTGGACTGTTAATCCATTGGTTCCGGGTTCGAATCCCGGCCTCGGAGGAGGCTGGACGCGTTCCCGGAGACCGGTTTGAGGCAGTCAACTTAGCCAAAAATAGTAGTCGTCAGTTTGTGTCCAATCCTAGGTGAGAAATCAGTTTAGAACCAGATAGCAAATTAGAGTCCAGTGATTAGGTAATACATAAGTGTTCTCGGCGACTGGCTCCGCCGATCAAAGGCTTGAAAATTTAAAACTGAATATTTATACTTCAAAAAAGAGTCATGTGCTCCGAGGTAGCTCAATGGTAGAGCAGCGGACTGTAGAATGATGCAGCCCCTAGGAGAAATCCTAAGGTGAAAATTTCGGGATAACGGTGAAGGCTACGTTCGTCAGTTGACGGATATGCGAACACCGTGGGAACTCTGATCCGCCAGATGGCAGATCGGGGAGCGCCGTAGAGACTAGATACCGAAACACCTACATCCAAAATTGGATACGGTGATGATATAGTCCATCCCCCAACGAAAGTTGAGGACAAGATGTAATCCGTTGGTTCCGGGTCCGAGTCCCGGCCTCGGAGCAGATGACTTTTTGAAAAGAATTTTGAATAAAATAAGGCCAATCAGGTAGGTATACCGACGGCTTTATTTTACTAGAGAGACCTTTTGGTTTTTAAGATAGAGTTCAGTTTTTAAACAAGCCAATATCTCCCGCTTCTCATCGCGAGTTCCTTCGGCTAGTAAGTATTTAACGTATTCCTTGATGTCCACTTCGGACATTTTTATTTCATCTCGGTTATTACCCTTGGAAATTAGCGTATTAAATTTTTGGTAACGCTCCATTTCCTGCTGCATTTTTTTCAGCGTACCCAACTTATCCAGTTCAATCTGATCAATTATTTTGAGCAACTCCTCGATTAATGTTTCTTCTCTGACGTACGCTTCTTTGCAATTGTAATCTTTGAATCGGTTACAGTGGTAGTAGACGTAGCGTTTTATTGAACCATCATGTTTGATCTTTTTGAATTTATCTTCGGCTGTGACCCCTGATCCGCATGAACCACACTTAATCATGTTGGCGAAGTCAAATTCTTTGGTACCAGGTTTTAATTTCGGTGCTACCTCGAGATGTATCTTGACTTCGTTAAATAGATCTTTACTGATTAATGCCTGATGCGAACCTTTGTAGAATATTCCTGAACCCACCGGATACTCAAACTCGCCGTAATAGAAATGATTTTTGAGCATATTGTAAATACTACTCAATGCTATTTTCTTTCCGCTCCTCGTCCTAAATCCGATTTCATTCATCCATCGCTTGAGTGCCCGACCACTGTATCCTTGGTAGGCAACCTTTTCAAACATTTGAGTGATTACCGGCGCTCGCTTTGGATCAAGATATACTTTCCGCTGACCCTTCGTTTCGCCAATTCCGTGGAGGTAACCAATCGGAGGATAGCCTGGTCGCCAGCCCTGTTCACATTTGGCGCGAAGCCCTCGTTTAACATTCACTCCCTTGGCATCGTTTTCTAGTTTGGCAGTACTACCTAGGATCATCAACAAGAATTTTTCGTTCGGTGAATTACCAAAGGTTTGTCCGTAGGTTTTTATCTGCTTCAAGATTCCCTGATCCATAAAATCAATGAGCTTGCCAAGGTCACCGGCGTTTCTGCTCAACCTATCAGGTGCCCAAGTTAAAATGGCGTTGTATTTTTCAGTTCGCAATGCCTCAACCATTTTATTAAATACCGGTCGTTTACCCGAATCTTTAGCTGAATGAGACTCCTCAAATGTCTCAAGGATTTCAATATTTTCTCGTTTGGCCACTACCGCCATTTCTTTATTCTGTGTTGGGATAGAAAGCTGTTGGAGTTCGTCAGACTCCGTGCTTTTCCGGCTATAGAGGCAATACCTCAAATTTTGTTCTAAGTCCATATTATTGATGGTTATTACTTATCAACTACATGGATGACGCACCGGTGGCTGGGTGTCCAGTTCCCATTGTAGGTAAACTGTAGGTAACTTAAAATCGATATTTTGGCTTTACTTTGGTTAATTTTTTTGGTATTTTATATGTAGTGAATCTGATTAATACTTGTTGAATAATTAGGCGCAACATAACTTATTTGCCTATAGGTTTTGCGCTGTTAATGAATAGATCAGTAAAAGCCCTTCTTATGATTACGATTTTGAAGTTAAAATCGGAAAACAAAAAATAATGTGGCATTATTTAAAATAATCGGCTCAACCGTAAAAAAAATCACCGCAAAAGAGCTTGACTTGGAGAAAAACCTGCAGACGCTTTTTGAAAATAATCTGGAGGAGTTATTGAACATTTTTTTTCTATCTCATGAGCATTCAACTGGCTTCGGTGGTAGAATTGACACACTCGGCATAGACAAGGATGGTGCGCCCTGCATTATTGAATACAAAAAAAATCAGAACAACAATGTTATCAATCAGGGACTTGCTTACCTTTATTGGCTGTTAGATCACAAAGCCGATTTTGAGAAAATTTGTCGGAATAATAAAATTGGTATCGAAATCGATTGGGATTCTCCCCGAGTTATTTGCGTAGCTGAAAGATACAACAATTTTGATCTGGATACGGTCAACGTTTTGCCGATTAATGTTGAGCTTTGGCGCTACCGTATTTACGACGAAAATATTCTCTTTTTAGAGCCGGAGAATTTCCAGAAAGTTCGAATATCTACGGCCAGTATTATGCGGAAGACGAAGTATGATAGGGAAAAGCAGGAAATTATCCAAAAAAATTATTCGGTGGGAGAGCATCTTGCAAAAGCAGGTGAAGACATTAAATCGCTGTTTTTGAAGTTGCGCGAGAAAATAATCTCACTCGACACCGAGATTAAAGAAGATCCACAAAAAAACTACGTGGCTTATAAGTTATCAACGAATTTTGCGGACGTGGAAATCTACCGCAATCAACTTAAAATTTTCCTGAATGTAAAAAGCGGCCAGCTTAATAATCCTGATTCCATTGCCCGTGATATGGAAAATCCAAGGCACATCGGTCACCACGGCAATGGCGACTATGAATTAAAGCTGGAAAGCGATGAAGATATGGATAAGGTGTTTTCACTTATCAAGCAAAGCTACGATCTGAATAAATAATATTATGAGTACTCGATCACTAAATAGAAGTCTTCATAAGGCAAGCCAGGCAAAAAATGATGAGTTTTATACTCAGCTTGGCGATATTGCTAATGAGCTCCGGCATTACCGAGACCAGCTTAGCGGCAAGGTGATTCTTTGTAATTGCGATGATCCATTTGAGAGCAACTTTTTCAAATATTTTGCAGCTAATTTCAACACGCTTGGGCTCAAGAAGCTCATCGCCACTAGTTATCAGAAGTCGCCGATTGTCGGCGGACAACTATCGCTTCTTGATATTGAAGGGCTCAAGCCGGAAGGGAGAGAACCGTATGTGGTGGAGATCAACGAAGTGCCGGATATGAATAGCGACGGAGCGATAAGTTTGGATGATGTAGAGCATCTGCTTAAGCACAATAAAAATATCGCGATGCCGCTTAAAGGTGGCGGTGATTTTCGAAGTAAAGAATGTATTGAGCTTCTTAAAAAAGCCGATATTGTCGTCACCAATCCACCGTTCTCGCTCTTTCGGGAATATGTCGCACAGTTAATTGAGCATAACAAAAAATTTCTTATAATCGGCAGCAAAAACGCTATCACATACAAGGAAATTTTTAAGCTCATAAAAGAAAACAAATTGTGGCTTGGATATGGCTTTGCGGCCGGAAACGCATTTTTCAAAATTCCGGCAGAGAAAGCGCGCGAATTTGCGGCTGGTGTATATGATTCAAAAACTGGCCTTGTAAAGTTTCGTAATGTTGGATGGTTCACCAACCTTTATGTTGATAAATCCGAAGATCCGATCACGCCCTATCTCACCTATGAGCAGGGACGCAAGAAAGGGCTTTATCCGAAATATGACAACTATGACGCTATTGAAGTTTCGAAAGTCGCAGAAATTCCAAGTGATTACAAAGGCGTTATGGGCGTGCCTATAACGTTCTTAGACAAATGGGCACCCGAAAGCGGCATAGAGATAGTCAAATTCAGAAAAGGCGATGATGATAAAGACCTAGCGTTTACGAGAGAGAGAGAGAGAGTACAACCGTACTTCAGAATACTCATTCGCTATCGTCGGGCAAACAGGAGTCATTGAGCCAGATGGAATCTGTATTGAGTACAAGGCGGGCAGGCCGTACATTAAGGGACAAAGGAAGTATGCGAGATTATTTATTAAGCAAAAACAAATTTGAAATCCTTGGCATCGCAAACTCTGCGCGATGGATAGGATACAAATTATATACGATTATAGATGGCCGAAAAATTTACAATAGGATTATAATTAGACGAAGATAATAATATGAATATAGAACTCAAAAATATCAAAATACGCGACGTAGTGAAGGGCTACAAAGACAGTGGCGAGAGCGGCGTGGTTGGTTACGGCGGCAAACTAAACATTCGTCCGGCGTTTCAGCGCGAGTTTATTTACGGCCAGAAAGAGCGCGACGCTGTTATAAGGACAGTACGGTCTAGCTTCCCGCTCAACACAATGTATTGGTCGGTGGACAGAGACGGCGGCTTTGAACTCATGGATGGACAACAGCGCACCATTTCTATTTGCCAATATGTCACCGAGATTATCCCAATAAAGTTTGATGACGGCTACGAACTGGCATTTAACAATTTGACCACCGATCAGCAAGAGAAGATTTTGAATTATGACCTCTCCGTCTATATCTGCGAAGGAACGGAAAGCGAAAAACTTGCATGGTTTCGGACGATCAATATCGCAGGCAAGCCATTAACCGATCAGGAACTCTTAAACGCCATGCACACTGGGCCGTGGCTTGCCGATGCCAAACGCTGGTTTAGCAAGACAGGCGGACCGGCGTATCAGATTGGCGAAAATTATGTAAACGGCTCGCCGATTCGCCAAGATTATCTGGAAAAGGCGCTTGACTGGATTTCGGATGGAAAGATTGAGAATTATATGAGCCGCCACCAGCAAGACAAAGACGCGCAGGAATTGTGGCAGTATTTTCAAGAAGTCGTAGCATGGGTTGAGCGCGTATTCCCCGAGTATCGAAAAATTATGAAGGGCTTAGAATGGGGGCGATTTTACAATGAGCACAAGGGCGATAAATTAAATGCGGCAAGCTTGGAAAAACGAATTGCGGGATTGATTGAAGATGACGAAGTAGATAATAAGAAAGGTATTTATGAATATCTTTTGACCGGAAACGAGAAGACGCTCAATCTGCGCGCCTTTGATGAAAAGACGAAAGTTAAACAGTACGAGAAACAGAAAGGAATTTGCCCGACATGTAAGAAACATTTTGAAATTGATGAAATGGAAGCTGATCACATTGTTCCATGGAATCAAGGTGGAAAAACAATGGAGAAAAATTGCCAGATGCTGTGCAAACAGGACAATAGGACTAAGTCTGGGAAATAAAAAATGAGTATGAACATGGAAAATTCAAAATGGAAAAAGAAAGATATCGCTATTAAAGACCTTTTGCTGTGGGATGAAAACGCGCGTTTTTCTGATCAGTATTTTGACCTCTCGGAAGAAGACCTGTTGAAACATTTCTTAATAAGTAAATTTCAGCTACTTAAACTTGCTGGCGAGATGGAAAAAGATGCCGACCTTCCTCAGTTGGAAAAAATTGTTGTCTGGCGTTCCAATGATCGTAATATAATTCTTGAGGGCAATAGACGAATCGCCGCATATAAATTACTGGCAAATCCGAAATTGGCCGGTGTTCAAGAAAGTAAATTTTCAAAAATTGGGTCAAAGGTTGGGATTTCCGAAGACTTCGAAGTTGAATGTCTTGTCACTGAAGATTTGGAACAAGGTTACCGATTTATCGAGAGAAAGCACCTTAATCAAAACAACGAAGTTTCTTGGGGTTCAAATGAGATCGCCCATCATAAAGATCGCCGAGGAAAGGCCGGTGAAAAAGAACTAATAAGAGTCGGTATTACGAAAGTTGTTAATGACCTCGAAATGGCAAACGAGTTAAAGGAAGCCGTCTTGGGACCGGGATATGTAACTACTTTTTGGAGACTGACCGGACAAACACCCGCCCAGCAGTATTTTGGCTTCTCTTTCGGTGATGATAAAAAGTTGAAAATAAAAGATGGTGACTTCGATAAAAAACTGAAAGTTATTGTCTGGGATGTACTCAAAAACGGCCAGTATAAGGGAAAGTTGTTTTCTCGTTTAAATAATGCGGAAATATCGGATTATTTGAAAAATATTTCTGATAAAGATTACAATCGAGCATCGCAAGAGATAGAAGAGGCAGAAAACAATAAACAGAGTGATCTTTTCGGGAAAGCGAGCGTTGCTACGAACTACAATTTTAGGATACGAAAAACTCCGGTTACTAAAACTGGAAACGACCTTTTCGGCAGGACTTTAGCTTTACAGTCCGGCCATGTAAATGATTTATATCGCGCCCTTGCAGATATTGATAAAAAAAATCAAGGTAACGATGCGGTTTTGCCGTTTTTGGGTATGGCCCTGCGTCTTTTAGTAGAAGTTGCCGCTCGCGTGCATTATGACAATAATGGCGACAAAGAAAAAGCTAAAAAGGATCAAATTTGCGAGATATTTTTGAAAGAAGCGAAGAAGAAACTAAATCAGCATCGAAAAAATGATATTTCCCTTACTAATGATTGGCTTTCAGATAAAAGAAATCTTAGTGCTATTTTGGACAAGTATGCTCATGGCCAAATTGTTTGTAAACGTGCCGATGTATTAAAAGATTCATACATTGTCGCTGATATTTTAGATTTCTACTTCGAAAAGAAGTCTTAATTTATATGCAAAAGATACCACGAAAAAGAAACCAAAAATTACACTGTAGCCCGTTAAGATATCCCGGAGGGAAGACTTTTTTATTTCCTTTCTTTGATAATGTCATAAAGGATAACGGATTGGAAAAGGTTACCTATGTCGAACCGTTCGCCGGTGGTGCCGGTGCGGCACTGGTTTTGCTACTATCCGGGAAAGTTGATCGCATTGTGATTAATGACTTGGATAAAGCTATCTATGCTTTTTGGAAATCGTCTATATTTAATCCCGACAAATTTATAAAAAAGATAAAATCAACCCCGGTAACCATTAATGAATGGAAAAAGCAAAAGGCGATTTATAATAACCCGAAGGCTAGTCTCTTTGATCTCGGTTTTGCCACTTTTTTTCTCAATAGAACTAATACGTCCGGCATTTTGGACGGCGGACCTATTGGAGGATTAAGACAAAAAGGTAAATACAAAATCGATGCCAGATTTAACAAGGACACTTTGATAGAACGAATACAGCGGATAGCCACACATAAAAAGAAAATATCAGTTTTTAATAAGGACGGACTTAGGTTGATTGGTGAGTATTTAAATAAAAAGAATACATTTATATATCTTGACCCACCTTATTTTGAAAAAGGCGCAACACTTTATCTAAACCACTATAAAAAAGAAAATCACGAGGCTCTGGCTAAAAAGCTAAACGATAACCCTGATGCCTTTTGGCTGTTAACGTATGATAACAAAAAAGAAATTAAGTCACTTTATTCGAACAGACATATCATCAACTTTTCGCTGAATTACAATGCCTACAAATCCCGCAATGGTAGAGAAGTTATGATTATGTCAGATGCGCTCATAAGGTAAAGCAGGTAGACAAACTGTAGATAACCTAAAAGCTCAAAATATGCTAGAATATTGACAATATTACGATATTGTGGTATTGTAATATATCCGATTACCAACGTGGTAAAAGGTCCCCAGCCTCGGGGAGAGGCAGATACCAACTGGCCATCGGCTAGGAGGATAGGAAAATGATGTGTACTTTGACGGGAGTTTCCGACCTTGACGAGTTGTCTCATGCCCATTGGAAGGCGTTAGCCAACAAATGCGGCGGTCTGGAAAATGTTATTGCCGTCCTGCAAGGAGAGCAAGAGATTACCCTCCGGGAAATCATCAAGCTCCTCATTGACCGGAACGGTCGTGGCATCCCCGACAAGTCGGTGGTGAAGTCGAATGTGTGCGACGCAAACCGCGCATACTACTTTGACCGCCTGCCGGACGATTACGACTTTGCCGCCATGCTGTCATTGTGGCAGGAGCGCTTCAAGCAGAATCCGGGCATGGATGCCAAGGAATTCCGCGAGCGTATCGCTGGCATCCGGGGAATGATTGCGGCTAACCGCCAGATCAGAAATCTGGACACACCAAACGCCGCGCCGTGGTTCCCGCTTATCCTGCCGCAGATTCCGTTGCAAAAGCCCGAAGGCGACGAAGCAGTCGAGGCCAAACAAATGGACTACGGCACATTGCTCGAAGACACCTTGTTGCCCGCCGTCGAGGCGAGTTACATTGCGGCCTACCCCCAGCGGCAGTTTATCAACTACCGCAAGGGTGAGCTGTCAGGACAGGTGACGATCGTCGAGGAACGTCACGCCAAGCTCTACCAAGACTTGGCCAACGGTCCGATTATCGGGATTTTGTTCCCGACAGCGTTGCACGGCTTCAGCCCGTTTGCCCAGCGCGAGATGATCACCCTTATGCCAGAGCACTGCTCACTTGAGGGACCGATGGACATGGGTGTCGCCGAAACGCTGTACACACGGCAACTGTCGCGTGACAACAACACGCCCGTGAAAGACTGCTCTGCAGTCCAATGGCGGGACCCCGAGTACTCGCTGTACTTCAACGCCGACGACGACGAGCTCGGGTTCGACTACGGGGACGACCTCGGCCTTGCGTACGGCGGCTCTGCGGGTGGGGTGTTCTTCCGCGGGTAGTGAATTGGTCTTTGACCTTTGGTACCTTGATACTTTTGGTGCCTTGGTCAGATCACGCTACTTATTTAATCGAGAGGGTTCAAAGCTTCGGCTGCGAACCCTCTCTTCTTTTTGTAAAATTTGGTATAGTACAATATGAAAGTAGGCAGTGCGTCTTGGTTTACGGATCAAGGCCGTCGAAATCCTTTGTTTCTGCAAAGTGCCAGAATTTGATAGCTCATGGGTTATCAGAGCGTGCATCCTAAGAAATAAAGACACTACGTGTTTTTCTCTAGTGCCTAGTATGGGCCAAATAAAATTCAGAAGATGGCTCACGAGTGAGACAGAGTCGCTTCGGTGCTTTGGATGGAGAACAACACTTTTCTGGCAGGACCCCGAGTACTCGCTGTACTTCAACGCCAACGACGACAAGCTCAAGTTCGACAACAGGAACAACCTCGGCAATGCGAACGACAACTATGCGGGTGGGGTGTTCTTCCGCGGGCAGTGTCTTTACTTCAAGGAGACCTCCGTATCGGAGGTCTCTTATGTTAGTTGAGTGACCGCTGCCATCCACCGAGCATTTTGCCTATTTCATGGATTCGTTCCTGAAGCGCAATATATTTTTTAGTGTCCAGCGCTTTAACGTCTTTAGCTAGACGGATTAGGATTTTCAAAGTATCAAATTTAAGGTTCGCCTGCTGTATTAATGCGAGCTTTTTGTCTTTACTGCTGTTACTTGCCGCGATTAGCGATTCCATGGTTGCCAAAATATACAGCTCACATTTTGCGCCCAGCGTATACTTGTCTTTTTTAGGAAATAGAGCAAGATATTCATAGAATAGTTTGTAAAGTTCATATGTTTTAAGAATTAATGGAGTATCCATAATACTTTTTGTATGTTGGTTCATAGTGATTTTGAACAATTAGTAAGTGTTGAGAATTTATTAGTCTGCTGGGATGAATTTAAGAAGGGGAAACGGAGCAAGTTCGATGTGATGGATTTTGAACGGCATCTCGAGGATAATATTTTCGAATTGCACAATGAACTAAAATCGTTGAGTTATCGTCACGGCTTTTATTCAACGTTCAACATTTATGACCCTAAGCACCGGGTTATCAGTAAAGCGAATGTTCATGATCGATTAGTGCATCATCTTGTATTTAAGGAGCTATGCCGGATTTTCGAACCGACGTTTATTCATCATTCATATTCATCACGTATTGGCAAAGGTACGCACTTAGCAGTGACAAATGTGAGTCGATGTTTACGAGCTCGAAGCAGAAATTATACCCAAACGGTGTATGTCCTGAAGTGTGATATTAAAAAATTCTTTTGGAGCGTGCCTCACCAAAAGCTATTAGCGATAATAAAGCGCCGAATTACCGATGAACGATTTCTAGCATTAACCCGAGAACTTATCGAAAGCTTTCCTCGGCTCGACTCACAAACGTTCGTTCCGAGAGAGAGAGAGAGAGAGAGAGAGTACTTTTTGTCGCGGCCAAAACAGGAATTCCGATCGGCAACGTCACGTCACAAATTTTTGCCAACATATATCTAGATCAACTTGATCAGTTTGTGAAACATACCTTAAAGGTGAAACACTATTTTCGCTATGCCGATGACTTCATATTTATTAATGAAGACCCGGGTTACTTAAAGTCGCTTTTAGTAGAAGTAGAGCAATTCTTGGCCGAAAAATTACTATTGCAACTGCATCCGCGGAAAATATCTATCCGTAAGTTTAACCAGGGTATAGATTTTTTAGGGTATATTATTTTACCACATTATAGTGTCGTGCGAACCAAAACAAGACGGAGGATGTTTAAAAAACTACGGCAACGAAAAACGGAGCTTGAAAATGGGACTATTACCCCGGAGTCTTTTAATCAATCACTGCAGTCGTATCTGGGAATGCTCAAACACTGCGATGCCTATAAAGTTGAGCAAAAGATTCTAGGAATCTCTGAAAATGCCCTAAAGTCCTTAGAGTTATTAGAGTAGGTAAACTGTAGATAAGTCACTCTTCGCAAGAGTCGCCGTTTAAGCTAGTATTCATTGGACATTTAGCTTATTTTGAGCTAAAATGTACTTAACAACTTATTGACCTAAACCTCGATATTCCATCGGGGCATGGTCTCAAATCGCGACAAACAGAAAACCCGTCATCTAGGGCGTTTGTCGCGTTGCGTGGGGAAACTCACGTAGGATCCGCAAGGGTCTCCTGGTGGCGGGCTTTATGTTATCTAAAATTTTAAATAATTAATTATTAAGAAATTATTATGAACAAATTGTTATCTTTTCTACAGTCTCAGTGGATTATTCTAGTCGTTCTTATCGTCGGCTTATTATTTGGGTTTTTCCTTGGTATGGAGTACAAAAGCTACCAAATTCAGAAAAATCTTCAAACCTTTCAAAAGGACTTAAACCAGATATTCTCGGGTGCCAATAAGGAAAGCGATAAAACAAAAGAAGCCGGAACTCTAAGTAACGAAGAAAAAAACAACTACATCCCCAAAATTGATATCTCCGTCCAAGTCGACGAATTCAAATCGATAATTGATAGCGACAACATATTCAACGGCAAGGCTCGCAGGTTAGTTGGCACTATAAAAAACAACAGTGATAAAGAAATTAAAAAAGCGGAGTTACTCGTTATGTTTTTAAATGAAAATGATCAATCAATATACGAAAACACCTATAACCCATTGTATAATTCGGACAAATTTGAAGACGTTATCCTCAAACCAAATTATATAAATGAATTTTCATTTAATACCGATGGAGTGCCAAAAGAGTGGTCTGGCAAAATCAGATATCACATCAGCGATATTGAATATTAATCAAATAATCTATGTCCATCATTATTTCCCAATCAGGAAAAAACGCTCAAAAAATCGATAAATCGGATATTGTTAAAGAAGACGAGCTACAAAGTTACATTCATCAGAATCCTGAATCAATTCCGATCTACGAAATAGAGGAGGATAAGCGTCTATTTGTCGCCGCCCGGGAATTTTCCACCGAAGCCGGCCCGATTGACGCGCTCGCCGTTGATAAAGACGGCGACATATATATCGTTGAAACCAAGCTGTATAAAAATCCAGAAAGGCGGACGGTGGTGGGACAAGCGCTTGATTATGGTGCTTCGCTCTGGCGGCACTCCGGTGACGTTGGCGAGTTTGTTACCCAATTAGACGAAGAGGTACACGATAAATTTGGATTGACGTTCGCTGAAAAAGTTACTGAATTTTTCAACCTTGACGAAGAAGGGGTAGACTTATTGTTGGAAGCCATGAGAGTGAATCTCCGTGAGGGCAATATAAAATTTGTCATCCTGATGGACTCAATGGGTGAGCGGCTCAAAGATCTCATTATGTATGTCAACCAGAACAGCCAATTCGACATCTTCGCCGTGGAGATGGAATTTTATAAATTCAAAGAATACGAAATTGTAATTCCCAAGCTATTCGGTGCTGCCGTTAAAAAGATTGTCGCTGGTAGCTCCGGGTCCAGAGTTATCGTCGGTTGGACACCAGAAAAGTTTTTGGCCGATGCTAAAAGCAGGTTGCAGAAGGATGAGTTTGTGGCTGTTGAAAAATTGTTTTTATTTTCTAAAAAATATGCCGATGACATGAATTTGGGAAATGGTAAGGGAGTCGGTTCAATTAACCCTATCTTTAAAAAATTCAACACCACTAACAGTTTCTTCTGTCTCAAGTCAAACGGCACGCTAGGCTTTAAGATCCCTTTCGCCCTCCGACCTGATAAGGGGGCGGACGAACATCAAAAACAGCGCCTAAATGCACTCAAGCAAAAACTCGAGGATATTGATATTCCTGTTGCTAGCAACGACCATTCGGTCCATTTGACCTTTAGCGGCTGGGCACCCAAAGTTGACGTTATTATTGACGCCATGGAAACAATTCTCAAACAAGGTTGATATCTTATCTATACGTTTGCAATCTAAAAAAATGGCTACTAGTTCTAAAATTAACCGACAGTTGATGGTCGAAATGCGGCTTGGCTTGAACGGTCACCGTCAACATACCATGACGGCAATCGGCAAAAAATTCAACCTTAGCCGGCAAAGAGTTTACCAACTGCTTAGAAGATATGGTATAGAAAAAAAGATAATCGTTGGCGATCAGGAAGTTTTTACTTGCCCTCAACTAATAAAGCAACCGTGGTTTCCGATTAAAACTTTAGTTACGTTGCGTAAGTTAATTGACACTGGAAAAATTAAAGCTATGAATGCCAGTGCCAACCCCCAATTAAAGCGTTATCATGTTAATAAACAAGAAGCAATTAGATTTTTAAATGCTTGGGATGATGTGGAAAATAATGTTGTCAATGTTGAAAACATAAAAAAAGATAAAAATTACTTTTCCTGTCCCGCCTTAACAAAACAGTCTTGGTTTCCAGTGAAGTCATTGATTACTTTAAATAAGCTTATTAACCAAGGTAAGATTAAAGCCGTTGATTTAAGCACGAGCCCTGACTTCAGGCGATACTACATTCACAAAGACGAGGCAATCAGATACGTCGCTACAATCTTAAAAGATGTATAGTATAATTAGCGGCGGTGATATTATAAAATAGCTCTCAAAGTATGAGAGCTATTTTAGATTTAGTCGTTGAGTTTGTTATTTGGTCGATGCTGATAAAAGACAGTGGGTTAGCCTAAACAAAAAATATCTCGCATATCGGTGGTCTTTTGTTATTAGCCATAATGTCTTGGATTAAAATTGTAAAGGCATCGGCCAGGTCGTCATGCTTTTCCACACCAAAGTCCACCAATTGTCTGATTAATGTTTCGGCACCTTTTCTGGGAAACACTATTTTTCCCGATTGAATTAAGTGGGTTGTCAGCGCCAGCCGGGCTCTTTTATCTCCGCTCACCTTAGCACCCACGGCCGGAAAACCACCTTGTTTAAGTTGCTGGACAAGCGCTAGCTGGTATTGCACGTCTTCAATGATTAATTTTGACTGCCGACCGTTATTGACCGCCAGTGACACCGCTTTTGCCCGCTCCACTTGTTGGGGGAACGTTAGCCGTTCATTGACCGGGTTAGGAAAAATATATATTTTTATATCCTCACCGTAGCCGTAGACTCTGGCCGATACCATAGCGGTATAGTCGGCGTTGTCTTTTTGCGATATCGCCAGATCAACGCCGGTGGCAACATACCGGTATTTGCTACCGTCGCCCGTTGGCGGAAGGTTGTCGTAGCGCTCCAGCCATTCTTCAAATACCACTCGTTCCGAATCGGGAACTATCTTTAACATGTATTCCCGTTGCCAGGAAATTTCATTGCCGGTGTCTCTTTTTTGTTTTTCAATATCAGCAAAGGTCGGGTATTTACCGGGCCAAGTGATGTTGTCGTTGGCATCAACTAAAGGAATTTGCATGAAATAGCCATCCATATCTTTATTAATGATTTTTTCTTTAACCCGCATCAGCAGGCTATCTTCGTGAAGCATGTTCCCAACAAAGATAACTCTGGTGTTAAGGTCTCCGGCCGGAATTACTTCGCCGGTAATCCATTGATGGATTTTATCCCGGCCGTCCTTGGTTTTTACCGTAGTCAAGTCCTCAATATCGTCACAAATAATTAGATCCGGTCGGTACTGGTTATGCCGCATACCCCTGATCGTCTGTTCCATGCTGGCCGCAGTAATTCTGGCGCCGTATTTAGGAATAACCAAGGAGTAGCTACCCCATTCATCCTCGATTTCTTTAAACGGTCCGAGGTCTTGCCGTAATAGCTCATTAGATTCTAGTTCGTAACGGATATTGATTAGCTGTTGACGCGCCTGCCGTTGAGTCTGTCCCAAAATAACTACAAACTTTTTTTGTTGTTTGCCCAATATCGCCCAAATCGGAAAGGACAAAGTTAGAATGGTCGACTTGGAACTACCCCTGAAGGCAACGACGAGTAGCGTCTTAATTGTCTCATCTTCCGTTAAACTAAAAATGTGCTGGTGAAATGGAGCTGAAGGAAGTTTAACGTAGTGGTTTAGATAAACATTAAAAAACCACCAATGGTTTCGCTGAGTCAGATCCGTTCGCATTATTTGATTATTAAGGATCTCCTTCATAAGCTCAGGGCTGATAGCCTTAGTATCAGCCATAATTTTTTCGTTAATCATATCTTTATTCCTTTCTTTTGGGAGCATTATTATTTAGAGTTGAAAGTTCCAATGCTTTCAAGATCGCCTGTTCCTGTTCAGGCGTTAGTTTATTAGTATCGGTTTTAATCTTGCCCGATATCTCCACTTTATTTCTGTACGCCTTATGCCTATGCTTTAGCCAGAAGATTATTCCCGACATATTCTGGTCGCGAATCGCCGAAATTAATTGGCTCTCAGCTAAATCGTTCACCATAGCCAAGCCGGTCTTAATCGCTTCATCAGCGGCTTTGGCAAAAGTGGCATCCAATTTTCGCCATCGATAGTAGGTGCTGCGATTAATGCCTGCTCGCTCACAAGAGATTTGGACAATGGGAATTTTTCGTAAGTTTTCTACTATCGCTTCCTTATCTTTTTCTTGGCGCGTATCAACCGTACTTTTTTCTTGAGATGTATCAGTTGTGTCTGCCATGCAATTATTGGTTAGTAATTAATTTAATTTGACGGCTTTAATTCTGGTCAGCCGTTCAAATCGGTCAATGATTGTTTGACAATATGCGGGGTCAAGCTCAATCATCAAACATTTTCTTCTTGTTTGTTCAGCGGCCGTGATTAGAGACCCCGAACCACCAAAACAATCGTAAACGGTATCCCCGATACTGGTGCTGTTAAGAATGAGTCGCCGAAGTAAACTAATTGGTTTCATTGTCGGATGCAATTTGCTCTTCGTCGGCTTGGGGCACAACAACACACTTTTATCTTTCGACTTTTTGAATTCGTGAGTACCATACCAGCCGTAAGCAATAAGTTCGTGCTGTGGCAGATAATCAAGCCGACCGACGACCGACGTATTTTTAATCCAAATCAGCAACTGGCAGAATTTGAAGCCTGATTCAATCATGGCTTGGCGCAAGGCAAATATCATCTTGTCGGAATTAAAGATGTAGACCGAATTCTTTTTTTCCAAAAACGGTCTCACGGGTAACAGCCATCTTTTGGTGAACTCTTTGTACTCTTCTTCAGTTTGTTCCTGGTCATTAGCGATGATTTTTGTGTGGCCTAGCTGTTGCTTGAAATCGGATTTATTCTCTACGTAAGCAATCCCATACGGGCAATCCGTGATAACGGCGTTAATTTTTTGTCCGGTAAGGAATTGTTCGACGAGTGTAACGTCGGTAGCATCCCCACAGAGCAGGGAATGGCTACCGAGCGCGAATCTGTCCCCGTACTTAATTAAGTTTGGTTGGCTTGTTTCCGGTGAGTTTTTCATATCGGTTTAAAATTAATTGACAGAAGATTGGCTCCACCTCAGAAAGATAAGCCGTTCTTTTAAGTTGTTCGCATGCCACTAAAATGCTACCCGACCCAGCAGTCAAATCCAAAATGATGTCGCCAGGCTTGCTACATCTTCTTAAGGCTTTTTCGTACAGCGTCGGCGGCTTTTGGGTCGGATGCTCTAGTTCATTGCCCGGTAAACGTTTGACCAACCAAATATTCAGTAAATCAAGGACATCGTCAATCAATCTATTTCCGGTGCTAACTTCCTTATTTAGCACCTCATTTAAATTTTTTACCTTATCTGACAAATATGGCTTACCGCGAACCCCATAAAGACAAAATTCGCTGATTTTATTGAAGGCAATTTGTGGCGTCGGATTTTGGTTGTCCTTTAGCCAAAGACACAGTCTTTTTTGATCAAGGCCTGCTTCACGATAAAGCTCCTGCATCATGCCAACATATTTTTCGTCCAGCCAAAAGAAAACGTGACAATCTTTATTAGCGACATTTAAGCCATTGTCAATCAATTTTTTGACGAACAATCTGTAATCTTTTTCTGATTTTTTGTCATTGGTTGTTCCGCCGTAATTCCTTTTTCCGCCGATGCCGCCGTTATAGTCTAGATTGATATTATACGGCGGGTCGCAGTTGATGACGTCGACTTTTATGCCATTTAAAAATTCCTGAACGGAAATCGGATCTGTCGAATCAAGACAAATCAGTCGATGCCTGCCTAAGGCGAACATGTTACCAATCTTAACGTCAGTATTTTTTGCGACTTGCAACTCTTTTTCAACTTTGAAATTATCATCTTCAATTTCCATTGTGGCGTCCCAAATAGCGGTCATTTCGTCATGGTTGAACCCAATGTCAAGTAAGAAATCAACATCAAATGATTTAAGCATCTCATAATCCCAATCGCCCGTGTTGGCATTCAGTCTAAGGCATAATTCTTTTTCGCGTTCAACGTCTGGAATATCAATATAGATGACTGGAACTTCGGTAAAACCCAGTTGTTTACTTACTTCCCAGCGAAAGTTCCCGCCAATAATAATTCCTTTTCGGTTCGGTGCCAAATTTACCAGAAGGGGATCAACCAACCCATGCCTCAAAATACTATCCTTGAGTTCGCAGGTGGCCTCCTCGGTCCAGAAACGCGGGTTATAGTCGGGTGAAGTTAATGAATCAATCGGGACGTAAACGATTTTGAGTGTTTGATTGTCAAATTCTTTTTTAAGAGTCATAAATTTAAAATTCAATCATAAGGTTACGCTTTTCTTAATTCAATATTTTTTTTGCAGCCATTAGGGCATTGCCATGATCCCCAGCGATAGATAGTTCTATTACCAGACGCATAGTTGGGAGCCCAGACTTGCCCGCACCTTTTGCACCTAAATAGGGAATGGGGTTCATCGGCGATAATCTCCACAATTTTCGGATTTGAGTTTCTCATAGTTTGTTATTATTAATAATTAAATAAATAAAAAACCCACAAGCGACTAATGAATCGTATCGTACAAACAATTCTTACCGGTTCAAAGAAAATCGTTTAATTTTCTTTTCGGGTTGTTTTCGGATTCATTAATCGTTCGCGGGTTTTTGAAACCGACGGCGATTTTACTATAGCTTTAGTTTTCTGGTTGTTTTTGGGTTATTGCCACCTCAAGATTTATGTTACGGTATAGTGAAACTCTTGTCAAGTATTATGGGAACTTGCTAAAAAAACGTAAATGATATAAACTAGTATAAATCGACCTAAAACAATTTAAAACCATATACCCACTTTATGCATGAGATCCAAAAAAAATTGCTAAATTTAGCTCAAGAAATGAATTTGGGTCAGATGACGCTAAGAGAAGTTGGCGGTTTAATTGGCGAAACATCGCCGCAAAAGATTAAGCACCACCTTAGTCAGCTGGAAAAACGTGGTTTGATTCGAGTTGATCGGATTAAGGGTATAGTCCGAAAGACCGAACAGGAGCAGGTAGGCGGCTTATTAAATAAATCAAAACTGTTAAGCATTCCGATTTTCGGATCTGCCAATGCCGGTCCGGCTGAAATATTCGCCGATCAGGATGTTTCAGGATTTTTACGAATTTCGAGCAAGCTATTGGAGCCGGAAGTTATGAGCCATAAACTATTTGCCATTAAAGTACAGGGGCCGTCGATGAATCGAACTGACGTGAAGGGGAAAACAATTGAAGACGGCGATTTCATTATCGTCGACAGTGATGACCGTGAACCGGAAGATAATGCTGTCGTGCTATCACTCATAGACAGTATGGCCAACGTTAAGCGATTGCATCTTGATACGGCAAACCAGCAAATCATATTGGCATCGGAATCAACTCAAGATTTTCCGCCGATTGTCATCCATGAAGATGATGACTACTCAATCAACGGCCGAGTAGTACAGGTAATTAAAAAATTTAAAGTTTAGGAGTATGTCGACTACAACTCAATTTTTTATTACAGCATGGACTATTCTTGATTCGTTGCCAACCGTTTATAGTTTGGTTGCCGGCATGTCAGTTGGTATTTTACTAATCGCCTGCATTCTCAGAAAAGAGTTTCGTTGGTTTAGAAATGTCAGAAGGCCAATTATGATTTTTTCTCCCAAAGGCAGTACGACGCTTGATATGAAGATGGAAACTAAAATTTTGCGAGATACTAAGTTTTTTAAAATTCCTGAAGACCCGTCGGATAATTTTCAAGACTGTCACAACATTGCCAACCATAGTTTAGTCATTGTTGGGTATGAGCCCGGCATGGCTGGCTTTAAGGATATATTGAACGCCGTGAAGAGTGTAAAGATTCCTATAGTAGTTTATACAAAGCAACCGCTTGCCGAAACTGACCGGAATTTATTGAATAGTTACCCGTGGCATTCAGTCTGTAACTTTCCGCTAAAATTATTAAGCGATACTTTTACTATTTTATCAACATTCCCTAACAAAAAAAGAATATGACGACGCAAGAATTTTTTGATGGCCTGCTTGACCATGTCGATTTGAAGGTCAGCGATAAGGAGCGACGACTGATCGAAACTAAACAGAATGAGCTGCGCGAAAAGTTGCGCGAATTCCTGGATTTAGAGGATGATTTCCTTACGGGGTCATACCGTCGCAATACAATCATTAAGCCGAGGAATCCATCGGAAAAATTTGATGTCGATGTGTTTGTTGCTTTCAACAAGGAAGATTACGAGAATAAGGACTTAGCTGAGCTTCGGCAAACGGTAATTGACGCTTTGCATAATATAAATAGTCAGTACCCAGAGCTGGGGATCTCGCGAATTAATGAAAGCCAGCGTCGTTCCGTTAGAGTTGAATTTGGGAATAATTTTCAAATTGATGTCGTTCCGGCGATTCAAATTGAAAAAGATGTTCACTACAAGATTTTTGACAAGAGGACACTCTCGGCAGTTAAGTCGAATCCAAAACTGCACGGTGAATTACTGACCAAGGCTAACGAGCATGCGAAAGGTAAATTAGTCCCTTTAATAAAAATGTTACGGGCGTGGAAGCGTCAAGAGTGCCCATACGTTAAATCATTTCATATTGAGTTACTGGCGGTTGAGATTTTAGGATCGTCAAATTTCGATTCCTATTCCGAAGGGGCTGATATATTTTTTGATAAGGCAAGGGAGTATGCGAAGAGTGCTTGCCTTAAGGATCCGGCAAACGCCGATGTCACTATTGATGACTACCTCGATGATGACGGCAAGAGGCAAGACTTTATTAACCTAATTAACACAGAATTTCAATTGTCAGAAGAAGCAAGGAAATTAGAATCGGTCGGGGACGAAGATGGTGCAGTCGCTAAGTGGCAAGAAATTTTCTATGACGAAGATGAAAAAACTGCGGCGGCGATTAGGTCTGGTAACTTTTACGTGGGTGCTGGTGGAGTGGTAGTAGGCAATAATGATGAGCAAAAGTATGGGAGAATTGAATCGCCCCGTTCCTACCGAGTCTAACCCGCAATGGTACGATACATTACCAGATCGCCTTGAGGAAGAAATTCGGTTAATGAAAGAATTTCATCCTTCATTTGATCTTAGCCATTCTGCCGGGGAAAGTATTTTTTGGACAGGATATGCGAAAGCATTGCGAAGCGATGGTTCAGTAATTACAGTATTGAAAATTAAAATAGAATGTCCAGCAGCATATCCTTTTTTATTTCCCCTGGTTTATGATTCTGAGAACATTTTGTTTAACCGCGGTTGCCCGCACCTAAGTAATAGCAGCGGCGGTTTTTTCACTCTTTGTTACGGGAATAGGCTCGATCCCCAGTTGGATTTTCAAGGGTCTACACGTGTTAAGGACGTAGTAAACTACGTATGCATTTTTCTTGCCCGCCAATGGCATTTTGAAAGGTATGGTTTTTGGCCTGACGGTCAACCTCACGGTGAATTAGCCTTTTTATATCATGAGATTAAGCAAGACGTTTTGAATCCTGATGATTTATGCCCCTGTGGCCTAACTGAAAAAACATACAGACATTGTCATATGCCCGCTGTTTTAAACGTTCTCAACCAATGGGACCTATCCCTAAAAGGAGAAATCAGGAAACGTGTTGATCAGGTTAGTGGTAGAAATGACCCATGCCCTTGTGGGAGCGACAAAAAATTTAAAAAATGTTGTTCGCCAAAACTAAATTATTCAAGTAAGTTTTTTTTATTCATGAAATTTCCAGAATTTTTTGACTTTGATTTGTTCAGGCGTGATAATATATTAAATGCTTTGTGTGGCATGAAAACTGAATGAGACAGTCAAAAGTAGCCTTAAGGACTGTCTCATTTGTCTCATTTTCCCAAAAAGGCTACAATTATCGAGTTAAATCACCTGACCGGTTCCCGTCCAGATTCGTAGCTGAAAGACCGCTGAAACCCTTGGTAACGGTGGTTCCAGACCGCGATGGGGAGCTTAGCTCTCCTTTTTTGTTTTCTAAAATATTTTCAATGGTATAATCCTATATTCTCGAAGATGGTTTGAAAGGTGGTGTATGCTGTATTGTCAATTCCCTGTCCTTTAAAGAGGAGGTTCGCTTCCAAATACGCTAGGATAGCTCTCCTAACGTTTATAGCTTTCAACTTTGTTAATTCTAAGATGGTTAGGTAGCAGCTTTACTTAAGTATGTTTTTTGGTTATAATATTTTTATGCTAAATGAAATTAAAAAATTAAGAGAATCATTTAACCAGGAGATTGATGGTATTTCCGATGGTGACTCTTTAGATGAGTTAGAGGTAAGTTATCTGGGTCGCAAATCGGGTAAATTAAACAATATTTTACGAGGGTTAAAGGATTTAGCAGAAGATGACCGTAAAAAAGTTGGACCACTGGCCAATAAGTTAAAAAAGGAAATTGAGGAAAATATTGTAATAAAGCGAAAAGAATTGATCCACGGCAAAGCTAGCGAAGAATTTTTTGATGTTACCTTGCCGGGCACTAAATTTCCAGAAGGCCATTTGCATTTGGTGACGCAAGCAATTAGGGAAATAACCCACATTTTTGAAAAAATCGGTTTTACTCGGGTTAAATATCCTGAAGTCGAATGGGATTATTATGCCTTTGGCGCACTTAATATGCCTCTTGATCATCCAGCTCGTGATGAATGGGAAACTTTTTTTATTGACGCTGAGCCAGTAGGGCCAAAAGGAAAAAGAATATTGACTCCCCATACTTCATCGGGGCAGGTAAGAGAAATGGAAAAAGGAAAGTTGCCGATCAGAATGATTAATATTTCAAAATGCTATCGACGCCAAGCCGATGTTTCTCACTTGCCGATGTTTCATCAGTTTGAAGGATTATTAATTGCTGAGCAGGTTACGATTGCGAATTTAAAAGGAACGCTCGAATATTTTTTTAAAAATTATTACGGCCCTGATCGGAAATATCGTTTAAGGCCGTTTCATTTTCGATTTACCGAACCCAGCTTTGAGATAGATGTTTCCTGCGATCTGTGCCAAGGTAGAGGATGTAAAATGTGCAAAGCTGGGTGGCTTGAGCTGGGTGGCGCTGGGATGGTTCATCCGAACGTTTTAAAAGCCGGTAAAATTGATCCCCATAAATACTCCGGCTTTGCTTTTGGCTGGGGGGTTGAACGGGTCTTTTTAATGAAGCCAGGATTAAACATTCCAGATATCAGAATGTTGTACAATAATGATTTGAGATTTCTACAGCAGTTTTAACCGATCTAAATTCAATAGAATATAAAAAAATGACTACCACCGAGAGAATCAACGGTAGTCGTTTGTGTTTATAATTGATCCCAGCCGTAAAGGGAGAGTCTGGGCTTATTTTTTATTAATTACTCGTTCAAATTGCCGATCCTTTCTATTTTTGGTAGGATTAAACTGAAAAACCAGCAATTTTTCCTACATCCAAACGTTAAATAAAATAAATTTTAGGTGGTCAACCGAAAACAAGATCAACATTTAGCTTAATAATATTAAGGTGGTAGACTAAGATATTATTAAAATTTTATCCTGTTTCGCTCCGCAAAATTTCATCTAGCATCAAGATTGCCTGAAACTAAAAATATTCTTTAACTAAATAAAACTATGCCATTTCTAAATCAAAAACCAATGTTAAGTGATTTTCAACAGTATGTCCGCGAACTTGAGGAAGAACGCGGGTTTACTAGTCAAACAGTTTTACAAAGGTGTCTAATGCTCGGCGAAGAAATGGGTGAGCTATTTCAGGCGATTCGTAAAGAAGAGAATATAGTAATTGACCATAACTCCAAGTTTGGCTCAATTGAAGAAGAACTTGCGGACATTTTTATTTTTTTGTGTTCAATTGCCAATAGATATAATATCGATTTAGAACAGGCCTTTCGAACCAAAGAGGAAGTGAATAAAAAAAGAGTTTGGAGCAAAGTAGCGTAGAAAGTTTTAATCAATAATATTTAAAATATGAGCGAAACACTTGAGGAGGAACCAATTGAAACATTAACCAATACGAATAATTTTTATACTTATCTGCCCGGGGGTTGGCTAAGAGACTTGGGGGGCGCAAATCCGGAACAGCAGCGGTTAATGGCGGCGATTGATCAATTGCTGCAAGATGAATTCTCCGATATCAATGGTGCGGAAATTGCTAAGACTATGGCTGAGGCAAATCAATCAATCGCTCAAGCTTTTAACGACAAGGGGTCACCGGACCAAGCGAGAGCACAATTTAAAGCGGCGGAAGAAAAACTGCGCCCATTATTTAATCGACTTTTGGAGCTGGGCTTTGACGCTGATTTGATGCGGGGATAAATTTGGCCGATCGCGCTGCACTATTAAGTTTAAAAATTTTTTAAGTAATAACATGGCTAAAAATATTTCAGTTATTCCTAATTGTTTTTATCGTGTCAGCGTCAAGGCTTTGATTCTTGATGACCAAAAAAGATTTTTACTTACCTGGGAAGACAAGGGCTTTTGGGAACTGCCCGGCGGCGGTTTAGATTTTGGCGAAAAATCGTTTGAATGTCTGGCTCGGGAAATAAAAGAAGAAATGGGGCTGGAGGTAACTCAGGTTAACGACCGGCCGTCGTATTTTTTAACCGTTTTGCACCGCGGTGGCCAGTATTCGATTTGTAACATTTTGTATGAAGTAAAAGTCAACAACTTGAATTTTCGGCCGTCAGCGGAGTGCGTTGAGCTGCGGTTTTTTACCAAGGCTGAAGCGGCCAAAGAAAATCTTTCGATTAATGTTGTTGAGTTTGTAAAATTGTATAATCCCGACAATCATCAGCCGGGGGAAAATAGTGTTTAGGGCAGTGATGGATTTGATGCTCCAAAAAATGGGTGATAGTAAATTTAAAAATATTTATTTTAAAACAGATGGCTGATTGGGACAAAATTTATGTTGATTACCAGCAAGGTGGAGAAGCTTGGGCAACCTTAAGCGAAGGGATCCATCCTTTATTTAAACAATTTTTGAACCAATCAAATTTTAAACATCAACAGGTTTTAGATATCGGATGTGGGACTGGCAAATATGCAAGCTGGTTGATTAACCAAGGCTTCCAAGTTGATGGTATTGATTCTAGTCCAACCGCTGTTCAAATGACCAAAGACTTGCTGGGCGGTCAAGCCGGAATGATCAAAGAGGCAAATATGTTTAAATTCAGCATTGCCAAAAATAAATATGATTTAATAATTTCGGTGGCAACTATTCAGCACGGTATTAAAAAAGACATTCAAAATTTGATTAACAAAATTCACTCGGCCTTAGTGGCTGGCGGAAAAACGTTTATTACTATGCCAGATTTGGAGAGTTCGAAAAAATGGAAGACATTTAAGAGTCATCAGGATTTGGGCGATAGTACTTTCGCCCCTTTAGCTGGTCCAGAGCAAGGTTTACCTCATAGTTTCTTTACTAAAGTCGAAGTTCAAAAATTGTTTGCCAAATTTAGCAAGGTCAAAATCAATTTGGATGATCGGGGGCGCTGGGTTGTTCAAGCTGCTAAATGAAATAGATAAATTTTTTCTATGAAACTGATTCAAAAAGCCATCATTAAAATGGGCGATAAATATTTGATCGGGCTGAGGTCGCCCAACGCTAAATATTTTCCCCAACACTGGGATTTGCCCGGCGGCAAACTGGAGCCAAACGAAGATCCATTTTTAGGAATCAAACGAGAAGTAAAAGAAGAAACGGATTTAGAGGTCAAACCGCTTAAGGTTTTGGGCGTTTATGAATTTGATTTGGATGGGCAAGGGGAGAATACTCATCGTTTTACCATCTATGCCGTTGAAATTATTTCCGGTACGGTTAAATTAAGTTCGGAACACACTGAGCAAAGCTGGGCCACCAAAGATGAAATCCTCAAATTGAAGATTGAACCATACTTTGTGCCTTTTTTTGAAGAACATCCGTAAAAATTTATTTGAGCAATAACTTATGGCGTTAGCTGGATTTAATAGTGCCAGTAAGTATAGTATGCGACGTTGAGAAAGAGTAAAATTTTGTTTTAAGAATAAAAAACCCCATCACATGGACAGTAATAAAATATTTCATCAACTTTAAAGTCGGTGGTCTAGGCCTCCTTTTTTGTTTCCCCATAGCGCTTGATAATATTCAAAAAATGTAGTATATTTTATTTTCAGGCCAATTATTATTTTTTTAAAAATGGCAAACGAAGGTATTTTAAGATTTGATAACGTGACATTTGAATATGTCGAAAAAAAGCCGCTGTTGGAAGAGGCGAGTTTTAGCGTGCGCAAGGGCGCAAAAATTACTTTAATGGGGCAAAATGGTGCCGGTAAAAGTACAATTTTTGGTTTGATTAAAAAAGAGTTAAAGCCAAAAAGCGGTCAAGTGTTTGTGACCGATAATGCCAGTATTGCGACAGCCGCGCAGGTAATTGATCGGCAAGATTTTGCCCTAACGGTTGAAGCTTATTTCGCCAAAGCGTTTAGTCCAGTTCCGGCCAACTTGAAAAGTCGAATCAGCAAAGCGATGGATGCGGTTAACTTAAGTGTCCCCACCGCCCACACTGTTGGCGACTTGTCCGGCGGGCAACAAGCGCGATTATTATTGGCCTATGCGTTGATTCAAAATCCTGATATTTTATTGCTCGACGAGCCAACTAATAATTTGGACACGGCCGGCATTGATCACTTGATTGCTTTTTTAATGGCCTACGACAAAACCGTAATTGTCATTTCTCATGATGCGAATTTCTTAAATTGTTTTACCGATGGGGTTATTTACCTTGATATTTTTACCAAGAAATTAGAAACCTATGTCGGCGACTATTATACGGTGGTTGAAGAAATTAATCAGCGAATTGAACGCGAAATTAAAAAAAATGCCCAACTCGAAAAACAGATTCAAGACCGTAAGGACAAAGCCAATTTTTTCGCCAACAAAGGCGGTAAGATGAGAAAATTGGCGAAGAAATTGCGCGATGAAACTTATGAGATGGAAGAAAATAAAGTTGACGTGCGCCGCGACGATAAAACCATTCGCGAATTTACGATTCCTAATCAGGATATTCATGGGGACATTGTGACCATTACCAGCGTTAAGGTAGTCAAAAATCATGAACCGGTGGCGGTGGCGGTTAATAAAGTTTTAAAAAAACGTTCGCGTTTATTAGTTTCCGGACCAAACGGGATCGGTAAAAGTACGCTGTTGCGATCATTGGTCAAGGGAACCGAAGCCGGTGTCAAGATTTTGGACGGGGTGCGCGTCGGCTATTACAGTCAGGATTTCGCGGCGCTTAATTTTGACGAAACGGTTTTTGATTCGTTGAAAAATGTGATGATTGAAGGTCATGATATTCAGGAGGTGCGTTCAATTGCCGCCGGTTTTCTTATTACCGGTGAATTTATGGGCAGTAAAGTTTCGCAATTGTCCGAAGGTCAAAAGGGTTTATTGGCCTTCGCGCGATTGGTTTTGATGGAGCCAGGTTTGCTGATTTTAGATGAACCGACTAATCACATTAATTTTCGTCACATTCCGATTATCGCTCAAGCGGTCAACGATTACCAAGGCGCACTAATTTTAATCAGCCATATGCCGGAGTTTGTTAGTGAAATTAAGGTTGATGATTATTTGGATTTGGGCGCGCTAGCCAAATAGTTTACGACAGTTGAGTTTTTTATTTTAAAAATAGTTGATTCCCGCCACCGCGGGATTTTTTATTAGCTAACAGTATCACGTATGAAGGAGGGATGGCGAAGCACCATGGCCTTCTACTGTACCTGTCATCCTGAATTAATTTCAGGATCTCTGAGATGCTGAACCCACTGCCACGGCGGGGCAAGTAAGTTTGGCATGACCCTAACGAGCGTGTCGCGAAGCACAGGAAACCTCGGCATTAATTGACATGAGTTTTTGGTTTCGTTAGGATGGTTTTAGTGTTTCGTCGTGCCTGGTTTGGGTCAAGCGTTGTTTGGCAACAGAGGAGGGCTTATGCCTACAAGTCGAACGTTAAGTATAGCTTTTTTGTTTGCCCGTGGGTCACGGGATCAGATCCTGGAAAAAGCTAATGATTACGCTCGGATGATTCCGTCAAGCGAAGCCAAGTTTAAGCGACTGCCAACATCAAGCGTTAGTCAGGTCGTCGCCACCTTATCCCGTTCGCTCGAAGATGGCGGCGGTAGGGGTATTCCTAATGCCGGTGATGTTTGGGTGGCGTGCGTCCAGTATCCGACCGAGTGTTTATTGCCGCCATTGACCGGTGCCGTGACTGTTCAGTTTCATGAAGAAACCGTCACTAACGGCAGCTTTGAACAGTTGGCGGAGAAAGTCAATCAATTTACCAAAGAGCATCGCGCCACTTACTTTGAGGTGACGTGGGATGATCGCAGTCCCAACTCTTGGTCGGTGATAATTACGTACCTTGTAGCGTACAACTAGACGGTGCGTTTGGACTGACCGTTCATTGTTTCCAGAGCCATCAATCCGTCTAAGGTAATTGGTGGTTTTTTTTATAAAAATGATTTGGTAAATCGCCAACCAGACGATTTTTTGTTACAATATCAAAACTATGAAAATTGTAATTATTGGTTCGTTGGCCAAAGGTGATGAAATTAGGAAGTCCTGGCTTGATTGGAAGCCCGGCTATCTTAAGGTTTTATCTCAAATCCCCGGCGTTGAGATTAATGACGGCGATGAATGGCAAGATGAATCGAAACCCGTTATCACCGTCGGTCATGATGCGCAGATGATTAAAATTTGCGATGTCGTTATTGTTAATGCGGAAATCAAACTTGGCGCTGGTACCGCGATGGAAATAATGATTGCCAAATATTTTTCCAAACCCGTTATCACGGTTTTACCGCGTAACAGCCACCATCGTCGTCGTGATGTTTGGTTTGAGGGAAAAATTATTGAAGACTGGATTCATCCGTTTATTTTTGTCGTCTCCGATGCCATTATCGAAAATATTGATCAAGTCTATGATCAGCTCGATCAGTTGCAAAAAGGCAAAATGTCAGTTAAGGGTATTAGCGTGATTGATGACGCCATTACCCAATATTTAAAACTCATTAGCCAAAAGTAAAATTTATTAAGATAAAAAACAATCCCGCTGAGGTGGGGTTGTTTTTTGAAATATATTTAGGGTGATAAGTTATAATTCGTCATCAACTTGAATCAGCGGTTTATAGATCCATTGTGGTGATCCAGTAACTCTAATCCAGTCGCCTTTAATCTCATAAATTTCAATTTTTCCTTTATTGAATTGAGTAACCACGCCATAATTTAGGCCCGGGCCTTTGCGGACATTAACTTTGTCGCGAAGAATTGTTCCGGTCGGTAAATGAGGATAGGCCGCCATCAAGTGCGGCAACATCCGTCCCGGCTCGACAAAATATTGTCCCGGCAAATTATAAGCGCAAGTCGCGCTGGCACCGCCATCGGCTTGGAGTTGATTTTCGAGGGGCACGCCGGCGGCCAGCAACGCGTTGCGCGCTTCTTGGGTTGAGGCGCCGCGACTGCAATAAACGACTAACTCTTTGCCGTCGGCGCGGACGCCGACAAACGAGCGGGCAATGCCGTCGTTATCGCTTTTGGCCGTAACGGTTGGCGTAAAACCTTCAACGGCCTGATCGCCACTTGATAAAAATGTATTCGCGTCGAAATCCAAAATTTCGGCCGTACCGATTTTATTATCAATAATTAACATCCGACGACTCTGCACCATATCCCAAGACGGGCGACTGCCACTGGTGATATATGGACTGGGGCCAAGGGTTGATTTTAGCGCCAAGCTTAAATCAGTGCTGGTACCGGTAATATTAAAAAATGGCATGTTCCACATAAACTGCGCGCTAGGATTTTGAGTTTTGGTTTGCTCCACCACCATTTTTGGAAAGACCCAATTGCTAACCGTTGGCAAATTAAACGGCGAGGGCGCATCGCCCCAAACTGTTTGCGGGGTGGATGAGGTAATTAATTTAATCTGCGCGTAAGGTAGATAAATGACGGTTAAGTAATCGATATAGCCGTTACCGGTTTGCGGTTTGAAAAAAGTCGCCACGCCACGCGCCTTGGCCCACGTTAGAGGGGTGAAGCCGTCAGGTGCAGCGGCGGACCAAGTTTTGGTCGCGGCGGGCGTCGCGGCGGGTAAAATGAGGACGGCAAAAAGAATAAGGAGTAATCCGGCAAATGTTTTTTTCATATGTTTATTTTTGAGAGTTTAAAGTTACTCTATTATAGCACGAATTAGTTTTAAGATGAAAAGAATGATAATTTTTGGTATACTAAATCAAGTCCTAAAAATTAAACTTAGACGATATGATTTTTGAACATCAGTTCAAAGCCAAAAAAATTTTGTTATTGATTGCCTTGATAATTCTAGTTGGTGGTGTTGGTTATTATTTTTGGCAGGCCAATAGCCAGCCGTCAAATTTAGTGGCTTGTACTATGGAAGCAAAACTTTGTCCGGATGGTACCGCGGTTGGACGCACCGGACCGAACTGCGAATTCGCGCCGTGTCCAGTGCGCTAATTATCATGAACCGAAAAAAAATAATTGTACGGCTGCGAGTGGTTAAGCGTTTTTTCAATCAAGGGGAATAATAGTGCCTAATATTTTTTTAACCTTGCCAAAGAGGCATTTTTTTGTTATAGTTAAATGAAGTGATAATTTATTAGAAATTATCAACCTATTATGTCCGAAGGAGAAAGTCGCTATTCTAATTATGAGGCAGACAAAAGGCCGGTCGAACCGGGGCTTCCTTTATTGGTTAAGAATTTTGATGTGGTCCGAGCCGGCGAGGTGACTAAGCCGTCGCTGGAATCTTTTCCCGCCCTATTGGATTCAGTTAAGTATCGCCAACATTGTTTTGAAGAAACAAAAAAGGCCTGGTTAGATCAATACAACCCGGAGGAATTATTGGCTCATGTCAGCTCCAAGCCAAATAAGGAGCATTATAAATACCAGAAGCGAGTCAGGAAGTATGGATCGATGCTACTTAATATGTATCGATTTTTTGATGTCTCACATACTTCCCCGGATAAGTTGCATCAACTAGTGGTTGATCTGGGAAATCTCAACGATCGATATCAAACCAGACGACAGGAAAAATTATCCGATGTTGTCACTGATGAAATTTATTCCGTTGAGCAAAGTTATGAAATCGAATATGCCGGCGATCAAGACTTTCAAGATTATTGCCAAAAACAGTTGCAAGAACTTGAACAGTATTGCCAGAGTGAAACTTTGGCGTTAGAAGATTTTCATATTTTTAGAAAAAAAATAAGAATGTTTGCCAATTTAATTCAGACCGCGGCCGTGGAAGATCTGGCCGGCGGACCGCATTGGTTATTTTTAAAACTTGATGGATTATCCGGCCGGCTGGGTGAAATTATTGATGATTTAAGAGGCAAACAATTAATGTCGGAAGTTGATGCGCGACTTGAGGTTCCACTAGCTGACAGTGACGTTGCCGACTTTGAGGAAAGTTTGCCTTATCTAAAAAAGGCGATTGGTTTAGAGTAGTAGCGATGATTTATAATTTAAGTGTCAGCCACCGATGGGGGCGATGTTTTTTCAAGTCGCTAATAAAATATTAATTATGAACCAAGAATATTTAGACTGTGTTAATGACAGTAATGAGCCGAGTGGCGAAAAAAAACTCCGATCGGAGATTCATGCCGATGGTGATTGGCATCGTGTCGTCCATATTTATTTTTTTCGTAAAGTTGGTGAGACCTTTAATTTTTTAGTCCACTTGCGCTCAAAAAGCAAAGACTCCAGTCCGAACAAATGGGACACGCGTTTTGGCGGCCACCTCAAAAGTGGTGAAACGGTTGCGGGGGCAGTTATTTCGGAAATTAAAGAAGAGCTTGGTTATGATCTCGACTTAAGTAAATTAATTAAGGGACAGCTGGTGCGAAAAAAGCGCGCGGGCAACAACGAATTCACTTATATTTTTTATTATCCGTTTGATGGTGATTTAAGCGAATTAAGTTTTGTCGATAATGAGGTGTCGGAAGTGAAATGGCTGACTAGCGACCAGATCGTTGCGGAACTAGAAGATAATGATCAAGCTTGGTCACCGAGCACGAAATCATTTGCCTATATTTTTGACTATTTGAAAAGCATTCTTGAAAAGTAATAATGAAATTATTAAAAACCATTAATTTTAGCGATATCAGCAAACCGGACATTTCGCAATATCGAATTCGTACGGCGGCGCGAGCGGTGGTGGTTGATGCCGAAAACAAGCTGGCGTTGTTGTTTGTTTCGGCTTATGGTTATCATAAACTTCCTGGCGGTGGCGTTGAAGTCGGTGAAACAATTATTCAGGCTTTAAAACGAGAATGCCTCGAAGAAATCGGTTGTGATATTATCGTGGGCCAAGAAGTTGGTGCCATTATTGAAATCAGAACTAAACTCTCATTTAAACAGGAATCATTTTGTTTTTTGGCAAAGGTTGCTGGCCCGAAGCGGCCGCCGAAATTTGATCCAGAAGAAATCGCGGAAGGTCTTGAATTAAAATGGGTGGCCATTGATGAAGCAATTAAATTAATCAAAGGTGATAAGTCTCTTAGTTACCGGGGTAAATTTATTAGAGACCGTGATCTAACATTTTTAACCGCGGCGGTAAGCCAGCTTGGTTTGTTATAAAAATTATAGCTTTATTAATATTTAAAAAAATGCTCCACGACGATACCAACTGGTAAGGTCGTGGAGCATATTGGAATTTCCCTCCAAACTTAGACTTGGCCGCTTGAGGACGATTTTCGCTCCGGCATTTTCTTCTCCGGAGCTGGCGGTAGATCGGACGGCGGAGTGCCGCCAAGGTTCTCCAAAGCCTTGGCCTCGGCCGCGCTGCCACTAGGCGCAATGACGAGAACAAGCAACCACTCGTCGGTGGTTTTGGCGGTCTTGGCTATGCCGTCGATTGCCTTGGTTTCAAGGTTACTGTCGGACGGCGTTATTGAATAAATGGTTCCCCAGTCGAGAAAGTTGTTACACAGACTGGCGATTTTCTCCTCGGCGGTTTTTTCGGTCTCGCTACCGTCCCGTGACACAGTGTATACTGCCATCCATTCTGATAGGCCGTCGGCTTGCGCTAACATTCTTTGTTCCGCCAGACGTTCGGCCTCACTGCCGGATGGCGCAATGACATAGACAGCTGCCGTTTGCGCAAGGCCTTGTGCGGTTTTGGCCATGCCACCAAGGGCGCGTTTTTCGAGCGGCGAATCAGACTCGGCCGAACGGAAAATAGTCTTTCATTGCTCAAAGTTCAAGTTCTGCCAGAAAGGCTCCTGGAGCTGCTTTTCATAGAGCATGACGGCTTGGCCGAAGTTAAGACGTTGGACCGTCTGTTTGAATTCGGGCGAATCCTCGAACGCCACGGGCTGATTTGGGGCGCAGCCAACCACCCACAAGACCAGAAGAAATACAATACTTAGTTTCTGCATCATGAGGCCCTCCGTTTTAGATCCCTGCCACGCTAATCCGGCAACACAATAGGTGTTTGCCTTCAGCTAACTAATCTATTATATAAACCGCTTGGTGTTTTTTGTCAACCAGCGTTGTTAGCCTAGGTGTAATAGTCGGCGGCTGGTTTATTATTTTAGATAAATTCGGTATAATATTATTAATTAATCTTTAACTTAAACTTATGAATAAAATGGTTATTTGGGTGATCGTTGCTATCATCATCGTGGCGGCGGTTGCCGGTGGTTTAATTTACTACCAGGGTGTGGCCCGGCCCTCAGTCCAGGGTAATGATGGCAACATCGTTGGCGACAATAGCAATACCGTAGCTGACGATACTCAGTCTGGGACGTTGCGTTCATTATTGGCCTCCGGTCAGCCACAGACGTGTACCTTTAGTTTGGATCAAAGCGATGGTTCGGTGGTTAATGGCACTGGTCAGCTTTATGTTGATAACGGAAAAATGCGGGGTGATTTTAAAATCAACAGCAACGGCCAAACGATGACCGCTCACACCGTGGTGATGGATAATGCAGTTTATTCCTGGATCGACGGTATGGGAACTGGTAATAAAATGGCGATGTCAGCTGATTCGAGTGCGACTGATAATAACCAAGCCGTGAAAGATTCATCCGGTTTAGACCAAAATGTAAATTATAAGTGTCAGCCGGCAGCAGCGGATGATTCAAAATTTGATTTGCCAGTGAACGTTAAATTTAATGAAATTGTCGCCGGACAGGTAACTAATACTGATGGTGCCAATACTGCGCCGTCGGGACAGCCAACGCCAGCCAAAGTTGATTGCACCATTTGCGATCAGGCACCGGACAATCAGCGCGCGGCTTGCTTAGCTGCCTTGGGTTGCTAAACAATTCTCAAAAATAAAAAAATTGCCGCTGACAAAATCAGTGGCAGTTTTTTATGATATAATAAAATTATGAAAGATTACGCAATAAAATATTTAAACAAACCAGTTGTCGTAAAAATTGATCGTCCCCTTGGCAGTCAGCATCCAAAATTTAATTATCATTATGACGTTAATTATGGCTTTGTTTCCCAGACCGTCGCGCCGGACGGGGAAGCGGTCGACGCTTATGTTTTGGGTGTGGCTGAACCGATCAGTGAATTTACCGGTAATTGCATTGCCGTAATTCATCGACTCGATGATGACGATGATAAATTAGTGGTGGTGTCACCGGGCGTTGAATTGGCCGACGTGGAAATTATGGCGCAGGTAAATTTTCAAGAAAAATATTTTACTAGTGAAATAATAAGAAATAACTAATTCAAATTTATGACCGACGAATTAATCAACCAAAAATGCGTCCCGTGCGAAGGCGGTATTCCGCCCTTTACGCCAACCCAAATTATTGAGTTTAAAAAAAATCTCAAAACTGAGTGGCAGGTTATTGATGACAAAAAATTGGTCAAAGATTTTGAGTTTGAAAATTTTGTGGCCGCGGTGGCGTTTGTCAATAAAATTGCCGAGCTCGCCGAAACCCAAGGCCATCATCCGAATTTAAATATCCACGATTATAAATATGTGACCGTCGAACTTTATACTCATAAAATTGGCGGACTGCACGTTAATGATTTTATTCTCGCGGCCAAGATTGAAGCGCTATAATTCATTGTTTCAATCCGGTGGACCCAAGATTGCTTCTCCGCCAGTTGGCGGATCGCAATGACAAAATAATAATTTTGCCTTTTGATAAGCAAAATTTAATTAATATAAAAAGGTAACTCCGCTGAAACCTGATGGTCGCAGCGGAGCTTGGTGCAAAGGGCGGGTGACCTCTTGGTTGAGGTCTTAGAGTTGAGGAGAGGGGGTGACGTCTAATCGACGACGTCGGGGTTGAGCAGGATCAGGTCGATCCGATAGAACATTCGCCTGACCTGGTCTTTCGGGTAACTCCAGGCGCTGTCGGTGTTCACGTAAATGCGGTTACAGCCGTTTGGGCTCATGGTGGGATTGATGAGGTATTCATCTTCCTTCCACCACTTTCCGGTTTCGGCTTTGGGCTGCAATCCGTGTTCGTCCTCGACGAAAGACTTGGCGTCAGCCTTGATCTCGTACACCGGAAACTTGCTCCGGGATACGGTATCGCGATAGAAGTAGACGCGACGCCCATCTTCCATCCGGTATTCCACGAACTCGTCGCCATTGACGGCCGGATTGACCAACACGGCGTAGTCGTGGCTAATGCCCGAGTACGTCATTTCCCCTTTGTCGTTGCGGACGTAGGAGCGAACATTGTACCCGTTAAGCAGGAATACTCCGTTCAGATGTTGGGTGGCGCTGGAAGTCTCGGCGTTGACGTACGAGGCCGGCTTGCAGGAAATCTTGAGGCCTCCTGTCGCCAAGATCGCCAGCATGATAACCATCAAAAGTCTCTTGCTTGTCATCCTCAAATTCCTTCCTCTCGTTCCTCTCGTTCAGTTAAGGAGCCTACGGAACACCCGTAAACAGCCTATTCTACAACTTTATATTGTACCATATATTATAAATTTTGTCAATATATAGCAAAATTGCGCTTATTTAAGCCTGGTGATATACTCAAGCTGATATGAGAAGAAATATTGCCACCGTTATCTTAATTAGCTTTATCTTAATCGCCGTTTTTGGTTTTTTGGGTATGTTTGGTGAATCTGACCTTGGTTATCATGGTTGTTTGGCCGATACCGCTCAAGGTGCAACTTGCCCGGTTAATGCCGGCGCTTTAGGGATGATTAATTTTCATCTTGGGACGTTTTTGAGTTTTTCGTCCGCCATCCTCGCCTATGTTTTAATACTGTTGCTGGTGGTTTTATTTTTAGGCACGGTTGATTTTTCTTTTGATAAATTCAGCGGGGCTAAAGTTCGCTCAGCGCAGCAGCAACGCAGTGGTAATTTTTATGCCAGTCGCCGCTCACAATTGGGTTGGTTAGCGTTGCATTCTAATAGTCCGTCCGATTTTTAAGGCTCTAAATCAAAACTGTTTTTGAGTTTTTTGATTTAGTGCCGTTCAATCCCTTCAATAAGGGATTTTTTGTGATAAATTAAATTAAACTATGAACAAAAAATTGATAATGTTGGTGTTGGTTGGAATTGTTTTGGCTGCTGCCGCAGTTTTTTTGAGGCAGTTTCATTGGCAGTATCAAAGTGGCCAATGGTTACTACCGATTATTGTTGCCGCGGCAATTGTTGACAGTATTAATCCGTGCGCCTTCTCGATTTTGCTGCTGACCATCGCCTTTATGTTTAGCCTAGGCAAAAGCCGCCGCAAGGTGTTGGCGATTGGCGCTGTTTATATTCTGGGAATTTTTATTGTCTATCTGTTAATTGGCTTGGGAATTCTGAAAACCCTGCAATTGTTCAATGTGCCTCACGCGCTGGCAAAATTTGGTGCCGTGATTTTGATTGCCGCCGGAATTTTAAGTGTCATCAATAAGCTTTATCCGAGATTTCCGATTAAGTTAAAGTTACCGGAATTGTCACACCAGAAAATCGCCACCCAGATGGAAAAAGCGACGATTGGTGCAGCGTTGGGGTTGGGAATTTTGGTCGGAATGTTTGAGTTTCCTTGTACCGGTGGACCATACTTGCTGATTCTTAGCTTGCTCCACGATCAGACCACCCTCTATGTTGGCCTAAGCTACCTGAGTCTGTATAACGCGATTTTTGTCTTGCCGCTGGTTATCATTTTACTGATTGCGGCTGATAATAGTTTGTTGGAGAAAGTAAAAAACTGGAAGCGACAGGAAAGCGGACCGATGAGGCTGTGGGGCGGATTAGCAATGATTATTTTAGGCTTATTAATATTTATGCTTTAATCTTATGGAAACTAAAGATCGGTTTAATGAGTTGATTAAAAAAATTGAAGAACAAAAAAAAGCTGGGACCGTTGATTTATCAACGGAAGAGGACTTGAGCATCGCGATTATGAATTTGATCAGTTTGGAGGAACATTTCTTTTTCAGCGGCGTCAAGACAGCCAAAAGCGAATATTTTGATCTGTTAAATGAAGTCAGACAAATGCGCAAAGAATTATTGGGTAAAATGATTGATCAGCACGAAGGTGAAACTTGGTGCATCGCCAAGCATTTATTAGCTACGGCAATGCGTTTGATGGAAGTTGGCACAAAATTGTATTCGGACGGGAAAACTGACGACGGCAAAGAAATGTTTGATCGAGCCTATAAAGCCTATTCAATGTTTTGGGCGTTGCGTCTTAAGCTTGTTGATGTTGCTTCTTTTAAAGCAGAAGCAAAGATTGAAGGCGAGCAGCGGCCGTGGACGTTTGAAGATATTGTTAATAAATTAGTCGATTGCTGCGATGAATAAAATTATTATTATTTCAGCAACGGTCGCGGCTTTAGTCCTAGCGGGCTTTGCCTTGTTGCTGAGTCAACCAAACCAGCCGGCTAATTATGATAGCTTGGCCCAGTGTTTAACTGACAAAGGAGCGGTAATGTACGGGGCGGCATGGTGTTCACATTGCCAGGCGCAGAAAAAGGATTTCGGCGATGCTTTTCGCCTGATTAATTATGTGGAATGCCCGGACCAAACCGAGCTCTGTCTGGCCAAGAACATCAGCGGTTATCCAACCTGGATTTTTAGCGATGGTTCGCGATTGGAAGGGGCTCAAAGTTTAGCCGACTTGTCGGCCAAAACCGCTTGCGCCTTGCCGAAGTAGCAAAATTTTAAAGATCGACGATTTTTGTTATAATGAATTGGGAGGTTTATCCCAATAATATTTAATTATGGCGGCTAGTCGGTTAAAAAAACTGGATAGTGGCTCCGAGTCATTGGCGGTTGAGGTTTTGGAATCGTCACTAGATAACTGCGAGTTCAATGTTAAAGGTGTTCCGAGTCTTGAACGTGATGACTCCCAAGAATTAGGATGCCAAGACAAATGGGAAAATGATGAAGACTTATCTCAGGAGTATCCGATCAAAAAAATGATTACGGCGGTTACTAATTTAGACGAGCTGTGCGAAGTTTTGTCGACCCTGCATGAAATTAACGGAAGTCAGGTTCACACTTCACGCGACGTGATTGCCAGTATTCGAGAAATTCAAGAATTTTTTGGCTCACATTCAGATGAGCTGATGATTTCAGTTATCAATCATAGCGATAGCTATTATAAAGATTCATTTGGTCAGAAATTAAATGCCATTACCCGCGGCGGTGATTTGAATATCAGAACGAAAGTTAAAGACATTTTGGTCGCTGAACTAAATCGGCGGTTTGAAACCAAGCGCGCCGATTTGGTAACCAAGGCGATTGCCGAGGTTACAAGTTTGTTGCAGTTATTTGGGATAATTGAAAAATTTAAGGCGGTAAATGTAGCGCTAGAAAATAAACAATTAAAAGAAACTTTGCGTTATAGTCCGGAACAGGCAATTAAAGTTATCTTAGGGGCGCAAAATCAGTTAGTGGCAATGTTCAACGGTGACAAAATTAACCGGATAAATTCAGCTGGTCAATCAATGGCAATTAGCGCTGTGATGGATCAGTGGCGAGTACCGTATGATTCTGGTATTTACGACAAGGTTGAAGAATTACTGACGGTCGAAATGGAAGAAATGAATCTAAAAATGGCAGTGGCTGAAATGAATCATGGAGCAGTTTCCAGATTCGGTAGTCGCTTAAGAAGTTTTTTTGGGCATTAATTTTTATTGCCAAATTTAAGTTGCGGTTTTTATTTTTGTTTATGGATAGAAATTTAGCATTAGAATTTGTCAGAGTAACCGAAGCCGCGGCGATTGCCGCGGCGGTTTGGGTTGGACGTGGTGATAAACACGCTGCTGATGGTGCGGCCGTTGACGAAATGCGAGCACGATTCAATCAAATTGATTTTGCGGGCCGCGTGGTCATTGGTGAAGGTGAAAAAGATCAAGCGCCTAAACTTTATACCGGTGAAAAAGTTGGTAAGGGAAAAAGGCCCGTGCTAGATTTAGCCATTGATCCGCTTGAGGCAACCGACAGTGTCGCTTGGGGGCGAACCAACGCCATTTCGGTGATTGCGGCTGGCGCGCGCGGGAGTCTATTGAGCGCGCCTGACACTTATATGGATAAACTAGCGGTTGGGCCACAAGCCGCTAAAGTAATTAGTCTAAATTATTCAATCAGCGAAAATTTAAGAAAAATTGCCAAGGCTTTAAATAAAAAAATTGGCGAATTAACAACTGTTGTACTAGACCGCGAGCGGCATGAAGATTTAATTAAACAAATTAGAAAAACTGGCGCGCGCGTTAGGTTAATAACCGATGGCGATGTCGCCGCGGCCATTGCGACGTGTCTGCCTGACTCCGGCATTGATGTGTTGTTAGGTTCCGGTGGCAGCACGGAGGCCGTTTTAGCTGCCGTTCCGATCAAAATTTTTGGGGGTGAAATTTTATGTCGTTTTAAGCCACGTAGCGAGGCGGATTGTGACAGTATTAAAAAAAGTTTAAAAAAAATCGGCGTGGCAAATATCAATAAAGTATTTACCGCGGCCGATTTGGCCAAGGGTGATAAACTAACTTTTACCGCCACGGGTGTTATTGACGGCCCGTTGCTTAATGGTGTTACCTTCGGCTCAGCGTCAATTCAAACACACTCAATTGTGATTCGCGGGATGTCAAAAACCGTTCGTTATATTAATACTTTCCATCATCAGAAATAAATATTAATTAGGATAATTATGATCGTTTCGACTAAAGAATTATTTGCTCACGCCTATGGCCGATATGCCGTTGGTGCTTATAACATCAATAATCTTGAACAACTTATGGGTTTGTTCCGCGGTAATCTCGACAGCCAAGCCCCATTTATTATTCAAATTTCCAAGGGCGCAAGAGAATATACTGACAAAAGGTTGTTGGAAGCAATGATTAAAGAGGCGGATCGAATATTTTCTGATGCGATCTTTGCCGTTCACCTTGATCATGGCGATGAGGCGTCATGCCTTGATTGTATTAAAAGTGGTTTTTACAGTTCGGTGATGATCGATGCCAGTGATCAAGAGTTTAAAAACAATGTTGCCATCACCAGCCGGGTCGTTAAGGCGGCTCATAAAAAAGGCATTGCGGTTGAGGCTGAGCTTGGTCGTTTGGGCGGTGTCGAGGAACATATTTCGGTCAAAGAATCAGACTCACGGTTAACTGATCCCAACGATGCTAAAAAATTTGTGGCGTTGACCGGTTGTGACAGCTTGGCTTGTGCGATTGGTACCAGCCATGGCGCTTATAAATTTAACGGTAGTCAATCGTTGCACTTTGAAGTTATTACTGAAATTCAAAAGATATTGCCTGGCTATCCGTTAGTGATGCATGGATCAAGCTCGGTACCGGCCGAAGAAGTCAGCCGGATTAATGCCGCTGGCGGTGAGCTGGTTGGTGCTAAAGGGGTTGACGAAAAACAATTTAAGCAAGCGGCTAAACTCGGAGTGACTAAAATTAATATTGATACTGACGGTCGATTAGTTTGGACTAGAGTGCATCGAGAATATTTTAAGAATTATCCTAAAGAATTTGACTTAAGAAAACCGGGAAAAATTTTTATGACTGAATATGCTAAATATATTGTTCATAAAAATAGCATGCTTGGGAGTGCCGGGTGGCTAAAATCTTTAAAACAATATTTGGGGAAAAGAAAAACTAAAACAATTTAAATTATTTTTTTAGTATCGCGGTAAAATGCCCGGTGCTTTGTTACTAATGAAACGAAATACCAAAAAAACTTTAGCCATCTATTGGCAAGCGGCGAGCCAGTACAAGTTTGCTGTTGCCATTTGTGTTACGTCGGTTATTATGGCGTCAATTTTGAATGTCATTATTCCGCTTTATTTTAAGCAATTTTTTGATTTGTTGTCATCGGGTCAAGCTAAGCCAACAGTGGCGGCTGGGTTGGTATCAATTTTGATGATCATTGGCGTCATCGAATTTTTTCAGTGGCTGGGTTGGCGCGTGGCAACTTTTCACGCTTCCTATTTCCAGTCAAATGTTATGACTGGCTTAGCCGATTATAATTTTAAATACCTCCATCAGCACTCTTTCTCTTTTTTTAATAATAGTTTTGTTGGTTCATTGGTTAAAAAAGTAAAATGGTTTAGCAAGGCGTTTGAATCAATTTCGGATCGAATATTGTGGAATATCCTGCCGTTGATTGTAAATATTATAGTCATCACTTTTGTTTTGTTTAGGCGTAATACTTGGCTTGGGCTTGGCATTCTGGCTTGGGTGGTTTTCTTTTTGTTGGTTAATTGGGCGTTTACTCGCTATAAGTTAAGATTTGATATCGCCAGGAGCGAAGCGGAAACCGAAACCACTAGTTATTTGGCTGACACTATTACCAACAATACGACTGTTAAGTTGTTTAATGGTTTTACGCGCGAGCTTTCAGGTTTTCATCAGGTCAATAAAAAGTTTGCCAAACTCCGTCGCTTGACTTGGGATTTAGGAAATATTTTCGAAGCCATTCAAGGCGTTTTGATAATCTCGCTGGAAATAGCCGTTTTTTATTTGGCGATTAAATTATGGCAGCGCGATATCCTGACCATTGGTGATTTTGTTTTGATTCAAGCCTATTTGATAAATATTTTTATGCGCGTTTGGGACTTTGGCCGAATTATTCGTGATATTTATGAAAATTTGGCCGATGCGCAGGAGATGACTGAAATTTTAGAAACACCACATGAGATTCAAGACATTGTCAAGGCGCAAAAGCTAGTCGTCGTAAATGGCACCATTGATTTTGAGGGGGTTGATTTTTATTATCATCAGACCCGAAGAGTTCTGAAAAAATTAAATTTAAAAATTAAATCCAGGGAACACGTGGCTTTAATCGGTCCGTCGGGAGCGGGTAAAACAACGGTAATTAGATTATTAATGAGAATGCACGACATCACGGCTGGCAAGATTTTAATTGATAATCAAGATATTGCGAAGGTAACCCAGGAAAGCTTGTGGTCGAATGTTGGCTTGGTGCCGCAGGATCCAATTTTATTTCACCGAACCTTAATGGAAAATATTCGTTATGGCAAGCCCGATGCTACTGATCAAGAAGTTATGATCGCCGCCAAACTGTCTCACTGTCATGAGTTTATCAAAAATCTTTCAGAGGGTTATAACACTTACGTTGGCGAGCGGGGGATCAAATTATCCGGCGGCGAGCGACAACGCGTTGCCATTGCCCGCGCGATCTTGCGCAATTCGCCCATTTTGGTTTTGGACGAAGCAACATCTAGTCTTGATTCTGAGTCCGAGCGATTGATTCAAGATGCGCTTGATACGTTGATGAAAGGCAAAACGGTGATTGTAATTGCCCACCGACTCTCGACAATTAGAAAAATGGACCGAATCATTGTTATCAGTAATGGCACGGTGGCCGAGCAGGGAACCCATACCATTCTACTGAAGAAGAAATCAAGTATTTACTCAAAGCTGTGGAAACTTCAGGCCCTCGGTTTTGTCCCTTAAGTTTTTTCTTCTTTTATGTTATAATTTATAGGAAGCTACTTACATGATTAGAAATTTATCATTATTTTTCGCTCTCGTCGTTGAAATTTTATTGTTAATTTTGATTGCGGTTGTGATGTTGGTCGGGGTGTTGGGCATCTTTTTGCCAATTTTACCTGGCATCTTTTTGCTTGGTGTTGGAGTGGCGTTATATTCTTTGATGGTTAAAGATACTAAACGAAAAATTACACCAAAAATTCATGTTAAAATGTTAAAATTAAAAGATTTTATTTTATCTTTAAAAATAACACTAAAATTTATGGGCATCATAAAACTGATCAAAAAACGTCACGAGGAAAAGGCTAAGGAGGAGATTTTAAAAAATGGGTTAATTTTATTCGGTTTTAATATAATTTTAGTTTTGCTTTTTTTGTTTGTTTTTATTAGCCTGTCCATTATTGAAACTTGGTTTAAGGCCAATGACCTGTTTTTAGTTTTTGTACCGATTATTGTTTTATTCTTTTTTGCCGGCTTAGCGACGGTGATCTGGTATCGATTTGGTCAGATTTTGAGCGATCGATTTAAGGATCGTAAAATGGTTAACAGCTCATTGGTCGTTTTAGTGTCGGTTTTGCCAATGTTAGCCTTCTTGATCCTCTTCACCGGAATTTTAGGAGTGGCTGGCGGTTTCGGTAACGAATTGGTGGCCGTCGCTTTTCTGGGGTTAATGTTGATGACGGTTTTTGCCGCGGCGTTTGAATTGTTAACTGTCAGTCTAGGCGTTGCCACCAAAAAATAATTGGCTAATGTTTTTAGAAATTGATGGAAAAATAAAGTCAGGTTTTAAACGCGGACGGCGTTTAGGATTCCCCACGATAAATATCCCGGTCAGCCAGAGCATTAAAAAAGATCAGTGGGGAATTTATTTTTCGCTTATTAAAGTCGGTGACGTTTATTATCCCGGCGTCACTCATCTTGGGCCACCCAAAACATTTGCCGTTTCTTACGCGACCTGCGAAACTTTTTTGTTAACTTTGAAACGGGACTTATATGGGCAGAAGGTTAAGAAGAAATTAATTTTGAGATTTAGAGATGTTGAAAAGTTTAATTCGACGAAAGCGCTGAAAAAACAAATTAAACACGATATTAAATTAGCTAAAAAATTTTTTGGTTTATGAAAAAAATTGGCTTGATCGGACCACTGTTTATAATTATTGCCGCAATTTTTTGGGGCATTGACGGCATTGTTCTAACACCAGCTTTGTACACTTTACCGGTACCGCTGGTGGTTTTTATTGAACATGCCTTAGTGTTTGCAATGCTGCTGCCGTTTTTTATCGCTGAAATCAAACAGGTTAAAAAATTTCAAACCGCCGACTGGTTCGCTTTTTTTTGGATTGCCATTTTCGGGGGCGTCATCGGAACAATGTTTATTACTAAAGCCTTGTTTTACGTTAATTTTGTTAATTTGTCGATTGTTATCTTAATTCAGAAGCTGCAGCCGGTTTTTGCGTTAATTTTGGCAAAGATTGTCCTGAAAGAAAAAATGCCCAAGGATTTTTGGCGGTGGTCAGTCTTAGCTCTAGTGGCGACTTATTTTATTACTTTTAGCGGTTTACTTCCTAATTTTCATACCGGCGATAAAACTTCCTTAGCAGCCTTGTTTGCCTTGGGAGCAGCATTTGCCTGGGGGTCATCGACGGTTTTTGGTAAACGGGCGTTAAAGAATGCCAGTTTTCGGATGAGCACTTATCTGAGATTTGGTTTAGCGACGTTGATAATGGCAGTAATTGCCTCAACGACCGGCAGCTTTGGCGCGATCGGGCAAATTACTAAAACGCAGTTAATGGTTTTTGCAATTATGATTTTTACTTCCGGCGGGACGGCGATGTTCCTCTACTATTATGGGTTAAAAAGAGTGACGGCTTCGGTTTCAACCATCTGTGAGTTGGCCTTTCCGTTGACGGCTATCATGCTAGAATATTTTGTGCACCATAATTCGCTGTCTTTAATTCAGTGGCTGGCCGCCGCGGTTTTGTTTTTTGCCATCTATAAAGTTTCAACCTTAAAAAAAGCGGTTGTCATTTAGTATTAATAAAAAGTTGATCAGCGGTAAGGCTGGTTTTTTATTTGGTACTGTTGCTTTAAATATGGTATAATATGATAAAATATGGATAAAATTAACCCCAAAAAAATATTGCTTGTTGAGGATGATGATTTTTTAGCCAAAATGCTTTCAAAAAGTCTTGAATCTCACGGCTATCAGCCGATTTTAGCCGGCAGCGGGCGCGAAGGGATGGAAAAAATAAAAAGCTCTGGTGTTGATATGATCCTACTGGATATTATGTTACCTGATATGGATGGTTTTGATGTTTTAAAAAAAATTAATGCTGATGTAAGCGCGAGCAAATTGCCGGTGATTATTTTGTCTAACCTAGGACAGCCCGAAGATATTTATCAGGGCAAAAATTTAGGGGCCCGAGATTATTTGGTAAAAAGCGATTACAGTTTGGATGAAATAGTTAAGCGAGTGAGCAAATATTTGCCCAATTAATTATGGTGATATCCAACGAGCGATTGAAAACAATTATTGAACAATTGGGGATTATCGCGCCGGAGCGACTGGAAGGCGCTATGGTTTTTGCCCAAAAAAATAAAACTCCGCTGGCGGAGGTTTTAGTTGATAGTGATTTGATTTCTGACGACCACTTGGGTGAAATTATCGCCGCTGAGCTGAAGTATGAATTTATTGATTTGGAAAAAATAGTCATTGATGAAGCGGTACTAAAAATTATCCCAAAAGTTATGGCCAAGGCCCAAAAGATTATTGCTTTTGGCCGCGCTGAAAATGTTCTTAAATTGGCGATGGTCAATCCTGGTAATTTAAGGTTGGTTAAGTTAATTGAAAAGAAGACGGGTGAACAGGCCAAGGTGTACTACACGACCGCGCAAAATATTGAAAGTGCTTTAACTAAATATCAGCAAAGCATTGTTAAAGAATTTGCCAAAATTATTCAGGAAAATATTAGTGAGGCCAAGAGTAGCAAAGATAAAAATGATTTGCCGATTATTAAAATTGTTGACACAGTTATTGAATATGCTTATGACAATAAGGCGTCCGATATTCATATTGAGCCGCTGGAGGAAAAAACCTTGGTTAGGTTTCGCATTGATGGAATTTTGCACGATATTATTGATTTACCAAAAGCCGTTCACGAACTGATTGTTATGAGAATCAAGATTATGTCAAAGCTTAGAACTGATGAACATTTAAGTGCGCAAGACGGTAAAATAAGAAGCAAAATTAATGAAAATAATTTAGATATTCGTGTGTCAATTATTCCCGTTGTTGATGGCGAAAAAATTGTGTTGCGATTATTATCGGAAAAAAACCGGCAATTTGGTCTCGAGGATTTGGGGATGTCGGCGGCTGATTTATTTAAAGTAAAAAAAGAATACTCGAAGCCGTACGGAATGGTTTTAGCAACCGGACCGACTGGTTCGGGCAAGACCACATCGCTTTATGCAATCTTAAAGATTTTAAATCGCCGGGAGGTTAATATTTCAACCATTGAAGATCCGGTTGAATACGATATTGAGGGCGTCAACCAAATTCAAGTTAATCCTAAAACTAACCTAACGTTTGCGGCCGGTTTGCGCTCAATTTTACGTCAGGATCCGGATATTATTATGGTTGGCGAAATTCGCGATCAAGATACGGCCGAAATTGCTATTAATTCGGCGATGACTGGACATTTGGTTTTATCGACGCTTCATACTAATGATGCGGCGACCGCTTTGCCCCGATTTTTAGAAATGAATATTGAGCCTTTTTTAATCGCCTCAACGGTAAATATTATTGTCGCTCAGCGGTTAATTAGAAAAAATTGCACCGAGTGCATCGTTAGTGAAGAAAAAACGCTGGAAGAATTGAAGACAAAATTTTCCGCGACCTTAATTGAAAAACTTTTTGGTTTTGACAATAAGAGTATTCGATTATATCGGAGCAAGGGATGTCCAGTCTGCGGTAACACCGGCTACGCGGGGAGAATCGGAATCTATGAGGTTTTAGATGTGACTGAATCAATCCGCGATTTGATTATGAAAAGGGCGGATGCCGATCAAATAAAAAAAATGGCCGTGAGCGAGGGGATGACGACCATGATTGAGGATGGTGTTCGTAAAGCTTTAGCTGGAATTACTACCATCGAAGAAGTTTTGCGCGCAACGCGCGAATAAAAAACAAAAATATGAGGTTTAAATATATTGCCTACGACCAAGGTAATAAGATAAAAAAAGGAATAACCGAGGCAAGTACGCTTAAGGAAGCGACTAGTTTGTTGATTAGTAATGGTTGGTTTATAAAAAAAATTTCTCCAATTGGTGCGGTTCATAAAAATTTTGATATTCCAATCTTTAGCGGCGTTTCGTTAATTGATAAGGTGTTAATGGTAAAACATTTGGCGACGATGACTAAGTCGGGTATTAGTTTAGTCGAATCATTACAAATTATTACCGAGCAAGCGACCGCGCGAAAATTTAAAAAAGTAATTTCAGAGATTTTAGCTAAGGTCAGGGCCGGTCAAAGCCTGGGCCAAGCATTATCAAATTTTCCCAATATTTTTGATCCGCTGTTTATTAATATAATTAAGATTGGTGAAGATAGCGGAACGCTTGAAGAAAATTTGGAATATTTATCCTCTGAGTTAGAGGATCGTTTAGAGTTACGACGCAATATTCAAGCCGCTTCATTTTATCCGGCGATAATTTTAAGCGCGACTTTTGGTCTGGGGTTAATTTTAGCTTACTTTGTCCTGCCGAAAATCAAACGGCTTTTTTTGTCGCTTAATTTTAGCTTGCCCCTGCCGACTAAAATTTTAATCTGGGTGGCTGACGTCATGGATAACTATGGTTTGATTATTATTATTACCGTTTTTGTCGCGGTCGTACTGTTTAGAATTTTAATCAGTCAGAAATTTGCCAAGCCGGCTTGGCATTGGTTAGTAATCAAGTCACCGATTGTCGGTCAAATCATTATTAATTACAACTTGGTTTTAATTAGTCGTACTTTAGCCATTGTTTTAAAAAGCGGTATGACCATTGACCAAGGAATAAAAATTTCGATTGAAACGACTAACAATTATGTTTATAAAAAATTGTTAAGTAAGGTTTTGCCGCAGATTAACCGCGGCAAAAGTTTGAACGAAAGTTTACAGTCGATTAGGCAATCGTCTCGTCGGCCTTACTTTCCGTTGCTGCTGATAAAAATGATTGGTGTCGGTGAGCGAAGCGGACGCCTCGACGAATCATTAACTTATCTTTCGGAATATTTTGAAAAAGAAGTCAATAATGCCTCAAAAAATATGTCGACGGTATTAGAACCAGCCTTACTGCTTTTCGTCGGGGCCATTGTTGGGTTTGTCGCGATTTCAGTCATTTCGCCCATTTATCAGATTACGGCAAAATTTAATCAATAAATAATGAAAGGTTTTACCTTAGTTGAGACAATTTTAGTTTTGGCCATGCTAGTTATTATTTCTGGCCTTAGTATTCCGTTTATTCAATCATTCAACGCTTCGTCGGATTTATATACTTATTCAGATCAAATCGAAAAATTTGTTCGGAAGGCTCACGACCAAGCCCGGAGTGGTTTAAACGGCTCAGCCTGGGGAGTTTATTTTAATTCGTCGGCCCATCAAATTATTTTGTATCGAGGAGATCGTTACGTAACTCGGGACTCGGATTATGATTTGGCATTAAACTATCCGGCGCCTTATTCCGTCTCAACCGATTTTGGCACGGACTTAAATTTTAAGGCGTATGCTGGAACGCCTGATAACGTCGGGATTATTACGGTTTTAGGTCCAACCGCTGCTGCGAAGAATTTTACGGTCGACGACCTTGGGCTAATAAAATAATTAATGACCGCTTTGAAAAAACAATCAGGCTTTTCATTAGTTGAGGTAATTTTAGCTGTTGCCTTGTTTGGACTATTTGCGACCGCTTTAATTGGCCTGCTGATGAATTCTTATGGTAGTGATATTCAAGCCAAAGAAAAAGATGCCGCTACTATTTATGCTCAGCAGGGAATTGATGCGGTTCGGTCCATCCGTCGTCAGGCTTGGAATTTTTTAGTTAATGGCAGCTATGGACTTGATCAGTCAATCGGACACTGGCAGTTTAGCGGTTCGTCTGATTTTTTGGCGGCGAAATTCACGTGCGTCACAACAATTGGCAATGCCTGTCGTGATGTCGGTAAAAATCTTGTTGATTGTGTAACCCCCGGATCACAAATTGATTTAGAAACCAAAAAAGTGACCGTAGTCGTTTCTTATACCGCGGTTAACGGTGTTTTAAATAAGGTGATTTTAAATTCTTATTTAACAAATTGGCAGTCTAGCGATTGGCGGCAGACTGATTGGGTCGGCGGATCAGGACAGACGGTTTGGGCCGACCCGACAAAATATAATGCCGATGATAGTAATATCAATATTGATACTGGTGGGCAGCTTAGTTTAGCCTCGGTTTCCGCTGACGGGTGTGGTATAAAAGTTTGGCCGTTTACCATGGCGGCAGATTATAATTACGACCCTAATAAAATCGAAGTTGTGGACGGTTTAGCGCAACTTAAAAATCAGGGTACGGTTCAAACCGGATCTTTAATAAATACCAATTTTAATGCTGATGCCAGCAACTGGACTTATAGCGATTGGGACCAGGGCGGTGGTGAAGTAAACGTTGCTGGTTCATACGCTGCTAGTGGCGGTAATCCGGGCGGGATCGTAAATGTCAGTTTTCCGAGCGGCAAAAATGATGAACTGGGTGGCTATTGGTATCAGGCCTTTGAAACGACGGTCAGTAATCCGACGGTTACGGTTAATTTTGATTACAATGTTACTGATTACAATTCCGCGCCGTTAACTTTTAAAGTTTATGTTTTTGTCGATTCATCACCAGGGACGCCAGTCATTGGTCAAGAGGTATGGTCATCGGGAGAAATTAATTCGACGCAGAGTTGGACCAATCAGGCCAACATTGACGTCGCTTCTAGGGTTACTAATGTCGGTACCTATTATGTTAAATTTGCCGTTTGGGTGGAGACGCCTAATAGTAATACCGGGCCACTGACGGTAAATTTTGATAATTTAAATTTGTCTTGGTCGGGGTCGACCTTTGGTTATCCGACCAATCAGCCAACGATCAATCCGGTCTCATCAGATACGGTCAATAACCTCGACACTTGGTCGTCATTTACCGAAGTTGCCACTAAAAATGGTGGGGAAATTTATTATCAGTTGTCTGATAATAACGGCAGTACTTGGCAGTATTGGAATGGTAGTACTTGGACCACGGCTACGGCCGCCAATACCAATACCGCCGCGGTCATTAATTCAAATATTTCATCATTTTCAACCTCCACGGGGCAACTGATGTTCAAAGCATTTTTAGCCAGTGATGGTTCACAGGCGGTTAGTTTGGATTCAGTGACTATTGGCTGGGGACCGGCCATGGCTGGCGGTAGTGGTTATCAGACGAGTGGTTATTTGATTTCATCAGCTTTTGATATGGGCGCGGCCGCCGCGGTGAATCTTATTAAATGGAGTCAGATTATTCCAGTTTGTTCGCCGTCGTGTTCAATTAAATTTCAGGTCAGGACCGCACCGGATAACGGCGGGAGTCCAGGCACTTGGTCTAATTGGTATGGGGCTGATGGCAGCGGTTTTTATTTTACGGATTCAAGTGGATCAATCATAAGCCCGGACTTAAATTTTAAGCAGTGGGTTCAATATCGGGCTGAGTTGTCAGGTGACGGTACGAAAACGCCGATTTTGAATGAGGTGATAATTAATTACACGCCATAATGTATCCCCAACTTAAAAAATCAGGTTTTACTTTAATTGAGACGATAATATATATTGCTATCGTCGCTTCAATCCTGTTATCAATGTCTTATTTGATTATTAATATTGTTGGTGGGCAGTCGTCAAATAATTCTAAGAGTGAAGTTAATTATAATGTTGAATCAATTAGTAGTTTGATGAGGCGGGATTTTCGGTCGGCCAAAAAAATAAATTCACTAACCAGCGACCGTATTACCGTCGAAGAATCAAGTGGACAGCAGATTACCTATACGTTTGACAATCTTACTAAATCAATTTCTCGGGCCGTTGAATCATTACCGGCACAGGATCTAAATACATCGTTAGTTGCGGTGAGTGGTCAATTTTCAGACTTGTCATATCTGACACGTTCAAAAAATATCGGGGTTGCCTTGACGATTGAGTATAAGAATCCTGATAACTTAGCTGAATATCAAACGAGCAGTTCAATTGAGTTTGCTGTTGAATTAAGGGGAGTTAAATAAAATGATTAATTATCAGAAAAAACCAAACGGTTATATTGCGTTGACATCGCTTTTGATTATCGCGACGGCGGCTTTAACGATTGGGCTGGCGGTAAGTCTGAATAGTATTGATAGTATCCAGTCGAGCTATGGTCATTCCCAGTCGGCTCGGGCCGAGGCTGCAGCCAACGCCGGTATTGAGGAAGGCTTACAAAAATTAAGAAAAAATTGGAGCAGTTATTCTGGCAGTTTGTCAATCAATGATGATTCGTGTACAATAAATATTGTTACCAGCGGTTCGACTGCTTCCATTGAAGCCGTCGGTAAGGCCGATGAATATTTCCAAAAAATTTTAATCCACGTCGACAGTCAGCTGTCGATTTTGAACTGGCAGGAGGAATAAAACAAAATGATCATCAAACAAATTTTTGGCCTTGATATCTCAGATCATTCAATTGAGGCTTTGATAATTTCCAAAAAAATTTTTAGCAAGCCGAGGATTTCGACTTATGCTCGCGTGGTGTTGCCATCAGGCATCATCATTAATGGTCTTATCAAAAAACCAAATAAGTTGGCGGAGTATTTGCAGAAATTATTGATTAGCGCTCAGCCTAAGCCTATCAAGAGTCCGTACTGTATCTTGTCGATTCCTGAATCACAAGTTTTCAGTGCGGTTTTTAAGTTTCCGGCCGGCTTAAAACATCGTGAAATTCAAAAAACTATTCCGTTCAAGGCCGAAGAGGTCATTCCGTTTAAAACTTCAGAAATTTATTTTGATTTTAAGACCATATCAGTTCAGGGCGGAACCCAGGAAATATTTTATGTCGCCGTTCCGTCCCAGGTCGTCGATAGCTATATTGAGGTTTTAAGTATGGTAAATTTGAAACCGGTGGCTTTTGATTTAGAATCGGTTAGCTTGTCCCGAGGAGTTGTTAATCAGATCGCTAAGGGCCAGGCTAAATTGATTGCTGATATTGGCTCGCGAACGACTAATTTTAATATCTTTGATCAAAACGGTATTCGAGCCAGCAGCCAGTCAAAAATTGCTGGTAGCAGAATTACTAAAGCCTTAATGAGCGGTTTAAAAGTCACTGCCCAGCGCGCTGATGAAATAAAATCCAAGTACGGATTAAACCAAAAAAAACAACAGCCGCGAGCCTGGCAGATTTTAAAAAAAGAATATGCTAATTTAGTTGCGGAAGCTAAATCGCAAATTGATTTTTATCAAAAAGAGAGTGGTCGAATGGTAACGGAGGTAATTTTGGCCGGCGGTTCGGCACTGACGCCTGGGGTTGATCAATTTTTTGCTGATGCGCTGGGATTGGAAGTTAATATTGGGGACGCTTTAGCTAAAGTTTCTGATCCAAAAAATGTTTTAAAAACGCAGCATAAAAATATTATTTTTGACAACGTTGCTGGCTTGGCTTGGCGAGGGCTGCGCCATAATCCCGCAACCGGCGACATTAATTTACTACCGTTAGAAAGAAGATTATTTAGAGTCATGCCGTCAACTTATGAGCGCCGGCGCTGGAAAATGATTTATTTTAGGTTGTCGGTGTTAGTAGCTTTACTCTTGGCTTTGGTCGGATTATTTGTTTGGCGCCAACGCGGTAATGATTTATACCAAAACGTTTATCCATCCAATTCATATGATTCAAACATTGAGGCTGATATCGATTTGGAATTATTGGATGCGCTGCGCAATAATATTTTAAATCCGGCGACAACTACTGCTACGACGACGGCGACAACTACACCAGCAGCAGTTGAGACTTTGCCAAGGTTAGTTAAGATCAGACCAACGAGCGTCGGCTTTTTAAATGTTAGGGCCGATGCTGGTGCCAATTTTTCAGTTATCGGTCAGGCCCAATCAGGCCAAGAATACAATATGATTGATGAAAAAAACGGCTGGCTTAAAATTGACCTTGGCGGTGGGAAAATTGGTTGGGTTGATGGGTCTTATGTTGATAACTTATAGTTGGTGATGGCAGATATTTTGTGCTATAATATTTATATCATTAAAAATTTTAATATTTCTAATAGCCGAAAGGCGCGGAGGTATATTTATGAAGAAAAAAGGTTTTACTTTAATTGAGCTATTAATTGTTATCGCCATCATTGCGATATTGGCCGCCATTATTTATGTTGCCGTTGATCCGGTTCGTCGTTTGTCCGAGGCCAGAAATGCCGAGCGATGGAGTTCAGTTAATTCGATTTTGAATGCTGTGTTAAAGTATACGGTTGATAATCAAGGTGTGTTACCGAGCAATTTGTCCGCCGCAACCGCTGGCAATTATTATGTGCTAGGCACAGCTGGTTCTGGTTGCAACACAACCTGCACGGCTCAGGCCACCCAAGCGGCTTGTTTGGATCTAAGTAATAATTTGGTGAGTACGTATTTAGCCTCGATGCCCATTGACTCAAAAACCGGTAGCGCCGCGAATACTGATTATTACATTATGAAATCATCCACCGGAAGAATTATGGTTGGCGCATGTGATGCCGAATCAGTTGGCGGAACAACACCGACGATTAGTGTTAGCCGTTAGTTAATAACTTTAGTAAGTCACGGGCCCTTAGTCTCACTAGGCAAGACTAAGGGTCTGTTTTATGTTATAATTAAATTAATATGTCAAAACAAGCGATATTTATTGTTGCCCAACAAACCTTTCGCGATGAAGAGTTGCTTGAGCCAAAAGCGATTCTAGAGCAGCGTGGTATTAGGGTTAAGATTGCATCAAAAACTAGGCATAAAGCCAGTGGTAAACTGGGGACCGAGATTGAACCAGATTTGGCCCTCGCGGAAATTAACCCAACCGAAAGTGATGCGCTAATTTTTGTGGGCGGATCGGGATCGCGTCAGTATTTTGATGATCCTGAGGCTTTGAGGTTAGCCTCATCTTTTAAGGTTGCCGGTAAGCTGGTCGCTTCGATTTGTATCGCTTCATCAATTTTAGCAAACGCTGGAATTTTAATGGGGAAAAGAGTAACTGGATTTCCCACTGAAGAAGAAAATATTATTAATCACGGCGGCGAATATACTGGGATGCAAGTTGAAGTTGATGGTAGTGTCGTGACGGCAAAGGACCCTAGCGCCGCCAAGGAATTTGGTGAAGCATTAGCCTATTTGTTAGAAGGTTAAAATATGTCCAAGATCATAATATATACCACCCCAACTTGCGCTTATTGTGCTAAGGCCAAGGAATTTTTTAAAGAAAATAAAGTTGCTTATAGCGAGATTGATGTCGCGGCCGACCCGATGAAAGCGCAGAAAATGATCAAGAAGTCCGGTCAAATTGGCGTGCCCGTTTTTGATGTTGGTGGAAAAATTATTGTTGGCTTTGACCGCGGTGCCATTAGTGAGGCGCTTGGAATAAAATAGATGAAAAAAATTTGGAAAAAATATAAATTTTTAGTGCCGATCTTTGTTATTGTTATTGTTGTGACAGTTGGTTATATGGCAATCTATGCCAATAATCCATATCCGGAAATTTTTTCACTAGCTAAAACTGTTATGCACGGTCCGATGGTTAATCAAGCCGCGCCGGAATTTACCGGTTTGAGCGATTGGCTTAATACGGTCAATGGTTCGCCGGTTAAATTAAGTGATTTAAAGGGCAAAGTAGTTTTGGTGGATTTTTGGACTTATAACTGTATCAATTGTCAGCGAGATATTCCTTATGTTAATCAGTGGTACGACAAGTATCATAATTACGGCTTTGAGGTAATTGGCGTTCATACGCCGGAATTCAGATTTGAACAGAATTTGGATAATGTGAAAAAAGCAGTCAGCGACTATGGCATTAAATATCCCGTCGCCTTGGATAATAATTATCAAACTTGGCGGGTTTACCAAAATCATTATTGGCCGGCTAAGTATTTAATTGACGCCAACGGACAAATTGTTTTTTATCGTTTTGGCGAAGGCGCGTATGATGTAACAGAGCAAAAAATTCAGGAATTGTTGCAGCAGGCTACTTTGTTAAAGGTTGAACAAGCTGAATAGGGAAGTTCTAGGTAAGTAATATTTTTTTATTAAAAGATTTCAGATTATATAAATATGAATAGAGAGAAATATATTCCGTCGGATTTCGCCGGTGCCGAAATTGGGGAAGGAAGTCAATTATTGCAGAAACGACAAACATTAGTTGAGTCTGGCGCATCTTTATTTAGCATCGGTGCTACCTCGGAAGGCCAAGAATATCTGGCTTCGCTTCGTCATGTATTGAACATTGAAGGGGACGAAGTTTTATCGGAGGACGTGGCTGATGCTTTGTCCGCGGAAACTCTAGAATTAATGGAAACGCGCGAAGCGGTATTAACTAAAATGGGACCGGATTTTTTAGATACTATTAAAAAAATACCGCGCGACTTATTACTTAGTGACGGCCGAGCAATTTTACGGGTAGTGCTCGGAATAACCGCCTCCTCCGCTGTGGAGCCAAGGTCATTAGGTTTAGCCGTTGGTGGTGTACTAATAGCCAAAGAGATGCTTTGGCCGAAATTGCGGAGTTTGCTTGCCAATCGAAGTTTAAGGAAGGAAATTTATGGTACTAAAGATAAATAAAGTTAAAACTGAAAAGTTGGGTAATGATTTTTTATTTTTTGTTTTTCAGCGCGTTATTAAAAATATTAATGACCAATTGTCTTCGGATCAGCAACAAATTCTTTTAGAAATGTTGAGAGTTCAGGACTACGAGCAGATAAAAAAAATGTTGTTTTTGTGGAAAATTGATTTTGAGAATATCTTTAATGTAGAACTACAAAGAACGGCAGATGAATTTCAAAATATTAGGGAGCAGCTGATTAATAATCTGTCGTTAACTGAATAAATAATTACGATTGATGCTAATTTACGGATAATTTTGTAAAAAAAATACAGCAGGTTGGTTTGACTGGTGAAGGTTTTAGAGATATAATAAGAGATACAATTAAATATTATTACGTAAGGGATTTATGGTGTCCCTTTGCTTGCTATGACAAAATTTCAGCTAAATAACATCTACCCCCCTAGAGGCGATCAGCCTAAGGCAATTGATAAACTGGTAGCTGGCTATGATAAATATTCGCGCCAGACGCTTTTGGGTGTGACTGGATCGGGTAAGACTTTTACCGTCGCCAACGTGATAAATGAAATTCAGAAACCAACGTTGGTTTTATCACACAATAAAACTTTGGCGGCTCAATTATATCAAGAATTTCAAACTTTTTTTCCAAATAATAAGGTTTGTTATTTTATTTCATATTACGATTATTATCAGCCGGAAAGTTATTTGCCCCCGTCGGATACCTATATTGAAAAGGATGTCATGATTAATGAGCAGATTGAGCAGTTGCGGATGGAAGCGGCGACGGCGCTGATGTCGCGCCAAGATGTAATCGTCGTTTCGTCGGTATCTTGTATCTATGGTTTCGGTCAGCCGTCAGATTTTCAAAGTGAAAGTTTTCATTTAAAAGTAGCTCAAAAAATTGAGCGCCAAAGTTTACTCAAAAAATTAGTCGCCATTCAATATGAGCGCAACGACACGGAACTCCGTCCAGGTCGCTTCAGGGCTAAAGGCGACACTATTGATGTTGTTCAGGGTTTCTCGAATAATTCAATTATTAGAATTGAGTTACATCATGATCGGGTTGAAAAAATAAGCGAGTTGCATCCGATCACTAAGAAAGTTTCAGCCAAGCTTGATGAAATTTGGATCTATCCGGCTAGACCATTTGTGGTGCCGGCCGATCGAATTCCGAAAGCGATTAATTCGATTCGCCAGGAATTAGCCGCTCGCTTGCCGGAATTGGATACCGTTGAATCATATCGCTTGAAGCAGCGAACTAATTATGATTTGGAAATGATGGAACAGTTGGGCTATTGTAAGGGGATTGAAAATTATTCTCGTCATTTTGACGATCGCTTGCCCGGTCAGCCGCCGTTTACGCTACTTGATTTTTTTTGTTATTCTTTCGCTAACGATTGGTTAATGGTGGTTGATGAAAGTCATCAAACAATACCACAACTCGGCGGGATGTATCACGGCGATTTTGCACGAAAAAAAAATTTAATTGATTATGGTTTTCGGTTGCCGTCGGCCTATGATAATCGTCCGTTGAAATTTGATGAGTTTGAAAAATATATGAATCACGTTATTTATGTATCGGCAACGCCGTCAGACTATGAGGCCAAAACCAGCCAGCAGACGATTGAGCAAATAATTAGGCCAACTGGCGTCGTTGATCCGCCGATTGAAATTAAACCGCTGAGTGGACAAATTGACGATGTTATTAAAGAGGTCAAACAAGTCACCGCCAAGGGATATCGAACGCTAATTACTACTCTGACCAAAAAAATGGCTGAAGATTTGTCATATTATTTACAGAGCCAAGGTATGAAGTCGGTTTATCTTCATTCGGAAATTGATACCATGGAACGAACCAAGATTTTGCGTCAATTGCGGATTGGTAAATATGATGTACTGGTCGGGATTAATTTATTGCGTGAAGGTTTGGATTTGCCGGAAGTTGCCTTGGTGGCGATTTTGGATGCGGACAAAGAAGGTTTTTTGCGAAATGCCAGAAGTTTAATTCAGACCATTGGCCGCGCGGCCCGAAATGTTAATTCAAAAGTGATAATGTATGCTGATGTGATGACCAGATCAATTAAAGAAGCAATTTCGGAAACTGATCGCCGGAGGAAAATTCAGCAAGCTTATAATGCTAAGCATGGTATTACGCCGACAACAATTATTAAGTCAATCGCGGAAGAAGAGGTGGTGATTGAACCTGGTGAAAAAGGCCAAGCGTTTGAACTTGATAAACTAATTATCGATTTGGCCGGGCAGATGGAAGTGGCCGCGGAAAATTTGGAATTTGAAAAAGCGATTGAGTTGCGAGATCGGATTGAACTGTTAAAGAAAAAATTGTAAAAAAAATTGCAGACCGCGTCGGGCGACGAGGTCTGCGGCGAAAACAGGGTGCGTTTAGGGTTGAGTGTAGCCAACACTCCAAATGAGTGCCCAGGCCGTGATGGCCTGAATCCAGCCGAGCCGGTCGATTCGACCGTGTCCTTCGAGGACGCGGTGGATTTCCCAGCCGGGTTGAATGATGGCTAGCGGCACAAACGCCGTGAGAGCCAGGCAGGCATACAGGCGCGGTGCGCCGGGACTGGATAAGAAGAAGAGTAGAATGATTGTTACCGTCCAGGCGAAATACGCCGCGTGGTACCAACCGCCCCAAGTTATCCTTTTCAGTCCTTTATAGCGCGGGTCAATGATGTGGCCCGGGATTGGCATGGTCGTGGCATAGACCATGTGTGCTAGTGCCGAAACGCCGACGCCGATGGTCGCGCACAGCACGATTGTCTTGGTCGACCATTGGCCGACGTAGGGTTGAGCGAAGCGGCAGATCATTGTGATCAGAAACAGATCGGCGTAGTTGCCACCGTGATTCAGCCACGGCATAGACCGCCCGCCGAGGCCGGCGTGATCAAATCGCTTTTCGGCAATCGCGATCCACATTCCGATGGCTATGGCTATGAAGTTCAAAGGTGCGAGCGGCAGTTGCATTGGTCATCCTCCATATTACATCTGGACACAGTTATAGTTGTTTGCAACCCTGAATAATAGCATATTTAAACATAAAAGTCAACGAATTAACAAAATTATGAAGGAAATTAGTAAAAATATAAGCATCAAAGGCGCGCGCGAGCATAACTTAAAAAATATTGATGTTGACATCCCAATTGATAAATTTACCGTTATAACCGGTCTATCAGGTTCAGGCAAGTCAACCCTGGCTTTTGATACGCTTTACGCTGAAGGCCAGCGCCGTTATGTCGAATCATTATCCGCCTACGCGCGACAATTTTTAGGTTTAATGAATAAGCCGGACGTCGACAAAATCACCGGCTTGTCGCCGGCCATTTCGATTGAGCAAAAATCAATTTCCAAAAATCCACGATCAACTGTTGGCACCATCACGGAAATTTCCGATTACTTGCGTTTGCTTTATGCCAGAATTGGTATTCCTCATTGTCCCAATTGTGGTAAGCGGATTATGTCGCAATCAGTTGAAACAATTGTTGATATAATTTTAACGGAAAAAGCCGGCACCAAAATTGAAATTTTAGCCCCGGTGGTTCGAGCTAAAAAAGGGACTTATGAACAGTTGTTTAAAGAATTAGAAAAACAGGGTTTCAGTCGCATGCGGGTTGATGGTAAAGTTTCAGCCTTGAATGATTGGCAGAATTTGAAATTAAACAAGCAGACTAAACATAATATTGAAATTATTATTGATCGGTTGCTGATTAAAAAAGGGATTAATAATCGTTTAAGCGAAGCGGTGGAAACGGCGGCGGCGGAAGCTGACGGTTTAATTTTGGTAGTCATTGGTAGTAAGGAAAAACTTTTTTCGCAACACAATGCCTGTATTGATTGTGGTATTTCCGTGGAAGAGCTTCAGCCGCGAATGTTTTCGTTTAATTCGCCGTTCGGCGCTTGTCCCGAATGTCACGGTTTGGGATTTCTACAAAAAGTTGACGCCGAATTAGTTGTGCCAAATTCCAATCTTTCAATCGCCGAAGGTGCCATTAAGCCATGGCAGACTCACGGTGAGGGTTGGCGCAAACAATTATTAGACGGACTGGCTGGGCATTATCAGTTTGATTTGTGGGCACCGTGGAAAACGCTGCCGAAAAAAATTCAAAATATCATTTTATTTGGTTCCGGTGATGCCATTAAATTTGATATTTCATCGCGAAGCAAAGATTCAAATTATCGTTGGACCGGTGAATTTGAAGGCGTGATGCCACAATTGGAACGACTCTATACCCAAACCGAGTCAGATTGGCGGCGGCAAGAAATCGGAAAATTTATGCGGCTTGGTGATTGTGTGGCTTGTAATGGTAAGCGCTTGAAGCCCGAAATTTTAGCCGTCACGGTGGCGGGAAAAAATATTTGGGAGATATCAGAACTTTCTATTGGGCGCTTAAAAGACTTATTTGTTGAGATTAAATTAAGCGCAACCGAAAAAGAAATTGCTAAATTAATTCTGCGTGAAATTTTAAGCCGTCTGCAATTTTTAATTGACGTTGGCTTGGATTATCTTACCCTGTCGCGCCAAGCCCAAACCTTGTCGGGTGGTGAAGGTCAGCGTATTAGATTAGCAACCCAAATTGGTTCGGAGTTGCGGGGTGTTTTATATATCTTAGATGAACCGTCAATTGGCTTGCATCAGCGCGATAATGAGCGATTGATTGTAACGCTTAAAAATTTGAAAGCGTTAGGTAATACGGTTGTGGTTGTGGAACACGATGAGGAAACAATTTTGGCATCTGACTATGTCATTGATTTGGGTCCAGGTGCTGGTATCCACGGCGGTGAAATTGTTTTTGCCGGCAAGCCGACTGAAATTAAAAAAGCCAAAAATTCAATTACCGGTCAATATTTGACTGGTCTAAAAAAGATTGAAGTTCCCAAAAAACGTCGCCGGGCCTTTGATTTTATGGAGATTTTCGGGGCCGCGGAGAATAATTTAAAAAATATTGATGTCAAAATTCCGCTCAAGGTTTTTACGGCGGTTACGGGAGTGTCCGGATCCGGTAAAAGCAGTTTGATTAATGACATTTTATACAAAGCATTGTATAAAATATTTTGGTCCTCAAGCGAAAAACCCGGAAAATACAAGTCGCTTAAGGGGTATGGGATTTTGGATAAAGCGGTCATCGTCGATCAGTCACCGATTGGCCGAACGCCGCGTAGTAATCCGGCAACGTATATCGGAATTTTTACGCCAATCCGCGAATTATTTTCGCAGGTTCCAGAAGCCAAAGCTCGGGGTTACAAGCCCGGTCGATTTTCGTTTAACGTCAGCGGCGGTCGGTGTGAAGAATGCGAAGGCGACGGTTTAAAAAAAATCGAAATGCATTTTTTGCCCGATGTTTATATTGAATGCGAAAAATGTAAGGGGACGAGATATAATCAAGAAACGCTCGCGATCAGATTTAAAGGTAAAAATATTTCAGACGTGTTAAAGATGACGGTTGAAGAAGCGCTGGAATACTTTAAAAATATTTCAGCAATTTATAATAAATTAAAAACCTTAGCTGATGTTGGCTTAGGTTACATCGCCTTGGGTCAAAGTGCAACCACGCTCTCCGGCGGCGAAGCGCAACGAATAAAATTAACTTCGGAGTTGTCACGTAAAGGCGGTAATACGTTATATATTTTAGATGAGCCGACGACTGGTCTTCACTTTGATGACATCAAAAGATTGCTGGGGGTTTTGAATCGCTTAGTTGATAAAGGTAATTCGGTTTTGGTTATTGAACATAATTTGGATGTGATTAAATCAGCAGATTGGGTAATTGATTTGGGACCTGAGGGTGGCGAAAAAGGTGGTCGGGTGATAGCCGAGGGAACCCCGGAAAAAATTGCCAAATGTGCTAAGTGGTCATACACGGGAAAATATTTGAAAAATGTTTTATCGTAAAGACATCGGTATCGTTGGTAAAAAATTGACGCCGACTAATTTAGTTTTAGTCGTGGCGCTTGTTGATTAGTAACAATTTTAATGATTCAATTAAAAAATAAAATTAAAACAGCACCAAAGAATCCGGGTTGCTATTTATTTAAAAATAAAGACGGTGATATTATTTATATTGGCAAAGCTAAGAATTTGCGCCAACGAGTAAACTGGTATTTTAAGATAGAAAATCAAATTGATAAATCAGCTGAGCTGGCTAAAAATATTGTCGATGTCGAATTTATTGTGACTGACAGCGAAATTGAAGCCTTATTGCTTGAAGCTCAGCTGATCAAGCGCAATCAGCCAAAATATAATATTGATTTAAAGGGGGATAGTCGTTACGCGTTTGTTAAGTTTACCGAGGAGAGGTTTCCGCGCCTAATAACCGTTAGAAATCCGGAACAGCATGATAAAGTTTTTGGTCCATATACGTCCGGCGCTTCACGGCAGGAAATAATAAGGTTAGCTAACCGCTTATTTAAAATTAGAATTGGAAAAAAATTATCTGTTAAAGATGAAACGGCGGGGCGGATTAAATTGGCAACGGCGCCATGGACCGAACAGGTGGCGCCAGCTGAATATGCTAAGCGTATTGAGTTAGTCAGGTTGCTTTTAAAAGGCAAAAGTGTAGCGTTAGTAAAAAAATTAAGCCAAGAGATGAATGATTTTTCAGCTAAACAAAATTTTGAGTTAGCTAAATCACGTCGGGATCAAATTAAGGCTTTGGCTAATATTGATGCGCGGCAAAAAGTTCAACGGCCCAAAAATTATAATCAAGACGTGATAAACTATTTGCAAGTCGGTGATAAATTTTTCTTCCAACTTTTTAATATTAATAAGGGAGTTATTTCCGGCCGTCAGGAGTTTACCTTGGTATTTTTGGAAAATGATTTAAAAAAAATATTGTCCGATTTTATCCGACAGTACTATTTTAATCACGATTGTCCGCCGGAAATAATCTTGCCGCATAAAATTAACGATCAGCCGCTGGTTGCTGAGTATTTGTCGATTTTAGCCAAGCAAAGGATCAAGTTTACAATTCCGATCCGAGGTGACAAACTTAAGCTTTTAGAATTGCTTAAAAAAAATATTATCATTAGCGTTAGTAGTGGTGATCGTAGTCTGTTTGAGTTGCAACAGAAGTTAGGTCTATCAAAATTGCCAAATGTTATTGAATGTTTTGATGTTTCCAACCTAGGCGCTACGGGCGTGGTGGCGGCAATGGTCCAGTTCCGTGGTGGCAAGCCCGACAAAAATAATTATCGTAAGTTTAAGATCAAGACCGTTCGGGGCCAGTCAGATTTTGCTTCAATGAGAGAGGTGGTTTTGCGTCGCTATTATCGAATCACAAAAGAGCAAAGTGCCTGGCCTGATTTAATAATGGTTGACGGCGGTAAGCCGCAGCTGTCAGCCGCTACCCAGGCTTTAAAGATTTTAGGGTTGACTTGGCCGTTAATTGCTTTGGCTAAAAAAGAAGAGGAAATTTTTACCAAAAATTCAAAGTATTCAATTAGGCTTGATAAAAAATCTGACGCGTTGAAATTATTACAGCGCATTCGTAATGAGGCTCATCGATTTGCCATTACCTATCAGCGGCTGGTGAGAAATAAGCAAATACGTTAAAATTATAAAAATATTATTAAGTTTGTATGAATTATTTAATGTCATATGAAAAAAACCGTTAACCTTGGGCTATTGAGCAGTGCGATGTATGTTGCGGCGCAGGTGTCTGCAAATATTATGTCAACTAAAATTATTCTCTTACCGCTAGTCTTGATGTCAGTTGATGGTGGCACGATTATCTATCCGCTTACATTTACCTTGCGTGATTTCGTCCACAAAACTTGGGGTAAAAATAATGCGCGACAGCTCGTCGTTATCGCCGCGGTATTTAATTTAATGATTGCCGGACTATTTTGGGTCGTGGGCAAGCTGCCGGCGGATCCGACTTGGCCTTTACAGCAGGCTTATGAACAACTCTTGATGCCGGTTGGAAGAATTGTTATGGCTAGTGTTATTTCCCAAATTGTTTCGGAATTGATTGACACAGAAATTTTTAGTTTTGTTTTTAAAAAAGTCAATGACGTCTTGGCGGTATTTATTTCCAATTTTTTTGGACTTATCGTCGACAGTGTGGTATTTTCGTTACTGGCGTTTTTTGGTTCCCTGCCATTGAGTACGGTTATTAGTATTATCATTGCCAATATTCTAATTAAATTGATTGTCAGTATTATCAGCACTCCGTTAATTAAACTTATCCCGCGCACAGTTGATTTGAGTGAGATCTAGGGTTGAAATTAGATCGTTTTTCTGTTATTTTTATGATATGGGAACACTCTACGTTGTCGCGACGCCGATCGGCAATCTCGAAGATATCAGCTATCGAGCGGTTAGAATTCTTGGGTCTGTTAACTTAATTGCCTGTGAAGATACCAGGGTAACCAAGAGATTACTGGACAACTATCAGATAACCACACCGACTGTTAGTTATCATCAGCACAGCGCCTCAGGTAAAATTGATTTTTTAATTAGTAAATTAAAAAGCGGTCAAGCCGTGGCCTTAGTTTCCGACGCTGGCACGCCGGGCATTTCTGATCCAGGGGGTCTATTGGTCAGGGCGGCAGTGATTGAAGGAATTAAGGTCGAAACCGTTCCGGGACCAAGCGCGGTCGTTGCCGCTTTAGCAATTTCAGGGTTACCAACCGATCGTTTTTTATTTTTGGGTTTTTTACCGCATAAAAAAGGACGCGAGACTCTAATCAAAGAAATGGTTGCGTCAAAACAGGCAGTGGTTTTTTATGAGTCAGTCCATCGCATTGCCAAGGCCCTGGAGCAACTTCAAACTGCTGGTTTAAAACGCGAAATGTTGGTTTGTCGTGAACTGACCAAAAAATTTGAAAGTGTTTATCGCGGACTACCGGAGGAAATTTTAAAACAATTAACACCGGAAAACACCAAGGGTGAGTTTGTGGTTATTATCGGAAAATAAGCTATGAGAAAAAAGTTTTATCTTACAACTGCTATTCCATACGTTAATGCTAAGCCCCATATTGGTTTTGCTTTAGAATTGGTGCAAACTGATGCGTTGGCGAGGTTTCATCGCCTGAATGACGATGATGTTTATTTTTTGACCGGCACTGATGAAAACAGCTTGAAAAATGTTTTAGCAGCCGAAAAAGATGGTATTGAAGTAAAAAAATTTGTTGATCGGAATACTCAAAAATATATTGATTTAACTAAAGAATTGAATTTAACAAATGACGGTTTTATTAGAACAACCGATCGCGACCATATTTTAGGATCGCAGAAATTATGGTTAGCTTCTAAGCCAGACGATATTTATAAGAAAAAATATAAGGGCTTGTATTGTATTGGCTGTGAACAATTTTATACCGAAAAAGAGCTGGTTGATGGCAAATGTCCGGAACACTTGACAGTTCCCGAAACGGTTGAAGAGGAAAATTACTTTTTTAAACTTAGTAATTACCAAAAAAAGTTAGAGCAATTGCTTGAGTCCGATCAGTACCAGATTGTGCCGGAGAGCCGTAAAAATGAAATGCTAAGTTTTATTCGCCAGGGGCTGGAAGATTTTTCAATTTCGCGATCGCAAAAAAGGGCTAGGGGCTGGGGGGTACCAGTACCTAATGATCCCGATCAGGTGATGTATGTTTGGTATGATGCGTTAAGTAACTATGTCACGGCCTTAGGTTATGCCAAAAACTCGGTTAAATTTAAAAAATATTGGCCGGCGAACGTCCATGTTATCGGCAAGGGTATTACGAGATTTCACGCGATTTATTGGCCGGCAATGTTGCTGTCGGCAGGTCTGCCATTACCGGAAAAATTGTTTGTTCACGGCTATATCAATATCGCTGGCGCCAAGATGTCTAAATCACTAGGCAATGTGGTTGATCCATTTGAAATAGTAAATAAGTATGGCGATGAGGTAACTCGTTATTACTTATTACGATATATGACGCCCTTTGGCGATAGTGATTTTTCATTTGAACAGTTGGATCAGGCTTATCAATCGGATTTAGCTAATGGTCTAGGTAATGTTGTTAGTCGCGTGACGGGATTAATTGAGCAGAATAATATTACTATTGAATATAAAAAATTGAGCTTGGACAAAAAATATTCTGAATTAATGAATACCTTTAGAATCGATCAAGCAATAAAATATGTCTGGGAGAAGTTGGCGGTCGTTGATTCGCTGATCTCTGAGACCAAGCCATGGGAGCTGGCAAAATTAGGTAAGAAAAATGAACTCACTAAAATTTTAAATACCGCGGCTAATGAAATTGTTGCGTCGGCCTATCTCTTAACGCCGTTTATGCCTAAAACCGCTCAGCTGATTGAAGAAATATTTTCCGCCGACAAAATTAAAAAATCAGCGGCAATTTTTCCGCGCTTAAATTAATAACTATGTATTTAACCATTTTAGATTTAGTTTTGATACTCTCAGTTTTTAGCCTCATTGCGGTTGGCTTTGCGATGGGTTTAATTCAGGCCATTGGCGGTCTCGTCGGACTATTTCTCGGCGCTTGGGTGGCCGGACTTTATTATGGCACGGTTAGCGGCTGGTTGGTGCCGTTTTTTTTAGGTAATGATTTAGCTGCTAGAATTACCGCGTTCATTTTAATTTTTACCATTATCAATCGCTTGGTTGGCTTGGTTTTTTATTTAGTCGGCAAGGTGTTCAACCTAGTGTCAATTATTCCTTTTACTAAAACGATTAACCGAATGCTGGGCGCGGCCTTAGGTCTGATTGAAGCCATCTTTTCGCTGGGACTGATGCTGTCGTTTGCCCAATCAATTTCAATTTCACCGTGGCTGGGTTCAATTATTGAGTCATCCAAAATTGCCACTTGGTTAATTGGGGCGGCACAAATTTTAATGCCGTTTGTACCGAAAGTTATTAGCAAAATAAGCACCGTTTTATAGTATGCTAATTGATAGCCACGCTCACGTTAATTTTACGGAATTTAATGAAGACGGGCCGGACGTTTTAGCTGATTGCCAAAAAAATAATATTTGGGTGATTAATGTCGGCTCGCAATATCAAACCAGCAAAAAAGCGATTGAAATTTCTGAGCAGTTTGAAGTCGGCGTTTATGCGGCCGTGGCGCTTCATCCGATTCATGTCTTAGGCAGTGAGTTTCATCCCGAGGAATTTATTGCCGCCGATTATGCTGAGTTGGTCAAGTCTTCAAAAAAAGTCGTGGCGATCGGCGAGACGGGCATCGATTTTTTTCATACTGACAGTAACTTTAATCGCCAAAAAGAAGTCTTTATTAATCATATCAATTTAGCCAAAGAATTTGCTTTACCGTTAATCGTTCACGGGCGCGATAGTCGGGATGGAACGAAGAGTGCTTATCAGGAAATTTTGAAAATATTAGCTAAGCAAAATTTTAAAAATGGGGTTATTCATTGTTTTGGCGGTTTGATTACTGAAGCTGAGGATTTTTTGGATTTAGGTTTTTACGTCGGTTTTACCGGCATCATTACTTTTGATAAAACGGACAAGTTAGCCGAGGTGATCAAGCGTCTGCCGTTGGAAGCAATCTTAGTTGAAACCGATTCACCTTATTTGGCCCCGGTGCCGAATCGCGGTCGGCGTAATCAACCACAGTATGTTAAATATGTCGCGGCTAAAATTGCTGAAATTAAACAGTTGCCATATAATATGGTTGAGACCAAAACGGTCGAAAATACTAAAAAATTATTTAAGATCTAATTTTGTTTATGCCGCATTTGAGCGATGATTGCCCGTGCGGATCGGGCCGGCCTTACGGTGAATGTTGCGGGGCCGCCGAACCGTGTGACTGTGCCTCAGGGCTGCCGGCTGGCGAGTGCTGTTATTAAACAGTAATCGTCACAACAATTAATTTAAGCTGTTTCCGAGTTGATAGCTGATCAATTTTTGGGCCACTTGCGATTGACAATTAGCCTTTTTTTTGTTAGGTTTTTGATGTTAACCGCAGTCGTAGCTGCAGATAAGGAGGTGAAATTTGGAGAGTCTGATGTCTGTTACTCGGGTTGAGTTTAAGCCAAATATTCGAGTTTCAGGCAACCATCAGTTTAAGCCAAGCTCTTTGGTCGGTTGTCATGGTAAGGTGCGAGTTTTCTCAACGCCTGAATTGGAGGAGTTTGTCTTCCATAATGGTATTACGGATACTGAGCTAAGAGCGGGAATTTGGGTCGCCTTAAAACGATATCGTAGTTCTTATGAGGCCTATCCGTTGCCATTAACGATGCCAAAGAGAAACGCCGAGCTGGTGGTTGCAAGAAAGCGGGTAGCACTTTTCATTGATGGGCAGAATCTGTTGCTTTCTCTTCGAGCGGCAAAGATTAAATTACCTCCGGCTGAGGTTATTGAGCTCATCTGTCGCCGTTATGAGGTTGAAGAGATGTACTTTTATATCTGTCCGAGTAAGGATGTTGGTAATCGGAAACTTATTTCTGAACAACATCTGGAAGAAATCAGAACGTTGCCGGGAATGAGGGTGGTTCTGAAGAAGAACCATGAGAATGGTAGCGATAAGGGCAATATTGATCATTTATTGCTCCACGGTATGTACCAGGCTTATTATGAAAAACCTGGGCTTGAGGGTGTGGTCGTCGTCAGTGGTGATGGCGGCTTTCACAGCGCGATTAAGACTTGGTCGCTCGGCAAGGGTCATGGTGGACCAAAGTTTGTCGAAGTGATTTCGAGCAAAGATGCGTTATCAAGCAGTTTGGCGGGTGATCAAAGCATCAGCACCGTCTACCTTGAAGACATTTGTAGCTCTGCGGCGGCCGTATAGGTTTGCCGCTTTTTTTTTATTATAATTGGTAGTAAGCTGGCGGATAAATTTAGCAACATTTTGGATAATAATTTCGATAAAATTTAGTTGACAATTTAGCAAAAAATCAATAAAGTATACGGTGGTTGGGAGGGGCGTTCCTTTCCAATTTTTGTTTAAGGCTATAACTTGGAGGACTGACAGTGGAACTTCTGACAGTACCACAGATTTTGGAAGCCTGTCGTAGGCGGGGTGCAATTTTGAAAGACGACCATGTCGTCTTGACCGAAAAACCCACTGGGTTTTTCCATGCGCCCAGCTATTTTGACAAGGATCGGGTGTTGTCGAGTGGACAGGTCTGTGATTCTGTTGCTCAGATCATGGCCACGCAATTTCTTGACGCTGATGTTGAGGTCGTCGTTGGGCCGACCTATGGGGCGGTGGGTTTGGCCGCCGAAGTAGCCGGTTGGTTGATCTGTTTGGGCGACCGTGATGTCCAATGGGCGTTTGCCCAGGAGAAGACCGTGACCGAACTTTTTGCTCCCATCGTCGATGGAGCATACGGCGAACCGGTAACGTTAAGCCGACCGATTGGTCGCGAGCGAATTATTGGGCGTTATTTCCCGGAGATCGTTAAGGACGCCAAGGTGCTGGTGGTGGAAGATGTCCTTGCCAGCGGCGGTTCCGTAATGGAAACGAACGCGGCGGTGCGAGCTGTTGGCGGTATTGTTGTTGGCACTGCGGTTATCTGTAATCGCGGTGGAGTCACGGCGGATCAGCTCGGGGTTCCGATATTGTATTCGATGTTTGACATTCCAATGGAGATGTCCCCGGAGGAAGAGTGTCCGATGTGTCGGGCTGGCAAGCCGATCAATATGCAAGTCGGCCACGGCAAGCTGTTTTACGAGCGTCATCCGGGTAGTGTGGTGCCGCGCCAATTGTAGCCTCAACCCATAAGGATATTATTAAGATGAGACTTGAGGATGCTCAGAGAAAGATTATTGTCGCACTGGACGTTGGTACGGTGGACGAGGCTATTGAGATCGTCGAGGAGCTCGGCGATCATGTCGGTGGTTTCAAAGTCGGCTTTGAGTTCATTTTTGCCATTTTGGCGATGTTGATTGCGGATATCAGACTCAAGGATGCACGGCACAACTTGTCCAAAATTCGGGAGCTTTTCCGTCTCCTGAAGGGGCGAGTGTTGCTTGACTGCAAGTTAGCGGATATCCCCAACACAATGGGCAAGGCGGTTGTGAATATCGTCAAGCTGAGGATTTGGGGGTTTAACTTCCACGCCTCAGCAGGGTCAAAGTCAATTGAAGCGGCCGTTAAGAATGCCGGCGACTGTGCCACCTTTGGTGTCACTGTTCTGACCTCCGTTAAGAAGGATGAATGTTTGTCTATCTTCGGTGCTGAACCGAATGAAAAAGTTGCACAGTTCGCCGAGATGCTGGTCAACGCCGGTGCCACAGGTGTTATTTGCTCGGCGGCCGAAGGTCCATATCTTCGCGGGACCGCGACTGATGACCATGGTAATTTGCTTGAGGGCTCCGAGGAGCGCGCGCTCAAATTCGTCGGTCTGAAGATCGCCACGCCGGGTATTCGTCCGTTGTGGGCACCATCTGACGATCAACAACGAGTCGTCACTCCTCATCAGGCAATCAATGTTAACCGTGTTGACCTCGTCATCATTGGTCGACCGATTTTGAATCCGCCACTGGGTGTCACGTCGCGTGTTCACGCGGCGCAATTGATCGCGCGGGAAATCGCTGAAGGTCACGAAATCACGGCCGAAGAACTCATCGCGGTTTGAGGTAGTGTGTCAATCCTGTAGGGATTAAGGAGGTATTTGTGATACCGCAAATGAAAAAGGGCGGGCATACTAGCCATCATGAGCATCAGCCGGCTACTGAGTTAAGGAAGGCGTTGTGTCGCCGTAAACTATTAGCTCGCAAGGCGACGCGGCGTTATCATCAGCCGGTTTGTTGGATGAATGGCACACTCGTTTTTGTCAGCAATTGTGCTACGGTTCCAGGCGTGCCTGAGGTGTTAACCCCGGGCCAAGAGTTTACACCCGCCGAAGTGGCTGAAGCTAAAAAGCGCGGTATCTCCGTACCGCAGTTGCGCTGCCAACAGGCGGTTGCTAAACAGCAGCAAGATCAGGCTGCTGAGAGGGATAGGCAACGGAGTCGTCGCCTTAATCAAGGAGGGTATAGTCCAAGTCGCGATCATTTGACGTGCGATCCGTACCGAAGGCATTAGTGCCTGTCTTAGACGGATGAGACCCGCTTCATATTTTGTTCAATAACGAGCGAAATCTGCGGCGGTTTTTTTTACGCTTGAATGTCTTAGGTCGAGAGTATTAGCCATTGACTTTTTGGGTTAATTTAACTAATATTTGGCTAGTAAATGGAGGGAACGGTTCCTTCTATTTTTTAGTTTCGTGATAATTAGGACTACGGAGGTGATCGCATGGGCGAACGTTTATTTGTGCCAGGAACGCAGATCGAGATTGTCAACAGAGACGTCGAGCTTGGGCGTTTCAAGTACGGCCTATTCGACTTCGACGGGACCTTAAGTTGTCTGCGTCAGGGTTGGCAGGACATTATGGCACCGGTCATGGTTGAGGCGATTTGCGGCGACACGACGCCGACGCAAGATATCCGCGACGAGGTTGAGAGAGTAATTGGTGAAACCACGGGCATCCAAACCATCTACCAGATGCAGGTGCTTGAGAGAATGGTTCGCGCTCACGCGCTGGTGCCGGAAGACAAGATTCTTGATCCCGCCGGCTACAAGGCAATCTACAACGATCGATTGATGGTGCCGGTACGTCATCGTATCGAGTGTCTAAATGTCGGTACATTATCTGTCGAACAAGTAACGGTGCGCGGATCAATCGACTTTGTGAAGCGCTTGCGGGAGCGGGGACTTCAACTTTACGTCTTCAGCGGCACGGACCGCGAAGATGTCCGTAACGAGGCGGCACAAATTGGCGCGTCCCAGTACTTTAATGAAATCTGGGGCGCGATTCCCGATCTTGATGGCTACTCAAAGGACAAGGTTATCAAGGCGATTCTTGCCGAGCACCATCTGTGTGGAACCGAAGTGCTTGTCTGCGGCGACGGCCCGGTCGAAATAAAGAACGGCGAAGAAAATGGTTGTGTAACCTTGGGCGTCTGCTCGAACGAGCAGGCGGGCTTCGGCTGGGATTTTGAGAAGCGCGATCGCCTGATCAAGGCTGGCGCGGATATGCTCGTTGCCGATTTTGGCGAGCTTCCAGCCCTAATGACTTATCTCTTCCCGCTGAGCTAGCTCAAGTCTGTATTGACCTTTTTGTATTTACGCCCGATTCGCGCCTTAGTTAAAGGATTGCGACTCGGGTTTTTTTTTACGCTTGATTGTGATAAAATTAGCCCATGGAAATTAATCTCAAGACTTTGAATGAGGAGCAAAAGCGGGCCGTTATCCACGATAAAGGGCCGCTTTTGATAGTAGCTGGCGCCGGGACTGGCAAAACCACGGTGATTACGCAGCGGATTGGTTATTTAATTGAACAGGAAAAAGTAAAACCGGATGATATTTTAGCTTTAACTTTTACTGACAAGGCCGCTGGTGAAATGGAAGAGCGAGTGGATCAACTTTTGCCTTATGGGTATATTGATTTATGGATTTTGACTTTTCACTCCTTTGCCGAAAAGATTTTGCATCAGCACGGTTTAGAAATTGGTATTCCTAATGATTTTAAATTATTAAATCAAACGGAACAGTGGATGTTGGTTCGTCAAAATTTAGATTTATTTAAGCTGGATTATTATCAGCCGTTGGGCAATCCGACTAAATTTATTCACGCGTTAGTAAAACTTTTTTCGCGAGCCAAAGATGAAGTGGTTGAGCCAGCTGATTATTTAAAATATGCTCAAGATTTAAAATTAAATTTAGACGCTAACGATTTTGTCAAAGATTATTTTGACGCCGACCAAATTAAAGCAATGTCGGCGAAAGAAAAAAAAGAATTGATCGCGCAGGAAATTAAAAAGACTGAAGAAATCGCGAACGCTTTTCATATTTATCAACAATTATTACTCGACAATAATGCCTTGGATTTTGGCGATCTGATCAATTATTGTTTAAAATTATTTAAAACCCGACCGGCGATCCTGGCCAAGTATCGTGAAAAGTTTAAATATATTTTAGTTGATGAATTTCAGGATACTAATTACGCCCAGTACGAATTAGTAAAATTATTAAGTGAACCGCGGCGGAATATTACGGTGGTTGGTGATGACGATCAGTCAATTTATAAGTTTCGCGGAGCATCAATATCAAACATCTTAGAATTTAAAAAAGATTTTGCGGAGGCCGCGGAAGTTTTTTTGGTCAAAAATTATCGTTCCACCCAATCGATTTTAGATTTGTCCTATAAATTTATTGAGCAAAATAACCCGTATCGGTTGGAAGTAAAATTGGCGGCCCAAACAAAAACGGGGAAACTGACGAAAAAATTAATTTCACAAAATAAAACCAAAGGCGTGATTGAGCATTTGGCTTACGACACCGCCGAGGATGAAGTTAGGGGAGTGCTAAAAAAAATTGATGAGCTGAAAAAAGGCGATCCCGAAACGACCTGGAATGATTTTGCAATTTTAGCCAGAACTAATGACGTTGCTAATGTTTTTTCGTTCGCGCTTAGTCAGACCCAAATCCCTCATCGTTTTATGGCCTCCAAAGGTCTTTACACTAAAAATATTATTTTAGATGTTTTGGCCTATTTACGTTTATTGGATAACTATCATGAGAGTACGGCCGTTTATCGAATTTTGAAATGTCCGGTGGTCGGTTTAAGTGATAAAACGATTGTTCAATTAAACTATTGGGCTAAGCGCAAGGGCTATTCACTGTTTATGGTTTTGCAAAATCCGGAGGTTTTGAGGCAGTTTGACGCCGAAGCAGTTAAAAAAATTCAGCAATTTTTGGGTTACGTTTCCAAACATTCGGTGCTGGCGCGCGATAAGTCAGTCTCGGAAGTTTTACTGAATTTTTTGGAAGCTAGCGGCTATTCAAAATATTTGGCGGAACATGAGAGTGTTGAGACTTTGGCGTCGATAAATTATTTAAATCAATTTTATCGACGCTTAAGCCAGTTTGAGCATTCGAGCCCTAACTCAACGGTTAAAGACTTTTTAGATTTTATTGATTTAGAACTTGAAGCTGGTGAAACCGGATCGTTAGATCAGGATTTGGATGAAGGGCCAGAAGCGGTTAAAATTATGACCGCTCATGCCGCCAAGGGGTTGGAATTTAAATATGTTTTTATTGTTAATCTAGTTGATCGTCGCTTTCCGACCGATGATCGCGGTGACGCGATTTCGCTGCCGGACAAATTAGTCAAGGAAATCCTACCGGAAGGTGATATTCATTTGTCGGAAGAGCGCCGGTTGTTTTATGTGGCAATGACGCGAGCAAAACTTGGATTATTTTTTACCAGCGCCCAAGATTATGGTGGAGCCAGAAAAAAGAAAATTTCTAGATTTTTAGCCGAATTAGCCGAACAAGGTTTTAAACTAAGTGATGATGGCAAAAAAGAAGAACGTCAGTTAGCAAAAGTTGAAGCTCAGGACAGTAAGAATCGACCGATTGTTTCGGCTGATATTCTTTACCTGTTACCAAAAAAGTTTTCTTACAGCCAGTTGAGGGCATTTTCAACCTGTCCTTATCATTATTGGCTGGAATATATTTTAAAAATCCCTCAGCCGGGTAAAAACTTTTTTTCTTTTGGCAGTTCACTCCACCTCACCTTGCAAGAATTTTTTAAATTGGTTATTGAGCGCGCGTCGGTTGGCCAACCTGATCTATTCGGTGAGTCAAAAAAAAATGAATCTAAGCCATTAGTGACCTTTAACGAGTTAATTGATATTTATCAACGCAGCTGGATCGATGACTGGTATCATAATCGGCGTGAACATGATGAGTATAAAGAAAATGGCAAAGCCGCCTTAAAAAATTTTTATGCCAAATATCAAAAAACTTTGCCGGTGCCTAAATATTTAGAAACCATGTTTACCTTAAAGCTAAAAGATGGCAACCATTTTTATGAGTTGGTCGGAAAAATCGACCGCGTCGATCCGGTCGCTGGCGGTGTGGAAATTGTTGATTATAAAACTGGCCGTGGTAAGACGGAAGAAACCTTGGATGCTGGTGATAAGCGTCAACTCTTAACTTACAAAATGGCCGCGGAACAACAATTTAATGAAAAAGTTAAAAAATTAATTTATTATTATTTGGAGGATGATCGAGAAGTACCGTTTGTCGGTACCGACAAGGAAGTTGAAAATGTACGCCAGTGGATTATAACAACAATTAAAGAAATTTTGGCGACACCATTTCCCTTAAAGCCGTCAGATTGTACCTGCCTAAAAACAGACTGGAGCAATGTGTAATATGACTTTTACCAAGGTTAATGATTTGTTGGGCAAGAGCTTAAAAAAGGCCGGGATCAAAAGGCAAGTTAATGAGGCTAAAATTTTAGAAGACTTTTTTGTTTTGACTAAAAAAATTTAAGGTCCAGAGGTTGACCGTAAACTTAAACCGCTTTATATCAAAGAGGGTACCTTACAGATTGCATGCCTCTCGACTGTTTTGGCGGAAAGGCTGAAAAATCAAGAAGATGAGATAATCAAAGCTCT
>JAQTYZ010000006.1 GCA_028688055.1 Patescibacteria group bacterium
ATTGCGTTGCGGGAAATTATATTTGAACGGCGGCGTTCCTAAGGGAAATTCCGTGACAATGGCACCACCGCATTCAACAATTTTTTTAGCTAGCGTCCGGTTCGAGGCCGGATAAATTTTATCAATCCCTGATCCGAGGACCCCAATGGTTTTACTTTGGTATTTTACTGCTTGCCAGTGAGCGCAAGAATCGACGCCCAGGGCCAGACCAGAAACTATGGTTATACCGTTGTTGACTAACTCGGAGCAGATTTTTTCCGTTATCTGGCTGCCGTAGGCCGATATTTTTCGACTGCCAACAACGGCGACATTGATGCCATTATTCCAGTCGGGCTGGCCATAATAATAAAGCAGGGGTGGGGGAGCATAAATGTCGTTAAGTGAACGGGGGTAATAGTCATCTTTAATCGTTACAATTTTGGCTCCAATTTCTTCAATTTTTTCCAGTTCATTTTCTGGGCTGATTTTGCCCCGAGTATCATATATATACTCAACGATTTTTGGCTCCAAGCCGACCTTGGTTAATTCAACGGTTTTGGCTTCCCAGGCCAGCTGCAAATCGGGAAAATAGTTAATGATTTTTTGGAGCCTAACCGGCCCTAATTTGTCTAATGAATTAAAAGCTAGCCAGTATTTTAAGTCGTTTTTTGAGTTTAAACTTGACATATTTATATTTTTATGATATAGTAAGACGAATGGTGTTTTGGGGGTGAATGGTGAAAAAACCAGAGGAGTGGGTACCATGATCCTTTCAGCTGTCGCGGCATCAGTGGTGCCAAATGTGTTCAGGCTCCCGGCCTGTTGCCACTGTGGGCGGCTCGATCCGGCGCGTCCGCGACCGGACAACTGCCCGGATTGTGATCGGGTCTGGTATAACCCGGATGACGACGGTCCGGAAATACTTCCGACCAAATAAGCCCTTTGTTTTTTCGAGGAGTTCGGCCAATGCTTAACTCCTCTTCGTTTTTAGCTAGGTTAACAATCTTGACAATTGGGCTAATAAGTGATACGATATGGTATTGTATCTTAAATAGTCTTTGTCAGCCTGTTTGCCAGCGGTGAAAAATCAGATCAACCCTCCTGTTTCTGATCAGTAACCAGCAAGCTAAGGCGTCAGCAATTTATTTGCAAGATGCCTTACGCTGGTAGGCAGGCTAATGAAGGCTATTTTTTTGTATCAAAAAAGCGCTTAGTTCCAAGCGCTATGTTGACCTAAAAAATTAATTAAAATCGTTCATCGCATCGGTTAAGTTAGTGGCCAGAGCAATTTCCAGGGCAGACAAAACTTCTTCAATCATTTCCTCAGCTTTTATTTTAGCGATTCGGCCCATTGGACGCAAGACATAATCTTCGGCGTTAACGTTGATGGGCGGTTCGGGCTGAATTCCTAAACGGAAGCGCGCAAAGGCCTGGCTGCCTAATTCTTCAATAACTGATTGGACGCCGCGATGACCGGCGGCGGAAGCATTATGTGAAATTCTAATTTTACCTAACGGTAAATCAATATCATCATGGATTACCCAAATATCTGGCACCGCAATTTTGTAAAACTTGGCAATTTGTTTAACCGCCACCCCGGACTGGTTCATAAACGTTTGCGGTTTGGCTAAAATAATTTTTTCCCCAATTTCATTGATTTCAAAAAATTCGGCATCAAATTTTTTTTTCACCTTGGTTTGGTCTTGGTACTCTTTGAGATAATTGTCAATCACCATAAAACCAAGGTTGTGCCAAGTCTGTTCATATTTTTTGCCTGGATTACCCAGGCCGACAATTAATTTCATACTAATGTTTGGCCGTCTTTACTTTCATTCTAACCGGAACGCCTTCAAAACTAAAGCGCTCCCTTAATTTATTTTCAATAAATCTTAGGTAAGAAAAATGCAGCGATTGTTTGGGACCAAGCAAAACGGTAAAAGTTGGCGGTTTGGTGCCGGTTTGGCTGAGGCCATAAATTTTGGGGCGGAGCGGACCTTTGGCCTGAGACGGCCAGTGCCGCTGTGTCACTTCTTTGATTATTTCGTCGAGTTGGTCTGGCGCGATGATTTTTTCTCTTTCAACCGCAATCGCTAAAACCAGGTCAAGTATTTTGTCGACATTTTTGCCAGTTTTAGCGGAGACATTAATCAACGGGGCAAAGCTAAGATAGGGAAATGTTTGCTGATAATATTTTCTAATTTCGTCACCCAATTTTTCGTCTTTGTGTTCGAGTAAATCCCATTTATTAGAAACGACAATAATGCCGGCACCGGCATCTTTGACTAAGCCACCTAAAAATAAATCCTGTTTGGTAATATCTTTATCAACTTCCGTTATCAATAAAATTATATCGGCTGAATCAATCATCGCTAGTGTTCTTCTGGTCGCCATTCGTTCTAAACCGCCCTTGATGTTGTGTTTTTTACGCAAGCCGGCCGTATCAATGATGGTAATTTTTTTATCTTTATAAATCAGCTGGGTATCTTGCGGTTCACGTGTAGTTTGAGCGATGTCGGACACAATCACTCGTTCTTCGCCCAAAATTTTGTTAACTAACGACGATTTGCCAGCGTTAGGCTTGCCAATCAGGGCAATTTTAATGGCCGGAGTATCGTCATCTTTTTTTGGGCGACCGCGGCCAACTTTAAGTTTTTTTACTAGTTCATCCAAGAAATCACCAACACCGCTGCTGTTGGCCGCGGAAATCGGATAAGGTTGTCCTAAACCAAGTTTAAAAAATTCGTTAGTTGAAAATGATAAGCGTTTATTATCAACTTTATTGCAAACAAGCATTACCGGTTTGCCGATTTTTTTTAAGATTAACGCCAATTCTTTATCTTGGGGCATCAGGCCGCTTTTACCGTCAACGACTAGTAGTAGAATCTGTGCCTTTTTAATGGCGACTTTAGTTTGGTTGATGATACCTTGCTCAATTTCAGTACCTTGTTCGACCGGCGGCTTTTTTTTGTCGAGCAATGATGAAATACTATTTTTTAGAATATCAATATCAACGCCGCCGGTATCAATCACCTCAAACGTTTTCCGCTGCCAAGCCACGAGCCCAATATTGTAGTCACGAGTGGTCCCGGGGATTTTGGAAATTAACGCTTTATGACTTTCGGTTAAGCGGTTAAAAAGTGAAGACTTGCCGACATTGATTCGGCCCACAATGGTTATGATTGGTAGTTTTGTCATATATCTTTTTGGTCTTGGCCTAAAATAATGAGGATGTCTGATTGGGCGGTCACCGTCGACGTTGAAGTCGCTTGCAACCAGGATGGTAGCGTTGAGGCAATCTCGGCTTTTAGTAGGTTGCTAATTTTTTTAATCGTCTCAACGTTGGCGGAGCCGCCGAGATTATAGATAACCGTTTTTTGGTAGTCTTGCGTCGGCGCATTTTTTGTTCTAACAATTTCATAACCTTGTTTTCGTAAAAATTGTGAGGCTGTATAAGCCAGGCCGTTTATTTTGGTACCATTTTGAATTTCAATTTTTTTCGGCAATTCTTTAGCGGCTTGTTCGGCGTCAAAAATATTTTTTACCCCAAGGCGCATCTCTGAATAATTACCCGGCCGTGGTAACAGAATAAAGGCCCCGTCTTCGGTAATGGTAGAGTACAGGTAACCGCCCGGACTGTCATCAACCACCATGCGCTTAATGGTGTCTTCTTTGACATCTTTGCCTAAGTTAAATAAACGAATGATTTGCCATGGTTCCAGATTGGTTGCCAAGTGTTGGCTCAGGGTGTCTAAAATGCCGCTGATTTTATAAGGGTTAGCTAAAGTTGAGAAAGATAAAGCTTTTTCTTTAACGGCCGTTAACACTTTTTGTTGACGGCGACTTCTAGCAAAGTCTGAGCCCTCAACTCCTAAACCATGTCTTGATCGGACATACTTTAGGGCTAAAGTACCATCCATGTGTTTTTCACCTTTATCAATATATAGATGTTCATAACGTTCAGACGTTGTGGCGGTTTCTTTCCCCGGTATCGGGTAACTATAATCGTTTAAAACATTGTCGACATCGACCGTGATACCACCTAAATCGTCAATAATTTTTTTAAAGCCGTCAAAGTCAATTCGAACATAATATTGAATTGGTATATCGAGGATATTACTTACAACTTCCCTGGCCAGCTCGCCACCGCGCCCCGGATTTTTTAATTCGCCGTAAGCATTGGCATGATTGATTTTGCCGTAGCCGTAGCCGGGGATAGCAACATATAAGTCGCGCGGAATTGAAATTAACGCCACTTCCTTAGTCGACGGTTTGAAGCTGGCTAATATTATGGTGTCGCTCAAGTACGTCCCAGCGTGATTTATACCGCCCATTCCCAACAGTAAAATGTTGATTCGGTCTTCGTTTTCACCAGCTAATGGCTTATCATTGCTGCCGATTAGATGTTTAAGTTGGCCCCATAAACTTGAGTTGCCAAGACTTTGAGCTAAATTTTCGCCGGAAGTAATAACAGTAATGCTGAAAAAAATTATAAAAATAACAAAAACTACTAATCCGTAGATTATTAGTTTTGGGATTAATTTCAATTTTTTTTTCGGGGCGTGGATTATCTTGTCTTTCTCGCTGAGAAAATCCAGATCCGTTTTAGTCATATTTTTTATAAACTTTTCCCTTTTATTCTGCCACAAAAAAAACGATTTGGCAATTAAATCCTCTTAGTTTACAATGGCATCCTTTTGTGTTATGCTGGCTAAGTAATTTTTCTTACATCAAAGCGGTTCGGGCCGAATTTTTTTACAGAATTTTGAGTCGGGACAATTTAGCTCAGCTGGTTAGAGTGCTAGATCTGTTATCACCAGGGATGATTAGCTCAGCTGGTTAGAGCGTCGCATTCACATTGCGAAGGTCACTGGTTCGAGTCCAGTATCATCCATGGTGATAACAGATAGTGAAGCGGTCACGCGGCCGCGGCTGGGTATTGTTCACCAAAATTGTTTCATTTATTATTTAAGATCAAGATGCTTAAAATCGGACATCGGGGTGCTAAGGCCTACGCGCCGGAAAATACGATTGCTTCATTCAAAAAAGCGGTTGAGCTGGGCGTTGATATGGTGGAGTTCGACATCATGATAACCAAGGATAAATACCCGGTCGTTTTTCATGATAGTCGCTTGCGCCGGTTAACCAAAAAATTTGGTCGCGTCAGCCATCAGACTCTGGCGGAAGTCAAAGGCTTAAGGGTTGATGAAACAGAAACGATACCGACCCTGGCGGAAGTTTTAGCAGTCATCAACGGTCGCATCGGCATTGATATTGAACTAAAAGTTAGAGGCAGCGCCCAGATTGTCGTTCAAACGCTGCGCGATTACAAAATTGATTTGTCGACGGTGATGGTTTCATCAAATCACCCCGGCGAAATCAAAATTGTCAAAAGTTTAGAACCCGACATAACAACCGCTTTGATTTTTCGCGCTGGTAACGCCATTAACATTTGGTTTGTAATGGATTTTGCCGCGATGATGATATTACCCTTGACTAAATATTATATTTCTTGGGTTTTCAAACATTCTCAGGCGGACTACTTAAATATCAACCACCGCTTTTTAAACAAAAGAAAAGTAGCTTTGTTCAAGCGCCGCGGTATCAAGATTTGTGCTTGGACGGTTAACAGCCCTAAAAAAATTGAATACCTAAAAAATTTAGGTATTGATGGAATTATAACTAATTATCCTGATCGCTTATGAGTTGGTTTAGAAAAAATCGCTATCCGGCCCACTTGGAAGACGAGCTGCCATTTGGCAAACAAGTTTTTATTTTTTTATGGGAAACTTTTAAGATCGTTGTTATTTCGCTCGCCATTATTATCCCGGTGCGACATTTTATTATTAAGCCTTTTTATGTTAAGGGTGCATCGATGGAACCGACCTTCCATGATCACGAATATCTTATTATTAATGAAATCAGCTATCATTTTGGCGATCCGGGGCGCGGTGACACAATCGTTTTTAAATATCCCTTTGATCCGACCCAGTATTTTATTAAAAGAGTTATTGGTCTTCCCGGTGAAACGATTAAAATTGCCAATGATCAGGTGGTCATTTATAACAATGCCAATCCGCAGGGGTTGAATCTAGATGAATCTTATTTGGCGTCGACGCAAAAAACTTTGGGTGACTTGGAGGTTAAACTAGGCGCTGATGAATATTTTCTAATGGGGGATAATCGCTTAGCCAGTTTGGATTCGCGCGCCTTTGGGCCGGTCAAGCGCAGTTATATTGTTGGTCAAACCTTATTTCGTGGCTGGCCGCTAAATCGGGTTGGGTTAGTTGCTCCAAAAATTGAATATAATAAATAAATTTATGCCAAAAATCACCGAACCAAAAGTGAAAAAAACACCAAAGTCCTCAATGTCCAAGTCCCTTGGTCTTTTGCGCGGCTTTAAAGATATCTTGCCCGCCGATCAATCTTACTGGCGGTTTATTCAGGAAGCGGCGGAAAGTTTTTATCGTGGCTATGGCTTTGCTAAAATTGATCCGCCGATTTTAGAAGAAGCATCGTTATTTGTTCGTTCCATTGGTAAGCAAACGGACATTGTTGAAAAGGAAATGTTTAGTTTTGCCGATCAGGGGCAGGGCTTGGTTGTTTTAAGACCTGAAGCCACAGCGTCAATCGCTCGCGCTTATATCAATCATGGGATGATTAATTTGCCGCAGCCAGTTAAACTTTTTTATTGGGGTCCGATGTTTCGTCGCGAGCGTCCGCAATCAGGTCGCCAACGGCAATTTCATCAGTTTGGGTTTGAAATTTTAGGTGATCCTAATCCGGTTATTGATGCTCAGATTATCGGCATTGTTGCCAGTTTTTTTCAGCAAATTGGTTTAGACCAAATCAGCATTCAGGTTAATTCAATTGGCTGCCCAACTTGCCGTAAGGTTTATCTGCAAGAATTGGTTACTTACTATCGTAGTAAGCGCAAATCACTTTGCGAAGATTGCAAGAAACGACTGACTAAAAATCCGTTACGACTCTTAGACTGTAAAAATCAATCTTGTCAGCTCGTGCGAACCGAAGCACCCCAAATTGTTGATTGGCTTGACGAGGAATGCAAAAATCATTTTATGAAAGTTGTTGGTTATTTAGACGAATTAAATATTGCTTACATCCTTAATCCTTATTTGGTTAGAGGTTTGGATTATTATACGCGAACGGTGTTTGAAGTCTGGCCGAAAGAAATTAAGGAAGGAGCCCAAAGTGCACTTTGTGGCGGCGGCCGCTACGATGGCTTGATTGAAATGTTAGGCGGTCGTCCGACCCCAGCGGCCGGTGTGGCCATTGGTATCGAGCGGGTAATTACACAGTTGCGCGCGCAAGAAGTTGAAATTCCGAATTATTCGCAGGCCGAAATTTTCTTAGCTCAAATTGGTGATCAGGCCAAAGTCAAAGCCTTACAGTTGTTTGAGCAATTGCGCCGCGGCAATATCAGGGTCGCCGAGAATTTTGCCAAGGATAGTTTGAAAGCTCAACTTGAATTAGCCAATAAAATTGGCGTTCGCTATGCTTTAATTCTTGGGCAAAAAGAAGTTATGGACGGTACCATTCTGATTAGAGATATGGAAAGTGGTGTCCAGGAAATCATTGATTTTAACAAAACCGTCAACGAATTGAAAAAGAAATTGGCTAACGGAAATAGCAATTAAATTTTCTTGACTATTTGGTTGCAAAATGGTATTGTACGAGCAGCCGTCAGGCTAAAATTTGTTTCATAATTAATAATTTATTCATCCTAAGGAGGTGAATTAATAGTGTCAGAGGTAAAAAGAAAGAAGAGTGAGACTTTCGAAAGTTTATTGCGACGATTTCACAAGAAATTGCAGCAAAGCGGAAGATTGATCCAGTCCCGAAAAATTCGGTTTTACGAAAAGCCGAAAAATCGGACTAAAACTCGCCAAGAGGCTCTGCGCCGGTTACAAATTGGCGAAAAGCGAGAGTACCTAAAGAAGGTAGGTAAGCTCAAAGAAGAAAGGCCATCAGGTTATCGATAAACCAATGGATATTTTAACTCAAGTTGAACAAGACTACATTACAGCGCTGAAAGCGAAAAACGAGCTGACCGTTTCAGTTTTGCGTCAAATCAAAAGTGCTTTGGCCAATGCTGTGATCGTTAAAAATCGTGAGCCGCTGACTGGTGAGGAAGTGTTAAAGGTTTTGCGCGCGGAAGTTAAAAAGCGCCGGGAGGCCGCCGAACTTTATCGTCAAGGCGGTCGCCCGGAGTTGGCCGAAAAAGAGACCAACGAAATCGAAATTGTGGAGCAATATTTACCAGCCCAAATGAGTGCTGAGGCCATTGAGACTAAAGTTAGTGAGGTTATCGCTAAAATGGGGGTCACCAGTAGCAGCGATGCCGGTAAAGTTATTGGGGCGGTGATGAAAGAATTGGCCAGCGCCGCTGATGGAAGTAAGGTTGGAGCAATAGTGAAGAAACTGCTAAGCGGCCGATAGCCGACTTTTAAATTTGGGGGTTTGATCATAGTGGAAATTTTTCGGCATAATCGAAAACCATTTTTTTAAAAAACAAAAATGTTTAAAAACAAGCAAAAAGTTTTTGGAAAAATCGGAAATTTTTTTAGTTATAAAGCTACCATAACGGTCTTAAGTTTGGTAGTTTTATTTTTGCTTTTTTCGCCAGCGGCTAAAGCGTTGCAGACCGGACTTGAATACGGCACCGCGGCCGGACTAGGAACACAAGATCTGAGAGTGACGGTCATGAAAATTGTCCGAATCTTTTTGGGTTTTATTGGCATTATCGCCATCATTATTAATCTTTACGCCGGCTATCTTTGGATGTCGTCAGGTGGCAATGCGGAGCAACTTGAAAAAGCCAAAAAAACTTTGCGCAATGCGCTGATTGGCTTGGTGATAATTTTTTCGGCGTTTATGATTGTCAGCTTTATTATCGGTTCTTTGGAAAAGGCCACCGGTCTTGGCAATATTCCGGGCGGCGGGCCGCCCGGGGCCTGCGAAAATTGCAGCCAGCTTGGTAATGGTATTCTCCAAAGTGTTTATCCGGTACCGTGGGCGACCAATGTTCCGCGCAATACGGAAATAATGGTTACTTTCAAAGTGGCGATGGATGCGACGACGATTGTTAAAAGTTGTGTCACTTTGCCATGTTCGGGCGATTTAGTTTCCAATAATGTTCAGATTTATCCCAATGACAGCGGTGCAGGCGCTAAATTAACTGACACGCAGGTTTTGGCCGCGACTAACGACGGTAAAACGTTTGTCTTTTACCCCAAGGATTATCTAGGCAACAGCGTTACTAACACGTGGTACGCGGTTAAGCTCACGAGTGATATTAAAAAAGATAATGGCCAAGTGGCGTTTACTGGTGGGTTTGGCGATTATTATTTGTGGCGTTTTGAAATTGGAACTTTTTTAGACTTAGACCCAGTTGAATTAAACAATGTCTTTCCTCAGCCTGACGACGAAGGGGATACCTATTCGGTAAGTGCGGCCGTACCAGCGACTGGATCGGTTTATCTTAATACTTTGCCGCAAATTGATGTGGCGGCCGCGACGAGCAACATCGTCGGCACACCAACTTCACCGAATTTAGTTATCAATGGTACTTATAATTGCACCAATGATGCATTAATTTGTGTTACGGTTAGCGGCAGTAACGTCACGGTTAGTCCGAAAAATGTCGGGGCAGCCGATTGTTCAGCGCCGTCAATTACTGTTACCGGTTTGAATTCAGCGGCGCCGATTTCAGGCGGCGCGGCCAATATCGGCTGCGGTTTAAATTTATCATTTGCCTCCGCGCCAGTTGAAGGCAATCACTGGAGTTTTTCGGCTGTCTCAGCAAAAACCGCTGATACGTTGCGCGTTGATAGCCGGCTTTATAGTTTTGTGTCGACTAATCCCACCGGTGATCAGATCGCGCGCGCGGCGAGCACCGCCTTGCAAGCGCAAGTCATTGCCGCCAAAATTAATGACGACCATTTAGGGGTAACAGCATTCGCGGCCGGTTCGAAAATCGATTTGACCGCGACCATCGCTGGCCAGACCGGCAACGGCATTCCGTTGCAGTCGTTGGGCGGCTGGGCAACCATCACCGCAATGGGCGGTGGTGCTAACGCTGATTTAACACCGGCTACAAACCAACAGCCGGATAAGCCCAGAAATGCCGTCATTACGCTAGATTTCAGTGAAGCGATTGATCCGTTGCAGCTTAGTCCAACCACCATTCAAATTCAATATGATAGTGATCCGGGCGCGGGTGAAACGTGGACTAATGTCACGGGCTCATATTTAGTCAGCAATCAATATCAAACGGTTGAATTTTTATCTGATAATGCCTGTGTTGACGCTTTAGGCAATCCAGTCATTAATTCTTGTGGTGATCGGATTTATTGCTTGCCAGTTAATGATCCCACACCTTATGAGGCAACTCATTATCGCGCCATAGTCAAAGCGGCCACTTTGAAAAATTGCGCCAGCGCTGCTGACTGTAGTGATTCGAATTTTAAAGTTTGTGCCACCGCCGGCGCCGGCACGGTCTGCCAGGGCGATTTCGACGGCATTCCGGCTTTTTATCCGGTTGCTCAACAGCCAAATCCTGCCGGCCTTACTGATGCGGCCAATAATTCATTCAACGGCAACCGTAATTCCTACTTTATTAACGGGATTGTTTTTGGCCGCGCCGAAGGTCCGCAGCCGCAAAGCGGACAGCCGCCCTATAGTTTGAATGATCAGGCCGACAATACCGGTGATGATTTAATTTGGCAATTTTACGTCAACAAAAATATTAATTTAGCACCGCCAATACTTCAGGCTATTGGTCCGCCCATCGCCGATACTAACACCAGTTTAGTCGATCCGATTACGGGCGAATTCAATGAGCTAATGCAATCGTCGACGCTGAAACCGGGCAGTAATTATCGTGACGGGCAGTGTTTTTGTAATGTTGATAGCGATTGTAGTTCTACTAACAGCGAAACTTGCGATACCACTTATCATAAATGTGTCAGTGAAAATCAAAAGTATTGTGAACAAGATAAGGAGTGTGCTACCAATATTTGTGTTAATAAAAAATATCTCAGCTTAATTGATCAGACCGCGTCGCCGGCCGGTTGGTGGGTGACAAAAATCGGTTTAGATACTGTTTCACCGCACGACAATTATGCTGATCAGACTCAGGCGAATTTAAATCATACCAAGTTAATTGAAGTTACAAATTACGGTTCAGAATTCGGTTCGGGTGTTAAAGATATTTATCAGAATTGTTATTTGCCGTCTAATGGTCCGGGTTTTCCTCCGCAGCCGTCCTGTGCCGCTACCGCGGTCAAGCCTTATTGCTGTAACGGTACGGCGTTAAGTAAAACTAGCTGGGAAGCCTCGGATTGTTTTACTGGTTATTAAATGAAATAAAATTTCAACCAAGTGATTTTTAGGACACCTAAAAAAATAATTACCAGAATTTTGCCCCTAGGGTTATTGTTAGTGGCATTTGGTTTTATTTTTGTGTCCACGGCCAATGCGTTGGAAACTGGCTTGCAGTACGGAACTTATAGCGGTTTAGGCACACAAGATTTACGGGTGACGGTGATGAATGTCATCCGAATCTTTTTAGGTTTCCTCGGTCTCATTGCCATCATTTTGATTTTATACGCCGGTTATACTTGGATGACTTCCGCTGGTAATGAAGAAAAAATCAGTCGTGCGAAAAAAATAATTGTTAACGCGGTCATTGGTTTGGTGATTATTCTGACTTCATTTATGATTGTCAGTTTTATCATTAACAGTTTGATTAAAGCCACCGGTGCGGATGGGGGACTTGGTGCTTGTACCGCCGACAATGCGGGTGAAATTAATGGTTGCTATATTTGTAATCCGCCAACTTGGCAGTTTGACTCAAGTCTTCCGGATTGTGATCCGACCACTGTCAAGGAATGTCACGTGATGACTGTTACCCCGCAGGGTGACAATCGACCAATGAATAGTGTGGTTCGGGTGCGTTTTAACTATCCAAATATTACCAATACCGACGATATCACCGTTACCGGTCCGGCTGGACCGGTCAGCGGTACGGCCAACATTGTCGGTAATTTGGTTGAATTCAAGCCAACCACCAATTGTGCCGCTCCGTGGGCCGATCAAAAATGTTTCGAGGCTAATACGACTTATCAAATTCAGATTAATACCGGTTCCATCCAATGCGGTGGCTTTAACCTGGTTTGTGGCGGCATTGGACCGGATCCATGCAGTGCGTCGTTTACGACCGGTGACTTTGTCGATACCGCCGCGCCAACGGCTCAACTAATTGTGACGCCGATTTGTCAGGGGCCGACTAATCAACTTACCGCTTTAGTTAACGACGATTATGGCATCGCCTTTGTTAATTTTATTGATGCCACTTTGGTCTTAAATACGACCGATGATAACGTCACGGTGCCGCCCCCTGAGTTCGCGGCGGTTAATTGGGATACCTCGGGTTATGCTTTAGGTAATGTTGAAGTAACAGCCAATGTCGCTGATTATGATTCCAACACCGCGACTGATTCGCAAACTTTTCAAGTTCAAGCTGCTCATTGTTGTAATGCCGTTCAAGACGCTGATGAAACCGGTTTAGACTGCGGCGGCTCAAGTTGTGAGGCTTGCGTGCCAGTGATTGAATGGGTGGCGCCTGACGATGGTGCGGTCGGTAATTTAATTACCATTCACGGTCGTCGTTTTGGCGCGGCGGCTGGTACGGTCACATTTTTGGGCGACCCGAATGACCCAGCTGATGATGTGAGTGGCGCGTTACCATCAACGGTTAATAATATTTGTACCGATTATTGGTCGGAAACCGAAATTATTATTGTCGTGCCCCCCACGGCGATTAATGGTCCGATCCAAGTGACGCGAACTGATAGTTTGTCTGATCGAACCGACTTGGCCCCGGGAACTAAGATCGCTGACTTTCAAGTCAATACGATTATCCGCCCAGGCATTTGTGCAATCACTCCTTTAACTTGTGCCAACGGAACTAATAATGGTGTTCTCTGCAATTCAGCGGCCGACTGTACTGGTGGTGGCACCTGTACCGGCCAAGCGGCCGGACCGGTCGGTCACGCGGAAATTTTACAAGGAATTAATTTTAACACCACCTCCAATCAGAATAATGTTTACTTCGCCGCGGTTTTAGCCGGTGGCAGTCCGGTTGTCACAAGTAATACAAAAATTTCTGGTATTTCTGTTCCATCAATGAGTAATGGTAGCGTCAGCGTCAGAACTCAAGATAAAGTCAGCAACGAATTTTCAAATCCGAAGTCGTTTTATGTCGGCGTGCTTGGCGGTAACCAACCCTACAGTTGTACGACTGATCCGTCACACTTAACTTGTTCGCCTGACCAAAATGGTTGTGATCCTAATCAATATTGTAATACCCAATGTCAGTGCGAACCGCGGCAAGCTTGTGACAATGACAATTTTGCCACGGCATCGTGTGAACCAAATCAGAATTTATGTCCACCGGGTTGGTATTGTTATAATCCGGCGGTTCAGGCGCCGGATCCGTCAAAATCGTCTTGTTATTGTTATCAATCTTTTTCGTGCAATAATCCGTCGAAGCCAGCCGACGCTAACATCCCGGCCTGTCATCCCGATACTGCCGCCTGCCCTGACGGTTATAGTTGTGATGCTAACAGTAATTGTACTTGTCAGCCTTCGAGCGGTATTACTGATGCTTCGACTTTTACTTGGTTTTTTTCAACCACATCTTTTGGTCCGCGCGTGGTGGAAAATTGCAACCGTTCGTCATCTTGTCAGACTGGTACCATCTCTTCACCGACGCCGTTTAGTCGTGAAGGTGTAACGACCGCCGGTTATCGGGTCAGTTTGGGTCGACCTGATGACGGCGCGGTGCCGATTGATTCTTTCCCGGCGGCCATGTTTACTCAAAAAATGTACAAGCCGTCATTAAATAATACAACGGTTAAACTTTATAAATGTAACCCGGCCGACGGCAATTTTAACGCCGCTGACTGTGCCAATGAGGTTGCAAATTCATTAGTGATTCACGACTGTAATTATTTAGACCAAGACGATGCCGATGCGACTTGTGTTGATCTTAACCCGTCTGGTTTATTAGAACAAAATCGTTGGTATCAAATTGTTTTAGCGACGAATAGTATTTTTGGTTCCAATGGTGTTAAGTTAGCCGGTAACAGTGCTGATGGTTGGTATCGCTGGGTCTTTAAGACCAGAAATAGCGCTGACCCGGGAAAAGTTGCTTGTGTTTATGTGCAGCCGGCTTATCAAACCTCAATTGCTTACGCCCAACCCAAGGATTGGTATTCCTATGTTTCGCCGCAGGATTTTGTTTGCGTCAATATGGACCCCAATGTCTGTAGCTGGAATTGGAAAACGAACGAGCCGGCGGCTAATCCGCGTGCTGAGATCATTAATCAAAATTTGAATCACGCCACTTCGTCGTCACTCATTGAAACTTTGCCCAATCCACCAGTTCAGATTGTTGCTCAGTGTAGTGTAACTGGGATATTTAAAGAAGGACAGGGACTACTTAAGATTGATTTTTCTTCCCCTTATGTAATTGAGCGATTTCCGGACTGTGGGGCGGCTTGTTTGAATGCCTCAATTGGTGCAAAATTCAGTCGCCCAATGAATGACACCAGCGTCATTAATGCGTTGGACTTATATGTTTGTTATGATGATGCAAATTGTGCCCCGTCCGTAAACAATATCGTCACCACTTTTAATAAGCCAGCCGGCGTTGATCCTCTTGAGACTAATACTTATATTGGCAATGTCGATTGTTTTGATGCCAATGGCGACGGCAATTATGATTATTGTTTATTGCCTAATACCTACTATCGAGTTGTCATCAACGGTACGGCGATTAGTCAGGACACCAACAAGTTTTTAGTTGGGCTTAATTATGATAACCCGTTATTAAACGGCGTCGACCCAAGTCACCACAATGATTCGTATTCATGGGTCTTTAAGACGCAAACTAATTTTGGTCTCTGTTTACCAAGTAGTATTAATGTCGTGCCAGCGGATAAACTCGCCCCGGTTAATGCCAAAGTTAAGTACGGTGCCCGTCCCCGTGGGGCGGTTGATAGCTGCGATCCTAATTTTGGGCAGCGTTTAAATCCTTATTCTTGGAGCTGGGATTGGGATTCCAATTTAACTTCAAAAAATAATCCAGTCTTTAATTTTGGCAATCCATTCTGTAGCGGTGGTGATTTAGCCGACTTTTTAACCACCAGCCTTGATGGCTATTGTCCAATTCCTCATCCTGGTCAGTTGCGCGATGGTTGCGGCAATGGTGTGGTTGAACTAGGTGAGGATTGCGATGACGGCAACATTATTTCCGGTGACGGTTGTAGTGGGACTGAAACGGCTCAATCGTGTTTGAATGAGGGAACCGTGGCACCAACTTGTGGTAATGATGTCATTGATCAAGGTGAGGATTGTGACCCGTCGGGAGGAAATGGTTGTGACACTAATTGTTTATGGCAGGGAATAACTAACAATAATGCCAGCGAAGGTGTTTGCGGTAACGGCCTGGTTGAAAAAACAGAAGAGTGCGACACCCCTGGTCAAAATGGTTGTACTAATTCTTGTTTGTTAACTGGTTCGGTAGTTAATCAGTCCTTGTGCGGCGACGGTCAAATTGGCGTCGGTGAGGAATGTGATGGGGGAGAATTAGCCAGCGGCGGCACGCCGTCTGACGCTGACGGTAATAATTGTTCCGCTAAGTGTTTAATCCAGAATCGCGCGGCGACCGGTATTTGTCGCTCCAATAGTAACAATACTTTCAATTTTAATTTAGGCGCTTGCGTTGGTAGCTGTCCAACAGGTTATAGCTGCGTTGAGTTAAGCGTGGCGTCTGGCAATAATAATACCGGCCCGATTTGCGGCGATGCCATTATTGAAAAAGGTGAAGAATGTGATTTAGGTGGCATTTGCAGTGATAGCCCTAATAAGTATTGCACCATCAGTAATTTATCGGCTTGCGCTGATCCGCTAACTGCAACTTGTCAGACGCAGACGGCCAACGGTTGCAGTGATAAATGTCTCCACACTGGTTCGGTCCCAGAAACCGTCGACCCGCCCAACGTCGGACCGTACCAAATTGCGCAGACTTTTGCCGACGGTCAGATTTACGTTCAATCATGGGTTGCCAATTATACGCCGGCTCAGGGCGGACCGCTTGGCCAAGGCTTTCTATTTATTGGTAATGGCGGTTTAGACGGACCGGTGGTTATTGATCGTTGGCCGGATTGCGGTACGGCTTGTATTAATGCCGAAATTGGTGCGCAGTTTAGTGTTTCGATGGATACGACAACTTTTAATGGTTCCAATATTTTTCTTTACCAATGTGCTAATGCGGCTTGTGATCTTGCTCAGGCGACCTTGATCGCGCCGATTTTAATTAGCCCCTACTGGACCACCAATCAAAATGATACCTTTTTTATTCAGTTGCCCCCGACTTATAATGAAATTGATTATAATCACGACGGTACTATTGATGGACCGGTGCTACTACCAAATACCGATTATCGCGTTGTTATTAGAAATGACGTCACCAATGCCGCCGGTGATAAAAAATTAGTTGGTTTGAATTTTGATGACCCAGGTTTTAACGGTTTAAACGGCTATGACGCGTACACTTGGACTTTCAAGACCCAACCAAATTATGATTTATGCCAAATTGGCAAAGTTCAGGTGCATCCTAACGACCTGACCACCACGGCCAACCAAAGAATTTTGTATTTTTCTCAGCCCTGGAGCAATCCCGATCAGTGTGACCCAATCAATGGCCAGCGGCTTGATCCTTATTTCTATAGTTGGTCTTGGGATGTTAATGATTTTGATGGCTTTAATGCTGCTGATTTGGAAATACCGCTCCGTGACGGTTGCGGTAATGGTATTTTGGAATTTGGCGAAAGCTGTGATGATGGCAATTTAACGGCCGGTGATGGCTGTAATAGTCAGTGTTTATTGGAAGCCGATGTGCCGAGCGGCAATAGTAATACCTTTGCGGTCTGCGGTGATGGTGTTATTCAAGCTACGGAAGCTTGTGATAATGGAACTGAACCAAACGGCGATGATTCTGACGGGTGTACGGACATTTGTACTCTCAGCGGCGCTTTACCAAATTCTAATGCTCTGTGCGGCGACGGTATTATTGAAGCCGGCGAAGAGTGTGATACTGGCGAATTGGCTCAAGGTAAAACTCCTCAGGGCGGTGACGCGGGTAATTGTACTGGTTATTATTTAGATAATACGAGTTCACCGCAAGCTGATTGTCAGCAGGTTAATTTCTCAACACCAGCCCAAAACCATCTGGCGTGGTGTTCCTGGACTGGTAACGGCTGTCAGACTCGTCCGTGTTTATTGGAAGATAAAAATACTAATGTTTGTCGTTCCGACGCCACTAATAAATTTGATTTCAATCAGAATCCGGACCATTGCCAGACTGGTTTTCACGCTTTTAATTATTTACTAGTTACTGGCAATAACAATTACAATCAGCCGGTTTGCGGTAACGCTAAAGTTGAGTCGGGCGAGGAGTGTGACTGGGGTGGGTATATTTGTAGCGGGACAAATAATAGTTGTGATCCTGCTGATAGCAATGCTTGCGGCGATACGCCTTCAGATTGTATTTCTATTAACCATTTATTTGGCTGCTCCGACATTTGTTTGAATACTGGTTCGTGGCGCGCTGACGGTCGCATTGATCCATATCAGTGGGTTAGGACTTTTGATGTTGCTGGTTCAGGTCAGGACGAGATTAAAGAACTGGTTAAGGCTTGGGATAGCTTCACGCCCAACGTTGTTGGCGTCGGCGATTTAAAAGTTAAAGCCGGTTCAAACATTCCATTTGCGGTGATTGGCCATCAGCCGCCAGTTGGCGCTGATAACCAGTGTCGCAACGTCGCCATCTTTGCCCTATTTTCAAAAGAATTAAATTTATCCAGTATTTACGGCGACGGTAAAAATGATAATATGTACGTTTCAACCAGTGACGGCAACACCTTCAATTTAGCGCCTCCGCCGTCCGGCTTACCCGACGGTTTTGTGCCATCAGTTGGTTTTGTCTATCCGGGCAGTGGCGGCCATGTGGCTTTGTGGAGCGGCGCAACATTTTACGAATCGGCCGCTGGCAGTAGTGATAATTTTACGCAAGTTTCCGCCGCGGCGTTAGTTGGTCATGGCTTACCGCCAGGCTTTAAGCCGTTATTGGGCTTCTATTCGCCACTTGACGGCGGTAAAATTTGGCTGTCCGACGGTTTTAATTTATATATTTCTTCAAACGGTGCTCCATACTCAAGAATTGATAGTGATGGACTAGTGGCGTTGGGTTTACCGCCCACGATTCATTTTAGCCAAGGCTATTACACGGCCTTAAACGGCGGTCGCATTAATCTCTGGGCCGGTTCGACACTTTATGAATCAGCGGCTAATACCGGTTCTGATTTCACCAAAGTAAATCTGGCCAGTCGTGGTCTGCCGGCCGGCTACAGTCCAACCGTCGCTTTTTCCCACCAGTTCAATGGCGGCTTTATTGCGCTCTGGCAAAAAGATACGATTTACACCTCGAATGACGGTGTTAGTTATCACAATAATTATTTAGCTAATATGAATTTGCCGGCTGGCTTTATGGCCACTGTTGGTTATAACGATACCATCGCCGGTTCTCCTGGTAGCGTGGTGCTGTGGGGCGATGGCAATGCCGATAACATTAAACTGTGTCTAGGTGACTGTACCACTAACCCAACCAACTTAATTAAGAGCTATTCTTATAAACCGGTTCGCGGTAAGTGTGTTGGTCTGACTGAAACCACGTCAGGGCTTTGCAGTTATGAACAGGATGATGTCACTGGTTTTGGTATTTGCCGTTCCGATAGTGACTGTGCCGGGAGCAAAGTTGAAGTTACCGGGATTAGAAGTGATACTGGATTTTTGGCGGCCAATCAAATTTATCAATTATTTGTCAGGCCGGGAGCTAGCGGCGTCCTTAGCGCTTTTGATGACACTTTAAATAATAATGTTTGTGATGGTGTTCCGGCTGCTAGTTGTCCGCCCACCAATTCGTTGGCGACGGCTTGGAATTTTAAAACTAATTCAGAATTCTGCAAGTGCGATTACGTCGGCATCACCATTGATCCGACCTCGGGCGATACGGAAACCAGAAAAGACATCTTTACTTGCGCTGATGATCAGAGTTGCGGTTCGGAAACCGAGACGCCACTTGATAATGATATTGCTCCTGGTATCACCGGCAATCAGCACTTGTATGAAGCAACTTGCTACGATATTAATAATTTGACTGGCAGTCGCATCCAGTTGGCCCCCACTGGCTTATGGTTTAATTGGTTAGCTATTAGTCCAGATAAATTAATTTACCTAACGCCGATTGTTGCCCCGCCGTTGAATAATAAAATCTACGTTACTCCTTACAACAAAAATGGTGAATCGCAGGTTAAATCATCAGCCAAGCAATATTTCTGTGCCGGGACTGACCAGATGTGTGATCAGTATAATCCGGTTGCCTGCCCAGGCTCTTGTTTAGCAAGCCAAGCGGCCATTCAGTTAATCAAGGTCACTAATTTTATTTGTCGTGATCCATGGCCGGGGGTGATTAATGGCACGCTCGAACCTTATTACGAAGACGTCGATACTAATTTTCGATTATTCTATTGTCGCGATTTTGGCACCAAGGATTTTGCTGACGACTTGCCAGCCTTGGCTTATCCGCCAACGACCTTGCAGCCAACTGGCAGTGTCATTAAGGATCTGTTATTTCCAGTCAATGGTGCCCAAGCCGGTGATGTCTTAGGTATCAGAGTTTTGCCAAACGTTTTACATTTGTCGCCCGCGACTTGGTTCCAAAGCGGACTGTGCAGCGGTTTGCCAAAAATTGAAAATGTTTGTTACAGCGACGCCGATTGTACGGCGACCAATATTTTTACCAATGGCGGTTTTGAAAATTTGGGTGCTCACTGGAAGACTGAAGTGGCTAGCCCCAGTGCGAGTATTAGTGTTAATTATTCCGCCGCCGCGGCCAGAAGCGGTAGTCACGGAGCTTTTTTGACAATTAATAGCTTTACAGGCTGGGGGGCACAATTGGTTAACGACGAAGATATAATGTTAACGCCTGGCGTCTACACGGTTAGCGCCTTTGTGAAGTCGAGTAAACCAATTAAGTTTGGCGCCCAGAAGCGGGGTGAGCCTTGGACGGTTTTGTGTGAAAATGCCAACTGTAATATTGATCCAACTTCCAAACGAGGCTTGGTTTGTTCGAGCCAGCAAAAAGATTGGGAAAAATTAACTTGTGTCTTTACCTTATCATCAACTAGCAATATTCAATTTATTGTTCGCGGCACGGCCAGCGGCCAGACTTACAGTGTTGACGATGTTAACTTGGCCGCGCGCAGCTGTCAATTTAATGTGCCAACTCATAGCAGTGTGCAACAGTCAACCATTGACGGTTATCAAGCCATCAATGGCGGTCGCACCGCTTACGTCGGCGCTACCAACCAAGTTGTTTCCAATCTTTATTCAAATGTTTATTTGTTATCTTATAGTCAAGCTGCCAATGATCAGTCAAAGGAAATTTACAACCGCCTTTTGGATAGTACCGGTCAAACTGGTGTCTGGTACTTTAACGCCAATGTTGATAATTCTCGAACTTGTAACGTTTACGGTTACTACGATAACACCAGTACAATTTGCCAGACCTCGCCGGACTTTGGTTTTGGCGAGGCGCATTCAAGTGAGTGTGCCCTTAATAACGATCAAGCAAGTTGCGCAGCCAGTGCCACCAGCTTAGGCTGTTACTGGAATAATGATTTGAAGGGGTGCTTGGCTAAGCTTTGTTATCCGATTTATTGTCAGAGTAATTTTGATTGTCCTAACAGCAGCTGCAACGCTGGCAAGCAGCAGCTAATTCGTGACGCCAAGCGTTATGCTGACTTAGATGATATTCAATTAAACTTAATTAAATTTGGCAAGAAAAATAATTCTTTTCCAGCTTTGGGCGGCGGAACTTATATTGCTAACACTTCATTTTCCGAGTGGCCATCGTGGCAGCAAACCTTAGGTACCGCGGTTGGTTCCTCATTACCAACTGATCCGTTGAATCGTTTTGTCGGCTGTTCGAATTATTACTGCGATACCGACGCAAGCGGTAAAATTGATCCGGGCGAAGCGGCCTCAGGTAACGCTTGTAACTATGGTGACGTGACGGCTTGCTCAAGCCAGCCCAAGCTTTGTTTGCCGCTTGATCCGGATCAGGAAAAAACTTGCTGGGATGAAATTGGAAAACAGTTCTTCTGTCCAGCCCCGATGCAAATGTTTACCTATGCTTACTTGGCTGGTAATAATGGCTCATCATATAAATTATTTACCAATTTTGAATTTAATAATTCAGCCACCTGGCAAAGTGGTAGCTATCAATTACCGTTGAGTGCCGTGGTTAATGATCTGACTTGTGAAAAGCTTAACTTTGAAGTTCATTCAGCAACCATCGCCGGCGGCTTAATCAAAATTGACTGCTCGACTAAGGGTGGCGATGCTGATAATGATGGCGTTTGTGATGGCGTTGGGGCCGGCGTTGTCCCAGGCTTTGATAATTGTCCGGCGCGAGTTTGTAGCGATTCGGCCAAATGTTATAACCCGAATCAACGTAATACCAATGGAAATATAAATAATCTTGGTGATGTTTGCGACGTTACTTGTACTGGTGACGCTGATAATGATGGGGTTTGTGATAATGTTGATAATTGTAAAAATGTTTATAATTCTACACCACAAAAAGACAGCGACAACGACGGCATCGGGGATGCCTGTGATCCTTGTACTGATTTGGATAAAGATGGCGCTTGGGATGTCGATACGGGTGTTAACGATCCCAAGATTTGTCACGCTGATAATTGTTCTGTTAAGAATGTCGGTTTTTGTTTGGATTTAGCGAGTAAAAAGACCGGCGAACGTTGCGGGGTCGATCCGGCAACGGGTTTTGGTATGCATAGTGATTGCACAATAAACGGGGGAGTATTTTGTCAGGTTCCCTTTGTTGGTTCTGGCAATCCTGGTGTCTCGGGTGATCGAAACAAATATTGTTTATCTGCCGCTGGTGTGCCAACGCCAAAAATTTGCCAAACTATTGACAATTGTTCCGCTGGTCAGATTTGTGATCGACCGAGCGGTGAACAGTATCGGTATTACAACCCTTACCAGGAAGATTATGATAATGATTTAGTCGGTTATATCTGTGACAGTTGTCTTGATTTTGATGGGGATAATTTTGGCGATTATTCTTTCTATACTAAAAGTTCAGATTCACTGTCAGCGGCCACCTTAACTAATGATCAAAAAGATCACTTGGCCGGTTGCCAGCTGCCATTTGTAGCGTTTACTCCTTTCAGCGGACCGCCACCATCAGATAGCCTTATTACCGATTTAGATAATTGTCCCGCTGGACCGAACGGCGCGGCGTGTAAAGATCAATTTGGCATCGCGATATCGTGTGCCAATCCGGCCGTACCAGCTTGGCGTGATGTCTATGATTATAATCACACTCATTTAACCCAGCCCGATTTTAACTTGAATAATAAGGGCGATGTTTGTGACGCGTTTAAGAGTGTTTGCGGTGATGGTTTGGTTGATAGCGCGAAAGGCGAAGTCTGTGATTGCGGTAGCTCGGTTGTTTCAACTGATACTGTCCATAATCCGCTAACTTGTACCTCTTTAAATAATGTTCCTTGCACCGCGCCCTATGGTCCAGCTAACACCTGTCATTATTGCAGTTCATGTTCGGTCGTTAAGGAGGCCACTGGCGGTTATTGCGGTGATGGCATTGTGCAGTGGCAAGCGCCGCCACTTGGCAATAATGAAAAATGTGATGATGGGGCAAACGGACTTTGCCTTGATGATTGTAGTGGAGTTAACTTGGCCGTGCTTGGCTCAAGCTGCACGCAACAAACAACGGCCTTAACTTTCGGCGGCGCGGCAACTTATTTCTTTGGTGCCGATGGTAGCGTTAATATTAATGGTCCGACCTGTTCACTTGCTACTGGTTTAAAAACGGACCTAGCTATGTCTGGCACCATCCCAATTACGGATATCGTCTTTATTAGTGATGTCTCCGGATCAATGACGCGATGTCTCGACAGTGAAGATAATTGTAGTTCGCCTAACCGAAGAATTGATGCTTTACGCCAAGCCTTACATAATACGATTAATGAGCTGGTAGCTTCCGGTGCTAAAGATACTATTCGGGTTGGTTTAATTACCTTTGAAACTAATACGCATAATAATGTTGTTGATAAAGGTGGTTGTGCCGTCGGTGGTGGTTCCTTGTGTAGTTTAAGTAATCAAGGCAATATTGATTTTTTGAATGGTGTCATTGATGATAATAGTATTTATACGCCAGCTGGCGGTACGCGGCCAAATTTAGGCGTCGGTATGGCCACCCAAATTACAACTGGCACCGGTCATAAAGTTATTTATGTGCTGATGAGCGACGGCGGTGCCGAAGCCGGTTCAAATATTTGTACGAATGATCTATTTAATCCCTATCCGGCCAGTTGTTATATTAGACAAATAACTTGCGATGCGTATTGGAATAGTATTATTGATAATAATTCCTGTCCTTGTGGGCTCTTAGGTGCTCCTAATTGGTCCGTTGACCAAGTTAATTGGGATTGCTCGGCGCTCGATAATGCTACAGCCGTCAAACCAGGGGTTCAGATTTATGCCGCCGCTTTCGTCAATGGGACAGGCAATTATGGTTTGAATGATGTTTCGTCGAACAGTACTTTGGCCAAAACCTGTAATGATCCGGCTGGTTACTGCTTCTCGGGTATCGATTTTACCAATATGTACACGGCCATTACCACCAATATTATTAATAGCCTTGGCTATTCATACAGCCTATCGGTTGACGCCGGCGGCAGTCTGCCGATTAATTTACCTTATCAAGCCGGCAATCCTAATTATCTTAATCAGACTTTGCCGTTGCCCGCTAATTATTGTAATTCTTCAACTGGCCAACACCTCTTAGCGGTTAGCGGCTTGCAAGCTGGCTGGAATGTGACTTTTAGCAATATGAAGTTGACTTATTGTCCGTCGTGCGATGTTGATGGCGATGGCTTATATTCAGCACAATGCGGCGGGGTTGATTGTAATGATAATAATCCATTGATTGGTGCTTGTACCGCACTTTCCAATACCAATATTCAGTATGCGACTAAAATATCTCAAGACAATGTTATTAAGTATTTGAATGGTGGCATTGTCGCCAGCGCTTTTACCGATAGTTTTTGTAATGATCCGTCGCAAATTGAAGTCGGCAGTTACTATTTAGATAGCGACGGCGATGGCCAGCTCAGTTCAACGGCCGCGGGTATTTGTGGTACGGTCGGTGACCCGCTCTTTGGCTGTCCAGTCGGGAGCCAAAAGACAGTCGGTCAAGATTGTAACGACAGTGATCCAAATATCAAAACCGGCGCTCCGGAAATCTGCAGCGATGGCGTCGATAACAATTGTAATGGTCAAATTGATGAAGGCTGTTCCGCCCCGTCGTCAGAAATTTGTGCTAACGGCGTCGATGATGATGGTGACGGTTATGCTGATTGTGCTGATTTTGATTGTCTGGGCCAAGCTGATGGGTCAGGCAAAATTTGCTGTGGTGATTCATCAAAAACCCCGCCAATCAACGATAACGTTTGTGGAGCTTGTAATTATTGTCAAACCATTTATACCGAAGATCAGGCCTATGGTAACGGATCAGCCAATTTCATTGCTCGCTGCGAAGTTCAGCCTAATGCCTCAACGGGCAATAAGTGCGGTGATCCCAATTCGTGTGTCAGCGGTGCGTGTTGCGGTGACACCAATGATGACTTGATTTGTGATGCCGGCGTTGACGCCACCCTGCCAAATATTTCCATTCAAACACCGACTGCCAATCCAACTTACACTGCACCATCGTCGCCGATTAATTTATCCGGTACGGCCTCGGATAACATTAGTGTGTCTAACGTAACTTGGAACAACAGCACTGGTGGCAGCGGTACCGCCGTTGGTACCAATAATTGGACGGTAACTGGTGTTAATTTGCAAGCCGGCAGTAACCTGATCACGGTCACCGCCGTTGACCCTTCCAGTAATGCTAAATCAGCCACTCTGTCGGTTGCCTTTACGCCACCTGATGCCACACCGCCGACTGTTGCCATTGTTAGCCCGACGATCAACCCGACCATTACCGTTACGACTCAACCAATTAATTTAGCCGGAACAGCTTCCGATAACATTGGTGTTACCGCGGTGATTTGGGCCAACAGTACTGGTGGCTCTGGCTCGGCTTCCTACACTGCACCAAACTGGACCGCCGCCACCATTCCGTTGCATGCTGGCTCTAATATTTTAACTATTACGGCCCAGGACGCCGCCGCTAATTCAGCTCAGGCAACTTTAACGGTAACTTACAATCCACCGTCGGGTAGTTATTATTGTGATATGGATAGTGATACCTATATTAGCGTTGCGCCGACGGGTAACTGCACGCCATTCCCGACTTGTATCCCGACCACTAATTCCTGCGGCCAAACGGTCGGAAATGACTGTAATGACACCGCCGGAACAGGTGCCACCATTAATCCGGGCGCTACTGATAATAATTGTGATTTGAAAGATAATAATTGTAACGGCCAAGTCGATGAAGGATATTCACCAGTACCTAGCGCTTGTGGTGTTGGTGCTTGTGCGGCGACTGGTCAATTAATTTGTACCACCGCTGGTATTCAAAATACTTGTACCCCTGGATCACCGACGACTGAAATTTGTGATGGCGTTGATAATAATTGTAACGGTACAGTTGATGAAGGTTGTGCTGGGCAGTGTACGAGCGGGCAAACGACGACTTGTGCCGATTCCCAGTTTAACGGCAATACTTGGTATCACGGTGCTTGTATCAGTCCGTCGTTGACGGTGACTTGTAACGCTGCTAACGGTTCTTGGAATACCTCAGCCTGTACCGGAGCGAGCACACCGGAAGCTACTTTATGTACGGATAACATTGATAATGACTGTGACGGCTTGGCTGACTGTCAGGATACGATTGATTGTCCGGCCGGCAATGCTTGCAGTGGTAACTGTCTCGCCTCAGCAACCTGCAACACAACGACTCATGCTTGGGTTTGTGCGCCACAGCCCAGCAGTTTTTGCGGTGCCGGTGGCAATGCTTGCGGTACGTGCGTTGATACTAACCCCAGTTCGACGGTTGCTAATTATCAGTGTCAGGCTAATAGCTCTGTCTGTACCGGCGGCGCGAATTATTGTGGTACTTGTACCCAAAATACGCCGACTAACTTTACGTGCAATCCTGATCAGACCAAGTGTGACACGGCGCAATGTCAGACCTGCTCGGCTGGATTGTCTTGTGATACGGTAACTAACGCCCAGGATTGTGATGGTACCCATCAATGTTGCACCAGCGGTTTTGCTTGTGACAATGGTGGTAGCTGCGTGAGTGTTCCGGACGCCGATCATGACGGTATCGCTGATAATCAGGATGTTTGTCCTTACGATTCGGCCAATGATGATGATAGCGATGGCTTATGTGCCGTTGGTTGTAGTTCCGGATCATCCAGGTTTGGTTCGAAAACCAATGGCTGGGTTTGCCTTAATACTTCACCGGTTGTTTATGATCCCTGTTTAGGTAGCGCCAATAATACCGATGGCAATAGCAATGGCGTACCGGATGGTTGTGAAAGTGTTAGTGCTTGTCGCATTCAGTTTGGCGCTAAAGATTATTTAAATATTTATGTTAACGGCAAAATGTTAACCGGTAATTATAATTTACCTCAGTATACGATGGCGGCTAACCCGTCGGGCAAATTTATTGGCAATGGCACTAAGCTTTATTTCGTCGTTGATAGTTATCTGACCTTTGGCGGAATCTCCAACCCGTTACCTAATGTTATTTCATTTGAGGCGCTTGATTCTAGTTGGTCGGATCGTGAAATCCGAGGAGCTTTTACTAAGATTTTAGAAGATGGTAATACTAATTTAGGAGCTCAACTCTGTTCTGATTTGGGAACTGAGCCGGCGTTAAAATCAACTGATTCGTATGTTCATAATTCGTCTTTGGCTATGCCGGTAAAATGTTTGTATTTTGATGATAGTACCAATCAACCACCAGTTGATTGGAAAACCGTTGGCTTCAATCCAGCGGCGTGGCCGAATAGTATCAATGGTAATTCCGGGTCAGATTTTACTTTAGCTAATGTTGTCTACGTGCCGAAATATGGTAATGCTTGGCCAGTTTGGGGCGGTCCCACGCCATTACCGCCTGGCTATAGTTACAGCAGTACGAGTCGCGTTTACTGTCGCTATGACTTTTTAAGATAAATAAGTTATTATTAATTAAAAATTATGTTTGATGATAAACCAGCCAACCAAAATGGTATTCCGGCCAACCTGCCCATGGGGAGTGGTTCGCCAATGATGCCGCCAAAGCCAAAGGTGCCTGACCTGCCAACCGAACCCGAAGACATTTTAGGCGATGTTGATGCGTCTGACTCAGCCGTCAAGGGTCCATCAATGCCGCTTGATGATTTTATGCCTTCGCGGTCGGCCGCGATGATGCCCGGTGACAAGCCAGTTACTAAAGAACCATTTTTTACTAACCGCAAAAAAATATTTGCCACCCTCGTTGCCATTATCGTCATTGGGGTTTTGGGTGCGGCGGGTTGGTATACTTATAATTTAGCGGTACCGTCATTATTTAAAGCGGCCGTTAATCAGCCTGAAACTAATAATGTCAATCAAGCTGCTAATGCGAATGAGTCACTTAATGCCAATCAGGGGAATCAAGGCGCCGTTACCAATCAAGGTGTTAATTCTAACCAAAACGTCAATGCCGCCGCCGATACTGACACTGACCATGATGGCTTAACCGATGCTGAAGAAGCATTGTATGGGACTAATCCTAATTTAGTTGACACTGACCATGATGGCTTAACCGACCGCGATGAAGTTAAAGTTTTTCATACCGATCCAAATAATCCCGACACTGACGGTGATGGTTATATTGACGGTGATGAAGTTAGAGCAGGCTATGATCCTAATAGTCCTGATAAGGGAGCAAAACTTCTAAACGTACCCCAGAACTAGTTAATAAATAAGTTCCTTAAGACGTTAGTCTATGTTTGGATTTGGTAAAAAAAAATCAGCAAAAAATAAAAAAGTTGCCTTAACTGCTTCCACTGATTCAAAATTGTCAGCGCAGATTCATGTTATGCCGGCTCGGTTTTATATTGCGCCCAAGAAAAAACATTCTGGCCCAATTCTGGTTGGCATTTTAGGCTTGGCCATCATTGTCGGTTTGTCAGTCGCGGCCTATTATTTAAATGAAAATTTGATAAATAATAAAGTCGCTAATGCCAATGTGGTGGTGGAAAATGTCAATAACAATACCAACGAAAATGTTAACCAAAATTCAAACATCAATATTGCCACGACCACCGAGATTGTTGTCACGCCAACCACGACTCCCACGACCACCGAAAATACCAATGTTAACGTCAATACTAACACAAATACGAATCGTGGTGGGGAAGAGGTTAGTAATCAGCCACTGCCATCGTCGCCTGATAACGACAATGACAGCCTAACTTTACCCGAAGAAAATCTGTATAATACGGATCCTAATAAAAGTGATACGGACGGTGATGGCTATGCCGACGGAGCGGAGTTGTTAAGCGGCTATGACCCAACCGCTATTGGTCGAAGTTTAGCTGACTCAGGTTTGGTAAAATTATATACTCATCCTTTATACACTATTTACTATCCGACTCACTGGTATATCAGTGAACAGGACAACCAAAAAAATGAAGTTTTATTCCGATCCGCGACCGGAGAATTTGTTGAAGTGTTAGTTGTTGCTATCCCCAATAAGATGTCATTAACTGATTGGTATAAAACACAAGCGTCGCCGCAAGACGTTGCTAGTGCGACGGTTGTAAAAATAAATGAATTATCCGGTTTGCGAACGGCAAATCTTCAAACATATTATTTAGCTAAACCTAACGATACCAGTAAGGTATTTGTTATCAATTACAACACTGGTAATTTCGGACAGACTAATTTTGCCACCACGTTCGCGGTCATGATTAAAAATTTCCACCTAAAATAATAAATCATGGTAAGTTTTGAGGTAAATCAGCAGGCCGGTAAGAAGATTCCCGACAAAGTTTGGCGGCAGTGGCTTAATAATATTGACCAAGTGGTAAAAATTGGCCCGCGCGAGCTGTCCGTTGCCGTGGTTGGTGATATGGTGATGCGACGTTTAAATAAGACCTATCGCGGCCAAGACAAAATAACCGATGTTTTAAGCTTTGGTGAAGAAAGCCGCCGCAGTACTTATTTGGGAGAAGTAATAATTTGTTATCCCCGTGCGGTCCAGCAAGCGAAAAAATTTAATCATTCCACCGCCACCGAATTTAAAAAGCTTTTGGTTCACGGTGTTTTGCACTTAATGGGGTATAATCACGAAATTGATGCCGACGCTGAGGTGATGGAATCATTGGAAGATAAGATAATGAAGGGGAAATGATTTGGACTGTTACAATAGTTGTGAGTTTATTGCAATTGTGTTAAAATATCATTATAATTTTTGCCTCTGGGTATAAATTTTTAGTCAAAAAACGGAGGTTTGTTTTCACTAAAGAATCAAGTCTATGGCGGAACAAGATTTAATTTCTGGATTAGATATTGGTTCGACTGCTATTCGTTTAGCGGTTGGCCAACGCGTCGGAGAATCCGGAAAAATTCATATCATTGGTTCAGCTGAAGTTCCGGCTGAAGGTATTAGCAAGGGAATTATCAGCAGTATTGAAGATGCCGTATCTTCAATTTCTTCGTGTTTAGAAAAAGCCGAGCGAATGGTCGGCGTGCCAATCAATAGTGCCTGGGTGGGAATTTCAGGCAGTCATATTATTTCTCAGGAAAGTAAAGGTGTCGTCGCCGTTGCTCGATCAGACGGTGAAATCTCTGAGGATGATGTCGAGCGGGCGATTGAAGCGGCCCGCACCGTGGCCACGCCGCCCAATTATGAAATTTTACACGTGATTCCAAAAAGTTTTACCGTTGATGGCCAGTCCGGTATTAAAGACCCACTGGGTATGACCGGTGTTCGGCTGGAAGTTGATACCCAAATTATTCAGGGCTTGGGTTCGCAGATTAAAAATTTAACTAAGGCTGTTTATCGTCCCGGCATAAATATTGAAGATTTAGTGTTGTCAATTTTGGCAACTTCCGAAGCCGTTTTGACCAATCGTCAAAAAGAATTAGGCGTGGTGGTCGTCAACATTGGCGGTTCAACGACCAGTCTAGCCGTTTTTGAAGAAGGCGACATTTTGCACACCGCCGTTTTGCCAGTTGGTTCTGATCATATTACCTCCGACATCGCTATTGGCTTGAGAATTTCCATTGACTTAGCGGAAAAAATAAAACTTGAATTCGGCTCAGCGCTGTCAACTAATGTTAATAAACGGGAAGAGATTGATATTGGTGAATTAGAGGGCAAGGAAACCAACTTTATTTCCCGAAAATACATTTCGGAAATTACCGAAGCCAGGGTTGAAGAAATTCTTGATAAGGTCGATTCTGAATTGAAGAAGCTTGATAAAAGTGGTAAACTGCCGGCAGGCGTTGTGCTTACTGGCGGTGGTTCAAAGTTAAATGACTTGGTTGAAGCCGTAAAAAAACAGCTTCGCTTGCCAGCCATTATTGGCACACCAATTAATGTCACTAGCGCCATTGATAAAATAAACGATCCGACATTTTCCACCGCGATTGGCTTAGTCATTTGGGGCAGCGACTTGCAGGGCCGACAAAGTAATCGTGGGATCGGAAAGTTTTTTAATTTTTTACCAAATCTTGGTGGCATCACCGGCCAGACTAAAAAATGGCTTAAAAAAATAATCCCGTAAATTATGGCGGAAATTAAACCGGAAATAGAAACTTTTGCAAAAATCAAAGTTGTCGGTATTGGTGGCTCTGGTGGTTCGGCCATCAATCGGATGATTAAATCAAAAATTAAAGGAGTGGAATTTTTGGCAATTAATACTGATGTTCAGGCTTTGCATCATTCACAGGCCAACGTAAAATTACATATCGGTAAAATGGCAACGCGCGGTTTAGGCGCCGGCATGGATCCGGAGGTGGGGGAAAAGTCGGCCGAAGAAAGTCAAAACGAAATCCGCGATTTGATCAAAGACGCTGATATGGTTTTTATTACCTGTGGCCTTGGTGGCGGCACTGGGACTGGCGCCGCGCCGATCATTGCCGGTATGGCTAAAGACCTCGGGGCGCTAACGGTAGCGGTTGTCACTAAGCCATTCTCCTTTGAAGGCGCTCAACGCCGTGAAGTCGCTGAACGTGGCTATAACAATTTAAAAAGTAAAGTTGACGCCATTATTACCATTCCCAACGATCGACTTTTACAAATTATTGATAAAAAAACCTCATTGCTCGATGCTTTTGAAATTTGTGACGATGTTTTAAAACAAGGCGTTCAAGGAATCGCCGAATTAATCACTATTCCCGGCTTAATCAATGTCGACTTTGCTGACGTTAAGACCATTATGAAAGATACCGGCTCGGCGCTAATGGGTATTGGCCAGGGGAGCGGCGATAATCGCGCCGTTGAGGCCGCTAAGGCCGCCATTAATAGCCCACTACTGGAACTTTCAATTGATGGCGCCAGAGGCGTGTTATTTACCGTTGTCGGCGGTCCTAGTTTGGGGATGCATGAGGTTAATGAGGCCGCTAAGATTATTACCCAGTCGGTTGATTCGTCCGCTAAGATTATCTTTGGTGCCGTGATTGATGAAAATATGAAAGATGAGGTTAAAATTACCGTTATTGCGACTGGCTTTTCCGATCGGGAAATCCGTAGCTTGTCAGATTCTGGCTCAATGGCCACGCCGACTAAACAAAATTTATATACGCCGACCGAATTTATTGAAAATAGAAATCGCGAGGAAGAGGAAGTGTTGGCGGCCAAGCGAGTTGTCCCCAAAATTCCTAAAAAAGTTTTCCACAAGGAGCCTGAGAAAAGTCCGGAGGAAGAAGAGCTCGAAATTCCGGCCTTTATTAGGAAAAAAATGAAGTAGTTTTTGAGATAGACAAAAGTTTTTTTCGGGAGTAAAATAAAGTCACTCAAAAAGAAAAATAAAAATTGGCAGGCTTAAAATTTTTTATAAGGCAAGGAATGTCTTATTTTTTTGCTCGCTAATTTGCTTAAGATTTAACGAAATTGCTATGATTTTAGGCATCGGTGAACCAAAATTGAAACTGACGAAAAACGCCCTTAAGGTTTTAGAGAGCCGTTATCTTCAAAAAGACGATGATGGCAATATCTTGGAAAAGCCGATGGATATGTTTAAGCGCGTCGCCTCGTATATTGTGAAAGCGGAGGACGCGTATCATTTAACCGCTGAACAGAAAGAAAATTTAGAACGGGCTTTTTTGGAAATAATGGTTAGTTTGGAGTTTTTACCAAACAGCCCAACCTTCACCGGCGCCGGTACATCTTTGGGACAACTGGCGGCGTGTTTTGTTTTACCCGTCGAAGACTCAATGGAGAGAATTTTTGAAGCCATTAAAAACACGGCCTTGATTCACAAGTCCGGCGGTGGCACCGGTTTTTCTTTTTCGCGCCTCCGACCGGCGAAAGATTTAGTGCGCTCGACTAAAGGGGTGGCCTCGGGCCCGATTTCGTTTATGAAGGTTTTTGACGCCGCAACCGACACTATTAAACAAGGTGGCACCCGTCGCGGAGCCAATATGGGAATATTGCGGATTGATCATCCGGATATTATGGAGTTCATTACCGCCAAACAGGATAGCGATAAGCTGAATAATTTTAATATTTCTGTTGCTATCACCGACAAGTTTATGGCGGCGCTCCAAGCCGGTACTGACTATGAATTGATTAATCCGCATGACGGTCAGCCCTTTGGTAAACTAAACGCCCAGGAAGTTTGGGATAAAATTATCAACAATGCTTGGTATAACGGTGATCCGGGCGTGGTGTTTATCGACGTTATTAATAAATATAACCCAACGCCGCACATTGGTTTAATTGAAAGCACCAATCCGTGTGGCGAGCAGCCATTGTTGCCTTATGAATCGTGCAATTTAGGTTCCATTAATTTATCCCGTTTTGTTAACGATGGTGCCATTGATTGGCCGCGACTTAGCGATGTGACGAGACTTGCGGTTCGATTTCTTGACGATGTTATTGATATAAATAAATATCCAATTAAGCAGATTGCGGATATGACTCGCGCCAACCGAAAAATCGGGTTGGGCGTGATGGGTTGGGCGGATCTGTTGTTGGCGCTGGGTATCCCTTATAATTCCCAGGCCGCCATTGACTTGGCCGAGCAGGTGATGAAATTTATCAAAGATACCGCGGACAATACGTCGGTGGCGTTAGCCAAAGAAAAAGGTGTCTTTGATAATTTTGAAGGTAGTATCTATGACACGGCTGAAAGTAATGGTATTCGAAATGCGACGCGAACGACCATTGCCCCGACTGGAACTTTAAGCATTATTGCTTCTTGCTCATCGGGGATTGAACCGCTATTTGCCCTAGCCTATGTTCGAAAATCACACATTGGTAAAAAGGGTGATGAGTGGGTTGAACTAGTTGAAGTCAATCCTTATTTTGAGCAAGTTGCCAAAGATAAGGGATTTTATTCCAAGGAATTAATGCAGAAAATTTCGGAAGCCGGTTCCATCCAGCATCTTGATGAAGTGCCCGCTGAGGTTAAAAAAGTTTTTGTAACTTCACATGATATTAGTCCCGAATGGCACATTAAAATGCAGGCGGCGTTTCAAAAATATGTTGACAACGCTGTTTCAAAAACTATTAATTTTCCCAATAGCGCCACCAAAGAAGATGTCAGCCAAGCCTATTTATTAGCTTATGAAACGAACTGTAAGGGTGTCACCATTTATCGCGATGGCAGCCGTGATGTTCAGGTTTTAACGACTGGCCAGTCCCATAAAAAATCAGAGGAACCAGCCAACGGACTACCGGCTCAACCATTTTACAAAAAGGAACGGCCGGCGGTAATGCGGGGGACAACTTACAAGCAGTCGACTTCCTATGGTGATTTGTATGTAACAATCAATGATGATGACTCGGGTAATCCATTTGAGATTTTTGCGACCATCGGCAAAGCGGGCGGATTTTTCTCCGCCAAATCCGAGGCGATTTGTCGCTTAGTATCTTTAGCTTTTCGTGCCGGCATTCCGCCAGAAGCAGTTATTAAACAAATTAAGGGCATTAGAGGGCCGATGCCATCGTGGGGTGAAGGCGGAATGATCTTATCTTTGCCCGATGCCATTGCCCATCTTTTGGAGCGCCATATTACCAAAAGTCAGCCGAAACTTGGCCTGGAATTTCATAATGACGAAATTACCAAAGAGGCAATGGCTAAAACACCAGTGACGGCGACCGAGCCTAGTAGTAACGGGATTAATCTAAATCGTGACATTGCTGATTTTGGTACCGCGCCCGAATGTCCGGAATGCGGTAATATTTTGGAAATCAGTGAAGGCTGTCTCAAGTGTCAGTCGTGCGGGTTTTCCAAGTGCGCCTAAGGGGTAGCTGTTAGCTTTCAGCTTGTAGCTTTTAGGAAATTAGCTAGTAGGGATCCCCAGTCACTGCAGTTGATCGGGACGACTATTATTTTATTGTGTCATGCCGATCCGCCAGCTGGCGGATCGGCATGACATTGCACTATCTAGATCCTGAAATAAATTCAGGATGACAAGACAAGGAGTTGTCGACTGACAAACAAAGTCTTGTCATTGCGAGCCTGACTGCCGGTAGGTAGGGAGTCCCTGTCATCTTAGTCGATCGGGACGACGAAGCAATCTTTTAAGTATGGTTTTTATATGAAAAAAGTTTTTTTGTGCACACCTCATAAGTTAGGTGATTTAAATCATGAGTTGATTCGGAGGATTACAACATTGGGTTTTGAAGTCGTTTGCGCCGTAACGCATAGCCCGCAAGATGTTCCCTTTGATCAAATGTTTAAAACTAACGTAGCTCTTATAAAAGAGTCTGATATTTTTGTGGCAGTATTAAAAGATTATGGTAAAGATTTAACCGCTGAAGTTGGCATGGCATACGCCTGGAACATGACAACTATTGGTATCGATTTCGATGCTAAGAAAGATGATGTTATGTCTTATTATGCCTTTAATATGATTATCAGGCCGGAAGAATTGGAAAGTACTTTAGCAAGGTTACTTTAATTTTTATGAAAAATAATTTGGGCAAAATTCATGTCTATACCGGTGATGGTAAAGGTAAGACCACGTCGTCGTTTGGTTTGGCTTTGCGGGCGGCCGGCGCGGGCTATCGCGTCTGCATTATCCAGTTTATGAAAGGCCAGGATTACAGTGAATTGAAATTATTAAAATCATTGCCGCGGGTTAGTTTCCAACGGTTTGGCCCGAAAACGTTTGTGATTAAAAAGGGTAAGGCCGAAGATTTCAAACAGGCCAAAAAAGGTTTGGCGTATGCCAAAAAGGTTTTAACCAGCAAAAAATATGATTTGGTGATTTTGGACGAAGTGCTGGTAGCGGTTTTTTTCAAATTGATTGCCGAGCGAGATTTAATTGCTTTAATCAAACATAAGCCGACCAAGACCGAGCTGGTATTAACCGGCCGCCGCGCCACCCCCAAAATTATGGCGCTGGCTGACTACGTCACCGAAATGCGTGAGATTAAACACCCATACCAAAAAGGGATTTTGGCGCGGCAAGGGATTGAAAATTAGTTATAGGGCGGATAAAACTGGAATACGGCCGATTTAGGGCTATTTTTGTTTGTTTGACAGAAATGGATAAATTATTATACAGTAGACCATTGGCTCTTTTCATCAATAAATAGTTACTGGCAAAGCAGTAGCCATAGCCAAAAGATACTAATTTGTTTCGTCATTGCGAGGAACCCCGATTGTTTTAAGTGAATGGGGTGACGAAGCAGTCTGTAAAAAGCAGATTGCTTCGTCGGTCGCTTTCACTTGTTTGCCCGATAGGCAGAGCGACCTCCTCGCAATGACAGCCATTAGTGTTTTCTGGCTATGACTACTAACGTGGTAGTCCGCTGGCATAAATCCAAAAATGACGAAAAAGCTCTTGAAAGGAGAAAACGTCATGGATAATTTTCTCGACCGACAGACATTGGATTTTGGAGGTAGAGTTTTACAGAATCTTCCTCCAATTGATGTGCGGGCAGGGCAGGACTGGATTGAGTGCCCGGGTGCATTGAAGGAGGTTCTGCGAGTAGCTCTGTCTTGTCTTTCCGTTTCGCCGTTCGCCATTACTGTCGACCGTTCGGTGACCCCTGTCTATCCGGATTGGGTAGATAAGGTGGTACATCCCGAGCTGGCGGGTACTGGTCCTGCTGAGTTCTATCTCAAAAGCGATGTCGCCATTTGGCACCACGATGATCAAAAGAATGCCGGTAAGCTTTATGGCGTGTACCTTTATCGTTATTTACGAGACAGAGGTATGTTGACGAGATGCCTGGGCTTGCAAGAGGGTGCAGCAATTCAGCAGAAAGGTGTTGATGTCTTTCAGCGGTTTTTTCGAGGTTATTCAGTCTTTCTTTGGAAATCGACCGTCCAGCACAACGATGGCTCACTCTGGGTTGCGAGCCTTCGTCCTCTTCTTGGTCGGGTTGATCTGTGGTGGGAGCCGCTAGAAAGCTGTTATGGTAATACTTCAGCTTCGCTTCTCTTCGGCGAGCAACTAGTCCTCTGGACCTAGTCCTTGGGACTCGACTCATCGACTCACGTTGGTTTTTACAAACTAGTGTGGGTCTTTTTTTATCCCGTTAGAGATTGGATTTTTAACGAGATTTTATTGTACTAAAAATGGTACTAGGTTTAAAGAAAAAAAGCCCGGCGTATTTTCGGGCTTTTGCTTGGCAAAGGACAGCATTAGACGGGTAGCCACTCCACGACATCACCTGGTACCAGATTGCATTGGTCGACGGGTTCGCGACGCCAAACGCCATTGATTCGATATTGCCAGTTTCCACCCTGGTAGTTAACGGCGACAACCAACAAACCTTGCGAAAAGCGTCGTAGGGCCACCGGCAGGTATGTTCTTGTGGCAGTAAGCAAATTTCCGCCGCTTGTAACCTGGAAGCGATAGTTATTACGTGTGGCAGTTCCTCCAAATGCCCACGGTGCGACTCCCAAACTGGCAACCATCAATTGCAGAAATCTTCTTCGGTTCATTGCCGTTCCTCCCTTTTCTTGGTATTGGTTCCACCACTCGGTAAACAAAAAACTCGAGTAACGCCCCGAGAATTTGCCATCAAAATTTCTGCTCGGAAAGGATTGTGCGATGTTGAAAGGATCTGGCTTATCCCTGTGGTAGTGCAGGGAAACACAGTTACGGCATAGCTTCGGAATTCCTCGTGGTGAGGGCACCGAATTCACTTAATCACATCGATTTTTTCAAAATAGTACTGATATTTTATTTTATATTTTTTACTTAGTCAAATGGGTAAAAGTTATCCACCAAAATGGGATTGACAGAAAACTTAGAAGATATAAAATAAGGACACTTTTACATTTCAAGTTTAAATTAATTTTCCGAAGTGAGGTTAAATTCCTCCGCTGTCCCGCAACTGTAAAGTTCCGTTAAACGGAAACAAGCCAGGTCGAGAAAATTAGAGCTTAATGAATTAACCTAATTCCCCGAGGCAGGGAAGAGGCGACCCGTTTTAGGCGGGTTATTTTAATTGCTCTAAAAAGACCGGGCTTTTTTTATGACTAAAATTATCAATAAGATGAAAAATATGAAGCGGAAACTAAAAAAATCGTTAGCGTTACTTTTTTGTTTGTTATTTATTTTACCAACAACATCAGTCAAGGCCGATGATGGTATTACCTACCTAAAAACCCAAACGCCTGATGCTTGGTCAGTGATGGCCTTGGCGGCGGCCGGACAAGATCCTGGCTCACTTGATTTCCTGAAGTCGGTTTCCGGTAATTTGGCCACCGATTATGCTAAGGCCATTTTGGCTTTAACAGCGGCCGGGCAAAATCCGGCTACGTTTGGTAATGTTGATTATCTTAGTGAATTAAAAAAGCTTTATACTAATAATCAGTTTGGCAGTGAAAATTTAATCAACGATGACGTTTGGTCAATTTTGGCTTTGCGTTCAGCGAACGAGAGTTCAAGCTCCAGTTTGGTGGTCGGCGCGAAAAATTTTATTTTAGCCAATCAAAATGCTGACGGTGGCTGGAGTTACGGCGTTGGTTCAGCGAGCGATTCTAATGACACTGCCGCGGCGATTATGGCGTTGTTAGAAGCTGGTATGTCAGCCTCTGATCAAGTATTAACTGACGCTTTTAATTATTTACATTCGGTTCAGAATACTGACGGCGGTTTTGGTTATCAGGCCGGGGATGGTTCTGACTCCGGTTCCGATTCGTGGGTCATTTCGGCTCTCAATAAGTCCGGCCAAAACATCAGTGCGTGGTCGGTTGACGGTAATGATCCACTTAGCCAGCTTCGTTCGCTTCAGGATGCTGACGGTGGTTTTTGGTGGGTCACCCCGGGCAGTTCAGAGTGGAACAATAAATCAATGACCGCCTATGCGGTGATTGCAATGTCGGGTAAGAGTTTTCCGGTTGCTCATTATACCGTCCCGGCCCCAACTGAACCAAGTGGTTATTATTTATTAATCCAGGGTCAAACTAAAACAATTTGTGATACGACCGTCGATGGCGCGACGCCGCTGGATTTAATCAAAAACGCCGCGGACGTTTGCCATTATTCTTTTACTATCACTGATTCATCCTATGGGCAGTATTTGAGCGCCATTAATTCCGATCAAGCTTCTGGGCTTGATGGCTGGCTTTATTTTGTTGACAATATTTCACCCGAAGTGGGCGCTGCTGATTATCAATTAAAATCTGGCGACGAAGTTTTATGGTACTACGGGGAATGGGGTTGGCAACCAACGCGGATTTCCCTTGATAATAATCAGCTTGATATCGGTGGAACGGTTTCAGCCAAAGTGGAATATTATAATAACGGTTGGCAAATTTTACCTTTAGCTAAAGTTGCTGTTAATGGTGTTGAACACACCGCCGACGCCAATGGCGTGGTGACATTAACATTAAACGATCCGGGTAGCTATAATTTTTTTGTTAAAACATCGGGCTATGTTCCCAGCTCGGCGGTTGTAACAGTTGGTGATACTGCCCAACAATCGGTCAATGTTGGTGTGGAGATTAAACAGGGACTGGTGTTGGGTGACTCAATAGTTTTTTCCGTAACGCCGAATGATTTACCGTTTGGTATTTTGGCCCCGGGGCAATCAGCCGACCAGAGCTTAACCATCAGCAATGGCGGCAGTAGCGATTTAGTGGTAAGCGCCACCCTTAATGGCGATGCGATTTTCGCCGACAGCCTTAAGCTCGATGATTCACCGTTCAGTGATTTTACCAGCGAGCTGCAGGCTAATACCGATAAAACAGTTAAAGCGACTTTAACGATTGATCAAAAGTATTTAGGTTCGGGCATAAAAAATGGTTCCTTAATATTCTGGGCGACGCCAAAGTAGTATGAAAAAAATAGCCGCCGCTATTTGTTTGTTTGTTTTGCTACCATTGTCGTCG
>JAQTYZ010000007.1 GCA_028688055.1 Patescibacteria group bacterium
GTTTAGTTCATTCGTGTTACTCACCGAGGCCGCCGAAAAATCCGGTTCATTAATAACGGCCGGTTATGCTCTGGAACAAGGCAAAGAAGTGATGGCCATTCCCGGCAACATCAATCAATACAACAGCACAGGCAGCAATAATTTAATCAAACAAGGCGCCAAACTAGTGACGTCAGTAACCGATATTCTTGAAGTTATTGATATCGAAAATACGGTTCAAGCCATTCAATCACGGATTGAATTCGCCGAAACGGAAATCGAAAAAAAAATAATTGAACTACTAACCAACGAGCCTACTCACATTGACAAATTAATACGATTAGCTAGACTTGATATCAGTGCCGTTAATTCAACACTCTCAATTTTAGAGATGAAAGGCTTGATTAAAAATTTAGGCGGTCAATACTATGCAAAAAATTAAAATTAATCTAACTCGGCAAGACAAGATTTATATCCTATTTGGTATTTTTATTGCTTCACTGCTCTGTGCCAATTTTTTAGGCGCCAAGATAACTTCATTTACCACGCCTAAATTAATTGCCCTAACGTTAAATTTTATTTTCTGGCCAGTCATTGTCGGTGTTAACTCATTGGCCGCGATTTTTACGCCAAACGGTATTTTTAATTCACCATTTTTAGCCTACAATTTTTTCGATGTCATTCACGTGTCGGTTGGAATATTGGTAGTGCCAATAATGTTTTTGACCACTGACATTATGACCGAAGTCTTGGGCAAAAAAAATGCCCAACGACTAGTTAATACTGCCCTGCTGGTGATGCTGTTTGCCCTAGCTGTGACCTTAATTTCGGTCTTACTACCACCGGACCCAACCAGACAATATTTTTCTCAAGAAAATTATGTCAGCATCTTTGGGATTTCAATCAGAATGACGATCGCTTCAATTTTGGCCTTTGTCTTGGCGCAGCACCACGATATCTGGGCCTTTAACCTCTGGAAAAAAATTACGCGCGGCAAGTGGCTGTGGATTAGAAACAACGCCTCGACAGTTGTAAGCCAACTAATTGATTCAACAGTTTTTATGTTTATCGCTTTTTATCTGACCAGTCCAAATTTTACCGCCGTTTATATTTGGCATCTGATCCTGCCTTATTGGATTTTTAAGATCTTTTTCTCATTTATTGAAACCCCATTTTGTTATGCCGGCGTTAAGTGGCTGAAAGAAAGCGAGAGTGACAATGAATAAAAATTTTGACCGATATTACCAAGCGGTCGAATATCTTGAATCAATTTCCAACCTGCCGCAGCCTGATTACTTTAAAGTCAAGAGCGGCCGGTCTTTATTTTTAGATCGTTTTGCTTTTTTCCTTAAACTACTAGGTAACCCTCAACGCGGACAAAAATATATTCAGGTTGGGGGCACCAGCGGCAAAGGTTCCGTGGCCACAATGATTCAATCAATTTTAACTGAAGCCAAATTTAAAACCGGGCTGTACCTGTCACCACACCCAACCACCACCATTGAAAGGATTAAAATTGGCAATTTGTATATTGCGCCAGGTGAATTTGCCGATATCATTGAAGCACTAAAACCGGCCATTGATAAAGCCTACCAAATTTCGCCGTACGGCCGGCCATCGTATTTTGAAATATTAACGGCCGTGGCTTTTATTTATTTTAAAAAGAAGCGGTGTGACTATGTCGTGTTAGAAGTAGGTTTGGGTGGCCGATTCGATGCCACTAACATTATTTCCAAGGCGGCGGTAACAATTATCAACACCATTGGTTTTGATCATACTGATATTTTGGGCAACACCTTGGAAAAAATCGCGGGTGAAAAAGCCGCCATTATCAAACCCAGAACCAAATTTTTCACCACGGCTAAAAACACGGCCGGGGTGCGAAAAATATTTGAACAAGCTTGTAAGCGTCACGGGGTGACAATGAGAATAATCTCCACGCCTAAAACTCCCTATCAACTTAAACTTTTGGGCCATCATCAACAGACTAACGCAGCGTTAGCGGCGGCGGCGGCTGAAAGTTTAGGAATTAATCCTAAAAAAATTAAGGCGGGACTTAGCAAAGTTGAAATGTCGTGCCGGCTGGAAATAATTCATAAAAAACCGCTGTTGATTTTGGATGGCGCTCACAATGAATCAAAAATTTTAAGTTTAGCAAAATTTATCGGAAATTTGACATATCAAAAATTATATCTTATTATGGCCTTGACTCGTGACCGAAATCCGTCACAAGTTTTCAAAAAAATCTTACCACTGGCTGATCACATTACGATCACGCGTTATCGGTCGAGCGAGCGAAAGTGCTATCCGCCAAAAGATTTGGCTGACAAATTAAAAACCAATAAGCCAATTGAAATATTTCTTGATTCCGATATGGCGTTAAATAAAGTCTTGGCCAAGGCCAAGCTGGATGATATTATTGTTGTGGCCGGATCATTTTATCTCGCCGGAGAGCTGCGCAAGCGCTGGCGGAGTGAAACCAAAATATTAAACGAAAGGAAATCATAATGGCAAAAAATTTAGTTATCGTCGAATCACCGACCAAAGCCAAAACTATTTCGAAATTTTTGGGACCCGAATATAAAATCGAGTCTTCTTTTGGTCATATCCGAGATCTGCCCAAGAGCAAACTTGGCGTTGACGTTGATAATAATTTTGAACCGCAATACACGATTCCAGCGAAGGCTAAAAAACAAGTTGAGCACCTAAAAAAACTGGCGGAAAAGGCTAGCCTGATTTTATTCGCGACTGACGAAGACCGTGAAGGCGAAGCAATTTCGTGGCACTTGGCTAACATTTTTAAAACCCCGGCCAGTAAAATCAAACGAATTGTCTTCCATGAAATTACCAAAGAAGCGATTTTAGAAGCGATCAAAAATCCGCGGGGTCTTGATTTAAATTTAGTTGACGCCCAACAAGCCAGGCGAGTGCTCGACCGACTGGTTGGTTATCAGTTGTCGCCATTTTTGTGGCAAAAGGTTGCCCGCGGCCTGTCCGCTGGACGTGTTCAATCTGTTGCCGTTCGTTTAATTGTTGAACGAGAACGAGAAATCCAAGCCTTCAAAGCTGATGAATATTGGTCAATTGAAGGTAAATTCAAAGCCGGCCAGAAGGCCGAAGAATTTATTGCCAAGCTAAATCAGATCAAGGGCAAAACCATTGACAAGCTTGAGATTAAAGATAAAGACCAAGCGGATAAAATTTTAGCCGACCTGACCGGCGCCGCGTACCAAGTTACTTCCGTTGATTACAAGGAAACTAAAAAAAATCCCCTACCGCCATTTACCACCTCTACCTTACAACAAGAAGCCAACCGCCGTTTAGGCTTTTCCGCCAAACAAACGATGATGTTGGCCCAGCAGCTTTATGAAGGAATTGAATTAGGTAGTGACGGCTCAGTCGGTTTGATTACTTATATGAGAACTGACTCGGTCAATTTAGCCGAAAAATTTTTAGGCGAAGCGGAAAATTTTATCAAACATAAATTCGGTGCCAATTATTCAAACGGTCCGAAACGTTATAAAGGCAAATCAAAATTAGCCCAAGAAGCTCACGAAGCAATTCGACCGACCGCGGCGGAAAACGATCCGGAGGCGGTTAAAGAGTATTTAGAGGCCAGACAATTTCGACTTTATCAACTAATTTGGCAACGCGCGCTGGCGAGCCAAATGGCCGGTGCGGTTATTGATACGACAGCTGTTGATATTAGCGCCCTAAAAACCGACTATACCTTCAGAGCCAACGGTTCGGTAATTAAATTTGATGGCTACTTGAAAATTTACCCAACCGCCACGAAAGAAAATATTTTGCCATTACTAAAAAATCAAGACCATATTGACCTGACTGAATTACTACCAGAACAACATTTCACTCAACCGCCGGCTCGTTATTCGGAAGCAACACTGGTTAAAGTATTGGAAGAAAATGGCATCGGCCGACCGTCAACTTATGCGCCAACTATTTCGACAGTTCAAGACCGCGGCTACGTTGAAAAAGAAGACAAGCGTCTTAAACCAACCGACATGGCTTTTTTGGTCAACGACTTATTAGTTGAGCACTTCCCCCAAATTGTTGACTATAAGTTCACCGCCAACCTCGAAGATGATCTAGACCGGATTGCTGAAGGTGAAAAAAAATGGCAACCAATTATTCATAAATTTTGGGGACCATTTAAAGCTAACTTGGATAAAAAATATCAAGAGATCGATAAGAAAAAATTAACCGAAGAAAAAACCGACGAGGTCTGCGACAAGTGCGGCCAGCCGATGGTAATTAAAGTTGGCAGATTTGGAAAATTTCTAGCTTGTACTGGTTATCCAGAATGTAAAAATACCAAACCGCTAAACGGCGAAGCGGCGGCCGGACCGGAACCAACTGGTGAAAAATGTCCAGAGTGCGACAGCGACTTAGTAAAACGAAAAGGACGCTATGGTGAATTTGTCGGCTGTTCAAATTATCCAAAATGTAAATATATTAAAAAGGAGCCGTCACAAATATTTGGCAGTTGCCCTGAATGTGCCAAAGGAAAAATTGTCGGCAAGCGATCGCGTCGCGGTTTTTTCTACGGCTGCGACCAATATCCGGATTGTAAATTTGCGCTTTGGGGAAAGCCAGTTGTCAGCGCCGGCAATACCGAACCGGATAAATGCCCAGATTGTGAATCAATCCTCGTTTATGCCAAAGGCGATGAAATAAAATGCTCCAGCAAAGAATGTAGCTATAAAAAATAAATTCTCCAAACAAAAAATCCCGAAGGCTCGGGATTTTTTGTTTCCTATAAAAACTTGCTATGTCATATGACAGCGCCAAGCGAATAAGCGACGACTGACAACGCCAGATAAACTGGAATGATCAGCGTTGCGGCTAAGACCGTAAACGTTCGAGTGATATCAAAGTCCATATCGCTGGGTTGGGTGGGCATCGGAGCGCTTAAGGCTTGCTGGATATTTTCCATATTTTTGTTTTTATTTTTTAGCTTAAATTTTTAAGGTACGAAAAAACACGGTTAGACTGAGTTAAAAAACTGTAAGCTGATTAGATAAAGTAACCGTGTCCATTTGGTTTTTGTTTTTTGCCCGATTAAAGTCTTAGGGCAATTAAAAAAGATAGTGCTCGTTGGCCTATCTAAATACAGTATAGCATAACTTCTTTTTTCTGTCAACATTTTGCGGCGACAAGAGAGTCAGACCCTGAAACCTTGTTGATGCTAGGGCACTCCTTGTCAGCCGCAAAATCATCATAGCAAATCAAATTAAATATAACAATAAAAAAACACCTCGAGTTTGACCACGAGGTGTTTTCCGGTTTCTAGAGACTACTCCCTAGCATCAACCACAACTTAGCACATTTTTTCGAATTTGTCAATAGTTTAATGATAAATCAAAAGAATTATCCAAAAAATATCCTGAGCAACATCCTTAATTGGTTTCGTTATTTGGACAAACCATCTAACCCCGCCAGATATTAAGGTCCTTAAAAAAGTTGGGGTTTATCAAAAAAAATCGCGGACGCTTATTAAAAATTGATTTTTAATTCAATATAAACTAAAATTATTATACTCTAAAAATGACCGAAGCAGAAACAAATGTCCACGGTTGAAGACTTAATCAAAATTTTAAAAACGGGCGATAGCAGCAGTAGTCGGCTGGCTATTTTGCCTTACTTCCGAAAAAATAGTTCGGCGTATGATTTTGATTTAATTCGTTTAGCTTACGATTTTGCAGCGGAAGCTCACCGGGGCCAAACCAGAAAGTCGGGCGAACCTTATATCAATCACCCCCTCGAGACGGCCATTATCTTAGCCAAAATGGGATTGGACCAACCCTCAATTATTGCAGCACTATTGCATGATGTTCCCGAGGATACTAATTACACCTTAGTCGAAGTTGAAAAAAATTTCGGACCGGAAGTGGCTAAACTTGTAGCCGGCATTACCAAACTCGGCATTATCAAATATCGGGGGATGGAAAAATACGCCGAAAATTTGCGCAATATGTTTGTCTCCATGGCCCAAGATCTGCGAATTGTTTTAATCAAAATGGCTGACCGGCTTCATAACCTCAGCACTTTAGATTCACTACCGGCGGAAAAACAAAAAAGAATTGCCCGAGAAAGTTTGGAAATTTATGCGCCAATCGCCAATCGGTTAGGGATAGGAAGTATTAAAGGAGAGCTTGAAAATTTAGCTTTTCCTTATGTTTACCCAGACAAATATCAATGGATGAAAAAAGATGTTTTGCCGAAGGTAGAACTAAAAATGGAATACCTGCAATCCGTGATCAAAGTAGTTAAAAAAGAATTAGTGGCTAACAAAATAAAATTTATTTCGGTCCACGGTCGGCAAAAAAGATTATATAGTTTATACCAAAAATTAATTCGCCCGCAATATAATGGTGATCTAACAAAAATTCATGACTTAGTTGCGCTAAGAATTATTGTGCCATCGATTGGTGACTGCTACCAAGCTTTAGGCGTCATTCACCGCTTATGGAAACCATTGCCGGGTAGAATTAAAGATTATATCGCGCAACCAAAACCCAACGGCTACCAATCACTACATACAACCGTGTTCTGTCTTGAGGGTAAAATTGTCGAGTTTCAAATTAGAACCATTGCCATGCATCAGCAATCCGAATACGGTATTGCGGCCCACTGGCACTATAAAGAAACTGGCAAAACGGACAAAAAAATAGGCGAGAAAGGATACACTTTACCCAAAAAATTAAATTGGATTGAAGACTTGGTAAAATGGCAAAAAAATATTAGAGACAACCAACAATATTTGCATTCGCTCAGTATTGATTTTTTTCATAACCGAATTTTCGTTTTTACGCCCGAAGGTGATGTGATTGATTTACCGGAAGACGCCACCCCAGTGGATTTTGCGTATCAAGTCCACACTTGGATTGGTGATCATTGCGTCGGTTCCAGAGTTAACAGCCAGCATTCCCCGCTAGAAACAAAATTAAAAAACGGTGACGTTATTGAAATTGTCACCGACAAGAATCGCAAAGGTCCCAATCGCGATTGGCTTAAGTTTGTTAAAACGGGAGCCGCTAAAAGCAAAATAAAATCTCAATCGGAATTATAATCCCCCGCTTACTTTTTCAATAACTGATGCTAAATCTTCATCAGAATAAAAATCAATTATCACCTGCCCGGCGTCGCCGGATTTTTTGATGGTGACCCTAGTCCCTAAGCTATTTTGCAACCGTTCTTCAAGGGCAGTCAGAGCCGGATCTTTAGATTTTCTAACGTGTTTTTTTACTGATACTTTTTTCGCCTCACCCTCCACGGCTCTAACCGTTAAATCATTTTGTAAGACTTTTTGAAAAAAATTTAAGCGGGCTTGCGGTGGCAACCCAACGATAATTCTCGCCGTACTATAATTTATTTTACCATTGACCACGGCGCGCTGAATTTCGGTGGGCAAAGTTAAGAGTCGCAAGGTATTAGCAACAACCGAACGGCTCTTCCCTACCTTCCTGGCAACCTCTTCCTGTTTAAGACTAAATTCATCAATTAAACGCTGATAAGCCACCGCTTCTTCAATGGGATTCAAATCTTTGCGCTGAATATTTTCCACTAACGCTAACTCCAATTTCTGCTGCTCTTTGATGTCGCGGATAACGGCTGGCACGGTTGGCAATTCCAAAATTTTGGCAGCACGCCAACGTCGCTCGCCGGCAATAACTTGATACATACCATCCGACTCGACTAAAATCAGTGGCTGCAAAATGCCATGCTCTTTAATTGAATTGGTTAAATCTTCCAGACTATCATGATCAAAATCAGTTCGCGGCTGAAGCGGATTAGCCTTAATCTTTTCGACACTAACTTGCAGAATTCTTTCTTCGCCTGGTAAAATTTCGGATGATCTTTCAAAAATTTGTTTATCAATTTTTGGCGGGATTAATGAGCTAAGCCCTTTACCCAAACCTTGAACTTTTGTCATAGTTTAATAAATAGGATTTTCCTGCTCGATAAGCTCTCGAGCTAAATCTTCATAAGCTTGACCGCCAGCCGATCTGGCGTCATAAGATAAAATCGTCTGGCCAAAACTAGGCGCTTCAGTCAATCGCACATTGCGCGGCACCACGGTCCGAAAAACCTTATGCGGAAAATGTTGCTGCAACTCAGCCATAACTTGGCCGGATAAGCGATTACGCTTGTCAAACATCGTTACCACAGCACCAGTGACAATTAATTCCGGCTTCAAATTTTCCTTAATTAAATTCACGGTATTTAATAGTTGGCCTAAACCTTCCAAAGCCAAATACTCGGCCTGAACCGGGATTAAAACCTCATCAGCCGCGACTAAACCATTAAGGGTCAACAAATCAAGCGATGGCGGACAATCAATAATAATATAGTCATAATCATTTTTAACTTCGAGCATGGCGTTTCGTAAACGATGCTCGCGGTTTTCCATACCAACTAATTCGACACGCGCGCCAGCCAGATCGGAAGTTGCCGGAGCAACTTTAAAACCCGCGTGATGAGTGCCTTTGATGATATCACGAAATGATATCGGTTCAATTAAAGTGTGATAGACACTTTTAGTCAATTGGCTAACGTCAACACCGAGTCCGGAAGTGGCATTGCCTTGAGGATCAATATCAACTAATAAAACAAACTTACCCAGCCAGGCCAGATAAGCACCTAAGTTTACAGCCGTCGTTGTCTTACCAACGCCGCCTTTCTGATTTACAATCGCAATTACCCTTGACATACCTTAATTATAAAGTAAAAACACCCCTTTGACAATTAAGTTTTTTTTATTTATACTAAGGTCTGTAATAACATACTCAGGCGGTCTCAATAGTCATCGGGATAAACTCCATTGGTATATTTTCCCGTATCATTAGGCCCGGGTGGTGGAACTGGTAGACACGCACGACTCAAAATCGTGTGCCGCAAGGCGTGAGAGTTCAACTCTCTCCTCGGGCACCAATGAATTGACACCGAGAGTATTTACGGTTATGATTGCTAAATGATATAGCGGGGTAGAGCAGCAGCAGCTCGCCAGGCCCATAACCTGGAGGTCGCGGGTGCAACTCCCGCCCCCGCAACCAAGTTAACAATTCATCATTGATGCTTAGCCTGACGTTCTAAATAAAAAAACTTGCTGTTGAGTACGCATAGCGAGGTAGCTCAGTTGGTTAGAGCGAAGGAATCATAACCCTTAGGTCGTGGGTTCGATCCCCACCCTCGCTACCAAAGTTTTAAAAATAAATTTATTTTAAAAAGGCACCCGTCGCTGGGGGTTTTATTTTTTATTGATTTTGTTGGCGGTAATTGTTGAAAGGGTTATAAGTCAGCTTCACAGCTGATTTCTTTGTAAATGAAAAGAGAGCTGGTCGGGCTCTCTCGCCGTTAAGCGATTTCTTTTTGACCTGGTGAGTTTCTGGCGGGTAGCGGCTGAATTGCTATTCGAGATGATATTTGAAGGCAACCTCTGGATTAGCTTCTATCCAATCCGATAGATTGTCAACCATCTCATCTACTCCCTCGTCCCCTATGCCTAGCTCTTCCCAGGCATCACCCCATAGCGTCATGTCGTTAACCGTCAAGGCAACCAGACAGGGTTGCCCGAAGACGACCCCTTCTTCGAAATAACGAGAGACAAACTCTCTCAAGCTATCCGGAAGCGTAGGGATTGCCTCCTTACTAACGGCATAGAAAGTGCCGGCTTGCTGACCCATGGAAGCAGTACCTCCTTAAAGTTGTTTTCCTAGATTTAACCACTCATATTCGGAGATAATATTATTTATCAAAAAATATGAGGGGTTAAATAGAAGGCAAAAGAGCAACACTATATAATAGCATATATTTTAAGTTCTGTCAAGCATTTTCGGAAAATATAAAAAGTAAAAAATTACTATCTTAAGCTATAAGTCAACTGCCCCCATTGCTTGATTTCCTTAATTAAGGGGTTTAAGATTTTTTTGGTCAGGGCTACCCAAAGTTTTAAAAATAAATTTATTTTAAAAAGGCACCCGTCGCTGGGGGTTTTATTTTTTACTGATTTTATTGGCGGTAATTACTAACCAGGTGCTAAGTAGAATATTTAACAAATCGCCGAACCACCGCCACAGCGGGACGAGCAGGCGATTTTTTGGTATACTCTCAAATATGAAAGAAAAATTAAATTATTTTTGGGTACCAATAATAATTTGCATTTTATTCTACTCCATTTTTTTGGGGCTCAAACTATATCAAAATAATTTTGATTTAAGCAGTTTTATTATCTTAGGTGATAAGTTTGTAAATAATGAAGCTCCCCCGGACCGAGTAATGGTTATCACTGATTCTTACGGTTATGATGGTCAATTTTATTATCGTTTAGCCCTTAACCCATTTACTCAAGAAAAGACAGCTTACGGTATCACCTTAGATCAGCCAGCGTTGCGTCACCAAAGAATTTTATACCCATTAATAATTTGGCTAAGCGCACTCGGAAATTCTCAGGCGACTCCTTTGATAATGATTATAGTAAACATCGTTTCGCTCTTTGGCTTAACCGGTCTCGCAATTAAACTCACCAAAGATAATAATCAACCCTTATGGTTCTCCATGATAATCCCTCTATACCCTGCTTTTCTGATTGCACTCTCGCGTGATCTTACCGAAATATTATCTTCTTTTTTATTAATATTTGGGTATTTATTTTTTACTAAGAATAGATACTATTTTTCAGTTACACTATTAACCCTAGCCGTCTTAACCAGAGAGACGACCTTAATTTTTCCGACGATTATTTCCCTATACTTTTTTATTCTCTTTATTATAAATAAAAAAAGAACTGAATTAACTAGGGCCCTCATATTCTTTTTGCCCCTCGCCGTTTATGCCATCTGGCAAATAATATTATACAAAATATGGGGTCAACTGCCGTTCCTACTAAGCAATAGCCTTAACATAACTTACCCGCTAAAAGGTTTGGGCTATATATTCTACTTTAAAACTTTCACGGCCAAACTCAGAATATTGGAAGTAATATATTTACTGGGTGTGATAATCTTGGGAGCGATAAATTTTAAAAAAATTTCTGACTGGCCATTAAAACTTACTTGGTTATCGTATGTAATTTTATCTTGCTTCTATGCTAAATGGATTTGGTCTGAAGATTGGACTTTTTTCAGAGCTTTTACCGAATTGTATATTTTTAGTTTCATTCTAGTCCTAAAAGGGAATAATTATTATGTAAAAAAAATATTATTTTTTTCCACCATAGCTATGACCGGAGTAATCTTATTAAAAATTTTCATTTAGTCTACAACATCCGGCTTGAACTAACAGCCAACTACCGCTATTGCTTGTTTGCCTTGATTAAAGGGTTTAAGATTTTTTTGGTCAGGGTTACTAAAGTTTTAAAAATAAATTTATTTTAAAAAGCCCCCACTGACTGGGGGTTTCATTTTTACCTAAATTTAGATATAATTGAATTAATATGTTTCTCACTATTCACGCGACTGCCGGCGTTTTAATCGCCGAGTCAACCAATAATGTTTTAATCGCCTTGAGCGCCGGGCTAATCTCTCATTTTATCCTAGACATCATCCCCCACGGCGACCAGCACTTGGCGGCGGAGCGTTTTAAATTTACCAAAAATGAAGTGGTCAAATTACTTAATATTGGTTTTGTTGATAGCATTATAACCCTGGTAACCTTAACCACACTGTATCTAACCGGCCACCTCACCATTACACCAACCCTGATTGCCGCCCTAACGGGCTGCCTCTTGCCTGATTTTTTAAATTCGGTCTATTTGACGACTGGTTCGCGATGGCTTAAACATTTTTTCTATTTTCAAAATGAAATTCATTTTATATTAAATAGCTTTACAATAAATTTAAAAGTAGGATTGATCGTACAGGCACTTTTCTTGGTGACTTTTCTCGAAATGGTTCTTCACTAATAACGATAACTAAAAACCGCCCCAACTGGGGCGGTTTTTAGTTTGCTAAAATTTTAAAAGTTTTTTAAATTCAGCGGCTTCCTTAAACGGCCCGATTAAAGCCAAGCTGATTTTTTTTTCGTCAATAACTTCTTGAGCGACGGCTAAAACCTGATCAGCGGTAACTTCAAAAATATCTTTAATTCTTTCTTCGGGCGTATTAATCCGGCCTAATAATAATTCCTGCTTGCTATACCAATCAACCACACTCTCCGAATCTTCGAGCTGCAACACAAAGCGTCCTTTCAAAAATTCCTTGGCCGATTTTAATTCTTGGGCCGTTACTCCTTCGTCTCGAACTTTTTTAAGCTCGGCTAAAATTAATTCAATGGCACTATGAATACGGCTTTTGTCTAGCCCGGCATTAACGGCAAAATAACCGACATCCTGATAAGCTGAGGTATCCGACTTAACATAATAAGCTAAACTGTTTTGTTCACGGACTGATAAAAATAATCTTGAACTCATATTACCACCCATAATCACGCTCAATAAATACAGCGGATAAAGCTTTGGATCAGACAATGAATAAGCCGGAAAAGCCAACCCCAGTTGAACCTGTTCCGTATCTTTAAACTTGACCGCGGCTCTGGGCTCGGTCTGGTCAGTAATTAATTCCGGATAATTAATTTTAGCACCGGTTTTGGCGTGTAGGTTAAAATATTTTTCAACCAACTCGTTGACTTGGCTCTCATCAAATGACCCCGAAATGCCCAAAACCATATTGGTCGGATGATAAAATTTTTCTTTATATTCCAAAATCTTTTCGCGGCTGACATTTTTAATAACCGACTTCGGGCCGGCAATTGACCAACCAAGCGACTGGTTACCAAAAATTGTTTCTTCAAGCAAAATATCAAGGGACATCAAGGGATTGTCGTCGTACATATTAATTTCTTCTAAAATGACTCCCCTCTCCTTATTGATTTCCGTCGGATCAAATTTGGCATGGAATAACATATCAGACAAAACATCAAAAGCTAATTCAATTTCTTCGGCCGCGGCTTTAATATAATAGCCGGTGTGGTCTTTGCCGGTAAAGGCATTATAGTCAGCGCCAACCGAATCAAGTTCCTTGGTTAAATCAAGACTGGTTGGGCGCTTCGTTGTTCCTTTGAATAGTAAATGCTCCACAAAATGAGAAACGCCGCTAACATCTTCTGTTTCATAACGAGAACCAACAGATAACAGTACTAAAACAGTAACCGCCTTAGTTTCCTTCAGCGGTGCCAATACTAACTTGATGCCATTAGCCAACTCCGTTTTTTTAAACATACATTAATTGCCGTCAAATTTAGCTTTTAAATAATTAACAACTTCATCAATTTTAACTCTTTCTTGTTTCATCGTATCGCGATCACGGATTGTCACCGCTTGATCGTTCAAACTTTCAAAGTCAATCGTCAGGCAATACGGCGTTCCAATCTCATCCTGCCGCCGATAGCGACGGCCAATGCTTTGCGTCTCATCATAGTGAACAGAAAAATGCTGTCTTAAAGCTTGGGCTAAGGGTTGCGAAAGTTCTTTTAATTCATCTTTTTTAGACAACGGCAAAACCGCCACTTGATAAGGCGCTAATTTTTTGGGGAACTTCATCACAATTCTGGTTTCCGTTTTACCGTCAGCCGTTGGCGCTGCTTCTTCATGATAGGCCGCCACTAAGACTGCCAAAACGCTGCGATCAACGCCCCAAGTCGGTTCGATAACATGCGGAACAAATTTTTCATTAGTTTCCGGATCAGTATATTGTAAATCTTGTCCGCTAAATTTAGCGTGCTGATTCAAATCATAATCAGTGCGATAAGCTAAACCGTACAATTCATCTCGACCAAAGGGAAAATTAAACTCAATATCAACGGTGCGCTTTGAATAGTGGGCTAAATCCTCAGCTTCAATTTCATGATAAAAAACATCTTCCGCTTTTAAGCCCAGCGCCTCGACCCATTCTTTCATTTCGTTTAACCAATGTTCAAAATATTTCTGCCAATCTTGCTCGCGAACAAAGTATTCAATTTCCATCTGCTCAAACTCGCGCGTTCTAAAAGTAAAATTACCGGGCGTAATTTCATTGCGAAAGGCTTTACCAACCTGGGCGATACCAAACGGAAAGCCGGTTCGCGTTGAGTCAATAACATTTTTAAAATCAACAAACATCGCCTGGGCCGTCTCCGGTCTGAGATAAGCCACCGCACTTTCATCTTCAAGCGGACCGACGAAGGTCTTGAACATCAAATTAAATTTGCGGACCGAAGTTAATTCGCCACCGCACTCGGGACAAATTTTTAATTCCTTGGGTGATTCCTTCATCGTCCCCAGGTCGGGCTTAATCCCCTGCGCGGCCAACAAATGATCAGCGCGAAATCGTTTTTTACATTTTTTACAATCAACTAACGGATCGGTAAAATTAGCCAAGTGACCTGAGGCGGCCCAAACTTTTGGATTCATCAAAATTGAGGCATCAAGGCCAACCATATCACCGCGGCCATGAACAAACCGCTGCCACCACATTCGCTTGATATTATTTTTCAGTTCAACACCAAGTGGGCCATAATCCCAAGTATTGGCAAAACCGCCGTAAATTTCAGACGACGGAAAAATAAAGCCTCGTCGTTTAGCGAGCGAGACTAGCTTGAGCATCATTTCACTTTCAGCCTTGGCTTTTTTTGACATAACAGTAGTTTAGCCGATTTCACGGCTTTTTTCAAGTCAGCGGTATAACCTAGATAATAAAAGCTAAGGCCACAGCAGCGCTGATGGCGACCGAAATATTATCGTTAATTTTCCAAGGCAAACTTTCAACAATGGCCGCCACCACCGACGCCTTAAAACCGACCGACGAGACCGCCAGCCACGACATATTCGGCACCATCCATTTTAATAAAATAGCCGCCCCCAGTGAGCCAAAAATAATAAAAGCAATTGACCCGGCGTAGGTTTTATCTTTATTCCAAGCTAACGCGGTCGCCCGATAGTACCGACCAAACAAAGTTGCCATACCATCCCCGAGGGCCAAAATGGCCCAACTCGCGGCCACTACTGGCAACGGAAAAATTAAGGCCAAAACAATTAAGACTAAAACATAAAAAACGCCGCCATTTTTGTAATCAGTTTCGCCGCGTCGATAAAAATGTCTTTTTATTTTTAGCTTGGGCACAATTATCATCGTCAGTACTAATAATAACAATAATAATAATACCACCTGCCATTGCTGCAAAAACTTAAGCAGTAAAGCAAAAATTAATAGAAAAATATGAGCGACTTGTCTTTTTTCTTCTTTAAACATTTTAACCAAAAATACTTTTATCCCCGCGCGATTCCGGTTTACTTTCAGTCGCTGAGGTTGTCGTGACGGGTTTTTGTTCTTCAACTGCCGTCTTGGTCTCGTTAATGACCTCGGGTTCAGCTTTTAGCTCTGGCTGGACATCGACGTCATTTACTTTAGGCTCGACTTTGACTTCAGCTGGTTTAATTTCCGTCATAATATTTTGAGTATTAGGGTCAGTCAAAATTTCTTCAGTCTTTGGCTGAGAGGCTTTAGCCTTTAAGACATCAGCCAATGATTCGCGGCTGACGCCAACGGAAGATAAATCAATTTTCGCTTCGGGTGGTTCAGTTTTTTCAACCGGAGTCCCAGCGACAACTTCCCTTGGGACTGACGGTTCTAACTTCGCCGCTTCACCTTTCTGAGCTTCGCCTCGGGCTAACGGAATATCAGCTCCAACCAGCGCTTCGCGTTGTTTCGACAACAAATCAATATCGCCGGTCTTGGTTGGCTCATACCCCAACTTTTCAGCAGTTACATAATAAATATTATTATTAACCAAGAATGAATATCGTCCACGCGCGTCGGTTAAGCGAGTTTCCAAAAGCTTGTTGTATTTCTTGTCGTAAATTCTGGTGATCGCCCGACCCAGCGGTTTTTTCGATTTTTTGTCGTAAACAATTCCCCAATTTTTTGGTCGACGCTGATAACCCAATCGTCTAAAGACGATATAAAGCACGCAGTTTAATCCTAGCAAACTCCAAGTTAGCGCCGACGGACTGATGACCACTGAAAAAATAGCTAGCGGGATTGAAGCGAAAGCCAGGGCGTACTGAATTTTTCGCAAATAATACTGGAAAATAACTTGCCAAGCCGGCTTTTCCTGAACTTGCGGATCAAGCGGAATATTAACCACAATATCAGCCTTACGATCAGTCACCACAATCTCCTCGCCATGATACAAATCTAAAAACTTAACATCTTCTTTGTCATCTTTGAGATAATTGGTTGGAAAATCAAACCGCGGTTTAGTAACGGTAATATAATAAGTTCCCGGTTCGGTTAAAAAATTATAACGACCCTGTTTATCAGTGACCCGAGACTGAATTAAACGGTTTTTGTCCTGACTGTAAAGACGAACAATCGCTAAGTCAACCGGCTGTTTGGTTAAAGAATTATAAACCGTGCCCCATTTCTTGCGGCGACGGCGGAAGAGAACGGCAAAGGGCTGAGTGAAGAAATATTGAAGATAGGTCGCAAAATTAAAAAATGAAAAAGAAGCAAAAGTGTTGACCGTCACCGTTAAGGCAACCATCGGTGCGGCTTGAGCATTGACTTGTTCGACGACCGGATTGTCAATGATATTTTTAGTGAAAAATTTCTCAATATTACTCAAAACTTCCTGCAAATTTAATTCGCTATTATCGGCCGGCGAGGTGCAGCCCGGATCAGCCGGAAAATCAACCAAGCCATCACCATCATTATCGTGACCATCAAGACAAGCGGTTAAAGTAATACGAAAATCAGGCGGCAAGGCACAGTCGGTTGGACAAGACCAAGATGTTTCTGAATCTTCACAAATACCGTTGCCACAACACGGAGTTTTAGGCTGACAGCTGCAAGTAGTTAAATTAATATTTTGGCACAGCGTACAGGCCTCATCGCAACCCGGGGCGCAAGAACGAATTTCCGGCGGTCGATCACGGTCTAAATTACAATTATTCAAATCATTGCATTGACGGGTTTGTAAACCGTTTGAACAAACACCCCAAGTTGGACAAGTCCAATTGGGTGAACAAAGCTCAATACAATCGGCAAGACAAGAAGTATGAGTCTCACCATTTTCACAGATGCCATTACCGCAATATGGCACAATGTCTTCACAAGTACATTGCGCCAGATTAATTGTTTGATCCTGTCGACAGGATAAGCCAGTACAACTGGTACCGCAGACTTGCTGCGTCGGCGGCCGATTGATCGGGACGGCACAACCATTGCGGTCGACGCAATTTCTAGTTTGGATTCCGGAAACTGGACAGATCAGTGGCTGCCAATCATCACACTGCCAGTTTGACAGACAGTCGACGTGACAATCAACTTGGCAACTATAAGGATCTTCGGTGGGCGGTTCACAAGTGCCATTACCGCAACAGTTAGGAACAGTGACTAAATTACAAGTGGCCGGATCAACCTGTTGGCACGGACCGGCCACGACCCCATCGCAAGCATTACAGGTTTCTTGATATTGATAATCGGATTGGCATTTTGGGGCTGTTGAATCGACACAAGTCATCGTCCAATTATTACTTTGATCACAAACACTATGAGTACAAGAAAAATTAGGAGTACAGGCACAGCCATCATCACCCGACGTGGAGCCATCCGAACAGGTTGAAGCCGGGTAGTCACAAAAACCGTTATGGTCATCGTCGATACCATTATTACAAAGCTCCGTCCCGCCAGCCGTAGTAAATGAACCGGTATAAATTGACTGCAATATTCCGGCGGACGAGGTAATTTTATAGAAATAGACGGTATTCGGATTGATACCACTAATATTTTGACTGTACGCGGTACCAGCCAAACCACTAATCGAGCCGCCGCTATATGACGTGGTTAAACCCCAGGCCAAAATTGATTGGGTGGTTTGGCACTGTGTTAACCAATTGATAATTGAGGAGGTGTTAGCAGGAATGGACGAAACTCCCGATATTAAAAGTTCGGTCTGGCAAGTGGCGGAACAGCAATCGCCGGAAGCAGTATTATTATCATCACACTGTTCGCCGGGATCAATCACGCCGTTACCACAGCCCTGTTCAAGCTGACAGACCGCTGAACAACCGTCGCCGGAAATAATGTTGTGATCATCACATTCTTCGCCAGGATTAACCACGCCATCACCGCAAACCGGTGGCATGGCGCATGACTGGGTTGGAGTCGTTACCACACAACCATTGGTGCAAACGCCACTCTGGACACCATTAACACAAGCACCCCACGAACAAACTAAAGGGGTCGGGGTACAGATTATAACGCCGCTATTTTGGCATAAGCAGCTGGTATTGCAAGAATAATTAGTCGCGCAGTCGCTATCTTGTTCACAAGCCTCACCAACTTCAATCGTGCCATTGCCGCACACCGGACAAGAACAGTTGGCTTTACAGGAATTATTATAACAATTGCCGGCGCCGGCTGATCCGTCGCAGGTTTCCCCGGTTTCCAAAATACCATTGCCACAGACCGTTTGAATATTGGCATTAACATTAATCGTCGTGGCCGAAGCAATCGGCAAGGTTAACCAAATAAAAAAAAGACTGCCAAAAAATGATGCAATAAATAGGCCAATTACCTTAGACTGATTTTGGTAACTTCTGGTCATTTTTTATTTTCTGTTTCAAACGCTTGACTCGTCGATTGATCATTACCATTAATAATATCGCCGTGATCATTATCACACCCAACCCAATGAGCTTAACGGGTACATACCAGAAATAATTTTCAGCCGTTAACGACTGGGGCTGACTACCATAATTAAATGTTAGCTGAGCGGTAAATGGGCCAAAGGCAAAATGGTCGACTTCACTGACAATTTCCAGCCACAGTTGTTTCAGCCATATTTCATTGGTCGCTTGATACCCGCCGAACTTAAGTTGAAAATTACGAACACTACCGGGCAAGACATATCCCTGATCATCATTAACGACATAAGTTTTATGCTGCCCAAACCAGCCGCTTAATTCAATTTTTCCCGTTGGCTGTAAGTGGATGTTACCTTGGTTAGAAAATCGAATATCAAAATTTATCGGCAATTGCCAATGCCACTTGCCACCCCCAACGTCAAAAGATTTCAATTCACCTTTTTCGACCACTTCACCATTAACGGTTAAAAATACCAGTGTTCCAACCTTGCTGTTGACACCAACGGCACTATTTTTTGTGCCACTATTATTAACCGTCTGCCAAAAAATGACGGCATAATATCCACCCGGCGTGGCGTTGGGGGGTACCACAATTGTAAAAGGAACAATAATGGCCTGTTTCTTTTTTAGCACGACCGAATCTTGATCAAGGGTAAACCAGGCTAAAAAACTATTTTTCTCTGATGGGGGGACAAAGGCGGGCTTGCCACTTTCGCCCGCAGCCTCAAAAGATTCAAGGCTGGCAGCTAAGGCAGTATCAGCTTCGCTTTCGTTGTAGATTTTTACCACTCCCCTAACACTTTCACCAGGATCAGCTTTTAATTGAACAATGGGCGAAAAAATTGTGGTCGCCCCAACCGGCAAACCCCAAATAATAGAAAAAAATAAAAAAAATGCGAGGGTTAAACGCTTGGTCACCAACAGATTAAAAATTAGCCGTTGCCGCATAGGTTAAAATCGTTGAATAATTTCCAGCCGGCGTACCGTCAGCGATGTTGGCAAGATAAGAAACAGTAAAGATGGTCGGATTGATATCATTGGCAGCTGAAGCGACCGTGTCGCCACTATTGAAGGCGAAATGATTAGCAATGCCATACTGAGAAGCCGCGGAACCGATCGGCGATGTCCCACTGGGATTCGCACCAATACTTGGTGACGTATTGGCCACTAGATTAATGCCAAACTGTCTGGTGCCGGGAGACGACGTCGTAGCGGTTGCACCAATAGCGGTAATTAAATCAGAACCATTAGTTAAAGTACTGCCCGTCACCGTAATTGTTACACCCAGCGGCGAGTTCGCATCGACAGTCATCGTATGACTAGCCGTTTTAGCCGCGGCGGTCGTCAAGCTTCCCAGTTCAATTAAAGTCGAGCCTAAGGAAAGACTAAGATAATTATCAGGATAAAGCTCTCGAAAACCGGCTTTAACCCCATAATTATTGGAAGTTGATGTGGCGGATAATATCATTGCTTCGCCGATTGAGTCGGATAAGCCATAATTAGTAGACTGACTGTTTTCGGTACCACCAGCGCTAAAAACGTCGCCCCAAATGATATAGTTTGTGCTCTCGGTTCTGGCCAATAAATTAATTGGCGATAACATCATCATTGAGACCAAACCAAGCGCCAAACAAATAAAATATTTTTTCATTATTAAGCAAAATATTAAATCGAAATTATCTATATTATACCAAAAAACCGGCAGCGAAGCAAAATAATATAATAACAAAAATTAATAATTACGAATTTAAAATTTTTAGGCAAGGGACTGCCTGATGTCATGCCGAACTTGCTTGCCCCGCCGTGGCGGTGGGTTCGGCATCCCAAGGGATCCTGAAATAATACTGAAATAAATTCAGCACCAGATTCAGGATGACAAGGTAAAAGCATCCCAACCTTGCGTGTGTCCCAACCTTTTGTATGTCATTCCGGCCTTGGGCCGGAATCTGGTTATTGAATTGATAAAAAAATATTCCAGACAAAAAAAATAACAGCATTACCAAAGCCCCGCCGTTTGGCGGGGCTAAATCAAAACTTAAATTTAGTAAGGAAAAATTTATTTTTTACCCTTCAAATAATCATTAATGGCCTGAACTACTCGGGAGTCATCCTTTAAATCTTCCATCAAAACAACCTGATCACGATTGATTATCATCATATCAACTGGCCCGTGCAATTCATTACCCAATTTCACTAACGTTAAAGTTTGTTGATTTTCGGCCTTAGTCGTATCAACGATCGGAGCCTGGTCACCGGACTGACTTTGCTGTAACGGTTGATTGACCACTTGCAAATAATAGATATCATTTAAATAGACATTATGCTGATCAATTTTTTCAACCTTACCAAAATAAACTTGACCATTGGTTAAAAAAACCGCTTGCCAATTGGCCTTGAGCCGATACTGTCCGCCAAGCAAGTCCGTACCGATGCCGGCATAACCGACTAGCAGGTATAAACCGCCACCCACAATTACTAAAACAATGACTAAAGTGATAAGACCTCTCAACCAGGACGAGCCACCTTTCTTCACACCCATCGACATTGACGGATCACTGGTTGCCGGTCTGATCGGAGCATTGGTTTTGCTTGGCATTGGATAAGCCATTTTCGCCTCCTAAATGGGAAATTTCACTTTTTGGGAAATTTCACTTTTAAATTATTTATTTTTTTGGGCTGAATCGTTATCGAGTTCAGCTTTTAATTTTGGCAATTCTGATTTCTGTAAAAAATCTTTAGCGATAACACTGACAGTCGTCGCGACCGGAATTGCTAAAACTATTCCAATTATACCAGCAATTCTGGCGCCGATCAACATCACAATAATCACCACCACTGGATTTAGTCCAACGTGCCTTTTCATCACCTGGGGCACAATAATATTATTTTCTAATTGCTGAATGACCAGGTAAAGAATTAGCACAAATAAACCGCGCGTGACCGAAATTGGTGGCACGGTAAAACCTAAAAAGACCGCCGGAATAGCGCCCAAAATCGGCCCTAAATATGGAATCATCTCGGTTAAACCCGCAACGAGAGCTAACACGAGTGCATATTTGGGAAGTAAAAACATTAAACCAACAAACGACAGCGCGCCGACAATCAGGCCTAAAATTAATTGCGCTCTGGCCCAGTCCCCAATTTTTTTCTGAATATCAACAAATAAACCAATTAAGTAATCATGATACTCGGCTGGCGCCACGGCTTTAAATAATTTGCTGACGGCGTCTTTCTGAACCACCAAATAAAAAGTTAACACCAAAACCATCACGAAGTTAATCAAGTTGGCAAATAATGAAATGACAAAAGAATAAACGCCCCCCGCGGCTTTTTGTAATTCATTTTGCAAACCCAATAAACCACTTTGGATATTACTGACAAAACCTTGCTGCTCAGAATACTGACGAAGGCTCGAGAAATTTTCCATAATTCGCGACCATAGTTCCGGGAAATTTCCAGTTAACGAAGCAACTTGTTCAACAATCGGCGGAATCAATAATCTAACAATCAACACCAAAAACAAAATCAAAATCATGTAAATAAAAATAACCCCAAGACCCCGCGGCACTTTTTTACTTTCCAGATAATTGACCGGCGGTTCAATCAAAGAAGCAAACATAATGGAGATGAACATTAATAAAATGATATCGCCGATCAGATATAAAAACATCAACAGTAGAACAAAACCAATGGTTTTTAAAACTGTTGAGGTCGAAATGTTTATTGTGACGTTTTTATTTTCCACTTTTTTATCTCACTTTCGTCTAAATTATACTAATATCAACACCGACTGTCAAACCAAAAACTTGTGCTATACTATGCTTATGCCAAACCTAGCGACCAATAAAAAAGCGCTGCACGATTATGCCGTCGTCGAAAAATTCGAAGCCGGAATTGTTTTGAGTGGCGGCGAAGTAAAATCGGTCAAAAATAGTCAGATTAATCTCAAAGGAAGTTATGTTACCATCGACGCCCACAGCGAAGTTCAGTTAATCGGCGCCAGCGTCTCGGCCTATAAAGCCGGCGCTAAGGCTCAGGCCGACTACAAGCCCGACCGGACGCGAAAGCTGTTACTAAGAAAAAAAGAAATCGATTATTTAAGGGGTAAAAGTCAAGAAAAAGGCTTGACAATTCTACCTATTTCTGTATATACTAAAGGAGGTCTGATTAAAGTTGAGTTAGGCTTAGTCAGAGGAAAAAAACAGTTTGATAAGCGCGAGACGATTCGTCGACGGGAAACCGATCGACAAATCCGACGGGTACTTCGCAGCAAATAGCCAATGGCAAATTGCTTATGGTCAATAGAAATCAACTATTTACTATAAGCTATTAGCTACCTGCTAATACAGGGGGATGTCTAAAATCGATAGAATCTAAATTTGAAGCACTCAAGTCGAGCATTGATAATTGGCTCGCTAATATCAATTATTAAACATATAAGTGCAAAATCACTTGTAGCTCGCGTTCAGAGCGCTTTCAGCTCTCTAGCGCTAGCACCCGCTTTGGCCTAAAACCCAAAGCCATCGGTCTGGTGACGCCCAGTAGCCAGACACCGGTGTCATACTTTGGGCTGGATCAATTATCGTCTTAATAATTGGTCAAGAAAATAAAGACTATCGTTAATGAGGTTTTGTCTGTTTTACACTCATTAACCGAACCCTAAAATTGACTAAGCTTGTAAACCTGTTTTGGATTTTTTTCTAGACAGGGGTGCGATACCCCTCATCTCCACCATTTTAATATTTAATATATCAGCCTTGAGAATCTCTCATAAAAGAAATAAAAAAAGTTCGTTTTCGGAAAAACGCCATCGGACTAATCAATTTATTAGAACCGATCAGGTTCGCTTGATTGATGAGAATGGCGAAAATATTGGTGTTATCAGCACCACCGCCGCCCTGGAAATGGCGCAGGAAAGAGGCTTAGATTTGATTGAAGTCAATCCCCTCGCCAACCCGCCAGTTGCTAAAATCGTTGATTATAGTAAAATGCGTTATCAGGAAGAAAAGGAACGACGCAAAGAACGAGCGAAACAAAAAAAAGTGGAAATCAAAGGCATTCGCTTGTCACTGCGCATCAGCGAACACGATACCGAAGTCCGAGTTAATCAGGCGGCTAAATTTTTAAAACAAGATGATAAGGTTAAACTCGAAATGTTGTTGCGCGGACGCGAACGTCAGCATACTGATTTAGCAAAAAATATCATTAACAAATTCGTTACAGCGGTTAATCAAATTGTTGAAGTAAATGTCGAACAACCGTTGAATATCCTTGGCGGCAAATTATCAGTAATGATTGCAAAAAAAAATTAATTTTAAGCAATCGGCAGCCAATCGCTGTTTTTTATTTTTAAGAAAAATATTTAAACGACTATGAAATTAAAAACCCACAAAGCCACTGCCAAAAAGGTGAAATTCACCAAAGGCAAAAAGAAGCAAAAATTAATGACCAAGCACGCTGGTCAGGATCATTTTAACGCGCGCGAAACTGGTAATGCCACCAGACATAAAAGACGTGGTACTGAAGTCTCCAAGGCCGATGCGAGAAATATCAAGTTACTACTTCCCTATTCATAAATTAAACTAATCTCTCACTAAGAAATATGCCAAGAGTAAAAAGAGGAACAACTCACGTTGCCAAGCGGAAAAAGCTAATGGCCAAAACTAAAGGTTATCGTTGGAGCCGCAAGAATCAGATTAAAGCGGCCTCAACCGCGGTTCACAAAGCCGGCGTCCACGCTTACCGTGATCGCAAAAAGAAAAAGCGCGTCAATCGCGGTTTGTGGCAAATTCAGATTAACGCGGCTTGCCGAGCCAATGGTTTAAGCTATTCCAAATTTATTAACTTGTTGAAGGTTAATAAAATTGAAGTGGATCGGAAAGTTTTAGCCAGTTTGGCTGGAACACAGCCGAAAGTTTTTACCCACATCGTCGAGCAAGTTAAAAAATAAGTCAGCGGACCTTCGGGTCCGTTACGGGGGTGTAGCTCAGTTGGTTAGAGCGTCTGCCTGTCACGCAGAAGGTCGAGGGTTCGAGCCCCTTCACTCCCGCCATTAATACAAATTCCAGAACCTCAGCCACCTTAGACAGGTGGCTTTGTGATATAATAACCAGATATGACTAGCCTAAAACCAATCACCTTTCCGCAAGACCACCAAGCTCATGAGTCAATCATCGAATGGTGGTATTTTAATGGTCTACTGCGTGATAAAAACGGTCAGCAGTACAGCTTCATGGACTGCCTGTTTAAGGCAAATTTAAAAAAAGTTGGTATCCCCTTTCTGAATAAAATTAAGCCGGGAAAAATTTCATCATCTTCCCCATATATTTTCTTTGCCCATTCGGTGGTGTCTGACATTGCCAAACAAAAAAGCTACAAAGAAATCCAAAATTTTTCGGTGGCATCGCGCGATAGTTTTACTAAACCGCGGCTATTTGTGAATTACACCAACCCGATTCTGATCGTCAATTATGTAAATAATGAAATTGCTGAAACCGAACCAAATTGTTTCCATTTAAAAACCGAAAATATTGATTTACAGCTTGCTTCGAAAAAACCCGCGCTATTTGAAGGCGGCCAGGGTCACATTACCGTTTGCGGGCGGCAAAGCTACTACTATTCACTGACTGATTTACAAGTGCACGGCACAATAATAGTCGACGGGCGGCGCGTTGAAGTTGACGGGCGCGCCTGGATGGATCACCAATGGGCGGATGTGAAATACGCCAAAGACAAGTGGACGTGGTTTTCCTTGCAGCTCGATGATGGTACTGACATTATGTGCGTTGAATATGACGACGGCAAAACCAAAGATTATCTGGTTGATGTGCTTGATGCTTCCGGTACCAGCAGTCATTTCGAACGAATGGTTTTGACCTCCGGCTCAGAAACCTGGAACAGTTCCAAAACCAAAACCAAATTTCCGATGGCGTGGGAAATAGGTCTGCCCGATCTGACGGCTAAGTTAGCGGTCCGTTCCATGACAACGGCTGACCAAGAAATGATTTTCGGCAGCATTAATTATTGGGAAGGGCCGATTGCGGTAAGTGGAACAATAAACGGTAAAAAGGTGAAAGGTTTTGGCTTTATGGAATTAGTTGGCTTCCCTTCTAATTACAATTACCTGCTTTTAACCGGTAAAGAATTTCATCGAAAATTTTGGAAACGGGTTGGTAAAACAAACTCTTTAAAATCATAAAAAAAATAAAAAAAATTACATTTATTGGTCTCATTGATTGCAATACTCTTATTATCAATTAGCGTATTGATACTTGAACTTACTATTTTTACTACCAATAAAATCAACCGCCTCAGGTAAACCGGCGGTTTTTGGTAAAAAAAGTCCCTCCCAGATTTTCCGGGAAGGACGAAGACGTCGACTTAGGCGGTTAAACCCTCGTCTTAGAGAACATACCATAGGAGAAAGGCCGCGCATTCTGCGACCCCGTTAAGTCTCGGAACAGATAGCCCAGCCCGGCTTTACGCTTGCCGATAGTATCAGTGATCCGGGTTTCTATCGCTTCATACGCCGGACGGATCAACGTACTGGCTGCCGAAACCTCATCAAGGCGAACCAGTGCGTAGACATCATTCAGCAGTGAACTTAACTGCGGCTGCAACTTGTCGCAGAATACTTGCAATTCTGCAAGTCTCGGAATTACCGCTTCCACGCGTTCCGGCGTGGGATGGTAGACATGAACCTGGAAGCCGCTCCGGGTGATCAAAAACGGCAGGAACTTGAGGTTACTCAAAGCTCGGTAGTTCCGAAAATTCCGGAAAGTGAGACTCTCACCAAGTTGGAAATACCCCGACAGCAGATAAGCAACTTCCAACGGGACCCTGTCACCTCGCTTGAGAAATCCAATCTCCCATGGCAAGAGGAAGGAGACTGAAACATAGACTGCGGCGTTGCAGTCGTCACCGTACCAGATCGTTTTGACCCTCCATCCGTCCGGAAGAGCCAACTGCTTCGAGCCCTCCGTCACCATCTCAGCAATCTCCGGAAAATAACCCTCCAGAACATTGCGGTCACAGGGATCGGTCCGGGATTTCACATAGAGGGATCCAAAATTCATCCCCGAAAACCCACAGCACCAGCAGGCTTTATACACCGCCCGCTCGACGGGCAGTTTATCTACGTCAAGCATCGTTCTGTTCCTTTCCACTCCCTGTTAGGAAGCAAGATGTAATGGACAAAAACCTCTTTTGCCTTGCAAGGATCGGTTAGTCCCGAGGTGATTTTTCTCCTTTCTCTGTTGACATTGACTGAAGTTCAAACACCAAGACACCGAGTCTGGTGTCATCGCCTTTGAGAAAACTTCTCAAAGCCGCAAAAAGATCATCGCGGGTAGCACCCGGATAGATCCGCTGAGGCGCTTCATTTGCCATCGCCTCCGCCAAGCTTCGATACTCGCGAATGGCCATAATTCGTCTTTGGCACTGACAATTAAAAATCACCACATCTCCGACGGCGACCTGACGAAAAACATCATGACCGAACCGAAGCTCCAAATCTTTGCTGCCATCCACAATGAACGGCAGCACAAAACTTTTTACATACCAGTAGTGTGTTGCCGACATTTTTGGCCCTCCTTAATTACAGTATAAGAGGTTATCATTTATAAAATAAGATGTCAATCAAGATAACAACATTTTTTATAAAAATAAGCGTCACCTCAGCCAAAGCGGTTTTGTGATACAATGATAATGATGTTCAATTTCCTATGAAGCAATATTTGAAAAAAAAATTTACCGTCAAAGCGCTGATTTATCTGGGGATAGTAATGGGTCTAATAATCATTAGCTATGGCATATATTGGGCAAACACCCAAATTCAGCTAAAAAAATTACAGCAGACAGTGGCCGAATACAAAAATCAAAATTGGCCATACTTAAATTCAACCCTGCCACTTGAGCAACGAGTTCAAGATTTACTGAGTCGAATGACCCAAGCCGAAAAAATTGGTCAACTGGCGTTGGTCGAAAAAAATAGCGTTCACAACTTAACCGATGTCATCACATACGGACTTGGCGGCATCTTAAGCGGTAGCGGTGCCAAGCCGGAACCAAACACGCCTGAGGCGTGGCTGTCGATGGTGACAGCCTTTGATACGGCCAGCCGCAACAGTCGACTCGGCATTCCGGTCTTGTATGGTGTTGATGCAAATCACGGTCACAGCAACGTCCCCGGCGCTACGCTCTTTCCCCACTTCATCGGCTTAGGCGCAACCCATGATGCTGATTTAGTTTTCCGCGTCGCCCAGGCGACCGCCGCCGAAACGGCGGCGAGTGGGATTTTTTGGAATTTCTCGCCAATGCTTGATGTGGTCCAAGACCCACGCTGGGGCCGCACTTATGAATCGTTTGGTTCTAATACCAAGTCAGTTAGTCAGCTGGGTGAAGCCTACATCAAGGGTTTGCAAAATAGCTCAAGCACAAACATAACCGTTTTAGGGACGGTCAAACATTATCTGGGCGTTGGCGCGATGGTCTGGGGCAGTTCAACTAATAAAAACTTTTTCATTGATCAAGGTACAACAACAATTGATGAAATGACCCTGCGCACAGTTCACCTGCCACCATTTCAAGCAGCAATCAATAGCGGCGCGATGAGTGTCATGGTTGGTCTAAATAGCTGGCAAGGTCAAAAAATGGCGGCGAGCCATTATCTAATAACCGACGTGTTAAAAAATGAATTAGCCTTCAAGGGTTTTGTCGTCAGCGATTGGTATGGCGTCTATGAAATTGACAGCAACAAATATCGCTCGACTATTACCGCTATTAACGCCGGCGTTGATATGGTGATGCTGCCTTTTGACTATAAATCATTTATTACCGACGTTGGGTCAGCAATTCGCAATGATGATATCAGTCAAACGCGACTTGATGACGCCGTTAGTCGAATTTTACGAGTTAAATTTAAACTTGGTTTATTTGATCATCCAATTAAACAAAATTTAAGTCAGGCGATAATTGGATCAAAAGCTCATCGCGATATTGCCCGCGAGGCGGTTCGTAAATCGTTGGTAATATTAAAAAATAATAACCACCTCCTACCGCTATCAAAAGAAGCCAACCGTATTATTGTTGCCGGAGCCGTCGCCGATAATCTTGGCCGGCAGGCCGGCGGCTGGACGGTTGAATGGCAAGGCATTGACGGCAACTGGATTGACGGCACGACGATTTTAAATGGTATTCGCCAAGCAGTATCACCAACCACCACCGTTGAGTATAGTCAAGCTGGTAATTTTGATCACGCCACCAGTCGGGCTGATATTGGCATTGCGATCGTTGGTGAAAAACCGTATGCCGAAGGTTGGGGTGATAATCCCCATCCGGCCTTGACCGATGAAGACTTAACAACGATTCAAAACGTTAAGCAAGCCAGTAAAAAACTAGTGGTAATTATTGTGTCGGGTCGACCGCTGGACATTAAACCATACGCCCACGATTGGGACGCCGTCATTGCCGCCTGGCTACCAGGCAGTGAAGGTAATGGCGTTAGTGACGTGTTATTTGGCGATTACCCGTTTACCGGTAAATTGCCGATCGCTTGGAAAATCAAATAAAAGAATCACCATTCTCAGCTGTTTTGCTAAATAAAAAAGAAGAGCTGGTCAGGCTCTTCGCATTTATTTATTACGACCGTTTTGGTTTACTCGCTCGGAGTTGCTGGCGGGAACGGATTCCAGCCATCACGCACAAGCATCAAATAAACGTTTTTCCAGTTTGGACCGCTGAGATTTCTCATTGCGGCAACGCGCTCATAGGCGTCACCAATCTTAGTGGCCCATTGAAAAGCAGATTCAAGAAGCCGCGCGTAAGTAAGTTTCACGCCCACTTCCCGCGCGTGTTTCACAAGTATCTCGAGACCGTAGAGATCGAACCGACTAAGAAACCCCATGAGCACACCAATCTCGGGGAGCATCTCTTGCTCACGAGCGAATGGCTCGGTCTCCAATTGCCACTGTAAATACGTTGCTCTGCGTAACGCTCCAGGATTAGCGCTTTTCGCATAGGGAATTACCAGCACTATCCAGAAGACTTCACGAAGCATCTCCTTGTCGAAAATCCCCAACTCCTTCAACTGGTCAACCAGGGACTGACGACGCTCGTCGTTGGCGCTCATAACTCAGTCCTTTCCGGTATTCCAACAGTTACGTGGTGAACCGGTAAACCAAGTTTAACCAAAGCCGCGACTAAAGCGTCCGTAAACACCGAAGGTTCGCTGTCAAATTTCGCCAAGGCTACTGCAACCTCTTCGATCGGGATGAGATAACCCAATCCCACCCTTCTGCCTTTGCAACCAGATAGCCTGGCATCGACCAGAAAATAGGGCGGCAGGCCTAGAAATTTATGGGTTAGAGTCTCGTCCAGCCTTGATTCCCAGAACATAACCTGAACCAACAAGTGCTCGGATTTCGGTGAATGGTAGCAACCAAGGATAAACACCTGATCAAATAGCACGACTCGAAAATGGTCGGTGCCATATCCTACCATTCCACCAACCGTGACGGGTTTACTATGGATAGCAAAACTGTCAACAAACGGAGTTTCTCGAGCGCCTTCCGTCAAACGACAAGCGTAATAGCCACGCGTCTTGGTACGCTGCGGGTATTGTTTGTCTAGCAGCCATGACAAAACATCCATTTCTACTCTTGAACGATGACTGTTCTGAACAACACAGCAGCTAACCTCCTCCTTCCAGAAGCTCTCGAGTCGGATCACGTCATTGCGAAGCAATTGACAGTAATTCGGCAAGAGCGCCATCAGCTTTCGGATGTCACTGACACTTTGGGCTAGACCCAAAATCGTCAGATACACGGTCTCCAGACCGAATTTGTCAAGGAACGAAAAGTCTCGCTCCCATCTTCCACTTCCGGAAAACTCACTCATTTGTTCCATCCTTTCCCAGTAATTGGGAGTTTGGCCCAAGCTTGAATCACCACAACTTTCTCGTGAAAGTGTCACACCGCTGGCCAAGCAGTATAACCGTGGCGCCCACAACGCTCGTGCGTCTCATCCGTGGGCGGAAATTCTAGGTCCATTGCTCGTGCAATGTTTTTGCCAAACAGTGGCAAAGACCCGCTTACCATGCCTCGGGCATGTCTCTTCTGGATGATTTGAAGAGAAAACCAACAACAATGATTTATTGCCAATTTTCTCGTAAAATCACCAAAATATTAGACTTCATAATATACCAAATATTGCTATTTTTGTCAATAACAACAACTAAGATGCATACATACGACAGTTTTGTGATAAAATAAATAAATGGCTGAGCAAAAGACAACTAAACCGTTTCCTAATCCCCTGCCATTTCGAAAAATCCTCGGTCCGAGTTTTATCATCCTCGCGCTGGGGCTTGGTTCGGGCGAAGTCATTTTGTGGCCGTATTTAAGTTCTAATTTCGGGCTGGGTATTGCTTGGGGCGCACTGCTGGGAATTACTTTCCAGTTTTTTATTAATATGGAAATTGAGCGCTATGCCTTAATCAAAGGCGAAAGCGTTTTTGTCGGTGTCGATAAAATTTTTCCGGGGGCGGCGTATTGGTTTATCGTTTCAACTTTCATCGGCTTTGGCTTGCCCGGCATTATTGCGGCGTCGGCGGAAGTATTTTCATTTGTCTTGGGGATTGGCAATTTCAAACCAGTAGCCATTGTTTTTCTCATCATCATCGGCCTGATCCTTAGTATCGGCAAAACCGTTTATGACATCATGGAAAAAATAACCAAAACGATTATTTTTGCCGGCATTCCCCTAATCGTTGTTTTAGCCTTAATTCTCAGCGCGAAGACCGATTGGTTGACACTTGGCGCTGGTCTCATTGGTCAGGGTTCAAATTATTTCTTTTTGCCAGCCGGCATTTCATTGGCGACTTTTTTAGCAGCCTTTGCCTATTCCGGTGCCGGTGGTAACTTAAATTTAACGCAGTCAATTTACATCAAAGAAAAAGGTTACGGTATGGGTGCTTATTCTCAAAAAATCGCCGGTCTGTTCCAAGGCTCAAAATTGGCACCAAAAGTAAATTTATCCGGCCATGATTTTGAACTCAATGAAGCCAACATCAAAAATTTTAAGAGCTGGTGGAAAATAATCAATCTCGAACACTTGCTAGTTTTTTGGTTTTTTGGTTTTGTCGGCATTGCGGTGCTAATGATTCTTGCCTATGCCACAACCTTTGGGCTAACGACTAATTCTCAGGGAATATTTTTTGTCATCAATGAAGGCGTTGCCATCGGCCGTAAACTCTTCCCGGCGGCTGGCACGACTTTTCTAGCCGTCGTCACGGTGATGCTTTTTCAAACACAGTTGGGAATAATGGATTCCACCTCCCGCATCATGGCAGAGAATATTGCGATTAAAAAAGTAGCGCTCGGTCAACCGGTTAACCTGTCAAAAATTTATTTCTTTTTTGTTTGGGCGCAGATTGCCTTTGGCATTATTTTATTTCTCTTCAATATTACCGAACCAAAATTACTAATTGTGTTGGGCGCAGTCATCAACGCCGTCGCAATGTTTGTTCATATCGGCTTAGTCAATTGGACTAATTACAAACTACTACCAGCGCCATTCCAACCGCACCTCATCAGACGCCTAATCATTGTCGGCATCTTTTTATTTTTTGGCGTCTTTAGCATTATCACCATTTGGGACTCATTATTTTAATAGCAAATATTTTAATTTTGGAGCACCCTAATAATTGACTTTAAGGCTGGCTTGTGGTAGTATTACCCTGCTCATAATGAGGTCTAGTCAAGCTATTCCTCGCTGAGTTCTGAAACTTGCAAAATTAATTTTTTGTAAATGTTACAGAGTATAGTTAATTTGGAAATGTAGTCGAATTTCTAGTTGCTATGGCAAATTAATTCACTATATCTCCAGATAAATTATGCAAGGCACAATAAAAAAACTCGTGGCTGAAAAAAAATGCGGTTTTATCAGCCAAGAAGGCGTTGAAAAAGACGTATTCTTCAGTGAAGGAAAACTCGACGGCATTAAATTTGAAGACCTAAAAGAAGGTGACATTGTCACTTTCGAAGTTGAAGAGGGCGATAAGGGTCCAGCAGCTGTCGGCGTCAAAAAAGTCTAAGATTTCACTAGCTAATCTTTCTAAAAAATCGCCGCTGGGGCGGTTTTTTAGAAGAATTTATAAATAGATAAAACAGTATTAGAAAAAATAAGGCGGACAAATTTATCACCGGCGAACCGAGATACTGTCAAAACTGTGGCAAAGAATCACATCAGCTTTTTGAAGTTACTAAAAAAATTCAAAAACTAAACCAACTCCAGTATTGTCAAGACTGCATGGAGCGCTATAAAGAAGAAATCAAAATAGTTTCTCACCAAGACGCTAAATAATCATCAGGTTTAGCGATGGAGCTGGAGAATAAAGTTGCCATCATTACCGGCGCATCGTCAGGCCTTGGCTGGGTCGTGGCGTAAATTTTTGCCCACGATTGGATGGTGGTAAACACCAAAAAAGATTTTTCCGACGACCGCTGTACTAAAAAATATTTGCTAAAAAAATATGGACCAGGAAATTTTAAACAGACTTAACGCTCACGATGAAAAGCTTGAAGCCATTTATACTTCCGTTGAAAAAACCAGAAAATATTTTCTTTGGACACTTATTGTTACAATTGTCACTGTCGTCCTACCACTCATTGCCCTAATGTTTGTTCTACCAACCTACCTCCAAACCCTTGGCGGTGGCACCTTAGGAATTTAATTTTATAAGATGAAAAAAATATTTTTATTGGCGTTGCTTGTTACTACCTTAAGTTTAGCTGGCTGCGTAACAAATAATCCGACTCCCAACGGCGAAACCAAGGCGATTAACAATAACGGTACTGTTTCCGGCGGCACACTTGATTTAAGCAATCAGGGACTGACGAAAGTTGACCAAGGTGTTTTTACCAAAACTAGCTTAATTCAACTCAATGTTTCAAATAACAATTTGACTGGTTCGCTACCAGCCGAGATCAGGCAATTACAAAAACTTGAAATTCTTAAAGCAGCCAATAATCAACTAACAGGCATCCCCGCCGAAATTGGGCAACTTCAAAATTTACAAGTTTTAGACCTTTCAAATAATCAAATTACCGGGCTACCTAATGAGCTTGGCAATTTAAAAAATTTGAAGACTTTAAATTTATCCGGTAATAATTTTTCGCGACCAGATCTTGAAATAATTAAAAAGGGATTGTCCCCTGACGTAAAAATTATTGAGTAGTTCCATTGAGTAGACATTAGCCTTAAAACAAAATAAAAAATCCCGCCAGCTGGCGGGATTTTTTATTTAAAATATTAAAATTGAAATTACTTTTCCCGATGCTTGAGGTGACGCCAAACATAGGCTGCCAGCAATAACACCACCACCAACGCTATTAACAAATCAAAATTGTGTAATTGTTCACGAATCGTTTCCCACCGATCACCAAGTTTTACACCAAGCCAAGTAAATAAAATACTCCAAGGTAAAACGCCTAAAACCGTATAAAGCGAAAACTTTTTAACATCCATTTTAGCGACACCAGCGGGAAAAGAAATATAAGTTCTGATGACGGGTAATAAGCGTCCAAAAAAAACCGTCCAATTGCCATACCGTTTAAACCAGTCATCAGCTAAATCTAAATCGTGTTTTGAAATTAGCATATAACGCCCGTATTTTTCGATCAAAGGCCGACCACCGCGCGACCCAATCCAATAGGCCAGTAGCGACCCAAGCAAATTACCCAAGGTTCCGGCGGCCACTACCAGCCAAAACGACATCGTTCCAGCGGCCACCAAAAAGCCGCCAAAGGGCAGGGTGACTTCCGACGGAATCGGAACACCACAACTTTCCAAGAGCATTAAAATAAAAATTCCACCATAACCAAAAAAACCGATAAAGCTAATGGCAAAATTGACCAACAAATCAATCAGGTAACTAATCATAACAGTCAATATAACAAATCAAACCCAATCATTCAAGACCTATCGGTAATGTGCACACACATATTGCACTTTCTGTTAATCTAGTGGCATATGTCAAAAACTATGCCTAAATCAACTAAGGAAGAAAAATATCGTTGGATTAAACCAATATTGGATAAAGAAATAACAAT
>JAQTYZ010000004.1 GCA_028688055.1 Patescibacteria group bacterium
CCCTAGGATTAAAACGAGCGATTACACAATGGAATAGTAATTACAATAACTTAGAGCATTGCGCCCTAGATGGACTAACGCCTAATGAGGCTTTGGCCGGAGTGCAAAATGTGTGTTCCTAAAACAACGTTGGTCGAACCCACTTGAATATTCCCAAAGATCCTTAGATCGCAGCGCCGCAATAAGAGTCGGCAAACATACGGTAGCGTCGCGAAACCTCGGCCATCACACTAGCGGGTATAATCGGGTACGGCGGGTCAGGCTGTTGCGCGGCACGCGCATCCAACACTTGCTGATAAAACCCGATCTTGATCAGGTACTCCCGGAGGAATTCCTTGCCATAGTGCTCAACGTGCCCCGCCTTAAGCGACGAGAGCAATACCGGACGATCTTCATCCGGTGTGCCGAAGACATCGCCAATCATCTTGGTTCGCTTCGGACCGACCAAAAGGCATTCCTTCTTGCCGTCGAGACGAGCAAACCCAGCTCGTTGCCAGACAATTGCCATAGCGCCATTAAGCGTATGGATCATCGCCCAGAACTGGGTTTCATCATCTTCGGACATACCGCACATTTCGCGCGCGGCCGCCCGAGTTAAATCACGGTCAGTCTTCTCAAACTTCGTCGTGAAGTGGCCGATGGGGTACGGCAACACCGTTCCTTCTGGCGGTACCTCGTCCGAGACGAAGCCATAAGCGGTTGGCAGCTTTTTGCCGTCAAGGAAAGCCCGCCGCAGACTGCCAGCCAAACGCGGTCGATCAATCCATTCGGCCGGCACGACGCAGTCAGTATCCGCGAAAGTTAAGGCCCGGTCGGCGATGACGTCAACCTGACGCACCTGAATGGTGGTGGCATTAAGCCGCTGCACAAAGTGTGTGGCAACGCCAACCGCTTGCGCGATCTCAAACGACTTCAGAGCACAGGCGCAAATCGCCTCGTCTTTGCCCGGAATCGGCTGCTCCGGAGCGGTACCGACGTCAAAAGCCGACCAGCCACTGGTGAACTCGAAGTTCAGCAGCCGCTTGCCGTCCGCATCGCAACCGGCATCGTACAAAACTTTGGAACTACCATTTCTTACAAAAACTCCGCGTTGCATTTTTCCCTCACCTTCTCTTTGCCAATGCAAAGGGTTGAAACACCTAACCTTCAAACCGAAATGCCATTGGCAAATTAACAGAAAAGCCAGGCTACGTCAATTCGCAATAGCAACAAAAAAAGGGTCGACCACTGGCCTACCCCTTACTCAATGAACCGAGAAACGTGCCAAGCTAGTGCTTGGCAAAACCGCGATGGCTCGCATTAACTATCGCGCCAAACATACCACGGCGCTCAATGTCAGCCTTGACTTCCTCCCACCGTTTACCGTCGGCGGGTACCACAACGCCTTTGCAGCCGGCATCGGCGAGCATTTCAATGGCTTCCGGCATTGGGCTGCCAGCAGCTGACACCGCAAAGGGAAAAAATCCATCCGAAGCAGCCATTGCCCCGCTTGGATCATGCCCGGCATCACGTGCCCGCGTTAGTGCCAACTTAGCCGCACCACGACGATCCTGTTGGCCAAGACCGGTACCGATCAGCTGACAATTTTTCGCCAGCACCACCGAGTTGCTCACCCCTTCCCAGGCAACCACCCAGGCGATTAGCATGGTCACCAAGTCTTCGTCCCGAAGACTTGGCCAAACGCCAATCCATTCCTGAACCTTGACAAACTCCAGTATGAACTTCGCCGCCCCCTGAATGAGAGCACCACCGCGAACCGGACGGAACTCAAAATCTTGCTCCGCCATCACCGGATCAAATAATGCCGGGTTCACCAATAAGTGGCGCTCATTCGCACGAAGTGTCAGCAAAGCTTGGGCTGCTTCCGAGAAGTTCGGAGCACAAACAACGTCCGCTCCCCAAAGATTGCGACCGACGGAGGCACGCATACTTTCAAGGACCGCATGAATCCTGATAGCGCGTTCACCTGTAACGTCAAAGTTGACCATCACTTCGGCCCCCATCACCGCGTCGCCATCGCCAGCCATACAAAGCTCAAGCGCTTGATCTGGGTTGTCAAAGCTGACACCCAAGCCACACGGATTGCCATGCTTACACGCAATCGCAATAAACGGTACCAGTTCAAAGTTTCGCCGACAAGCTTCGGCGAGGCGACACATCACGCGCAACGCGCTATCAGCGCCGCAAAGATTGACGTGGCCAGGATTACCCGCCACAAACTCCCAGTGATGCCACGCGAGCGGATCATCGTCGGACAACATCAAATTACGACAAAGTGTCGACTTTCCTTGGTCGCCATTTTCGGCTTTACGCAACTCACGAACCGGTTCGAGAAACAGTGTTTTGCCCTTTTGGCCCGTGAGGCCTGACAGATACTCCCAAATGGAAGCGTCGTACATTGCGGTATGCCGAAATGCCTTGGTGGCAAATTCCTGGCGTAATGACAGGTCAATATTGCCGTTGCCATCACGTAGCGCTTCTAACAGGCGCGCGTAATCGGCGGGATCGCTGATGACTACCAAGCCTTGATCGTAATTCTTGGCGGCAGCACGCAATAACAGTACACCACCGATATCGATTTGCTCAATGGTCTCATCATGAGATGCCTGGCTAGCCACCGCCTTACCAAACGGGTAAAGGTTGCACACGACAATGTCGATGGTGCTGATCTTCCTAGCTCGCAATTGAGCCAGGTGATCACTGATGCGCTTGGCCAGAATACCGGCGGCGACCTTGTGATTAATCGTCTTAACCCGACCGCCAAGAAATTCCCTGACGCCCGTGACTGTTTCGATCCTCAGACACTTAACGGCTTGCTCGCGCAAAACCTTATAAGTACCGCCAGTCGAGACGACTTCAATACCAAGTTCGACTAACCCGCGAGCCAAATCGGCCACGCCGGTTTTGTCGCTAACCGAAATTATCACTCTCGGTTTGACAATGCTCTTTCCCATCATTCCTCCTTAAGCCATTACTGGCTTGAGTTGGCTGCTAACTTCATCACCACTAATTCAAAATGTCAAAAAACGTGCCTTCCCTCCCATTGGTTAAGGCCAAAATTGCGACTTTAAATTAACAAAAAAAGACGGTTAAGTCAATGTAATTGGCTTGAAAAAATTAACAAAGGCTGGTAATATTGATTAGTTAATAATTAATCTAAATTCTGTGTCATTTTCCGTCGGTATTGTTGGACTGCCAAATGTCGGCAAATCAACGCTATTCAAAGCCCTGACCAAAAAACAGGTCGATGCCTCAAATTATCCGTTCTGTACCATCGACCCCAATGTCGGTGTTGTTGCCGTTCCCGACCAGCGCGTCGACCAACTTGGTGTGATGTCAAAGTCCGAAAAAAATATTTATACGACCGTTGAATTCGTCGACATTGCGGGCTTAGTCCGAGATGCTCATAAGGGCGAAGGTTTAGGCAATCAATTTCTCTCACACATCAGAGAGGTCGACGCGATTGTTCACCTAATGAGAAATTTCTCCGACCCTGACGTCATTCACGTCGAGGGTAAAGTTAACCCGGCTTCCGACCAAGAAACAATTAATTTGGAACTGATTTTTGCCGACTTGCAAACGGTTGAAAAAAGAATTTCTAAAAATAAAAAAGACTTACACGCTAATTTAAAAGAAGCCAAAGCCTTAGAGCCCTTTTTAGAAAAACTAAAAAATGGCCTTGAGAGCGGCCAACTAGGATCACAATTGATTTCATCACCCGAAGAAAAGATATTAGCCAAAGAGTTAAATTTACTGACGATCAAGCCGATGATTTATGTGTTAAATGTCGACGAAGACAAAATCAGTGATGATTTTTCACCCGAAGGTTATGTGCAAATTTCGGCCAAAATTGAATCGGAGCTAGCCGAACTTTCATCCCAAGAAGCTAAACAATATCTGGCCGAACTCGGTCTAAAAACTTCCGGCCTAGACAAACTGATTCAAAAAGCTTACGCCACTTTAGGTTTAATTACTTTTCTAACCACCGGCCCGAAGGAGTCACGAGCTTGGACCATAACGCTTGGAACCAAAGCGCCCCAAGCGGCTGGCGTGATTCATACTGATTTTGAAAAAAAATTTATCAAAGCCGAAGTTGTCAATTGGCAAGACTTACTTAATGCTGGCAGTGAAGCGACGGCTAAAGAAAAAGGATTAATCCGGCTCGAAGGTAAAGATTACATCATGCAGGACGGCGACACCGTTGTCTTTAAAGTTGGCGGTTAATAATGTGGCTATAATCTACCTAATTTTATTGATTAATATAATTGTCTCAAGCAGTATTGCTGTTATTCACTTTAATAGTTCAACATTTAAAAAATGGGACTTGATGACGCAAAAGTACCCATTATCACATTATTTAATTTGTATTTTAAATATTTTTGTGGCCGTTTCAAATCTATTACTCCTAAAATATTTATTAACAACCGTTACTTCCTAGTAAAAATTAAAATCCGGCGCCACACTTTTTGACCCGGACGTCCATAAAGTAGTGGCCGATCGTTAACTTGGGTAAAGCCCATTTTTTTTATTTCATCAATAATTGGCAAATCAATAACTTCCCGATCAATTTTAAAACTCGGGAAAACGATTACCACTACCCCCTTGGATGGCAAAACTTTTGCAAACTCCGCCAAGGCGGAAAGATATAATTTACTAAGGTCATCAATAACTTTTTCTAAAAATAAAATGCCTTCGCTGCCTCGTAAGGGCGGCCCTAAATAAGGTTCAGTAACAATCCCATCGACTTGATCAACTTTTTTACTCAGTTCTCTGACATCACATTTAAAAATATTGGTGCCACTAAGATTAATACCTGAATGTTGCTTCAACCATTTTAAATTTACTTCCGTATCCTTAACGGCTTTGTCGGAAATATCTGAACCATAAATTTTGCTATACCCGAGTAACAGCGCCTCCTGGATTAGCGTGCCGGAACCGCAAAAAGGATCGAGGATAATTTTTGATTCAGCTAAACTTGAAAGGTTAATCATTATCTTAGCCAACTTTGGCGGCAGACTGCCGGAAACTAAATCGCGAACCGGTCGTCCATAGTCTCGATTGCCATAATCTTCAAAATCTTGAACGGCTAAAGTTTGAGCCAAAAACTTATTGGCTAAAACCATAAAATCAAAACAGTGATTTTTGGTTATTACCACCGCCGACAGGGCCTTGTCTTTACTAACAACTAAACGACAGCTAATGTCCGCTTGTTTTAATAAACCCTTCACTTTCATTCCTAAATTATCTTTTGGACAATCATAATAACTTACCCCAAAATTTAATTTATTACTCTGTTGATTATTTTTCAATATTTCAAAAATTGCCTCGGGCGTAAATTTTTCACTTATAACTTTTCCAATTTTTACCGTCCCACCCAATTTTTTTTGCAATGTCTCGGCCTCAATCTCATCATTTAATTCAATGATTAAAAAAGCATTTGATTGTTCAATTGTTTTGGCAACTGGCAAAACCGCCAAAATCTCAGCGACTGACAACTGCGGATTGTGACCTAAAATAAAAGCGTATTTCATAGAATGATTATAGTATGACAACCCCCGGACCGGGGGTTGTCATAATTGAATATTTACCAATTTTGCTTAGAATTATGATGGTCGGCTGGATTTTCGCTGGCGATGACAATCGCGGCAAAAAATCGGCCTGTCACCGTCCGGTTCAAACGGTAACTCAGTAATTTCAGCACCACATTCCGAACAATTCCATTTTCCTTGAACCATCGGTCTTGGAGCAAAACCATTTTGGTCGTCCATTTAATTACCTCAAGCTTGAAATAAGCCATTAAATTAGGCTAAATTTCAAATATTATTTATTAATACCTATATAATATCATAAAACATACTTTTTGTCAAGTTATTGACTTTTTACATCAACAATGATACGGTATCAGTACTTAACAATTCAACCTCACCTTTTCCCAGGCCAATCGGCCATTAACCTTGTCCACTTTGAGACAAGGAAAGGTATTAGACAGTTTAGTTAATCAATATTGCGCCGGGAAAAGCCGGCGTTTTGTTTTGCTAATAAACCTAATAACTTAATCTAACTATGGTTAATCACTATGAAGCGTGCTATTTGGTCGGCGCCAACTACACCGAGGAGGAATTAATTCCGATCAAAGAAAAAATTGCTGATCTAATAACTAAAGCCGGTGGCCAAATTTCCCTCGAAGATAGTCTCGGCAAGAAAAAATTGTCTTATCCAATTAAGGGCAATCATCAGGGTTACTACCTTATTTATCAATTCGATTTAGAGAAAGATAAGCTCAAAGAGTTAGATCGAAACCTAAAACTGACTAACGAACTTTTACGGCACATGATTGTCATTAGCAATCCTAAAAAAGGACGATTTGTCCCATCAATAGTTGAAAATCTAACCGAGGAAAAAGTTGAAAATGTCAAAACTGAAAAAGTCGAAGCCAAATCTTTAGCTGACGACCAAGGTAAAATTAAATTAGCGGACTTGGACGAAAAATTAGATGAAATTTTAGAAGGAAAAATAATGTAATCAACCGGCGCACTTAATTCCTAAGAAAAAAATATGAATTTAAACAAGGCAATGTTAATCGGTAATTTAACTCGCGACCCGGAATCAAAAACGACCCCGACGGGTCAAAATGTTACCACCTTCAGTGTTGCCACCAATTTTGTCTGGACTGATGCCAGTGGCAATAAACAAAAAAAAGCCGAGTTTCATAATATTGTGGCTTGGCGAAAACTGGGCGAAATCTGTGCGCAATATCTTCACAAGGGAAATAAAGTTTATATTGAAGGTCGACTACAAACTAGAGATTGGGAAGGCACCGACGGCGTCAAGCGCTATCGAACCGAAATTGTCGCCGACAACATGATTATGTTAGATACCAAGGGCGCTTCAAACGGCGCTGATAATGCCAGCGCCCCAAGTGATAATTTTGCTCAAACCGCCCCGAATCAGGATGATGAAATTCAGATTGAAAATATTCCGTTTTAATTATTAAAGTCAGGCCGTTACTGGCCATTCTAACCTATGCCAAGACAAAACAATAACAGCTACAACAATGCAACGGCTAAACCAAAAAATTGCCACTTTTGCATTAATAACGTTGAAGATATTGATTACAAAGATATCCAAACCTTACGACGGTTTATTTCTTCATACGCTAAAATTGTACCAAGAAAGCGCAGCGGTGTTTGCTCAAAACATCAGCGAAAATTAGCCAACGCAATTAAACGAGCCAGAGTAATGGCTTTATTGCCTTTCACCAATAAATAAATTTATGGCAATTCTAGGTACCTTAAATGATATCAAACAGGGCATGACTTTGATTTACAATGGTGAACCGCATAAAGTTATGATTGCAAAATTTGTTAGAATGCAGATGAGAAAACCGGTAATGCAGACAAAATTAAAAAACTTACTTAACGGTAAAGTTGTTGAATATAATTTCAAGCCAGGCGATAAAGTTGAAACCGGTGAACTAGGAACTAAAAAGGTTAATTATCTCTATGAAGCCGGCGGTGAATATTTCTTTATGGACAACGATACCTACGAGCAACTTTCCTTTAGCGCAGAAAAATTAGCTGAACAAACCAAGTGGCTAAAAGAAGGTTGTGAAGTAGAATTAATTTCTTTTAACGACGAGGCAATTAATATTGAATTACCAACCAAAATGGAATTCAAAGTTGTGGCTGCGCCCGAAGGAGTTCGAGGCGACTCGGCTCAAGGTCGAGTAACCAAGCCGGCTGAAATTGAAACCGGCGCGGAAATAAATGTTCCGCTGTTTGTTAAGGAAGGCGACGTTATCAGAGTCAATACCGAAACCAGCGAATACGTCGAACGAGTAAGTTGACACATATGTGTCATCCCGAACTTGTTTCGGGATCTCAATTTTATTTTTTAGATGTTGAAACAAGTTCAGCATGACAATTAATTTTATGGGACAAAATAGCGCCTTAAAGGCACGAATCAAGCATGCTAAAAAAAATACCAGAATCGGAAAATTGCTTGCCAAGCGTACTAAAGATTTACGAAAACCGCAGGGTAAGAAATAGTTAGCATCAACACAGTTTAACCTAAAAAAAACCGGGGCGTTTGCCCCGGTTTTAAAATATTTTTTTTACTCATCAGCCTTAACTGGTTTTTCAACCGCCACGCCTGCTTTCACTTTAGCATTAACTTCTTTTTTAATCTCCGCAATTAATTTTTGATTCTCGCGTAAAAATTGCTTGGCATTTTCTCGCCCGACGCCAAATTTGGTCTCACCCAAAGCGTAGCTATTGCCCGACTTAGTAACTACCCCGTAGGCCACGCCGGTATCCAAAGCATCACCGGCAATTGAAATACCTTCATTATACATGATATCAAATTCACAAGTCTGAAATGGCGGCGCCACTTTATTTTTTACAATTTTAGCTTTAACGCGATTGCCGATAATCCTTTCCGCCTGCTTTATTTGGGCGGCACGGCGCACTTCAATTCTAACTGAAGAATAAAACTTCAGTGCATTGCCACCGGTCGTTGTTTCAGGATTACCAAAAAATATTCCAATCTTATTTCTAATCTGATTGATAAATATGACCAAGGTATTACTCTTAGAAACGATGCCGGCTAATTTACGCAAAGCCTGACTCATTAACCGTGCTTGTAATCCCATATGAGAAGCACCCATATCACCTTCAATTTCCGCTTTGGGCGTCAGCGCCGCGACTGAATCAACCACGATGACATCAACGCCGTTTGACCTAACTAAAGTTTCAACAATTTCTAAAGCTTGTTCACCGGTATCGGGTTGAGAAATTAACAGATCCTTAATGTTAACCCCGATTTTTTTGGCGTACTCTGGATCAAGCGCGTGTTCGGCATCGACAAACGCCGCAATCCCACCCACTTTTTGAACCTCAGCCACAATATGCTGGGCTAAAGTAGTCTTGCCGGAAGCTTCCGGACCAAATATTTCAATAATTCTTCCTTTGGGAACTCCCCCAACACCTAAGGCAATATCTAAAGACAGACAACCGGTCGAAACTGCCGCTACTTCCATTCGTTTAGCATCACCCAATTTCATAATTGACCCATCACCAAATCGCTGCTTGATTTGTTCAATCGCCTGCTCCGCTGCCGCGTGACGATTTTCCCCTCCAGTTGCGCCGGTTGATTTCATTTCTTTTTTGTTCATACGATTCGCTAGTTATTAGTTGTTGAATTATTATTTCCCTCCGCTTCATTAACCACTACTTGTCGATAAATTTTTGTTTGCTGGCCGTGTCGTTTTTCCGCCTTGAATTCAATAATATTTGCCCCTGCTTGTAAATCAATCGTCTCGTCAAAATGTCCAGCCTGATTCGCTAAAACCTGCTGACCGTTTATTTCTAAAGTTGTTTCTTTCTCAATTTGGCCGCTAACTTCGATAAACTTATTATTAATGACGATGTTATCGCTTGGCTGATCAACGATCAAAACTGGCGGGGTCAATATGGCTTTAATTTTTATTCCTAAATAGCCCAAACAGGCGATGACTAATAAAATAATTAAGGCCATTCTTATTAGGCGCGGCGTTACTAATAATTTTGCCGTCGATATTCGCTCAACCGGCTTCTTAAAATCTTTATCAGAAGTCATCACCGTTTTCGAATATATTTTTTGCTGACTGGAATATGCTGACAAATAGTCAGCGGCATTCAAGCCTAAAAATCTAGTATAAACTCTGATAAAACTTTTAGCGTAAACTTCGCCGGGCAATTTTGCTAAATCGCCCGCTTCAATCGCCCCTAAATACTTGAATGAAATATTGGTCGAATGGGCAGCCTCGCTTAAAGTTATTCCTAATTGTTCACGTGCTTCCTTTAAACGCTCGCCGAAACTTGGCACATTCGATATCTTTTTTGTACTAAAACCGACCATAAAATACTTTATTGAAATGTTTCATTTTCATCTTCGTCAACCTCATCATCGGGCGAATCACTATCTAATTCACCTTCATTGGTGTCGCTAATTATATCACTGCTTAACTGATTTATCAACACGTCTCGAGGCTTGGCGCCATCGCCGGGTCCAATAATTCCTTGAGCTTCAAGTAAATCCAAAATCCTCGCCGCTCGGGCATAACCAATCCTTAATCGCCGCTGAAGTAATGAGGCCGATGCTTTACCGGCGCGAATTATTACATCTTTAGCTTCAGGTAATAAGGCATCGGAATCACCGTCGTCGACGCCAGTATGACTATCGCCAAATCCGGTGATCTGCTGTTTTTCGACAACTTCTTCAATATATTCCGGCTCCGCCCGATCCTTGAGATAATCAATCACTTTCTTAATTTCATCATCAGACGAGAACGCACCCTGCAATCGCTTGGGCTTAGAAATTTCGGCCGAGATAAACAACATATCACCACGGCCCAATAATTTTTCCGCGCCGGACATATCTAAAATTGTTCGTGAATCAATTAATGAGGCCACGGAAAAAGCGATACGGCAAGTAATGTTAGCTTTAATCAATCCGGTGATAACATCAACGGACGGACGCTGAGTTGCTAATACCAAATGAATTCCCACGGCACGTGACATCTGAGCTAATCTGACAATGGCCGCTTCGACCTCCGGTCCGGCCGACGCCATTAAATCAGCTAATTCGTCAATAATAATTACAATGTACGACATCTTGTCTTCGGTCTCGGCATTATAACTAGCGATATTTCGATGACGCGCGGCCGACAAAACATCAAAGCGTCGCTCCATTTCGCGAATTGACCAACGCAACGCATTGATAGTTTTTTTAACATCCGTAATAACTGGCGTTAACAAGTGCGGTATCCCATTATACATCGGCAACTCAACACGCTTCGGGTCTACCATAATAAATTTTAAATCGCCAGGGCCATTTTGGAATAATAAGCTCAAAATAACAGAATTAATACAGACGCTCTTGCCTGAGCCAGTCGATCCAGCAATTAATAAGTGAGGCATCTTATCCAAAGGTGACAGCCATGGTTTACCCATAACATCCTTGCCCAGCGCAATGGACAGACTCGAAGACCTCGTACGAAAGGAATCACTGTCCAATATTTCTTTGAGCGGCACAATAGCCGTCGCTTGGTTGGGAACTTCAATACCCACCAATGATCGGCCAGGAATCGGGGCTTCGACTCTAATCGGGTGCGCGGCCAAGGCCAAGGCTAAATTATCGCCCAAGCCGGTAATCCGCGAAAGTTTTACTCCCTCAGCCGGCTTTAAAGTATACTGGGTAACGGTCGGACCAACTTGAGCATCTCCCATTTCAACATTGATCCCAAAATTTTGTAAAGTTTTTTCAATAATTAATTTGTTGGCTCTAAGATCACCGCCTTTGGGAACGGTCGTTTTACCGTCAAGTAAATCAAGGGGTAAGTCAATTTTGGTTCGCTTAAATTTAGTAACGCCCATATCCAACTGCTTCGCCTCCTGTTCCTCTTCGGTCGGTTCAGGCAATTTATACCCGCCGCCCGCCTGCTCAACTTCAACTGGTTTTTGAGAAAATATCGGCTTGACCATTTTCTCATCTTCATCGTCGGCGTCTTCCTGTTCATCTTCTTCATCACCAGTTTCGTATTGGCGCTCCCGTTCAGCTTGAATCTTTTTGACCCTTCGGCTCGCCATTGAATCGTTTAAACCATTCCAATATTGTGAAAACCATTCTTTCTTTTCAAGCAATGAATGTAAAGAAACTTCAAACAAAAGCATAAAGCCAATAACAGCAATGGCCAACGATACCACTAACGAAGCCCAAAAACCCATAAACTTCAAAAATGGCCAGGCCAAAATTACCCCAACGTAGCCGCCGCCTTCGCCGAGCCCAGCCGCCGCAATAACATCAGCGGAATGAAAAATTATATTAACTAAAGCATTGTAGCCTAAAACCAAAATAATAAACCCCAGGGTATTGGAAAAATGATAATCATATTTGGCCGGCCGCAATAAAAAATAGCCAATTAATATCAACAAGAATGGCAAAAACCAACGATTGACGCCAAAGGTTATTTTTAAAAAACCATTGACGTAAACCCCGAGTGTGCCGGCTAAATCAAAAAGGCTCAGCAATGACAAAACTCCGAAAGTAATCAACGCCACAATCATAATTCCGCGCTTGGTCTGTGGTGACATTTCGAGTTTTGGCGAGCCGAGATCTAGGTCACGAAGACTACCAAATTTTCTCCTTTTTCTTGCCATATAACTTTTATATTTTAACACATTTTTGCCGCGGGGTAAATTCTAAGCCCCGCCCCCTGGTGGGGGCGGGGCTATGTTGATTTTAAACCTATTTTATCCTACTTTTTTCTAGCCTGGAATCCAGTTCCCGCCGGAATCAACCGACCGATAATGACATTCTCCTTCAAACCGCGCAAGTGATCAACGCGACCTTCAACCGCCGCATTAATCAACACGCGAGAAGTTTCTTGGAACGAAGCGGCTGACAAAAAGCTCGACGTCGAAAGTGACACTTTCGAAATTCCCAGCAACAGCTCTTCACCTTCAGCCAAATTACCGGCCCTGGCCGTATCATTGGCTTCATTAAGTTCATCGCGTTCAATCTTTTGGCCAACCAATAATTCAGTATCACCAGAAGATTTGATCAACACTCGCGAAAACATCATTTTGACAATTAATTCAATGTGGCGATTGTCTAACTTCTGTCCCTGTGAAGAATAAATCATTTGAATTTCATCAACAATATAGCGCTGTGTTTCTTGTTTACCTTTCAAGGCATACAATTGGCGTAAATCTAAACTGCCGTTGGTCAGCGAGTCACCCTTGGAAACCAAATCGCCATCCTTAACCAGCAAATGAAACTCCGGCGAAATTTGGTAGATCTGCCCCTTTTCTTCCCGAACCGAAACTGTCATTTTATCTTTATCAATTTTAACCATGCCATCGCGCTTGGCCATCACCTCTTCCGAATTAGCGTCGGTAAATATGATATCACCCTTTTTGACCGCGCTGCCGTCCTTAACCGCTAACTTAACCTTGGCTTTACCATCAGCACCAAACGGATAAATATCTTCATCTAATTCTTCGTGCATTACTTTAACCGTTCGGAAGCGAGTTAATTTACCAGCGTCCTTTTTGGCTTCCTCAACTTTGACAATACCATCAAAATCAGCAATATAAGCTCGGTTCTTCGGTGGCCTGGCTTCAAAAATTTCTTCAACCCGAGGCAAACCTTGAGTAATGTCAAGACCGGCCACACCGCCTGTGTGGAAAGTTCGCATCGTCAACTGAGTTCCCGGCTCGCCAATACTTTGCGCCGCAATTGTTCCCACCGCTGTTCCCATTTCAACGGGACGATTATAGGCCAAGTCCCAACCGTAACACATTCGGCAGACTCCCCGTCTGGTTTTACAATTAACAACTGAGCGCACTTTAATTTGTGGCAAATCTAATTTCTTTAATTCTTCAACAATTTTAGTGCTAACAATTTCACCCTTATCAATAATAACTTTTTTAGTGTTGGGGTCAATAATTTTATCAAAGGCATAGCGGCCCTTGACGCGATCGGCTAAATTCAAGTTAATGGCTTCACTAGCCTTTTTAGTTAAAACCAAACCTTCCGTGTCGCCACAATCTTCTTCCACCACAATCATATCCTGCGACACATCAATCAATCGTCTGGTTAGATAACCGGCGTTAGCCGTTCTAAGCGCCGTGTCAGACAAACCTTTTCGAGCGCCGTGAGTTGAGATGAAATATTCCAACACATCAAAACCTTCTTTGAAATTTCCTTTAACCGGCAATTCAATAATGTCGCCAGCGGGGTTAGTTACCAAACCCTTAATACCGACGATCTGAATTAGCTGACTCCAGCTACCGCGCGCACCTGATTCAACCATCGTATAAACTGGGCCATAAGGATCAAGAGTATTTTGACTCATCGCCACAATTTTATCCTTAACGCCCATCCAAATTTCAATAACTTTAGCATGTCGCTCACTGTCAGTTAATAAGCCAGTGTCAAATTGTCCCTGCACTTCATCAACTTCTTTTTCACCTTCCGTAATAATTGCTTTGCGGCCTTCAATTTTAGGCATGTCATCCATCCCCCAGGAGTAACCGGAACGCGTCAAGTACTGCAAGCCCAAAAGTTTAACGCTATCCAAGAATTCGGCAATATTGTCCTGACCATAGATTTCCAAAAAGTCGGAGACTACTTGTCTTAAGGCCTTGCTATCAATAATTTTATTAACGTAAGGATAGTCAGCCGGTAAAACCTGATTAAACAGAATTCGGCCAACGGTTGTTTCGATAAAATTCCCTTCAAGGCCAGCGGCTTTCATTTTTTTGGCCAACCATTCATCAGCCCGAATTTTAATCTTATTTTGGACGGTAATATTTTTTAAGTTGTAGGCCAAAACGGCTTCATCAACATCCGTGAAAATTTTTGTGGCTTTTTCTTCATCACGCAGCAAGGTCAAGTAGTAACAACCCCAAACCATATCCTTGGTTGGTCGAGCTACCGGATCACCGGTCGCCGGCTTCAAAATGTTTTTTGAAGCAATCATTAGGTTGGCGGCTTCCCACTTGGCCTTTTCCGTTAATGGTACGTGAACCGCCATTTGGTCGCCATCAAAGTCAGCGTTGAACGCTTCGCAAACCATCGGGTGAACTTGAATCGCTTTACCTTCAATTAAAACCGGCTTAAAAGCCTGAATTCCCAAACGGTGAAGCGTTGGCGCTCGGTTCAACAAGACGTGAGCATCTTTAACAATATTTTCTAAAATGTCCCAAACTTCCGTTTTACCAGTTTCGATAAATCGATTAGCCGATCGGACATTGTGGACATACTCTTTGGCGATTAATTGACTGATGACAAACGGCTTGAATAATTCCAAAGCCATTCGTTTTGGCAAACCGCATTCGCCCAATTTTAATTTTGGTCCAACCACAATGACACTTCGACCCGAATAGTCAATTCTTTTCCCCAACAAGTTTTGGCGGAAGCGTCCCTGTTTGCCTTTCAAAATATCGGCCAAGGATTTAAGCATTCGCTTTTGGCCAGTCGAGGCCACGACCGTTTTACCGTGTCGGGCCGAGTTATCAATTAAAGCATCAACGGCTTCTTGCAACATTCGCTTTTCGTTTCGCGCAATAACTTCCGGGGCGTTTAATTCTTGCAACTGCTTAAGTCGATTGTTTCGATTAATAATTCTTCGATACAAATCATTTAAATCAGAAGTGGCGAATCGTCCACCATCAAGCGGCACCATTGGACGTAAGTCCGGTGGAATTACTGGCACCGTCGTCATAATCATCCATTCCGGCCGCAGTTTATTTTTCTGAAAATTTTTGGCTAAGCGCAAGCGCTTGGAAATTTTTTCTTCCTGCGGGGCGCTCGGATCATTTTTCATATCCTGCTCCAATTCATTGACCAATTTATCCATGTCAATTTTCGCCAGTAAATTTCGGACGGCTTCGGCACCGATGTCAGCATCAAAAATATGACCGTACTTCAAGGATAAATCCTGATAAACGTGTTCCGAAATAATTTTTAATGGGCGCAAATCTTTTAATTCCTGCTCCGCCATATGCAAAACTTGCTCTAACTCTTTGGTCTTTTCTTTTTTGGCGTTATCCAAGGCTAATGATTCCTTATCAACCGCGTCATGGACTTCAGCCTTATTGTCAGTCTTTTCTTGACCGGCACGCGTTTTAATCAAATTTAACTGACGAGCGGAATCAGCTTCAATTTTCTTTTTCTTAATTTTGAATTCCTGTCTAATTTGTTCCAATGTTTCCTTTTTCAAATCCTCATCAACATTAGTAATGATAAAATCGGCAAAATAAATAACTTTTTCCAAGGACTGCGGCGATAGATCTAGCATCAAGCCGATTTTTGACGGCACACCGCGCAAAAACCAAATGTGTGAAGTTGGGGAAGCTAAGTCGATATGACCCATTCGTTCGCGTCGGACAACGGAACGGGTAACCTCAACACCGCACTTGTCGCAAACAATTCCTTTATAACGAATTTTCTTATACTTGCCACAATAACATTCCCAGTCCTTTGATGGGCCGAAAATTCGCTCGCAAAATAAACCATCTTTTTCTGGTTTTTGCGTCCGGTAGTTGATAGTTTCCGGCTTAGTGACTTCGCCATGCGACCAGTCATGAATATGCTCTGGTGACGCCAGCGACAATCTTATTGAGTCAAATTCAATTACGTTTTTTTCTTCAATCATAAATTTGGAATTTAACTTTTGGCTTTAGTCTTTTTATCTTCCTGATCTTCTTGATCATTGCTAACATTCGCGTCAACTATTTGTCTATCTTCTTCAACCTCGACCTTTCGACCAACTGCCTTATCGTCCTTAAGCAGTTCAATATTTAGACCCAAACCATTTAATTCTCGTAATAAAACATTAAAAGATTCCGGAACGTTTAATTTCCTAATCGGTTCACCCTTAATAATCGATTCGTAAGCCTTGGATCGACCGGTAACGTCGTCGGATTTAATCGTCAAAATTTCCTGCAACATATGAGCAGCACCATAAGCTTCCAGGGCCCACACTTCCATTTCACCAAAGCGCTGTCCGCCAAACTGTGCCTTACCGCCTAACGGCTGCTGCGTAATCAACGAATATGGACCGATTGAGCGCTGGTGGATTTTATCTTCAACCATGTGATTTAATTTCAACATGTAAATTTTTCCCACCGTCACGCGCTGTTCAAACGCTTCACCATTACGACCATCATAAACCACCATTTTACCGTCCGCGGCATAACCAGCCTTGACCAACTCTTCTTTAATCATTTCTTCCGGTACCCCATTCAAAACCGGACTCATTACTTTATAGCCCAGCTTTGACGCCGCAATACCCAAGTGAGTTTCTAAAATTTGTCCGAGGTTCATTCGCGAAACAACTCCCAACGGACTCAAGATAATATCAACCGGTGTTCCATCGGCTAAAAATGGCATATCTTCAACCGGTAACACAATTGAAACCACACCCTTGTTACCGTGACGACCGGCCATTTTATCACCAACTTGAATTTTTCTTAAATTAGCAATTGACACCTGATACATTTTTATCACGCCTGATGATAACTTATCACCGTTCTCGCGGCTGAAAACTTTAATGTCAACTACTTTTCCTTTTTCACCGTGTTCCAAATAAAGCGAACTGTCGCGAACGTCTCTAGCCTTTTCACCAAAGATCGCTCGTAACAATTTTTCTTCCGCCGACAATTCGGTTTCGCCTTTGGGGGTAATTTTACCGACCAAAATATCGCCCGAAGAAACCGAAGCGCCGAGACGAACGACACCTTCAGCGTCCAAATCTTTTAATTTTTCTTCCCCAATGTTTGGAATATCGGACGTAACAACTTCCGGTCCAAGTTTAGTGTCGCGCACTTCAACTTGGAACTCTTCAATATAAACCGACGTAAATCTGTCTTCTCTCACTAATTTTTCTGAAATAATAATCGCGTCTTCGTAATTATAGCCTTCCCACGCCATGAACGCGACTAAAATATTTTGACCGAGTGCTAATTCACCATGATCAGTTGAAGGTCCGTCCGCTAAAACCGCCCCGCGCTTTACTTCATCACCTTTATCAACCACTGGTCTTTGATTAATACAAGTCGAGGCGTTTGAACGGACAAATTTATTCAATCGATAAGTCGATACTTGACCGCTCGTTTCTAAAATTTTGATTTCATCACCCTGAACCGAAGCAATCTTACCTTCGTTTTTGGCCAAAACGACGTGTCCGGAATCACGGGCCGCCTTACCTTCTAAGCCAGTACCAATAATCGGCGCATCAGGATTGATACACGGCACGGCTTGACGTTGCATGTTCGAACCCATCAAGGCTCGCACCGCGTCATCGTGTTCCAAAAATGGAATTAAGGAAGTGGCGACGCTAACAATCTGGTTCGGCGCGACGTCCATATAATCAATCGAATCGACGTGTTCAATTTCCGGCTCGCCAAACTTTCTCACTTCCGCTCGCTCAACCTTAAAATAGCCATTGGCATCAAGCGGCGTGGTGGCGGCGGTGGTGATTGAATTTTCACTTTGGAAAGCGGTTAAATAAAAGACGTCCGTTGTAACCCTCGGCTTAACCGCCACTTTTTCAATCGTTTTAATTTTTTCCAAATCCTTGGCCGTTTTGGCGTCAATGGTTTCGCCGGCTTTGATAATTACTTTATTATTTGCTGGATCAATAATATCAACCCGAGCAATTTCGCCTTCGGTTTCAGCGGCCTTATTTTCGATGTCATGTTTAACTTTGCGAAAAGGTGTTTCAATAAATCCATATTCGTTAACTTTGGCATAGGTTGCTAAGTGGCCAACCAAACCAATGTTTGGGCCTTCCGGTGTTGCAATCGGACAAATTCGTCCGTAGTGAGTCGGGTGAACGTCTCGAACATCAAAGCCCGCTCGCTCGCGCGACAAACCACCCGGACCCATCGCCGACAACCGACGCTTATGTTCCAACTCCGCTAACGGATTGGTTTGATCCATGAATTGCGATAACTGCGATGACATGAAAAATTCTTTAACTGAGCCAATAACCGGTCGCGCATTAATCAAACGATTCGGCGTAATTTCCGCGATATCAAGCGTGCTCATTCGATCCTTGGCAATTCTTTCCATTCGCGCCAAACCAATTCTAAATTTATTCTGAACTAATTCACCAATCGCGCGCACACGACGGTTGCCCAAGTGGTCAATGTCGTCAGCTTCTTTTTGTGAAATATTAAGTTTGATAATTTCCGAAATAACTTCAATCAAATCCTGCAACCGCAACACGCGATTTTCTTTGGTAATTGGCAAATCATGGCTAAAGCGCTGATTGATTTTATAACGGCCGACTTTACCAAAATCGTAACGATCAAAATTAAAAAACATCGCGTAAATCAAAGATTTCGCGTTGTCAACAGTGGCCAAATCACCCGGCCTAATTCTTTTATAAACTTCTAATAAACCTTCGCTCTCATTTGAGGTCGCGTCTTTAGCTAAAGTACTCTGGATATAACTGACATCAGGATTATTATCAACCGACTTAAAAGCCTTTAAAATTTCCTCTTCGTTACTCAGACCGAAGGCTCGCAATAAAGAAGTGATAGCAATTTTTCGCTTGCGATCAATTTTTACCCAAATAACATTGTTAACATCAGTTTCTAATTCTAACCATGAACCACGGTTAGGAATAATTTTAGCACCGTAATAGCGACGCTCACCAATAACTTCCGAAGTAAAGAAAATACCAGCTGATCTAATCAGCTGGGAAACAATCGCCCGTTCAATACCGTTAATAACAAAAGTTCCGCGATCAGTCATCAGCGGAAAATCGCCTAAATACACTTCCTGTGAAACCTCCTTGTTCAGTTTACGATTAGCCAATCTCGCAATCACTCGCAAAGGTGCTTCATAACTCAAATTCTTGTTTTTACTGGTTACCTCATCAAATTTCGGCTCATCCAAATAGTACTTATCAAAATAAAGCTCAAAGTCACGGCCAATAAAATCTTTAATCGGTGAAACTTCCTCAAATAGTTCCTGCAAACCCTGTTCCAAAAACCATTTATATGAATCTGTCTGGACCTCGATCAAATCCGGCATTGGTACAGCCTCTTTGATCTCGGAAAAAACCTTGCGCTTGGCACTTATTGAGGGCATAGTTTATTTGGGTTAAGCGAGTGATTTAAAGCGGCAGACAACAAAAATTCTCCCAGCCGCCAGAGATGCGAGTTTGTTTTGATATTCGCTTTAAGTTTTTGAAAAAAAGAAGCCCACTACGATTATAAAATATTACGCTTGTTCGAATAGCGGGTACTTAAACCTCTTTAAGAAATAACCCCCTTATACTATCAGACTTCATCGATATTGTCAAATATTTAGGTATCAACAGGTCAGTCCAATTGAAATTGTCTAAAATTAGCTAAAAACACAAAAAAAATAGGATTTATCCACACCTAAACTAAAACTTAAAATTCGGCGGTTTTTCTAACTGCTTTTTTGAATCAAAACTACCATTACGACTAACCCTTTTTCGATTCGAAGATAAACTTTTTGACCCAAGTGTCCGCTGAGCAGTCTCAGTGGCAATACTCGCCGCGACACAAATTAACAACCATTGATACAAATCACCATAGAAATGATCAATAATAACCGCTGCCGCCATTCCCAACACTACCGCTAATGATAATCTAGATTTATAGTTCATCATATCTTTTTCAGTTCTTCTCTAACAACTTTACGATCATCCCAAGGCAATAGCTTGCCGTTTTTTGCCACCATGGCCTGCTCGCTGCCTTTGCCAGTAATTAAAACTAGATCATTTGCCTTGGCCATTGTCAGTGCCTTATTGATTGCCTCCCGCCGGTCAGTTATTTTATAAAGGTCACTATTGAGCCTTTTGCCCTTTTGTCTGGCCCCAGCCGCCACCTGAGCGATGATCGTTTGTGGATTTTCATCATAAGGGTCTTCGTTGGTGACAATGACAATATCAGCAAATTCTCCAGCTAGCTCTCCTAGAATCGGCCGTCGTGCGACATCGCGCCCGCCACCAGTCGAGCCTAAAACATGAATAATTTTTTGGTGGGGTATTTTTAAAACCGTATCATACAACGCTTTAACCGCTTTTGGCTCAAAAGCATAATCAACAATAATGGTAAACGGTTGGCCCTCGTTAATCAATTCGATTCGCCCTGGCACTGAATCAACTTGCTCAAGACATTTCGACAGACTATCCAAACTTAATCCCTGACTATCACCGACAGCAATGGCGGCGAGGGCATTGCTAACATTATGCTGTCCTAAAATATTTAGCTTAAATGGCTGGTCGTTTATAGTAAACGATAATTTTCCCTCATTATTTTTAATTTCGTTAGCGCTAATAATGTGACTGACATTGGCTGTTCGCTTGTTGATCGTAAAACCAATTTTTTCTTCGGCCCAGTGATTGATAAAATCATTGGCATATTGATCATCGAGATTCGCGATGATTATTTTTTTAATTTTTTGGCCGGCGATTAACTTTGGGTCTTCGGATTTTAATTTTTCAAATAATTTTAATTTTGCTTGCTTATAATTATCAAAACCGCCGTGCGCTTCAACGTGCTCCGGATATAAGTTGGTAAAAACTAAAACATCATAATTTATTCCCAAATGTCTAAATTGTTCAATACCTTGAGAGGTTGTTTCAATTACCGCATACTGACAATTGGCTTTGACCATTTTCTTAATCAAACGCTGTAAAGCAAACCGGCCAATCATGGTCATTTTTTTATCATTCAACCATTCTTTCTTGTCAATTTTGAATTGAATCGTTGAAGCAGCGCCAACCTTGAAACCCGCCTTTTCTAAAATTTTACTAATAAAATAAACCGTTGTTGATTTGCCCGTCGTGCCGGTAACACCGATGACAATTAATTTATTACTCGGCCGACCGTAAAAAAAATTAGCCGCCAGCGCCAGGCAATAATGATACAGCTTAATCAACGGCTTTGGAATTATTTTTTTTATCATCCTTTTCATACTTTAAATCTATTTTATCACGCGCATCGCCAGGGGGCAACCAAATAAAAAAACTGACTGAGTAAACCCAGACAGCTGTTGGCCGATTATTAAAACATCGAACCGATGAAAATGACAAGAATAAAAGTGCCGACCCCGCCAGGAAATGCCAGCAGGACATTTCGCCAAAGCGGCCACTTCTCCGGCAGAAAATTTGACACTGCCAATAACGTCAGTAACCACGCTATCATAGCACACACGATCGCAAGGAACAGCAATTGGATATCCATCCGTCATCCCTCCGGTCAAACTACTTTTTGCCAAGTATCTTTAATGCTTCACGAATTCGCAAAGCGGTATCGGTAATACTCTTATCAATATTGCCGATCGCCTGTTTGACTTCAGTTGTAGAGTAACCAAAACTGACTAAAGCGTCAAACACATCCATATCAGAATTCATAACCATACCGTCGGGCTTAGTCTTATCACGTACGGTTAGACTTTCAACCTTATCCTTTAAAGCCAAAACAATTTTTTCGGCGATTTTTTGGCTTAGGCCGGAAACCTTAATCAACGATGACGCGTTGTCTTCTAAAATCGCCTGCTGAACTTCCGCCATCGTGGTTTTTTCCAAAATACCCATGGCGGTTTTGGGACCAATACCGGGGACATCAAGCAACAGGGTAAAAAAAGTTTTATCGGCCGGATTTAAAAATCCGTACAAATTCATTGCTGTTTCCGACACCGACAGATATGTATAGACAATAACTTCTGATTCTTCGGCCACGCGGCGAAGATTACTGCCGGGCAAAAAAACTTTATAGCCCACCCCGGCCACGTCTAAAACTATGTACGCGTCTTTGCGTAATTCCGATGTTTTATAGGTAACTTTTCCGCGCAATGAAGCAATCATAATTTATACTGCTTCCATTGTATCGCACTTAGGTACTTTAACCAAGCCACTATTGACTAAATCAGTACAGTACATTAGGATAAAAAAGCTCAGAACTGTGTCTGCCATGGTTAATCGTCGCTTTCCCCGCAGCCCCCCCCGTAGCGGCGATACCTGCTGACACGCCGCAGAGTTCTGGGTACCTGAGGACGAGCTGACCCAAGACGGCTCGTCCTCCTCCTTTTTTCAAAATCCACTGGGCATAATTATCATAAAAAAATCAAGCTTAAAAAAATCACAAACACACCAAAAGACAGCCATAGGGCTGTCTTTTTATTTATAGTTTCTGGTTTATCTTTTTCGCTTCTTGGCTAGTTTAACTTTCGGTTTTAACTTGCTAACAATTTTTTTAGGCACTGGCCGTTTCGCGCGCTTGGCCCGACTGACTCGAATCAAACCCGAGCATGGAATCACTTCAATACCCCGCTTCTCCAATTCATCCAAAAACAAATTCATACCCAGCGAGTCGGAAGATATATGGCCAGCGATGACGACATTAACGTGATTTTTTTCCGCTTCTTTTTTTCGATCTTCGCTCATGTGCATACCGACTATGGTGCCGATACCGGCTTGCGACATTTTTTCGTACATACCAACCGCGCCTTCAGTGCCACCGGTAATTTCAGTCAGTACCATTTTACCAACAGAATTGTCGCGATTGCCGACAAAAATTTTTGGTCCTGACTTCTGTTCAATCGCTTTAAGGTATTCCGGTATTTCTTCCAATGCATCAATCACTTCGCCGACAAATTCCGGCTTAGCTTTCTTTAAATGTTGATCCAAAAAATTCGCCACTAAATTATCACAAGTCGTGTGCATGCACATCAAACCAATGTTAAAAAGTTCAGCGGCATCGACGCCGCGATAATGATTAATTGGTGAAATACCGCGAGCCACTTCGGAAATACGTTCCTTAGTCAATGCTTCAGCAATATTAATTGGCACACCGTACATTGCCAGCACTTCCGCCTGTAGATGCATCACGTCATGTAAATCAGCCAACGCACTGCCAACCGGGTGGTGGGCGATTACCAAATCAACACCCAGTTCTTTGGCCATCAAAATTTCCGCCGGGCTAATATCAATACCGGCCATCACTTTTTTAATTTCCCGTTTGGGGTCAACAAACATCCGGCTGTCCGAGAAAGGGTTATGCAACCGCTCTTTATCAAACCGCTGTTTTTCCTTGGCTGACAACTTTTCGAATTTTTCATTAACGCGCTTAAGCAATTTTCTGACGTGCTTTTCGCCGCGTAAATCTGCCGCTATACCCATCTTAATATTGAGCTCGTAGATGTCTTGAATTTTCATATTTTTTAAATTACTTTTTTAATTCCGATCTGGCCGCCTGCCACTTCCTTACTTATGCTGGAACTGTCAGCGATGACATCGGTTGCCTCAGTTGCACTTTTAATATTTTCGCCGAAGTCAGCGAAAATATCTTCAAGTCCTGTCTGATATATTATCACTTTATCACTTATTGTCAATCCGTTATCCTTGCGTAACTGATTTAGCTGCCGAATAATTTCCCGCGCCACACCTTCTTTTTTCAATTCATCGGTTAAATTTTTATCAAGTTCATCAGTTGACCCAAAATTTAGTTGCTTGATATTTAATTCATCAGTCACTAAGGTAATCAAGGCGGGCGTTAATTTCTTCGCCAACGTGGTAGTGTAACTTTGTAACGGTTGCCTGACTTTGATACCAGCTTCCGCGCGAGCGGCCAAACCTTTTTCAACTATTTGAGCGACGACGTCCATTTCATCAATTAATTTGTCATCAATTAATTTTTTATTTACCTTCGGCCAATTATCTAAATGAACCGACTCTAGCTTACCACCAACCTGTCGATAAATATCTTCGGCGGTAAAAGGCATAAAGGGTGCCATTAATTTTGACAATTCCAATAAAACCAAACGCAAGGTTTTGATACCTTCAATGTCACCATCCTTGAATCGGTCGCGGCTGCGGCGCAAATACCACGTTGATAATTCATTAATAAAACCGCTAATCGGTCGCGTCGCTTTAACCAAACTGTAATTATCCATCGCGGCGGTTATCTGCTCAGTTAATTCTTGCAACTTTGCCAATATCCACCGATCTAAAATATGTTCAGGCAATTTGCCAGCAATACTGCTATTAGCTATTTGCCCTTTGCTATCCTGATACATCAAATAAAAACTCAAAACGTTACCGACCAACATCACATTTTTCTGCAGTGCTTCTTTAACGCCATCTTCGGAAAAATTTAATGTTTCCGCCTCCATCACCGGCGAAGTTAACAAGTAATAACGCAAGGCATCCGCGCCGTATTTTTCAACCACTTCATTCGGATCAGGATAATTTTTAAGCTTCTTGGACATCTTCTTACCATCGGCGGCGAGCACAATGCCATTGACAATAACATTTTTAAACGCTGGCTTTTTTCTAATACCCGTACCAATAATATGTAAATAATAAAACCAAGCGCGCGTCTGATCAGCACCTTCGGCGATAAACTCCGCCGGAAAATTTTTCTCAAGCACGTCTTTATTTTCAAACGGATAATGAAGTTGGGCGTAAGGCATCGAGCCCGAATCAAACCAGGTATCAAGCACATCGGGGATTCTTTTAACATCCTTGCCACATTTTGGACAGGTTAAAACGATTTCGTCGACAATGTGTTTATGTAAATCCGTAATGGTTTGACCGCTAATTTTTTCTAATTCCGCGACTGAACCAAACACCATCGTCTCACCGCAGTCACAACGCCAAACTGGCATCACTGACGCCCAAAATCGCTGGCGCGAAATTGACCAGTCGCGCGCGCCTTCCAGCCATTTCCCAAAGCGACCGTTTTTAATGTGCTCGGGTGACCAATTAATTTCTTTAGCTAATTTCAGGGCCTGATCTTTTATTTTGGTTACATTGACAAACCATGATGATGTCGCATAGTTAATCAACGGCGTATCACAGCGCCAACAGTGTGGATAGCTATGCTCAAATTTTTCTTTGCTAAATAGTAAGTTAGCTTTCGCTAAATTTTTAACAATTTCAACATCAGTCGCTGTGACGTCATCAATTGGTTTAACGCTCAAACCGGCAAAATCAGTAACATCGTCAGTGAAATGGCCGCTCATCGTGACATGCTGGATAAATGGCAAGTTCTTCTCTTTACCAATTCGCATATCGTCTTCGCCAAACGCCGGTGCAATGTGCACTACGCCAGTACCTTCTTCGGTCATTACAAAGTCATCGGTAACGATCGTATAGAGTCGTTCCTTATTCTCTAAATCTTTTTCCAAAAAATAACAAAATAATGGTTTATATTTTTTGCCGACTAAATCTTCGGCCTTAATTTTTTCAACTATTTTATATGCCTTATTTTTAAAGACTGACTCAACTCGATTAACAGCCACAATATATTTGTCACCTTCAAAATCAACTTTTGCATATTCAATTTTTAATCCAACCGCCAACGCCACATTGCCCGGCAGCGTCCACGGCGTTGTCGTCCACGCCAATATATATGTCGGAATATTTTCCCCTCCTTCCTGAGGAGGGGTTAGGGGTGGTGATATTAATTCAAACTTGGCGGTGACCGAAATATCTTTTACATCTTTATAACCTTCGCTCACCTCCTGTTGTGACAACGTCGTCTCGCAGCGCGGACAAATGTGCATCGACTTATAACCTTCATAAATCAAACCTTTGTCCCATAATTCTTTAAACACCCACCACACACTTTCCATATAATCCAAGTCCATCGTCTGATAGGGATTGTCCATATCCGCCCAACGGCCGAGTCGCGGAATCATTTGTTTCCAAACTTCGGCAAATTCTAAAACTTTAGTGCGGCAAGTTTCGTTAAATTTGGCAATGCCAAATTGCTCGATATCTTTTTTACTTTTAAAACCCAACGCTTTTTCCACAATATTTTCAATCGGCAAACCGTGACAATCCCAGCCCCAGCGTCGATTAACATGATAACCTTTCATCGTCCAATAACGCGGCACGACATCTTTCAAAAAAGTGGAGGGGAAATGACCATAGTGCGGCGTGCCGGTCGCAAACGGCGGCCCATCATAAAAAACATAGTCACCTTTCGGGCTAGCTTTGGCCAAACTCTTTTCAAAAATTTTATTGTCTTGCCAAAATTTTAAAATCTCTTTTTCTTTGGCGGAAAATTTGCTTTCGGTCATAGAAAATATGGCTTAATTTTAACCAAAAAAACGGCTTTAGTCAATAAAACGCCGTTTGCTTAAATGATATTAAAATCATTAACTGATGGTAATTTTAGTACCAACTTCGGCAAAATTGTAGAGCCGTTCCATTTGGTCATACCGCACATTAATACACCCGTGCGACATCGGACGTCCAAAATTATTATGCCAATACGCGCCGTGGATATAATAGCGGTATTTTTTTGTAGTAAAATGTAAATTCCATTTAGTATTAGGAAAATAAAAACGGTAGCCAGTACCACCATAATTTTTAGACGGCACTTTATCGAGGACTGTAAAGTCACCGGTTGGCGACGGCATTGACGCAATGCCCCCCGAAATCGCAAATTTTTCCAACTCAACTCCACCAAAACTATAAGCCAACTGCTGATCTTTTAGAGTCACATTAATTTTTTTTTCTGCCCGCGTTGGCGCCGCTGATTTTGGATCAAAACCATTATTAATTTCCTGACCGTCAAAATATCCGTCACCGTCCGTATCGGGATTTAAAATATTAAGTCCTAATCTTATTTCCCAACTGTCAACCGCCCCATCATTATCCGAGTCAATTCCGGCCAATTTAATTTTGCCGTCATCCCGTGGTGAATAGCCGTGATAAACCTCCGCGCCATCAGCAAAGCCATCGCCGTCCGTATCAGCCTTACTTGGATCAGTGTGGTAGATAGCGATTTCGTCATCATCGCTTAAGCCATCGCCGTCCGTATCGGTGGCAGCCATTACTGGCTTTGCCACCAGTATAACTGCGACAAAAATTCCAATGAATAATAATAAACGATAAAATTTCATAAGCAACTCAATTTGGGCAACATAAAAAAGTAGCTGTTCAGTCGCTACTTTAAGTATTATCAGTATAGCACAGTTTTAGCTTTTCGTCAATAAATTACTGGTGATTATTTAAAAAATCTTTAACTTTTGACTCCAGTTCCGATGGGGTGACACTGGTTTTAATAATAAAATCTGATGCCCCAAGCTTCAACCCTTTCTCAATTTCTTCCTTTTGTGACAAATTAGAAAAAATAATCACCGGAATTTTTTTCGTTTTTACACTCGCCTTTAAAGCTTTGAGCATGCCATAACCGTCAACTTTTGGCATTAAAATATCAAGCAAAATTAAATCGGGATTTTCCAGCTGTGCTAAAGACAAGCCCTCTTCGCCATTCGCCGCTTTGACCGTGTCAAAACCAACCTGCGATAACTTCAAGCCATACATCTCCAACAAGAAAGGTTCATCTTCAACAATTAAAATCTTTTTTTTATCTTTAGCCATATAATATTAGTTTAGCAAAAAATTCCTTTTCCATAAACTACATTTTCGACGGTGACTCAATACCAAGTAATCTTAAACCAGAAACCAAAACAGTTCTGACATTTTTAATTAGCAACAACCTAGCTTTAGTTACTTTTTTATCCTCACTTAAAATCGGCTGCTGTTCGTAAAATAAACTGAAATTTTTTGCCAAGTCAAAAAGATAGTTAGCAACCAGCGACGGATCGCGCTTCGCCACGGCCGATATTATCATCCCCGGATATTTCGCCAACGATTTAATTACTGCCATTTCTGCCTCACTGGCCAAAACAGAAAAATCAACTTTCAGCGTCGGCTTAAGCTTGGTTTTTTCAAAAATACTGTTGATGCGCGCCGCGACATATTGTAAATACGGTCCGGTGCGACCGGTAAACGCGACTGATTCACTCGGATTAAAAACCATCGTCGTTCCCGGACTGACGGCCAAAATATAAAATTTAATAGCACCGACTGAAATTTGTTCAGAACGCTGTTCGAGTTCTTTATCCGACAAATCCTGATAACGATGCTTAATTTCTTCACGCGCTAATTTCTCAAGCATCCCGATTAAGTCATCGGCCCCAGTACCCTTGATTAATCCTTCGCGTGATTTTATTTTTCCCGACGGCAGACGAATCATCCCATACGAAAGATGATGATAGTTACTAATATTTTTAAAATCTAGCAGTTCCAAAATTTTAAATAGTTGGCGAAAATATAAATCCTGCTCGGAACCGACCACATAGATTGACTGACTTAGATTATGTTTGGCTTTCATATAAGCCAGGTACAAATCTTGCGTCACGTACAAACTGGTCGAATCTGGTCGCAACACAATTTTATCGGGGATGCCAAATCTTTCCAACGGCGCTAAAATGACACCTTCATTATTTTTGATAAAAACGCCTTGCTTGATTCCTTGTTCGACGATATCTTTGCCTGATTGGTAAAATTCACTTTCATAATATTCTTCATCAAACGGCGCGATACCAAGCTTCGTTAAAGTTTGTTTAAAACCTTCTAAAACCCAAACCATCAGCTTTTCCCAAATACCATTAATCTTTGGTGAGCCATTTTCCCAATCCTGCAAAATTTTTTGCGCGGCGACATCAAGCGTTTTGTCAGTTTTGGCTTCTTGCGTCAAGTGAACATAAAAACTGCCAACAAAATGATCGGGCTTCAACTTGGCCGATTTTGGTGTTTTATTTTTTCCCCATTTGATATAGCCTAAAATCGTTTTAGCAATTGCAATACCACGGTTGTTATACAGCGTCGAACGAATAACTTTGTAGCCACTAAATTTCATCATCGAGCTCAAGCTGTCACCCAGACAGATATTTCGAAGATGACCAACGGTCAGCGGCTTGTTAGTGTTTGGTGAAAAATATTCAACCATAACCCGCTGATTCTTGCCGACTTTTGATCGGCCATATTTTTCTTTTTGCTTATAAATTTCGGTCAGTGTTAAGCGCGCAAAATTTTCCTGATTAACAAAAAAATTAAGGTATGGGCCTGTCGCCACAACTTTTTTAACTAGTTCGGTTGGTTTAAAATTTTTCTCAAAATACGTTGCCGTTTCCGCGGGATTTTTTCTTAGTTTTTTACCCAGCAAAAAACAGGGGACGCTATAGTCCCCGTTAATGCCTCGAGCCGGATAATCAATAATAATTGAATCACCCTCAGCATCGGCCGGCAAATTATTTTTCACAAATTCCGTAATTTCGCTTCTGACTCGCAGCTCAACTTGGCTAAAATTTTCCGCTTCGTTAAACATATATTAATACTATTTTAGCACAACAGCGCTAATCAAGGCTACATTTCCACGTGCCGTTGGCTTTAATAATTTGATCAATAGCAACGGTTTGAACCGTTGCCTCAATCGTATTCGCCACCTCGCCAGTATGGACGGGTTTTAAATATTTTACTGGGGACACAAATTGGGCCGGTAATAAACCCATCAAATATAAATCAAGTTGGCTAAATGGCCTCAAATTAGTATCAGCCATTTTCGTTAACGCCGAGGTAAACGTGTTATTGCCATTATCAATCCAGCCCGAACCACCGAGCGGCGACATAAATATATCATATAAATTCCAATGACTTTCATCGTCAGCTCTTAATAAATTCGTATTTTTCTTGCCCCCAGCGTCAATGAATGGAACATAGGCCGCCCAGTTATGTAAAATTTCGTGCACCATAATATTAAGGGCCGAGCTAAGTCCGTCGGAAGTTTCTGGAGCGTACTTATTAATATTGCCCATCACAATCACGCCCTTCAATTTACCTTCGCTCCCAAAAATATTAGAACGATCTAAATTGCCGCGATTAATACCTTCGACCTTGTTCGTGACCGGCGTAAAGTGTGCAATTTCATTGGAATTTTTTTCGGACGGAATTTCAAAATTAGTAAAAATAAAAATAAAATCAAAATCGTCAGAATTATTATCGTAAAAAGTATTAATCGTTTCGTTTTTTATTTCGGACGTTCCATCAAATCTTTTATTCAACAAATAGCCGTCGTTGTTAATAATCGCTGTTGGATAATTAAAACTTATTTTTGACAACCCAGCGCTAGCCCAAGCATATCGATTGGGAGTATGCTGCTTTAACATTTCAATTTTTTCGACTTCGCTGGTATTATACTTGCCGTCGGTCAAAAAAATCACCGCCGCTTTTAAATTCTGATTTTCACAATCGCGGCGTGAAATAATCGGTTCGGCCGTTAAATTAAAAATATTTTTATCCAGCGTTTTAATCTCACGCTCACGAATAAAAAAATCACGGCTACCGCTAACCGCATCGCTTAGTTTAAAATGATTATCAATTACCGCTTGCGTAGTCGCGAAGGGTTCTAAAATACCATTACGGACATAATAATATTTTTTGTTTTTACTGTCCTGATACAAACTACCGTTGGGAAATTGAAAATCGTGATTGATAATTGTTCCGATTTGATAATCGCCAAAAAAAACATCAGCCACGTCAACAACGCGCTTACTCCAAGCTTCACCATAAATGCTAGCGGCAATACTTTCATTCTGTAACTCACGTAAAACACCCCCGGGTTCAACCGCGTAAACTTGCGGGGCGGTCGGCACTTTCACCAAATACGTTCCAGGCCTAATGGTAATATTTTGACCCAGTTTAAAATTGGCTAAAAATTTATTGTCGACGGTGGTAATTTTTGAATAATCGGCGCCATACCAACTTTGGTAAGTTGCCAAATTCGAAAACGGATGACGGACACTATTGCCGTCAATAAAATAAACCGTACCAAAATCTTTAGACTTGACCAAATTAAAGTCGGCACGAGCTGGTGTGGGATTAATAAAACCGCCCCCGAGTGGGCTGATTAAGATAACAAAAAAAAGGGTCTTAGCAAGCAATTTTTTCATATCATTATTATAGCAATTTAAGTCAAAAAGGCAATTGTTTTAATTGACTAAACATTTAAAATAAATAAAAATATCATTAACATCTGTCAGGCTCTATCCAACAGGAGGACTCAGCTTATGCAACAGCCAGTAGCCGATCAGAACCAGCCGTGGAGGATTGCTGAAACGCTCAACGAGCAAGGAGCAATCACTCACGGCGGTAGCGGTAGCGGCACCATCCGGCGGGTATCGATTCCGAGACTTACCGACCGTCCGACGCCCGCCGAAATCGTCGCTTGTACCTTCTTCTGCCCCTCAATCACCGAAGTGACCGCTGTTGATGCTTTCGGCGACGGTCAAGAAATTGGCGAGAATACGCCGGTGTTCATCGGAGGAATTGAGAACGTCTTGCCGGAAAACTTGCCGGAATCAAGTGGTCACTTTGACATCGGGCCCGTGCGTTTTTCAACCAACGGCTCAATCCACGTAACGTTTACCAACGAGACCGTGTTCACCCCCTCAAGCTCCGAGCCGGTTGTGGTTTCGTAATATCCCAAATGCCCTTTAGTAGAGCCCTGACAGACTCAAAGGCGCAGGCACTCCCCAGTGTTCTGCGTCCTTTTTTTATTATTAACAAAAAAAGATAAAACAATTGTCTTATCCCTACCTATTATAAGTAGGCAATATTTATTGATTCTTAATAAACAACAAATTGAGCCTAAATTGTTGCCACTGACGTTTTGGTAATTTAACAATTTTTAAACTTAGCCAGGTAAATATCGCATAAACCAAAAACGGTTTTTTTCTTGACAATCGTGCAAAACTTATTAATTATTAACTTTTCAGTAGCTGGCAATGTTAACGTTTTAGCTAAGGCTTGTTTTTCTAAAAAAAATGACCCAACCTTATTGAGCCAACCCTGACGGCTAATGCCAAACAATAACTGACAATCAGGCTTAAGACTAGATAATTTTATCAAAATTTTTTCAACATCGGCCGAGGGCATTTCATAAAATGTTTCATTGGTAACAAAAATATTAAAGTCAACCTGATCCCAATCTTTAACATCTGAATACTCAGGGACAATGTCATAACCGACGTATTTTTGATTAGTGAGAAATGTCTTTAATTGCTGAGTACCACAACCAAAATCTAAAATTTTACGATCGGCACTATTTAAACCGCCAACTTTTACCAGGGCTTTAAGAATGGCGTCAAAATATATTTTTTGGATTCCGCGATAATGAGTCATAGTTATTTAACCAATCTCGGCGTTGCGGCCAAGGCTAAGCACATTAATTAGCTTTAGAATTATGAAAAAATTCAAAAATTAAAATTTACTAACAGGAACAAACGATAACTCCAAGATCATAGCCAACTGATTTATTTTCTTTCAACTGATTTCTTGGCAATCATTACCACTAAAATCAAGAAAAACGCCGACGCCGCCATCATAGGAATTGTGATATAGCCAAACTGCAAAAAAAATCGCTGCGAACAGGACGCTGAATAACCGACGGCCGAACATGGCAACGGCGTATTGGTAATCTGACTATAATAATGGAATCCCGCAATTAAAAATCCAACTAACGACAAGCCCATCAGGTAATCAACAATTTCGCTTTTGCGTTTCCACAGCGCCATAAAAAGTAAAATCACTTGCGGATACATTAAAATTCGCTGATACCAACATAATTTGCACGGCGTATAGCCGGCGATTTCTGAATAAAACAGACTGCCCAACGTCGCGGTCAGCGCCACAATAAATGCCAGCCATAAGCCGTAACGATTTAGAAACACTAGGGCCCCTTGCGCCTTGCCATAACGTCCCATTACCAGCACCACCAAAATAGCAACCGCCATTATTTCTGATACTACGGTTAATAAGCTTAAAATTTGATTAATTGTTTCAACCATAAAATTATTTTATTGAGCAGCCGGTTTTATCAGCTAACTCTTGTAAAGTTTTAACGCCAACCTCGCGCGAGCCGTCGGGATATTCCCAAGTCGGGTATGATTGAATGCCTTTTTGCTGACAGCTGATTAACATTGATTGTCCGTCAGCGGTTGAACATTCAACATACGGTAACAGTTTGGCTGAATTGCCAAACTCTTTTTTCTGATCTTGGCAATGGGGGCACCAAAAAGCGCCATAAAAAATCGCGCCTTTATCTTTAAGGCATTGAGCGAAAGTATCATAGTCACCCGGCTTGTTTTTATTATAAATCGAATAGCCAATACCGACGGCCATGACCAAAATTACCGCGGCAATAATGACTAAATTCTTTTGTTTTTTATTCATTGGCTAAAACTAATGTTTATATTTTGATTATAACATTATCAGGCTAAAATCCGCAAAATTAACGACCCCGAGTTTAACTGCTATAATATAAGATAATAACATGAAAAAAATAACCTACCATAAACTCATTCGCGATAAAATTCCCGAGGTGATTGCGGCGCACGGTTCACAGGCCAAAACCAAAAAACTCAACGCCAAAGATTTTGAGATCGCCTTGCTTAATAAACTCAGCGAAGAAGCCCGCGAAGTAGTCGCGGCTAAAAGTAAAATCGAACTGACATTCGAAGTCGGCGACGTTTTAGATGTCCTCGACGAAATTATTAAATTAAAAAAACTCAAACCCGCCGACATAAAAAAAGCGCGCCAAATAAATCTGGCACGCAAGGGCGGATTTAAAAAAAGATTGTTTTTACTCTGGTCGTCCGACGACGGCTATAAAACCCGCAAAAAAAATTTAACCTAGCTTTAATTAACCGCCGCCGTCGATAATAAAATTTCATTCAATAATTTCGTTTTGTTGCTTTCGGCCGTCAAACTAATTTTTCCATTCACCACTTCAAAAGGAAAATAGCTAATTCGCCAGCTATTTTTTTCTTCAGGATTTTTATTGAAGGTCAAACCAATTGCAAGCCCCCGTTGAGTCTCGGCAGAAAAATACTGATCAAAGATAAAATTTCCCAGTGAATAAAAAATCGGCTTATCTTTATAAATTTCAACACCCTGAATCACATGCGGATGGCTACCAATAATAACGTCGGCACCACTATCAATTAATTCATGGGCAATTTTTTGTTGGCGCTCATTGAATTGAGCTTGGTACTCTTGTCCCCAATGAATACTAACAATAACCGCATCATTTTCGCTCGAAAGCTTTCTTAATAGTTGAGTCGCTTTATTCAAATCAATTTGATTATAGACCATACTAAAACCAACCATGGCGATTTTTAAATCACGGACGGACACAATCTTTGAGCTACAGTCATCAACGCTGCCGTCCGAACAGCCACTAAAATTAAAATTCAATTCGCTTAAATTTTTAGCAGTTTCCGTAACGCCTTTGACCCCTTGATCAGTCAGATGATTATTGGCGATATTAAAAAAATTAAAGTTATATCGACTTAGATTTTTAACTGTCGCGGGATCAAACGCAAAATCATTAGTTAGTTCGGGCGGATAATGACTACCATTATTAGTCACCGCTCCTTCTAGATTAGCAACTACAATATCAATACCTCTGAAAAAACGCTTTTCTTCGCCCGCCAAATCTTTGAGGAGATAATCAAAACTTTTAGCCTTAACTATTTCCTTAACATTTCGATCCAGCATAATATCGCCAAAAAACAAAAAATTTGCAACCGAAGATTCTTTCTTTTGCCCCTGATAAAAATAAAAAATATTGTGGCTCGTTGTTGGTAGATCGGCATTGCCTAACAATGCTCCGGAGTTGGTTGAAAACAAAAGGTCACTCTTCTCAGCCTGCTGAAATTCAAGATATTTTAATAAAACATACAATGACGGACCAGAACAGGTATCAAGCGCGCGCAGGCTGTCAAAATCAAAATTTTCAATTGCCGCAATACTTTTTTGATCATGAAATGAGGCCACGTCCAAGGGTTGGTAATGAGAAAAATCAACGCTGGTTAATACCAGAGTATTGGTTGGATTAACATTTTCGTCAAGCAACTGCGCCAACTTTTTCAATTCAACTAATGGCGTATTATCTTTAATAATAATGGGGATAAATTTCGCTTGGGGCAGGCTTTTTTTTATAAAACTAACCAACCCAGAGATTGAATGCTCGACAATAAATGGCTCTTCTTCAACCCTTAAGTTAGAAATTTTCTTCTGCATTTCAAGCTTCGGTTCCAAGGCTCCATAAGGTGTCGCCCAAACTGCCCGTGACGTAATAATATTATCCGCCCCTCCATTATAGTGGTTTGGACCAATTAAAATAACGGTTTGATAATCAAATTTTTCCAGGCCTTCAAAAAAAGCAGCGATTTTGTCCTTAACAATCAAGTGATGGGGAATAATTCCACCAATCACCTTTGCTTTTGGTAAAACTTTTTCCGATTCAGCCTGGCTATAAGCATCATCAAAAAAATCGCGCTCGGAAAAAAATGAATAATGAACAGGCAGATTATCCAAAGTTTTTAGATCCTTAATATTGGATGTAGTCAGTTGCGATTGTGGCGTCAGCCAAAAAAAATATAGCAGCACAAATTGCGATACCATCAGAGCTGCTATAATTCCGTAAATTATTTTTTTAACCATACAAACTAACGATGAAGCGCGCCACCCCACTCAACGACAGTAAAACCATTACGACTCGGGGCGGTTAACTTTTGCGCCGCAACATTAGCGTAATCATCCAAACCTTGATAATCCATAAAAATTCTAATGACCGTATCGGGTTTAGGAGTTACCTCAAGCGGCGCCAATTTATCAAACTCGGTTTGCGGCACAAATGAAATCAAATAATAATTTTTTGCCTGCATTTTAGGTAACCAAAAATCGATAAATTCATCATACTCATTTTTTACTAACCCCAATTTACTCAATGAGTCAACCAAAAAATCTTTAACATTTTCTTGCTTAACAACAAAGCCTTCCTGCGGCCGATCATAGTTTAAAGCGTAGCCTTCCCAAAATAAATAGGGATAAATTTTACCATCAGCATAATTATAGATTGATCCATCCGGACTGGCTTTAACAAACCAACCGTTTCGATAAAGCGGTTCGGTAATGGTCAGGCCGCCAGCCGGTTTGACTTTGACACTCACGTCCTGGACTTGTTGAGGGTATAAATAAATAACCGGCTTGCCGCACTCGACCGCCGGCAAATATTTGGCATTACGAAATTCAATAAACTTACCGAACGGATCTTGCCAAAAAATAATCGGCCGCTGGGTCAAAAATGATTCAAAACTAATTTTTGGCTTTTCTTTTGATGCGTTGCTATCGTACCCTGGATAATACTGATTATACATGGTCTTCAAGACTGAATCTGTATCCTTGCTGTTAGCCTTAAGCGAAATATTTTTGAGGTCATAGACAGGATCGCCACTCGAAGTTTTGCCAATTTGTTCAAGCGGCGAAACATCTTTAAGATAACTCGCGTAGTTGTAACAACCACTAGCACCGCAACCGCCAATATTTTTAAAAATATATTCATTTGAATTTTTACTGCCATCATTCCAAGTCACGTCTAAAACATATGGCGTTGCTCCGGCGTACTGACTCGGTTCCCCCGCTTTCGTGGCAAACGTGAGATTGAAATAATATTCTCGAACCGTGCCGTCAGCTGCTTTGATCAGGAAACAGCCTTGATTATTGTCTTTGTAAAGATAATGCTCACCGTCATATTTGAATAATTTTTCCACATTATCATATGAGGTCAAAAATCGATACGGCTCTTTATCGGCCCGATCCAACACTAGCTTTGAATTCGGGATTAAGACCGACTCAGGCGTGCCAAGATTACCAATCGTTAGCGTGTCATTTATTTCAAAGATTTTTTGGCCAAAACCGTAAGGCGCGGCTGAAGAAATTTTTGTTAAAACAATTAAGCGATTGCCGTCCTTAATCACGCGATACATTTGCGGCCAAGCTGGACCGCTGACATCTTGATAAATTACGTCGTACAAAACGGCGGCACTAAATTGGCCGCCCTGATTCACGGTGCCAACTTTATAAATTTTAAAACCCGCAAAATAATTAGCAACGGAATTTTGATAATAGTCTTTAATGTCAGTGTCATTTTTACTAAGTGTTTCAACACTTTGAGTATCAAAAAAATTATAATAGGCTACTTCAACCGGCCAATCGCTCCAAGCTATTGAAAGCGACCCGCTGGTTGTATCAATATTCGCCGACGTTTCTGTTGTCGTCGGAACCTGAGACGAATCAATTGGCGTAGTGTTAGTATTTACCACCGTCGCTTCGCTATTAACATTATCATCCGAAACGGCTTTATTTTTTTGCAGCAGTAAAAAAATTGTCACCCCATTAAATAATACTAAAATAATTATTACCAGCGCGCTGAGATATTTTTTTAGCGACAATGTATTCATAAATTTAAATTTATTTTCTATTTGGTCAAAACCGGCGCTTTCTCTTCAACTTTCACATTACCCGGTCCGGCAATCGGCACAGAGAAACAGAACTGCGAGCCTTTGCCTTCGCCGTCGCTGTCCACCCAAATTTTTCCTTTATGCGCGTCAATCAACATTTTAGCAACATACAACCCCAAGCCAACGCCTTCGGTGTGAATGCGGAAACTGTCCTTGCCGCGCGTAAACTTTTGAAATAATTTTTCTTGAATATCTTTGGACACGCCGATACCGGTGTCCTTAACACAAAAGGTTACCATCCCTTTCGGATTGGCCCGCAAAATAACTTCAATTTTTCCTTCCTTGGTATATTTAATGGAATTGTCGATAAAATTCATCATCACCTCGTGTAACTTGGCGTCATCCGCGACAATCATTGGAATATTACCTTCCGGCTTGACCAAAATTAATTTCAAACCTTTTTGCTCAGCGTTATTTTTGAGCGTCTCAACAATTTCTTTGGCCTTGGCAACAGCATCAACTTTTGACCAAATAAATTCCTGACGGCCGCTTTCAATGCGTGAAATGTCGAGCAAATTTTCCACCAACCCAATTAATCGTTCGTTGGACAGATAAACTTTATCCAAATTCTGCATAATTTGATCAGGCACTGGCCCAAATGAACCTTCTTTCATCATTGAAATATAACCCTTAATAACGGTTAACGGCGTGCGCAATTGGTGCGATGCGATCGAAATGAATTCCGACTTCGCTTTATCAAGCTGTTTTAAATTAGCGTTGGCTTTGCGTAACTCCGCGGTCTTGCGACGGACTTCTTCTTCTAACTTTACATTGAAATCTTTTAATTCATCGTAAAGTCTAGCGTTTTCAATCGCAATCCCCGCCTGACCGCCGATAATTTTGAGCGTGTTAATATCTTGATTGTTATAGGTATCACCGGATTTTTTATTACCTAAAGCTAGTACGCCAATTAAATTTTCTTGCACAAACAACGGAATGATTAAAGCGATATCGTTGTCGTGCAGGGCTTTAAGTAAAACTGGATTAACGGGCTGGAATTCGCCGTTCTCAAATTGCGTTACCATTTCGTCAATAACCAAAATTCCCGGCGTTTGTTTTAACTCCTGCTGCAAAATTTTGACGACATCTGGGAAGGCAATTAATTGTTCGGCCACACCGGCCTTAAAACCATCCTTATGTAGGATCTCGAGTTTACTATCTTTATCAAGTAAAACAATACCGACTTTTTGAAAATGGAAAGCCTCACCTAAAGTCTTGGCTATTGAAGCTAAAAGATTTTTTAAGTCTAGAATTGAAGAAGTGACTTCAGAGATTTGTGACAGCAATTTATCTGGATCATAGGTTTTTTTATAGAGAAACTTATCAGTTGATCTTTCAATAATTCTTCGCAACGGCTGATACCCAGCGGCGATCAGAATTGACATTACTAAACCGACAAGAATATTTGATCTAAAACCAATCAAGCTTTCAAAAAAAGAAGCAATAATTACTGATAAAACCGAATAGAGTGAAACTAATAGCAAAACAATTAAACCAAAAACCAGCGTACGAGCAACAATCAAACGAATATCCATTAAACGATATTGACTTATTGCATAATAAATAAACCCAACCATTATCACAGAAAAAGCTGGCCCCAAATTATTAAAGTTGAATATACCAAATCTTGGTAAAATTAAATTAGTTATAAATGCCATAAAAGAAAACAACATTATACCTATAAAAAAATATTTCATCTGCTGACGTTGAATTGCTAACTTGGTACTTCTATATCCATATATCATCAAATAAAGAATAAATAAAAAATTTAAGATATAGTAAACTACTAAATAATTATAAAATCTACCTAAAACTAGGCTTACTCCTGTGAAATATATTGATTTATTTGAAACTGTAATATCATATATAATAAACTTCGTAAATGATATTAACCAAAAAAAAGTGCCCATTACAATAAATAGATAAACTGCATAATTTAATAAGTTGCTAAATTTAACAACTTTTTTAATATAATTTTTAAGAAACAACGTAAAAAGAATAAAAGCGGCTGAAACAAACCAAAATGCAAACCTAGGCCATATTATTTTATTTGTGATGGTCATCATCGCAATAGAAAAACCCCAGCCACAAATATTTAAAATAAAAATCGATAAATAAATATTGGAGAAATTTTTTTTATTTTTCAAAAAAATAATAATACCTAAAAATAGATTTATTATTATTAAAGAAAATAAAACCAAATTAGCAAAATTCATAGAAAGTTTTTATATTTAAACCAGTCTTCATTAATCTTAGCATCGATCTCATGCATCAATTTTTTGTTTTTTTGATAATTAGTTCTGATATTTTTTGAAAAATAATTAAATAAAATTTTATTTTTTGACCTAAAATAAATAAAAGATTCATTAACATTTAAAAACACGGGGACCACATGGTGCTCAGGCATTGGGTTCCACCGTTTTGGTTCATTAAAAATGATAAAAGGTATACCTAAACGATTAAACAAAACCCAATTTGGATAAAAAATTATAGCTACCCAATAATCTATTTTTTTTTCAATACTATATTGCATCAATTCCCTAGCGAGATTAAATGTAACCTCATGTCCTCTACCTCTTTTTTGTTTGGAAACAATAAATCTCGATAATTCAACAACTGTGCCGCGCCTAATATACTCTGGTAAGTTTAAATATTCCTCTGCCTGAATTTTGTGATCACCCTTACCTAAAATTAAACGAGCGGTACCAACAATATTTCCATGGCTATCCCTAGTTATGAACGATATTGAATGTTGGTCATACTTATCTTTCTCCCTATAATCCTCATAAAATTTAGCGTCTAAATAGTTTTTTTCAGTACAATAAACCTCATATCTCAATTTATATATATCATCATAATCTATGTCATTTTCTGCGATATAGGTTTTATATTCTTCCTTAATAAACCCAATACTACTGAGATAAAGCTTTAATGCATAATAAATTTTTTTTATATACCTCTTCATTAAGAATTATCACTAAATTACTAAAAATTTTTCTACTTAGTGGCCGTATTTAGAATGGCTTGACCAGCATAAACAAATTTATCATCGGAAATATTTACAAAATGTGCACTGCGCATTAACTTAGCCTGCTCACCAGTCCTCATAAAATCATAATCACCAAATACACCCTCCTTTTTTATTAAATAATTATAATAAAACATTAAAAAAGTTGGGTATGCCATTTTAGATACATTAATAAGTACATTCAATAAACTATGGACTCTGAATTCATTATTTAGATGAGACATATAAATTTTAAATGGACTCCACCCCTCCTTCACGTTTGATACAACAACCATTCCACCCTTCTTTAAAACACGATAAAATTCTTCAAATATTTTTTTTCGTATCTCGGCGTTGATGGTGTATATAACATTGTTACAAACAATACCATCAAAACTTTCATCTTCAAAAGGCAATCTACCATCAGAAAGATTAATTAGGTGGGTAGCAATATTACTATTCTTATCCTTTATAATGTCTAAGGCTATATCGCTATTATCAAGCGCTGATACAGTTGCACCATTGTGCGCAAACGCAATCGCAAAATTGCCAGTACCAGCACCTACGTCTAAAATTTTTTTACCTTCAACATTACCAAAAATTGATAAAAACTCATTAATAAGATTTTGGTAAGGTATTACTATTTTTAAAACATCATAGACGGAAAAATATTTTTTCCAAAATAAATTAGTAAGCATCTTTAAAAATTATTTGATTAACATACATTAAAATTGTAAAAACTGACATCGCGCCAATAACCGAGGTATCAAACGTAGTAAAAAAATAAATTGACATACTAAATAAAACATTAAAAATTATTGTTACTAAAGTTCCTAAAACTATTTTTTTTATTTTTAACTTATAAATTCCATCAATCGTATAATAAACTTTCAAAAGATTGACAAGTGCAGCAATTGAATAAATCAAAAAAGCAAGGATAAATATAAACAAACCTATTGGATTAATCGACGTATAAAAATATGGAAAAACACTAACAGCACTCAAGGAATATAAGCCTGGGACAAAAAAAGAAAATGACAAAACCATAGTTACAAAGTACGCAATTAACGCTTTTACTTTCCTTCTATTAACTTCAAAAGGGTAGGTTAAAGTAAAAATATAAAAAAAATGAACGATTAACAGGCCAAAAAGAAAAGAAAAATTTTCAATAACTAAAAGGGTAATAAATCTAAAATTTAAAAAAGATAAAAAAAGATCAGCCAGCCAAAATGTCAATGCAAGCTGTGCCATTCCAAAATTAAAATATATTGGCTTTCCTTTTGACTTTGACAATAGAATAATTGAATACAATAAACTGATCAAAGCCATTAATCCATCAAGATATATAGATAATGTAAACAATAATTTCATTAAATTATAATAAAAATTAATCCTTAAATAAAATAGAATAAATGTAAAACAGAATTATAAAGGTAAAAAATATACCAATAGCGGTTAAATCAAAGTTAGTATAATAAAAATTTAAAAGACTAAATATAATATTTGACAGCACCACAAACGCTGATCCAACAATAATCTTTCTTAACTGAATTTTATAAATTCCTCCGCTTCCTTCGTAGCTAACAAACAAATTCTTGAACGACAGGGCAGAAAATAGAAAAAAATAAGTATTATAAATCGTCAGGTAAAATGGATTAATTGTTCGGTATCTGAACGGAAAATTTGAATAGGCGGAAGTTATAAATTCGGGCCAAAAAGAAATAAAAGCAATAAAAATAACAATGCCATAAAAAAAATAATATTTTGATTTAGGGGCAGCGTCAGGTACCGGAAAATTTCTAGTAAATAGGTAAAAGAAAATTAAAACCAAAGCTCCGGTTAGAAAACCCATTTGTGCGTGGAAAATGGGCGATAATGGAGTGAGTCTAAAATAATCAGAGAGAGTAAAGAGCATCCACAGACCCAGCACCAAAAGTGCCATCCCGAAATAATGAACCCCGCTACCCTTTCTTTTCAATAAAATATAGGACAAACAAAAACTGACAACCATTAAAATTACATTGATATATAGTATTACTGATAATAAATACTTTAAAATCATAAACTTACTTTATATAAAGTTTCTTATCCCCCAACAAAATAAACCAGGTTAAAACAATAACCATCGGCAAAGAAAGATATGCAACATACCATGGATTATCAACCCCATAAATTAAAGGCAATATTACGCCCGGCAAAGTCCCAAAAATTGCCAATGATCCTGTAGCCAATAGTATAATTAAAGAATTTTTCTTTATTAAACCTTGTGATTTAAAAAACTTTTTCATTAAAATATAAAATGCTATTAGCAAATACGAACAAAAAAATACTGAGTAATATACTCTGCCCGGCAGAGCGGAGCTAAAATTATTAAATGGGGGCATTAAAATAATATGATCCAAATATAAAGATGGGGTGATAATTATTATTATATCAATAAATAAACTAGCTACAATCAAAAATTTAAGATATGGCTTAATTTTAAATGATTGATATGGATAATAAATACAAAAAATAAAAAAGCTAACTGGAACCAATGATCCCGATAAGTTCTCAAATATTGCCCAAAAAGTTGCCGCTGATAAATCAACCGATTCACGAAACATTGATTCTCCTAATGCCCATAATGCGAGAAGCATAAGGGATAATGCCAACATCAAATTGATCTTACTGTTTCTATTTCTCAACCATACCAATAAGCCGAGGAAAAAATTAAGAAAAGAAACTAAAATTTCACCAATGTTTATGGAATTCATATCAAAATTTCACTTCAATTTTAATTTCATCGACAAAAATACTAGTCGAGCATGAAAATTCAACGAAAATTGAGTAGCCCTAAAATAATCTGAAAAAGACATAAACATCCAAGTTAACAAAGCGACATTGGCTAATCCAAAACTAAAATAAATCTTAGTATTTTTAGCTCTGGAGATCAAAATTGAAGCTGTAATTAATAATGCGAACATCATTGATGTATCAAGTAATAGTACCTCTTCAAAAAATAGTTTCATAATAGATTAGTTATCCTTAATATTAAGAATCTACCTAATCGACAAATAACCAGCCCTCGTCCCTTGTTTCGAAAAAACTATCTGCCAAAGTTGTGTTTTCCTGGTTCTAAATAGAGCCGCCGAGGACAAAAGGTAATATTTCCACATTCTATAAAATGTCTCATTGTAGCCTTCTTTTAAATTGTTCCAATTTTTATCAAAATTACTAAACCAGGCTAAAAGCGTTTTGTCGTAATCAAGACCAAAATTATGCCAATCTTCCATAATAAATAATCCCTTCGACGACCGAATAATCTCTTCGGCAGCTGGTAACATTGAATTCGGGAAAATATACTTTAGTAACCAGGCATCCGAAATGGCTTTACTCTTGTTACATCCTATAGTGTGCAGTAAAAATAGTCCACCCATTTTCAAATTTTTATTCACAATAGACATATATGCTCTGTAATTCTTGTTTCCAACATGTTCAAACATTCCTAAGGAAACAATATGATCAAACTTTTCATTAACCTCACGATAGTCTTGAAGTCGAATTTCTACCGGCAAATCAGCACATATTCTATTACCTAAATCGACCTGCTCTTTTGAAACAGTTATTCCGACTACTGACACCCCATACTTTTCGGCTGCGTATTTTGCAAAACTGCCCCATCCGCAGCCAATATCTAAAATTTTTTGTCCTGACCTCAATTTTAACTTTCTGCACACCAAATCAAGTTTATTTTCCTGAGCTTCATCTATATTTTTAGCATCTTCCCAATATGCACACGTATAAACCATTCTTTTATCTAGCATTGCTTTATACAAATCATTTCCTATATCATAATGCTGCATACCGACATCAAATGCATGGGAAACATCTTGTAAGTTTAAAAATTTTGCTCGAAAAATGCTAATAATTGTTTTCAAATTTTTTTTCAAATACTTATTAAGCCTGGCCTTAAAAACTTTTTCGAAAAATTTGTCTAATTCCTTTACATCCCACCAACCAGCCATGTATGTTTCACCCATACCCAAAGTATTACCCGTCAAAAAACGCTGATAGACCCTATCATCTTTAATTTGAATATCCCAAGACTTATCTCCGTTTACCTTAATTCCCGCTCCAGCAAGAAGCCCTTGGACTATTTTTTTATATTGGTTAAAATTTATCATTTAGAATATATAACTTCTAATTATAATTAATAATTCATTTATTAACCCCATCTTAACCTTGATGTCATCCATAAAAATACGTCCGCCATTAAAACTGGGTACAGCCAGACGATAAACTGACCGTAGAAATAAGTTCCGGTGAAATCAGCGACAAAATTGAAGATGCCACCGGCAAGACCGAAATTTAAATAAACCTTATTGTTTTTAGATCTAGCAAGCAGTGTAAGAGATATAAAAAATGTTGCGACCATTAAAAAAATATCAACGAAAAAAATTCCAATTAATATATGCTTAAAAATATTCATAATATTTCAAAACTTTATTTTAAATTTAATTTCATCAACAAAAATACCATAAGTCACAATTATCGGATATAGCCAAACAATAAAATCACCATAGGGATAAATACCGAGCGTCTGAGGCAAAAAATTGGATCCTCCACCCAATGATAGTACAAGTGACCCAAGCAAAAGATAAAATGTCTTCTGCTTTATTATGCCATCATTTGATGAATAAGCTACGTAAATCCAATAAATAGCCAAAAGCACATAAGCCCAGAAATAAACAATAAATAATGGATACCAACTGCCAGCATCGACCCAAGATGAAAAACCAAGTTTCGGCGATGAACCAGCAACTATTTTATCAGTAAAGCTCAAGGCTAAAAAAAATAAAGCTAAGAAATACCCTAAGCTTATTAAAACTATATTTTTTTTACTTCTAGCCTGATGGGTAAAACTCCAAATAAAATGTAAGAAAAAAATTGGGATAAAAGCGGCCGCCGCGTGTAAAATTTTTGAGAAATAAACCCCTTCAGAACTCGTATCGCTCCCGATCAAAAAAAATAAACCGGTGGCCCAAAGTCCGATTGCAAGACAAAGTAAAAACCAAAATTTTACCGTTAATGATTTTGGATTTTTTAAAATGCTAAACAGCCCTAATAGAAATGATAATACTGCCAGTAATCCGATACTAAATTCTAAAATTTGATTACTCATCATAATTACCAAAAAAGTATATTACAAAATATCTTAATTTTGACGGTTAAATTATACCACAAAACTATCATCTTTAGTAAATAAAAAAGCTCGATTTCCCAGACTGGCAAAATCGAGCGTCGCGCTTTGATTACGGCAAGGTTCGCGGTGATAATATCACCTCATTTTCGGCGTGGTCGGCAATTCCTCACGGCAGCGCGGGGTAGTTTCGCACCTCCAGGTAATCAAGGTTGATAGGTGTTTGGTTACCCCACTCATACCAACTACCGATCTCGTGCGCTCCGGCGGTCAAATTGACCACCAGACTTGCTTCACCCCAGACATCCCATTGGTCTGGTCCGAGACTTGGCAGTGTCAACGTGTCGACCAACTGTCCGTCGACATAGATGTTGCGTGTCGCGTCGTCACTAGTGCCGTTGGCGTACCGGAATACCAGTTGGTATTGGCCGGCTTCAGGAATGGCGAGGGTAAAGTCCGCGCCACGGTTAGGGCTGTCAAAACCGTCAGCGAATCCGGTACCGGAGTAACCCCAGTGACCGGTGTTGATGCCAAGGCCCGTCAGGGTCGCCGCTTCGGCTTCAAGATGTTCAATCGGTGTCGCGACTTCAGTGACTTCCAGCGCGTCAAGGTTGATCGCCCCACCGTTCATCCAGTCTTGGACTAAGCCAATGGTGTGAGCGCCAGCGGTTAAATTCACGAGCACTTCGCTGTTGCCCCAGACGTCCCAGCTACTGCCAAGACCGAGGAAGGTTTGACGACTAAAATAGTCACAGTCAAGATAGACATTGCGGGTGGCCGGACTGGGGTCACCCCGGCTGTAGCGGAAACGTAAACGATAGGTGGCGTTCATTGGAACAGTGACGGCGAAATCAACGGCGTCACCAACACTTTCATATTGGTCGACAAAACCACTGCCAACATAATCAACGTGGTCAGTATCAACTGCGGTGTTGGTTAGTGAGGCCGTTTCGGCTTCCAAGCGTTGCCACCAATTGGGCAGTTGGGTCACTTCGAGGTAATCAAGATTGATCGCCCCGCTGTCAGACCACTCCGACGACAATTCAATCGTGTGAACACCGGCCGTCAGTGACCCTAATTGTGACGCGGTGCTCCAATCATCCCAAGTGCCAAGACTGGGAAATACCAGCGAGCTAAAATACTCGCCGTCAATCCAGATATGGCGAACCGCCGCGTCTGGGTAACCATTGGCGTAGCCGAAATCAAAGCGGTAGGTTCCGGCCAGCGGGACGTTAACCGTGAAACTGACAACATCACCAAAGCTTTCGAATTCATCGACAAAACCAATACCGCTGAAACCAGCGTGATCGGTGTCAACCGCGACGTTAGTCAATGTCGCCGCTTCGGCTTCAGACCGCTGGTGGTACATCAGCGTTGGATTGTTGAGCGTCAGCAGACAATGGCTAACGTCATTGTCCGTTCTGACATTTTGGACTGCATTGTCCGTATTGACCACGAGCCTTAAGTCGTACTGGCCGCTGGGAATTGAGCTGAAATCCAGCGTCGTTTCCCAGACTTCCCGTACCGCCAGTTGCGGTGCGAGTAATGACGCCACTAATGTGTCGTCGAGATAGACTTCGTAGCGAAACGACGCGCAAGTGCTGTTGGCTTCGTTGCTCAGCGTCAGCGGCACCGCTGACGCGTCCACGTTCATGGTTGCCGGCAAATCCGACGCCGGATCAGTGAAGCGCACCACTTGCAGGTAGTCTTGGAAACTTCGATTGATACCTAGTAGCCCCAAGCTTGGCATGTCGCCATCAGCTTCAAACCAAACACTGACGGCGACACTGGACGACAATAGGTAATCACTTCCGGTATGGAAGGTAACCGTGCAGAGAAACACTGTTGAGTAAGGCGCGATGTACGAAGGCAGTTGGTAGGTATTGGAATCCAACGTTGCCCAACTGCTGTTCACGGCAATACCGGAGTGACTACCAACAAAGTCAGTAATCGGATCGGCCGTATTGTTGAAGATGTAGTACGTCCGGGTGTAGGTTTGGTTTGGCAACAGCACAACAGGGCTATCGTAAGTAACGATGCTGACGTTCTGTCCCAAGGTCAGTGCCGCGCTACCCGCAGCGAGCACTACGCCGGTGGCTGAATACGCCGACACGTGAACCGTGACGGTTTGGCCGTTGCTCAGGTTGTAAATCGTGCACTGGGCATTCTGGAAATTGTTGTAGAAACTGCCGTTGACGCTGACGCGGTAGTAGGCCGCGCCGGCAATCGTTAACCAACTGGCATCCAAAGACAAAGTGCGGGGCTGCAAGACAACCTGCAAATTTTGCAGGGCGGGAGCGACAGGCAAGGTAACGGTCACGGTCGACGAGGTCGCCAAAACATTAGCGTTACCATCAACGGCCTCCAGGTGATAGCTATGCGAGGAGCTGGGAGCCAGGTTGCTCACCGTGAAGTCGAGCGTGGCTGGATTCAAGGTGCCGAGGTACTGGTTGTCTTGATAGACGCGATAGTACGACGTACCAGTGACCGCACTGCCAGACAGGTAGACGGTGGTTGATGAAGTCTCGTTGGCGTAGAGGTTGAGACTGGTACCGTTGCCGGGGATGGTGGCATAGTGAAAACCTGCACTTAATGTTCCACGAACATCACTGTAGCCATAGACGGTGTCATAGACTAGATAGCCGTTGGCCATCTTTTGGACTGCCAACTGATGACCGTTATAGTCATCCGTCGCATATTTTTCCTCCTCAACGGGACCGCCAAGTGTTCCCGAAGACATTTGGATATTTGGCCCACCGTAGGCTCTGTAGAAATCCCAGAGTTGACCATGAATGACGAAGGCTTTACTCTGGCTATGCTGAGAATCATACACTATTGCACACCCATTCAGAGAATCACCAGAGAAATTCTGAATCCAGCAACTACCCCATTGATGCGCCGCGACAGGACTAGCGTTGTCTGATACTGGCTCACCGACGAGTGAAGCTTTACCATTATCGTTAAAACAACTCACGATAACAGGAGAGAGATCAGGACGCCAACCATTAACGGTTTCTCCAGGGCAAACAGAGTTTGACCATCCAGAGATTATGATAGAGTTGTTAGCGGTTAGATACATCACCGCATGGCGAAAATCTTGACGCCAACCACTTCCATCTGAATAGAGAGGCGTGACAGCAAAGCCATATGACGACTCTCCGCCGCCGTTGGCCCAGGCTTGTCTTAAAGCTGTGTCAACTGGGTAGCGTCCACAAATTATGGGGCTGATGGTTAACACTCGGTCTAATCCGACCGAGGAAGGTGTATAAATAACACCTTGGCCTGAGGTAGTGCCATTCCAGGTGGTATTGATGTTACCAAATGGATCATTGACTACTATTCTATAGTCATCAGTATAGCCAATGATTACCAGGTAATGGCCATAGGTACTGGCTAAGTGACCAATTAATGGTCTACCGGCATCAATCTCTGATTTGATGGTAGACATCAGGCTGGAATAGATCCAAGCGCTACCTGTCGTTAACCCATGACGCTGGAGATATTCTACCGATGCTGAAGCATCAGCTTTCCAATCACCATCAATGGGCTTAACGATATAGCCATGCGCACCATACACTACATGAGGATTGGTGTCATTTGAAGGATTCCAATCCCTAGCCCAGCTAGTCGTGTAGTCTTCACCGCTGACATCAGTACATCCCGAATATGCGTTGTAGACATACCATCCTTTGTAGCTGGACGGGTTGTCCGGTTGTAGGCCGTAGTAGCTCGTAATCATCACCGCACTTGTCGGCGCACACGCATTGTAACCAAGAAAGTCACCCTGATTCATATCCTGAACTTGATGGATGTAGGGAACATCCAATGTTACTGCCGCCGAGACTGAGCGACACACACCGACCAACATCAAAGACACTAACATGACCATCAACTTAGCTTTCATTGTACCAACTCCTTGTTGTTTGCCCTAAGACACAATCTTCACTTTTCAAAGAACTGACGTATAGGTTCATACAGGAACCTTGATTGCCGCTATACAAAAAACATAGCATCGCACCAAACAAGGTGACTGTCGCGCTATGTTTTTTATTTATGTTTTAATTTATGTATTCTATAGTTTGTAGAAAATTATTTTCAAGATTCTCTTTTCCATTAACACTTATATAATCATAATAGATATAATCGGAATCCGTCACATAAGGAGGTGCCTCAACTTTTTTGGAATAAACTAAATAATACATCTTTCCAATAAAGACACCAGCATGCTGACACATTTGACATGGACCAGACTGATCTGTAGTTTTGCAAGGCTGACAAGGGCCATATTGGATAGCCAACTGATATGCATCAATATTATTATTCTGACCAACCAAAACTTTTGTGCGACTAATTAATTTGGTAGGTTCTCCAAAATCTTGTTTCCAGCCATACTTCACAATATAATCCTCAAGATTATCAGCGACCGGAAAAGCATCCCTAATGCTGCCTAAATGCATATATAGCGGCGTTGATGACTTATCGTTATAACTTATATCAATGCTCGAACGGTCAGTTATAACATAAAGTTTATCATCCTTATCCTCAAACCTAAACTTAATTCCCCAATCTTTATTAGTATACGTTTTCCAACCATCCGCATCTTTAGTCAAAGTTATGTTTTCTTCCTTTAAGTCTGCAGTACTACTTGAAGTGTTAACATTTTGATTCACCGACTCATTGGTATTAATCTTAACTGGTGGTTTTTTGTAGCATCCCGAAAGAATCGTGCTAAGGGCAAGGACGGTGAGTGTAAAAATTGTTAGTTTAAATTTGGACATAATTTTGTAAAAAATAAAGCGCTTGAAGCGCTATGTTGGTAAAATGATGTTGTAGTAATTATCATCAGTAAATATATAGTGTTTAGGATAAAGTGTCAACGGCCACGAGATAGTAGGTGGGGTTGAGCTTGGAGCTAGGTTGCTCACCGTGAAGTCGAGCGTGGCTGGATTCAAGGTACCGAGATACTGGTTGTCCTGATAGACGCGATAGTACGACGTACCAGTGACTGCACTACCGGACAAGTAGACAGTGGTTGGTGATTGGGCCGTGGCGTAGAGGTTGAGACTGGTACCGTTGCCGGGGATGGTGGCATAGTGAAAACCTGCACTTAATGTTCCACGAGCATCGCTGTAGCCATAGACGGTGTCATAGACTAGATAGCCGTTGGCCATCTTTTGGACTGCCAACTGATGACCGTTATAGTCATCCGTCGCGTAGCGTTCTTGGTCGACTGGACCACCTAAATAACCAAGTACTGAAGTGTTGGCCTTAATGAAGTACCACAGTTGATTGTGGACTACGAACGCCTGGTTCGGGCTGTTAACAGTGTCATACAAAATGGCACATTCACCCAACGTGCCACCACTGAACATCTGGAACAGACAATTTGACACATTGGGCCAAACACTGACACGCCCGTCTGTGAAAGGCACCTCTAAATTAGCAACGGTGCATCCGATTTTTATGTTGTCACCGTTAGTGTGATAACAACACAAAAATTCCTTACAGTTGCTTCCATCCTGATTTCTGCCAACCATTAAACGGTAGAAATAAACTTGGTGATTAGGCTTTGTAGAGACGTAGGCATATGGGTCCCAATTATGATCCCTCACTTTAAAATCCTGGGGATCACTATAGTTGGAATCTACTACTTCATAGTAGCTTCCACTAATACCTGCGTAGACAGCGGAATGATAGATGTAGTAATCATCCCACTCATAGTTAATAGTTGGATTACTGGTCTGGATGATGTCACCAGACTGCAGAACCGATACTTCTGTAAAGCCTGCATCTAGATAGCAGTCATGATATCCAGCTCCCAGGGTACCCCCAATCTGACCAATAACAAACTGCACAAACTCCTTACAGGACCAGCCGTATTGACCAACATACGTCTTTGCCTTGTCAGCAATGTTGATGTTGGTCTGGGCAAACGCTTGACCAATACACATCATTATGACACAAACAAAAAAAACAATCTGCTTATTTTTCATCACACACCTTCCTTTCAAGTTGTCAAAGTTCATCATCTCCCTCTTTTTGCCACAAGGCATCAAGAGAAAAGCCCTCAACCTAGAGGACTTCTCAAAATAATAGATAGCACTATTACTTAGAGAAACACTCTAAGAAATGCGCTATGTTGATTATAAAAAAATTATTTTACTAGCTGAAAGGATTTAACTAAGTCATTATATACTTCTAAGTCTTTATCTAACTGATCAACATCAGTATTATCATACCTTCGGTGGAATCTAAGAACAACATAGATATTTTTATTTGGAACATTAACGGAAGTATCTACTATTCTGATCCATATATTTGGGATAGTACTACCCTCAGGATCTTTGTAAGGTAGATCTCCGGATATTTTAACAAAATTATTTCCGTTAGCAACAACTTCTTTTTCTACCACGTTGGTGATAATAGACATTTGTGATTCATTCAATGTATTTGGGCTATCTCCAATAGATACAGAAATTTTTGCGTCTGGCAAATTAACATTACACGCAACTTTTGTATCAGATAAAATTAATAGGTTATCATAAGTATTTTGATCACAGCTATCTAGATACCACTGGAGTGGATACTTAAACTCAAACCCATACTCATCGTTTCTGTAAGTTTTCCAATCTGATGTATTGATATCGGCAGTGGTTGTTGCACTATTAGTATTTTGATCAGCATTCACATTCTGCCCTTCAACATTGCTCAGGGTGACTGGTTTTTTATAACACCCCGAAACCACCGTGCTGACAGCAAGGACTATGAGGGTAAAAATTGTTAGTTTAAGCTTGGTCATATTTTTGTAAAAAATAAAGCGCTCTAGGCGCTATGTCATTAAAACGATGTTGTAGTAATTATCATCAGTAAATATATAGCGTGTGATCTAAAAAGTCAACGGCCACGAGATAGTAGGTGTGGGTTGAGCTGGGAGCTCGGTTGCTCACCATGAAATTGAGCGTGGTCGGCTAAATTCTTTGGTTTATAAATTTTCATAAATCATCGTGATCTTTCAAAACTTTATAATCATGCAAATTAATTCCGTATTTTTCATAAACCATTTTTGTTGTAATGGGAAAATGTTTTACATAACCCATTCTTTTTATTGCCTCTAACACCGCTGACTTGCTGCCACCTTCAATTTCGATATAGGGAGGAATCATTGGCCATTCTTCAATGGTAATTTCCACATCATTCCATCTACAACTTTGTTCATAATTATATTGCTCAGCTATTAATTCACACCCCAATACTTTTAATAATTTAGCGGCTTTTTCAGGATTAACTTCAAATTCAAATTCTTCAATACCACCAATAGTATAAGTTTTATAATTTTTATAACTTAAAGTGTTATCTATTATTCTAATCCAGGCTTTGTCTTCTTTATTTGGGAGATCAAACACTAAACGCTTAATTAATCTTCGAGATGTAAACACTGCTCCATCTAGTTTTTCCTTTAATGAAGCAATGTCGATGTCTAATATTTTTGTTTCAAATTCTAAATCCATAACATAATAAAGGGCAGGAGAAAGGAGACAGCTTCCTCTCTCCTGCCTCACGGTTATTAGAGTTTGAGTCTATCGGCAACCAGTTGACCGCATCCGACCTTAATGTCCTTCATCGGGCCAAAGACGTAGGCGTTAGCGCCGGCTTCTTGAGCACAGCTCAGGAGCTGATGATGCTGCGATTCTCCAACGCATCTCAAGCCATGAGCATCAGAACAATCCGTCGCATTGAGGAAGGAAAGCTTGAATTCAGAGCCATCCAATACTCCGCATTGTTTCAGCCGTTCAACGGTACCCCTAACTACCTCTTCGTTGTCGTTGAACCCGGCAATGCAGATGAAATTGAATTTGATGCGGATATCAGGTCGCAAAGTCTTGATCTCACGGACCGCCAGCAGAACCTGCTCGGAATCGTAACCATTCCTATTGCCGAGAATATGTTTCAACTGGTCATTCTCGTAATGAGGGAAGGTCACTTGTAGTGCCTCCCAATTCGGGATCTCACGAGCTAATAATAACATACCCTCCGGCCTTGCGCCCATCGTTGAGATTTTAAACCTTGAGCCGGGATAAAGCCCTAGGATCTCTTGGGCCGATGCGATGACCACTTTCGGTATCAGTGAAGATTCACCAATACCTTGATAGCAAAAATGCTTCGGCACTTCATCGTGCTCGGCCAAATCTGCCAAACAACAGGCCTGCTCGACAATCTCCTCGACGCTCAATAAAGACGCTTTGCCAAGATTGCCACTAGCGCAAAAAAGACAGCCAATCGGGCATCCGAACATACTGGAGACTTCAATGGCATACCTGATCGGAACACCGTCATGCCTTTGCTCGTAAATCGAGCCTTCAATCATCTTGCCTGTCCGCCGGACCTTAAAAACGTAACGTCTTGCCCGCTGGCCATTGAAACACCGGCCAACATACGGATAGGCATCTTCAAACCGTTGCACGATCTCCATTGTCTTCATTGCTCACACTCCTTTAACTAAAGGACATCACCTCCTCCCTTGCTTTAGGGTTAAGAGGCCAAGCCTTCCCCAATGGAAAACTTTTCTAAAAATAAAACACAGCATTTTATTCTTAGAAAAAATTTCCAAGAATTTGCGCTATGTCGATTAAATTTATAAATTGAGTTTTTTAAATTTGTTTTGGCGTTTAAGCGTGACTAGATTTTATTAATCCTTTCCGTAACATTCTTTTGGCATTCGGCCAGATAAAATTATAATTATCCAAATCATCGGCAGCCACCCATTCCATTTTACTATGTTCATGGCTCAAACTTATCTGGTCATTATCATTTTTTATTAAATAAGCCACACCGCTGTAAGGTTTACCTGAAGACGAATACCAAACATCAAAATCGATTAAATCAATGATCTCAAAATCAGACAAATTCAATTCCTCTTTAATTTCTCTTCTAAAGGCGGCTTCGCCATTTTCTTTTTCATCAATTCTTCCTCCCGGCAATCCCCAGTAACCGCGCCGGTCCGAAAATTCTAAAACTAAACATTTGTTATTTCTGACTAAAACTGCCACTTGGCTGATCGTAAATTTTTCAAATTTTTTATTCATAGATCTAAAAAATATGTACAGTCATACTCTTAGAGAAAGTCTCCAAAATGCGCTATGTATAGTTAAACTATCCTACACAAATTTTAAATTAAAATTAAAATAAAAAAATTAATTAATAAATCTAAAGGAATCTATTAACCCAAAATAAACTTTATCAATTTCAGCATTAATTTCCTTCGAGCCAAGATTTACTTTAGATATTGAATATTGTTTATAATTCTTAAAAATATCAGTTTCAACCCCTAAATAATCAGAACTTTGGACTGCATGGTCGCTTCTTTCAATTGATACTTCTTTGACAACACCCCCTCTATTGTCTTTTATATTGATTAAGTCACTCCTCCAATTATTAAAGGAAAAATCACGACTAATACTAATAACATTTATACTTATCAAATAAGTAATGGATCCCTCAAGAGCATAAGAATTTCGACTATCTCTAAATTCAACAATGCCAGAAGAGCTTATTTTATATTCCCAACTTTTAGGATATTTAAATTCAAACCCATACTGATCATTTCGGTAAGTCTTCCAACTTGGAGTATCAATCTCAGCCGTGGTAGTGGAAGTATCGGCATTAACATTTTCATTCAGATTAACATTCTGATTCTCATTCTGGATTCCCGTCGGCACGGGAATGACAGCGTTGGTATTAGTATTTGTATTGTCATTCTGAACTTGTTTCAGAATCTGACACCCCGAAACCACCGTGCTGACAGCAAGGACTATGAGGGTAAAAATTGTTAGTTTAAGCTTGGACATATTTCATCATTTCTCTGATTATTCTAGCATTAAAGTCCTATTATCGGGAGCCCAGGCTCAATCCACCTTCATCAAGTACTCTTTGCGGGCTCCAGGCTCAACATAGCGCGAAAAGCTCAAGGACCCGCAAAGAACATTTGATAACATTGGCGGACAAACACCGCGCGAAAGCTCAAAGCTCCCGATAATAACCCTCTACGCCCGACTCAATAAACGGCACTCTAGCGTATTGCCGTTTGGTAATTTGACTGTCACCTGACTCGGATAACGCTTGCCTAGCAACGCCCTGGCCAAAGGCGACAGATAGGAAATGACGCCGTGTTTCGGATCGCCGGTCGGCACGTCAACAATTTCCAGCTCCCTTATCGCACCGTCCAAAATCACTTTAACTTTGTCGCCGATATTAACTGTATAGTTGCTACTCATATAATTTTTTAATTTCTAATGAGGTTATCCACTTATTTTCGCGACGGCGGAGCAAGCCGACGGCGCTAGTTCATCTTTTTAAAAAAATTCCACCGGCATTAATTTATTGAGTGGTATTTTTTTAAAGTCCGCTTTAATTTTATTTTTCGCGACGGCGCAATGTGTTGCGACGGCGCAATTTCTATATTCATCTTAGCAAATTTATTAACTTTGTCAAGAAAAACCCCGCCTCGGCGGGGTTTAGATCAAAACTAAATAAAAATTATTTTTTGATAAACTTTTGATACGCCTCGTCGGCATCAATTAAATCCTCAATTTTATGACGCAAAAAATCCGCTTTCGAAATTTTAGTATTATGAGTTTTCCATTGCAAATATCTTTCAATTCTCGAGGTAATGCGCAAGGTAAATTTAATGGTCGGCACTTCACGCCCTTCACCTTTCTCCACATTTTCCAAAAATTCAGTTATGACGCTGCCCAAACTCTTCTCATTATAATTTGCCAGCGTCAACAAACGCGAAGTGTTTTTATCTTTTTGTAAATGAAGCAAATTTTTATTAAGCAGTTTGCCTTTTTCCACCAAATACAAAATCGGTTTTTGATGAGTCAACGCAATCGCAATTAGATAGCCACTTTCCGGCACCGTTCGACTGCCTTCGATAACCAGCGCATCCATTCGCTCAATCAAAACTTCGCCCGACTGATTAATTTTTTCCAAATCTTGGCTGGAAAATCCGCTGACACTGCGATCCACCAAGTTACTCATAATCAAAACGCCCGACGCCGTCAAAATCTCAATAATTTTTGAGAAATTTTTCTGCAGTCTTTCCTCGGCTTGATTGTCGGCGGTAAAGTATATTCTCATAATTATGTTTTGATTATTTCGCCGGCCACATCTTTAGCCATCAGTTCACGAATTTTTGAAATATTTTTCGTTTGTCCCAATACCCACATCAACTTCGTCACGGCGGCGGGCCAAGTGATATCAGACACAATAATCAAATTTTTCGGCAAAATAATTTGATTTCTGATTTTATCAGACCAGATGACCACCGGTAAATCGTTGGTAATTTTTTCCAAAAAAAACAACACATCCGCCGGCAAATTGAGATAACTACTGGCGTCAATGATAATCGCGTCGCGATCAATTACCTTTTTTGCCAACGTCCGTAAATTAATTACCGGCGCTAAAGTTAGAACTTCGATATTGCCGTTGAGGTCGGCTACTAATTTAGTCACGCCTTTATTTTTAGTAATCAACTTATCGGCCAGGCGGATACTAAAATCAATTCGTCCTAAAACCGCTGACGGACTGGCCGTAAATAAATTAAGTGATTCATCAGCCGAGCGAACGGCTTGATTAGCGCGAAGCAAACGATTCCCAAACATTAAACCGACATCGCTATATTGATAACCCGCGGCCTGAACGGCATTAATCAAATTAGCCTTAACTTCCAATTTGCGGTCTGACTGGCTGACATAATGTCCGCCGGTAAAAATAACCGGCTTGGTTAAATTTGTCAGCATAAAAGAAATCGCCGAACTTGAGTACAAAATATTATCAACATCATGAAAAACGACAAACCCATCAACCGCTTTTAGGCGGGCAAAAATTTCGGCCGCCAAATTCTGCCAAACTTCAGGGATAATGTCCGCCGACGGCTTATCAAAAACCACCACCGGTTCGATGTCAGCCAAAATACCAACTTCCGGCATCTGACTAAACCAATGGTCGGGTCCAATGGTCGCATTTTGACCGCAGAGTAAAAAACAAATTTTTTTTCGGTTTGTTACCATAAAATTGCGCCGTCAGTGTTAATTGCGCCGTCACAATTATTTTACCGCTTTTAAAGGTAAAAAACAAACCCCGCCGGATATTCCATTGGGGTCTTAAGTCGGTTGGCCCGACTGGCGTTCGGCTTGGTCCAAAGTTCTGCTTGCCAAAGCCATTGGCATTGGCTCAGGTTTCACAAAACGCAGCTGCTCCTCAAAAAATGAGCCGAGCCGATAAAGCGAAATGATTGGCGCAATCTGGGCCCTTGATTGAAAGATCAACTGCCACTCGGCGTTGCGGCGAATGGCAATGGCGGCCAGCTCAATTAGCACAGCAATAACATCACTGCCAAAACCTTCGCCGTCCGCGGTTCTCAGCGCCACGAAATCGACTTCCAGTCTTTGCCAGTGATTAGACTGGCGAATTTTTTTCATCGCCCAAAAGACTCGAGCGACATTGCCACACATATTCCAAACGCCCGATAGACGCAAAGAATAAGTTTTAGTTGAGCGTCGATAAACTAGCGACGCTCGGACTTTATGGCCTTTTTTGAAAAGTCCAAACATCGCGCTACCCTCCATCGGTTGTCAGACACTTGGTTAAGTATAACTAAAAAATTAAAATAAAAAAAAGAGCTACAAGGGGGATGGCTTGTAACTCGAGAGGGTTAAGTTGCCCGTAAGGCAACAGAGAGCAGAACAACGCTACCCTGCGAAAGCCGATGGGCTACCAGTTCGCGAGAGCCGCGTTTGCGTTCGTCAGATTGACGTCGTTGCCGCCGTTTTCTTTGGCGTTCGGGTTGGCGCGTCCGCGTGCCAGATTCGTCGGATTGCCGTTCGTCGTGTTTGCCGGATTGCCTTCCTGATGGTGCGCCTTGACGGGGCCGGACTGCGTGATCATAGGATGTTCCTCCAAAACGTTGGACGTTGTTGTTTTCCGCTGCCCGCAACGGGCAATCGGAGATACTACTCGAGACTAGCCGTGCTCAGGGCTTCCTTGGTGTTGTCACAATTGCGACATTACTTTAGAAGCCATTGGCCGCAAATCCCCGAAACGCCGTAGCGTTTCCCTTATTGGCCTTTGACAGCCCTCCGTTTTGTCACTGAAAGCGACAAACACTTTGGTTGCCTAAGCAGCTGCTATAAAAAAAATCCTAACAAATTAATAAAAAAAATGCAAGCGTTTCTCAACAAAATAACGTCCTCCCCGCACAGCGCTACGCTCGTGCGTGGTTTTCCTGAGCTCCGCTATTCGCTAGCCCCACGGCGTCATACTGAACTTGCTTTGGAATTAGAATTTTATGCCGCCCCTTCTTTTTTTGTCATGCCGAATGACGCTTGCTCCGCCGTGGCGGTGGGTTCGGTATCTCTAGCGATCCTTTGACCTCCGCTAAGGCGGGGCAAACAAACTTAGGATAACAGATAAAACAAGATGACAGACAAAAAAATGTCATTCCCGCATCCGCTCGGGGTTTCCTTTTGGGCAAGAAAAAGCCCAGCGCGAGCTGAACCTTCATTAACGACAAAAATTACTTGGTAATTGATCGAAAAACTTTTACTGACTCACAATTGATTGATTTCAGTTGTTGGTAAAACGGCGCGACTTCTTGTTTGAATTCCGGCAGACTGATTTTGGCAAAACCTTTCGCCAGGTGTTTTAAAACCCAGGCCGATTTTTCGCACGGTTCTTTTTTTGACAGCAAACCAAATAACGGCGAATAAATCACCTGCGCGGCACCGTCGGCTGATGACACAATTTTTTCTTCAATTGAACTCTTGGCTGACGCGCGCGCTGAATGGTTTAAAATGCACGTCACCACTTGCTCGATTTCATCATTTTGATAATTCAATTTTTTTAAAATTTTACGCGCCAGAGCCGCTCCCAATTCCTGATGCGGTTTGTCATGATGACCGCGGCCGTGATCGTGCAACAACGCCGCCGCCGCGATCACGCGGCGATTACCGCCAAATCTTTTTTGTAAGTCCAGCGCAATTTTATAAACAAAAGCCACATGACAAACGTATTCGTTGGGGTGCGCTTGATAAACAATTTTTTTCAATTTTTCATCAGCCATAGCAACCCAATAAAATTTACTGTAATAAATAACGCCCATCATTAATACATTGCGGCCAGTGATTTTTGGTAATGTTCCTCAATGATTTTCCGTCTTAATTTCAACGTCGGCGTCACCTCGTCTTTATCGGCGGAAAACTCATTGGGCACCAAAATAAATTTCCGAATTTTTTCCCACTCCGCTAACTGATCATTAATTTTTTCCAACCGCTGATTAAAAATATTTACAAAATTACTATCTTTAATTAAAACTTCAGGCTCGCTACTGCTAATTCTAAACGCTGATAAATTATTGGTAATTTCCGACCAATCCGGAACAATCAGAGCTGTGAGATAACTTTTATCGTTGCCATAAACCATCGACTGATTAATGAACCGATCATTATTTAAAATAACTTCCAATTGTTCGGGCCAAGCAATTTTGCCATTTGACAGCGAGATCATTTCTTTTTTGCGGCCGATGATTACCAAATAACCGTCTTGCGTCAGGTGACCCAAATCACCGGTATGAAACCAGCCGTCCTGATCAATAACTTCGGCGGTGAGCGCGTCATTTTTATAATAGCCCTTCATCACGTTTGCCCCTTTAACTAAAATCTCTTTGTCCGCGGCGATTTTAACTTCCACGCCGGCTAACTGTTTACCGACAGTGCCAAATTTAAAATTGTCCAAACGATTGCAGGTAATGATCGGCGCGGTTTCGGTTAACCCATAACCTTCAACAATCATAATTCCCATCCGCCAGAAAAATCGCGCCAACTTATGATTCAGCGTCGCGCCGCCGGAGATTGTCAACCGCAAGCGTCCGCCAAAACCGGCGCGAATTTTTTTAAAAACTAATTGATCAGCGATGAAATGTCCGATGGTATGCGGCTCTTGCTTTAAGGCCCAGACAAAAATTTTGTATTTTAATTTCGATCCCTGCTTAACCTTTTCCCAAATACCGTTGTGAATTTTTTCAAAAATTCTTGGAATCGAAACAATAATTGTTGGCTTAATTTCTTTAAAATTCTGCGTCAACGTTTTAATACTCTCCGCGTAAGCGATACAACAACCGCGACAAACCAGCGGCGCATAATACCCCGCGGTCCGCTCCAATACGTGCGACAACGGCAGAAAAGACAATAACACATCCTGCTCAGTCACTGGCACTGCCGTTACCGCTTCAATGGCGTTAAACATTAAATTAGCGTGCGTTAACATAACGCCCTTCGGCAGCGCCGTTGTCCCTGACGTATAAACAATACTCGCAACATCATCGGGCCTAACCTCAAATTTATAAACATTTTTTGATTCACGGCCTAATTTCATCACCTCGCTAAGGCTAATCAATTTCGGTTGCAGCTGCTGCGAGTTAGGATCATCTAAATTTAAATAAACAATCATCTCTAACTTTGGTAATTCCGGTGCCACTAACATCAATTTATTAAACTGGATTTGATTTGACACAAAAACAATCCGGCTTTCAGAATTGTTTAGAATATGACCAATAATTTTGGACGATAGCGTCGTATGTAACGGCACGGTTACCGCGCCAATTTTCAGCGCTGCTAAATCAACTCTCACCCACTCACTACGATTCTCAGACAATATTGCCACTCGATCCCCTTTGATAATTCCCAAATCGCTCAAGCCAACGGCTAAAACCTCAATTCTCCTCAATAGTTCAGCAAACGACAAACTGATATAGGCGCCTTGATACTTAAATTTAAGCGCCGGCCGCTTTGAAAATTTATTGGCTGTGACCGCAAATTGTTCAAAAATAGTTTTCATCTTACTTATTATATAATACTTTCTAAAAAAAGACCCCACTCCCAAGAAAGCAGGGCTAATAACTGCGAAAGGTAACGGAAAAATGTTTAACCTCCTTTTCCCCGCGGGCCTCAAGATTGGCGCAAATCACCCGCGCCGCTGCCTCGGCTGTCTGATAGTTAGGCACAAAACGACGAAAGTGCAAAACACACTCGATGTCGCCACTAGGCCACCCAACTTCAGTAACCCGTTGATATCGACCCTTAAACGACAACCGATCTGGCAATGGCGTACCATTAAGCGGCACAACAAAAAGGGCAATTTCAAAATGACACATAGGCCACCCTCCATCAACCAAATTATCTATAAGATAGTGCCAAAGCTAAAATACGTCAACTACTCAAAACTGTTAATGAAGCGCAAAATCGAACGATAAATCAACCAGCGCTTATCATCAGTTGCCAACGTATGGTGACGACTATTCACCCAAAGGATTCTTTTATCATCAGACCCCAAATGTTCATGAAGATAAAACGCTGAAAGCGGATCGACAATCCGATCATCACTCGATTGAATAATCAAAGTCGGCACGATGACTGAATTCAAGATCGGAATCGTATATTGACTAATAAATTTAAAAAAACGCCTCAGGGAAGGAATGGGCATCACCGTATAGATAATTTGCTCCTGTTCCATATACTCCGATTTAAAATGATGGCGTCGTTTTTTTTGATTTTTTTTAAACCAACCATAAGTATACAAGGCCAGCTTAAACAAGCGCTGCCAGCGCAAACGAATCGGCGTGCCCAGTGAAATAATTCCGTCAATTTTTTCACCCGTGGTGGCCGCCAAGTCAAAAGTTAGGTTACCACCAAACGAACTACCAATAATAAAAATCTTTTTGACGCGCGGGCGCAAAAAAAGAAAAGAGTTTAAAACTGAATTTTTCCAATCGTTAATAGTCGACAAGGCTAAATCTTGAGGGGTCGTCCCATGCCCGGCAATTCGCGGCGCCAGCACCGTAATATTTCTCGACGTTAAGTAGTCAATCAAATCAATAAACTCATACGGTGTACTAGTATAGCTATGAACTAGCAAAACACCAACCTCACTACCCCGCTCAACGTAGATCCGTCCCAAAGTATCGCTACCAAAATTATGTTTCTTAAAATTCATGCTATCACTAATTCTAACAAATTACTGACAAAATCGAAATTACTCATTTACAAACACCATGATTATGGGTATTATTTATTTTATTCAATTAAGCCCTCGTAGCTCAACTGGATAGAGCAGGTCCGTCCTAAGGACAAGGTTGTAGGTTCAACTCCTGCCGAGGGCATTTTGGGCCTGTAGCTCAGTTGGTAGAGCGCTACATTCGCATTGTAGAGGTCAGGGGTTCGACTCCCCTCAGGTCCACCAGTTAATTAGCGTCGTTTTGCGACGCTTTTTTTTATTTAATTTTAGAGAAATTTTAAAATAAACCAAAAAAATTATAAACATATTTCAGCTAGCTTGACAAATTTAGCTAAATGTTATAGTATTCATACTGCTCTTTTGTTTTAATTGATCACTCCGTGGGCTACCTCTTTGCCCACACAACCCATATACGGGTCAAGCTCGCGGTGATGCCCCAAGCATCTGCGAGCCGGGAAGCTCATCCTACTTTACTTGTTGGCGCAAGAGGGTCACGGTGAGCTTCCCTCTTTTTTCACTTTGACAGTATTTTTTTTTCATTTTATAATAAGTCGGTAATTTATTTATCTTGCTTTTTTGGGCCTGTAGCTCAGCTGGTAGAGCGCTTCCATGGCATGGAAGAGGCCAGGAGTCCGAGTCTCCTCAGGTCCACCAAAAAATTGTTCCACGTGGAACTTTTTTTTATTTATTTTTTCTGAGGTTTGTCTAACTTTAAGCTAAGATTTGAAGTTTATATAATTTTATAGTTGTGGGCTATAAATAATTAACGCCAGAGAATTATTTATCTGCTTAATATAGTGAATCTTTTTTCTAGCGACCACTATATAACCAATAATAAATAAAGACCACTGATTTCTGTACTTTGACAACCTTCGCCATTAAAATTAGCTATTGCAGAAGCTTAGCTCTATTTTTCAATTTTTGAAGTATTATTATTTAAATATCACAATTTATTAAGATCCTCTAAAATATTATGGCCGCTAAAGACTTTTAATTAATTAGCAGCAATACCTTTTAACAATAAATATTTTTGCTTTCATCAAAAAATTATAAAAACAAAATTGTCCCTTAAGCTAAATGTTCCACGTGGAACATTTTTTTGGAACAACAAAATATATGCACGTTAAAAAATTATTTTACTTATTGCAACCGTAATTACCAAAAACTCCTAGGCGTAAATTAAATTTTTTAAAATATCCAAAAAAATTATATTACAAATATTATTTAGCCATTTATTTTTTACGCTTCAATTTGTTTCACGCGGAACATTTACAAAAACGAAGCTAGTGCTGGTGATCAATAAAGGTGTTTATTAATAGCTAAGCTGGATTTAGGCCCGATCATTAAATACTACCCCCCAGTATAAATTATATAATAAACAAGGGCGGAGTAGTGTCCGCCCTTAAAACTAGATGCCCTTAACCACTTGTTTCAATTTTGTTGACGACTGGGTTAAGAGCTTCTTTTCCGTTGAGGATATTAGCGGATTGACACTAGCGACTAATCCTTCACTACCGACGATGGCCGGCATGCTAAGGGCTAAATTCTTAATTCCGTATTGACCATTAAGCAAATGCGAGACCGACATTACGGTTCGCTGATCATACAAAACTGAACGGGCAATTTCGGCAATACCGGCGCCGATGGCGTAATAAGTCGCTTGTTTACCTTCGATAATAGTATAGGCCGCATTCTTGGCCTCATTAAAAATTTTCTTTTTCTCAGCCTCGGGAATCTTTTTGAATTTATCAAGTGGCGTATTGCCAACCGTCGCTGTGCTCCAAAGCGGTAGTTCACTATCGCCGTGCTCGCCAACAATATAGGCGTGAACACTTTTGGGGTTAACTTTCAAATAGCGACCAATCAGAAATCTAAAGCGGGAGGTGTCCAAAACGGTTCCGGAACCAAAAATTTGACCTTTTTTTTCTGGGTACATTTTAATCGCCAAGTAGGTCAGAATATCAACCGGATTTGTTACCATCAATAAAATAACTTGCGGGTTAGCTTTAAATACTTCGGGCAGAATACCTTTAACGATGGCCGAATTTTTTTTAACTAAATCAAGCCTTGTTTCACCGGGTTTTTGCGCGGCACCGCAAGTGATAACGACCAACTTGCTGTCCTTAATATCAGCATAAGTTCCAACCTTAACCTTAGTATAGCTATAAAAAGGAACGGAGTGTTGTAAATCCATCACCTGCGACGAAACTAATTTATCATTAATATCAATTAAGGCGATTTCTTCGGTAATGCCGGATTCAATCATACTAAAGGCGGCCGTGCTGCCAACCATACCAGCGCCGATAATGGTTACTTTATTTTTTAGTTGCATAAATTTGTGTTTAAGCTTTAGTAGACTTCAGTATAACACTTTGAAAGTATTAAATAAAATTAGCGTCTTGGCGATTTTTTGTGTAAAATAAAAAGATGAAAACCAAAAAAATTATTGTTCTGGCCGCGATCGCGGCGATTATTTTTCCAAATTTATCAGCGCGGGCGACCGAAAATTTAGCCGAGCGATTAGCTGGTAAAATTTTACTGCAAGTCGAAAGCTATGGCCGCGCTTGGTATATCAATCCGACAACCAAAGAGCGCTACTATTTGCAAGACGGTAACGCCGCTTATGACTTAATGCGTCAGTTAAGTTTAGGTATCAGCAATAAAGACTTGGCCAATATTCCCATCAAGCGCGGCGCTAAAAGCGACGCCAAATTGGTTAATCGCTTAAAAGGCAAAATTTTACTACAAGTCGAAAGCCATGGGGAAGCGTGGTATGTCAACCCCGTTGACGGGCTGCGCTATTACCTAAAAGACGGCAACGCCGCTTATGACTTAATGAAAAAATTTGCCATTGGTATTAAAGATAAAGACTTGCGCACCATTCCGATGAATAAAACCCAGCGCGTGATGGATACGACTTTCGATGATGTTGCCCACGTGTCGTTTGACGGCACTAATTATGCAGATCAATATCACGCCGACCAAATCTTAGCACCGGCCTCAATGACTAAGTTGATGACCGCCCTGGTGTTACTTGACCAACAGCTTGATTGGAATCAGATTGTTACCATTATGCCAGAAGACATTGCTTATCCAAAAATCTTTGTCGGCGATGATACCACCAGTGAAATTGATATTGCCATTGGCGATCAAGTTAGTATCGGGGACTTGTGGGTGGCGATGTTAGTATCATCGTCAAATCAAGCGGCCGCGGCTCTAACGCGGGTAACCGGCTTGGCCAAACAAGATTTTGTCGCCTTGATGAATCAAAAAGCCGAAAACCTTGGACTAAAAAAAACCTATTTCTATGATGTCGCCGGCCTTGATTCACACGACGTAACGACGCCCAAGGAAATGGCCGTCATCGCTTATCATGCTTTTAATATTCCTAAAATCGCGGACACTTCAATTATCCGCAGTTACACCCTCAATGTTGTTGACGCCAAAGGCAGCGCTAAGGCCGTTAAGGCGACTAACCGCAACTACAGCTTATTAGCATTTAATCCGCAAGGAGCAAAAACCGGCTATCTGGTTGAAGCCAAATGCACGGTGGCAGTTAAAATCAACAATGTTATCTATGTGGTGATGCACGCCAATCACGTCGCTAACCGTAACAATATCCTCAAAAAAATCATCACCGACTGAGACTTGACACGTGTCCGGGCTCAAATTTTTTTAACCAAGGCTCTGGCGCAATTTGCCTGACGCGATGATATTGGCACCGAGTTTTTTGCCGCGTCGCCAATCAGTATAAAACTTTGATGACAAAGCCAGATGTTTTTTTGCTTTTGAAGACTTCGGGCCAAACTCGAGGCCAAAATATTGTTCTAAAATTTCCACGTCGTCCAAAACTTGAGCCCACGCTTTTTTAGTTTTGGCCAGCTTAATCAAATTTTCTTTATTCAAAAATTCACCGGCCAAGCTTAAGTCTTTCTTAAAATTTAAATAATATTTTTCCAGTTTAATGCCGCGTTTAGCCAGCTGGACTAAACCACGACCAGTGCCGATAAATTCCGGTGGTACGCCCAGTGAATATAACACCGCGGTAAAAGGAATCGCGCGCGGCAAGCGTTTTTTTCCAAGCGCGCGCGAATAACCAAACAAACCGACATGCAATTTTCGCTCGCGGCGAGTCGGTACCTGCTCGGCCAATTTATTAATCAAGCCCGCCAACGGCTCAACGGTTTGCTGATAAGGTTTCGAAAATATTTGGCAAATCTCAGCCGCTTCCGATAATTCACGACGCTGATAAATTTTAATCGGCGTGGTCGGCAATTTTTCATTCAATTTTTTAATGGCTTTTTTTACAACCCGTAAATCAAAATCATAACGAAAGGCTGACTGGATATAAACTGTTCTCATCCCCGAGTACTCCGCTAAAAAATCATTAATCCGCTCGGGCGACAAACTGCCGCGAAAGGGCAGTGTACCAACCCCAATGGCCGGATAAATTTTAATCCCATGGTCTTGGCCAAAACGATGAAATTCGGACAAGGCGACCTTACCGGCCACCACCGCCGCGACTAAACCGGCATTCAGCGCCGGATCACTGCGGGCAATATGAAGCCGCAAATAGGCTGGCTGACCCTTAAAACTTGCCAAATGCAGTTTTAAATAATCATCCAATAAGGCCCGTGACTGTAATAAATTATCAATCCCTTCGATCAGCGGCCAAACATTGAGATAATCAAAATTTGAGTTTTCATTAAACAGCTTATTTTTAAACTTTGCCAACTTAGCAAAAGTATTTTGGATATAAATGATATTTTCGGCCTTCACCGTCATTGGTAAAATTACTTCAAACAACGGTGGCGTGTGAAACTCCAAGTCGCGGGCAAAACTCTCGGCGGTTAATATTCCCATCATCGCGCGCGCCAAGCCATAACCTTTTTCCCGCCAAATATTGGGGATGCGAAAAGTCAAAAATTTATCGCGCCCCAGCTGCTGCCGCTTAAAATAAGCATGATATTCGGAAAACATTTTATCAATCACGCCTTCGTCAACATACTTACCCTCCCAATCCCACATAAATTCCTCGCAATTCAAATCACGGAACGCCGAAACGCTTTCCCTGATTTCCTCTTTGGTCGACACAAAACCATCACCGTCCTGCTCCCAATAAGGAGCCGCGGCGTTATCAGGATGCTGGGTCGCCATGGTTGCTGGAATATGCCTCATAGTTGTAATAATATCAATAATTCATCAGCACGACAATTAATTGCCCAGTTCAGTTGCCAATAATTTTCTGCTATACTGTTAGTAGTATGAAAAAAAATCAAACCAACTATTTGCACCGTCTCCACCGTTTAGTCGGTCAATTAACCGGCGTGGAAAAATTGGTCACCAACAACGCCGCGGTGGCCGACATTATTCAGCAAATTGAAGCCGTCCGTGGCAGCTTGCGCGGACTGGAAAAAGAACTGCTGAGCGAAAAAATAAAAAAAATAAAAGACGCCGACTTAAAGCAAGCCCACGAATATTTGCTTAAACTCTAAAGACTGGACAAAATAAAATCCAGACGCTATAATGATTTTATGTTTAAGCAAATGCTTAATATTTAATTACTAATGCTTGGAGACTCCTATGGCCGAAGTTATCTTAAACGATCAAAATTTCGATGCTGAAGTTATTAATTCAACAGTGCCAGTGCTAGTTGATTTTTGGGCCCCCTGGTGCGGGCCGTGTAAAATGCAAGGTCCAATTATTGAACAGTTGGCGAAAGAGTATGAAGGCAAAAATATTAAAATCGCCAAATTGGACGTTGATACAGCACCAATATCGGCCAGCCGCTTCCACGTGATGAGTATTCCAACTTTAATGATTTTCAAAGGTGGCCAGCCGCTTGCCCAAATGGTTGGCGTGCAGGATAAATCGACGCTAACAGCCAAGTTAAATCAAATCATCCAAGCATGACACTAAAAGACGTTTTAATTATTGGTGGCGGCATTGCCGGAAATACGGCCGCCCTCTACACGGCCCGAGCCAGCCTCGAACCGACGGTTTTTGTCGGCTTAAATCCAGACCAGCTCAGCCTGACGGCAATGGTTGAAAATTTTCCAGGTTTTATCAACGGCGTTTTAGGACCAGAACTGGTTGGCAACGCTAAAAAACAAGCCGAAAAATTTGGGGCTACCTATATTAATGAGAACGTTGAATCGTTTGAAATTAACGACGGCGCTTTTACCATTATTACCGCTGATAAAACCTACCAAAGCCGAACCGTCATCATTGCCACCGGCGCCTCAGCCAGATTTCTCGGTGTCAAAGGGGAAAGTGACTATATCGGCAAAGGCGTTTCGACTTGCGCGACTTGCGACGCCGCTTTTTACCGCGATCGAGAAGTGGTCGTGATCGGCGGCGGTGATTCAGCAATGGAAGATTCCAGTGTCCTCTACAAATTCGCCAAAAAAATTACCATTATCCATCGACGTAATGAATTTAAAGCGAGTAAAATAATGCAGGATCGGATTTTTGGACTTAAAGACAAAATTGGCATTGTTTGGAATTCCGCTGTTGAAGAAATTATCGGCAATGGCCAATTCGTTACCGGTATCAAAATTAAAAATGTTGAAACGGGTGAACTTTCCGAACTTAAAACCGATGGCGTTTTTCTGGCTATCGGTCATGACGCCAATACCAAACTATTTGCCGGTAAAGTTGAACTTGATCAGCAAAATTATATTATTACTGATAAAAGAGCGCGAACGTCGGTCCCGGGAATTTTCGCCGCTGGCGATGTTGCTGATCCGACTTTCCGCCAAGCGATCACTTCCGCCGGTACCGGTTGTGCCGCGGCTATGGAAGCGGAAAAATATATTGAAAATCTCAAAGCGAACAAAAAATACTAAAAAAAATTTCAAAAAGTCGACGCGCACAGTCGGCTTTTTAGATTCACAAATAATGTAAAAGCATTAATATTCTATAGTTAAGTGCTGTTTAACAATGTTGTTAGCTTCATCTCAAGGAGGGAACGCCAATGAAGTTAATGTCGCCACATCTGTTTGATCGGCAACTAGCTACTGCCGATGCAAAAGCCAAAATCAAGCTTAGGAAACAGCTTCGCGAATTTGACGAAGACTGGGTGCTCCAGTTTATGCAGCAAGCCATTAAGGGGATGTTGGATGTTTCTTCAGATGTCGGACGAGATCTCGTCAAGGTCGCCATTGAGCGACGACGCGGCGCCGAGTTAATCGGCATGATGATCCGCATTAGTCTCGAAAAAGACTTGCCGGTTGATGATATTCCGAAGTATATCCTGCTGACGGTGACATTTTTGGTAATCAACCCGATGATTTCCGTCCAATTGTTCAAGGCCTGTCGGAATAACGACGGGTTACTCAAAATGGTGCAACTGCTAATGCTTGCTTACTACAAGCGTGGTGGATGCATTAAAGTTGTTAATCATGTAACCAACGACAACCGCCTCGAAACACCCGTGTACAGTAACGACCCAATGGTTATAAACTGGGCGGTTCCGTCCATGCACCAAGCCATGGCCCTCGACATTGTCACGGCGGCCAGGGCAATCTGTGAGCATGACAATCAACTACTGTCCCAAACTTTTAACGCGGATTGTCGCTGGGATTTAGTTGATGGACTGTGGCGAAAAATCAAGGAGGACGCCACCTACGTTCTGCACACTCAGGGTGACCAGATTGAGGTGAAAGTCGAATTACTTAGAGCTTTCAACTTCACCCACTTTACCATTAAAGCCAGCGGTGTATTTCCCAATGCCAGCGTGGTCTGCCACTTCGACAAAATGGGCGTCGACGGCATTCTGGAGTGCGAACTCATTGACGGACGACTCATGACTGACGGGTTTGACTTGTGCTTGAACGAATACATCCGTTTTGTCGCCACCGCGACCCTGCTTTCCGGCTACTGGAAAATTGTCAGCGGCGAAGATGACGAACACTCTCATACCAGTAAGCGTGGTAACGGTAGTGTTAGAACTACTGAACGGTGTCGACCAAAACCTCATCCGATGAGATTGCGGGAGGGATTTCATCCCAGCCGAAAAGCCATTGAAGAGTGCCTTCGTCTGCGCGGTCAAGCACCGGCGCCAGGAAAAACCTGGCGGACGCCCTTACATGGTGCCATTGTCGTGTCCAAAGCGACAACAACAGTTACCGACGACGATCTTTCGCAAGCCCTGGCGGTCTGAACTTTCAGCCGCTTTTTTTTATACCAAAAACTGTTATAATTTAGACACTAATTTCACCTTGATGTTAAAAACTTCGCAGCGTTCAAATAAAATAATTGCTTCGCCAATCAGAAAATTTCTGCCTCTAGTTAACGCGGCCGAAAAAAGAGGTATTAAAGTCATTAAATTGAATGTCGGTGAGCCTGATTTAGAACCACCGACCAGTTTTTTTAAGGCCATCAAAAAATATCCGACGGGCAAACTAGGCTATGCGCCATCACCAGGGACAAGACAACATAATGAAGCCTGGATTAAATATTATCAGCAATTTGGCGTAACGCTTAAGCCAGAAAACATCATTCCCACTGTTGGCGGGGCCGAAGCCATGCTCATGTCCTTACTGGCCGTGGCCGATCCTGGTGATGAAATTTTGGTCTTTGAGCCGCTTTACACCAGCTACAAAGGTTTTGCCGCGATGGCTAACGTTAAACTAGTACCAATAACTTTAGCGGTCGAAAATAATTTTTCCCTCCCTCACAAATCGGCCATTGAAAAAAAAATCAACAACAAAACCAAAGCCATCATTATTATTAATCCCAATAATCCGACCGGATCGGTTTTGACTGACTCCGAAATAAAGCTCCTCAGCGACCTGGCACTTAAAAATAATTTATTTATTATTGCTGATGAGATCTACCGCGAGATAATTTTTACTACTACCCCCTCGACCCTGCTAACAAAAACAAAAATAAAAAATAATTTAATCGTGATTGATAGTGTTTCAAAACGCTTTTCCTGCCCCGGCGCCCGCAGCGGTTGTTTAATTAGTTTTAATCGTGAAATTTTGGCGGCCATTTTAAAAATGGCAATGATCAGGCTGTCGACGCCGACCCTTGAGCAAGCAGCGATTGTTCCCATGCTGAAAAATTCCCAAGTTTACACCACTAAAATTCAAAAAATATACCAGGAACGAAAAAAAGTTTTATGCCGTGAATTATCTAAAATTCCCGGCGTTCAATTTCACCACCCCGACGGTACTTTTTATTTAGTCGCCAAATTGCCAGTTGATAATACCGAAAATTTTATTAAATGGCTTTTGACCAAATTTCAAGTAAACAAAAAAACGGTTTTACTGACACCGCTGGCCGAATTTTATATCACGCCTCATCAGGGCGAGCAAGAAATCCGAATTGCCTACGTTGTCAATACCACCAAAATCAAGCAAGCAATCAAGATTCTTAGTCAGGCACTTAAAGTTTACCCTAATAAAAAACCGGCCCGTTAGCCGTTTTGGAAAAACTAAACCCCCACCCGTAATTTTAAATTATGGTTTGAAAACGAAACTTTAACCGTCAGTTACACCACTAAGCGCTGATGGAGTGAACGAAGTAAAACTTCATTCATTTCCTCCATTAACAACAAGTCGTGCAAAACTGCTTTCACCTTGGGGTTGTCCGCTCGCTGCGACATCTTGCGGTAGCAGTCCTGCAATTTAATCTCGACGGTTAATGCCCGCTGTGCTTCATTGAGCAATTCATTGGACATACAAATCTCCGAGCTAATAAATTAAAGGGGCAGGGTTTTGCCATAATAGCGCCAGCGACAAATAGCGTCAATGCCAAATTTAATACTAAAATTAGCCAAATAATTTGTCAAAATTAAATTTTCTTGCCAAGTTTTCGATAAACTGAAAAAACCGGTCACTTAATCACCACTTAACCAAAGCTTGTCCACAAATTAACCACAATCTAATGCCATATCCAAATTTAAAAGTTGAACGAAAGCTGAATCGCCAGGGGTTTAAATTAGTAGCCGGTATTGACGAGGCTGGCAAAGGATCATGGGCGGGTCCAATTGTTGCCGCCGCGGTGATTTTAGATCCAAAGAAAAAAATTTCCGGTATCAAAGATTCCAAACTACTGCGTTCGCCACAGCGCCGAGAATTATTCAAAAAAATTACCGACACGGCCTTGGCTTGGTCAATTGGCATCATCAGCCATGACTTAATTGATCAACATGGGATAAAGTCTGCCAACATCATGGCCATTGAACAAGCGCTTGATTACCTCCGACCGAAACCTAATTACATTTTGGTTGATGCGTTAGAAATTCAATATCATAAAATTCCCAGCCTCGGGATCATTGACGGGGACTACAAAATAAAATCCATTGCCGCAGCCTCGATTGTCGCCAAAGTTGTTCATGATTTAATTATGGATGAACTTGACGACCCTTATCCACAATATGGTTTTAAGCAACACAAAGGTTATGGCACCAATCATCATTTTCAAATGGTCATGCAGCATGGCGTTTCCAAAATTCATCGTCATACCTTTCAACCGATGAAACATTTACTTAATTAAGCATTTTTTCTATACTTAAATAGTTGATTAATTATTATGGTCTACATTTCGGGCGGCAACGAATTATTGGACCCCTATGAAATTTTAAAAAAGTTGGGGGTGGAAACCGGATCCAAAATCGCAGACTTAGGTTGCGGTGGGGCTGGACATTTTATAATCCCAGCTGCTAATATAGTTGGTAAAGAAACAATCGTTTATGCCGTCGACATCCTTAAGACCGTTTTAAAATCAGTGGTGAGTAAAGCGAGAATTGAGGGGGTTTATAACATTAAAACGATTTGGTCCAACCTTGAGATCATCGGCGCGACTAAAATAAAAACCGGCGGCCTTGATTTCGCGCTCTTAATCAACACCTTATTTCAAACTCAGCAGCATGATGCGATTATGGCCGAAGCCGTGCGACTCATAAAGCCAGGCGGCAAACTACTGGTCATTGACTGGGGTCAGTCGCTGACGCCATTTGGCCCGCCGCCATCACACCGCGTCAAAGCCGATGAAGTTAAACAGGCTGCCGCCCGACTAAAATTAAATTTAGACGAAGAATTTAAAGCCGGCACCTATCATTATGGATTAATTTTTAGCAAATGACTGACTACCTTAAATATTTTTTCAACTTAAACCACTTACTCAATTTACGGCCTGAGCCACTGCACTCCCGGGCAATTATTGCTGGGGTGATTATTTTTGGGGCCCTGGTGCTACTCGGCGTTGCCTGCAAAATTATGTCACGGGCGACTAAAGACGGTTTAAAAATAAAAGGCTACCGAAAATTTTTCAATTTATTTTTAACTATGGGCCTAATCGGTTTTGTCTATTTATTCTTTGCCTGGCAAGGAGTGGTGTTGTTGTCTTCCCGGCTCGTACTTCTAGCCTGGGCAATTATTTCAGTGATTTGGCTTTTATTCATCCTGAAATATATAATTATCGAAGTTCCAAAAACCAGAAAACAGCTTCAAGCCAGACGACAATTCGAAAAGTACTTACCATAATTAAATTCATCAACATAGCGCCTTAAACCAAGGCGTTTTATGTTAACCAAAAAAAATCTGGGAGCAATCGGCGAGCGAATCGCCAAAAACTATTTGCGGCTTCGCGGCTATCAAATTATCAAAACCAATTTCTACACGCGTTATGGCGAGGTCGATATTATCGCCAAAAAAAATAAAACCATTCACTTTGTCGAAGTTAAAACCCGAAGCAATAAAAATTTCGGCTACCCCGAGCAGGCGGTTGACCGGAACAAAAGCTCCAAAATCGCGCTGGCGGCTGAAATTTTTTTACTCGCCTTTAATATTAACACGGCCTGGCAAATTGACGTGATTGCCATTGAATTCAAATCAAAACTCAACCGGCGGCTAACGCACATCCAAAATATCATTATCGAGTAAGCATCATTGACATTCTAATGACTAGCTGTTAAGATACTTGTAGTTAATCTGAATTGCTGTCTACGGTCGCCTCCGGCGACCACTTTTTTTAGAAAAATTAATCATCTAAATTTATGGATCAATCATCAATCGCCGAAGCGGTCAAGCAAATTTGCGACGAAAAAGGTATCCCGGTCGCGTCGGTTATCGCCACCATTGAAGCGGCCCTAGCAGCGGCTTATCGCAAAGATTTTGGCGAGAAAAATCAAAACATTAAAGTCGAATTTGATTTAGCCACTGGCAAATCAAACGTTTTTGATGTTAAAACAGTCGTTGAAGATGTCCCCGAAGAATTGTTGGAGACAGCGCTAGAGGCTGAAGACGAAAAAATCGAAACAACTAAAAAAGAAGCTGAGACCATTGAAACTGCCGACGAGGTTAAAAAATTCAACCCTAAAACAGAAGTTCAAATTTCCGAAGCCAAGGCACTTAAAAAAAATGCGGCCCTGGGTGATGAAATCAAAACACCCCTGGAAGTTCCCGGCGACTTCGGCCGAATGGCCGCTCAGACCGCCAAGCAAGTCATCGTCCAAAAACTTCGCGAGACTGAACGCGAGACCCTGTACGCTGAGTACAAAGACCGCGAGGGAGAAATTATTGTCGGCACGGTGCAGCGGCGCGAAGGCAATATGATTTTAGTCGACCTAGGCCGGATTACGGCCTTACTACCGCCGGAAGAACAAATCCGCGGTGAAAATTACACCCCTGGTTCACATGTTAAAATTTACATTATTGCTGTTAGCGAAACCACAAAGGGGCCGGAAATTATTGTCTCACGCGCTCATCCGGAAATTGTCAGAAAATTATTCTGGTTAGAAATTCCGGAAATTGCTAACGGTACTGTTGAAATTAAATCAGTCGCCAGAGAAGCCGGTTCACGTTCGAAAATCGCGGTGTGGACTGATCAAGAAAATATTGATCCAATCGGATCATGCATTGGCCAGCGCGGTGCCAGAATTCAAACCATTATTTCGGAATTAAAGGGTGAAAAAGTTGACATCATTAAATACTCCGAGGATCCACTTGAATTCATTGCCAACGCTTTGTCGCCAGCCAAAATTATTGAAATCAAACTCAACAATGAAAATAAAACTGCCACCGCCAAAGTCGCCGAGGATCAGTTGTCCTTAGCCATTGGCAAGGCCGGCCAAAATGTCAGACTAGCAGCTAAATTAACCGGTTGGAAAATTGATATTGTTGCCGACGGCCAAAAAGCACCAGTTGCCAGCACTGAAGAAAATGTTGAAACCGCCGAGGAAATTAATAAAGCTGAAGCTGCTACCGAACCAGCCGTTGACGAGATGGCCGACGCCGCAACTGAAGTCAAAAAAACCAAGGCCGAAAAACCAAGCAAAGCCAAAAAGGCTAAGGCCACTAAAACTAAAAAAGGTTAACTATTAATTTTAATAATTGTCTATGGAACAGTACTTACTTTGGGCTGGAATGATTGCGTTAGTTGCCCTGGCCACTGCCGCTATTTTAGCCCACCGCATCAAATCGGTTAAAGTTACCGACCCAAAAGTCGCCGAAATTTCCGGTTATATTCATGAAGGGGCGATGACTTTTTTGAACAAACAATACCGAATCTTAATCGGTTTTATTATTGTGGTTGCTTTATTAATCGCTTTTGTCCCTGGTTTAAGCTGGAAGACAGCCGTCTTATTTGTTATGGGGGCGGTTATTTCAATTGCTTCGGGAAACATTGGCATGCGTATCGCCACAAATGCCAACGCCAAAACGGCCGAAGCCGTTAAAAAAAGTGTAGGTGAAGGTTTAAAAATTTCATTTTTTGCCGGCAGTGTCAGCGGCCTAGCCGTTGTCGGCTTAGGACTACTTGGTGTCATCGCTGCTTATTTGCTGTTCAAAGATGTTGACGCGATGTTTGGCTTTGCGTTCGGCGCGTCATCGGTTGCCTTATTCGCTCGCGTCGGCGGTGGGATTTATACTAAAGCGGCTGATGTCGGTGCTGACTTGGTTGGAAAAGTTGAAGCCGGAATTCCGGAAGACGACCCGCGCAATCCCGCCGTTATTGCTGACAACGTCGGCGACAACGTCGGCGATGTGGCCGGTATGGGCGCTGACTTATATGAAACTTATGTTGATGCGATTATCGCGGCCACGGCCCTAGGTTCAATCAGTGTTGCCACCTTTGGCAACAAAGCCTTGTTTGTCCCAATTTTGTTAGCCGCCGCCGGAATTTTAGGCACCCTAATCGGCAACCTAGTGGTTAAGTTTTTCAATCATCCCAAGCCACACATTGTTATGAACGCCGCAATTGCCGTGGCTAATCTGTCATCAATTCTTTTGGCCGCCCCAGTCGTTTACACTTTACTGCCCGGCAACTTCAATGTTTTTTGGGCCCTAGTTACCGGTTTACTGGCCGGCGTAATTATCAGCGTTTCAACTGAATACTTTACTTCAACTCGTTATCAACCGGTTAAAAAAATCGCTGCGGCGGCTCAAACTGGTCCGGCCACCGCGATTATTGCTGGTTTGGCGGTTGGAATGATTAGCACGATTGTACCAATTGTTTCAGTTTCTGCAGCCATTTTGATCGCTTTCCATTTTGCCGGATTATTTGGCATTGCCATTGCGGCAATTGGTATGCTAGCTTCACTCGGAATTACTTTAGCAACGGATACCTACGGTCCAATTGCTGACAACGCCGCCGGGATTGCGGAGATGGCTGGGATGGGCCCAGAAACGCGCGAACGCGCTGAAATGCTAGATGCAGTTGGTAATTCCACAGCGGCCATCGGTAAAGGTTTTTCCGTTTCCGCCGCCGCTTTAATCGCGTTAGTCTTACTAATTAGTTTTTCGAAGATTGTTAATTTAACGACGGTTAATTTGCTTGATCCAAAAGTTTTAGTCGGTATGTTTATTGGCGGCTTACTACCATTTATCTTCGCCGCTCTAACAATGCAGTCAGTCGGCAAGGCGGCTTTCCAAATGGTCCAAGAAGTTCGTCGACAATTCCGTGAGATCCCTGGACTACTTGAAGGGACTGGCAAACCTGACTACAAACAGTGTGTTGGTATTTCAACTGACGCCGCACTTAAAGAAATGATGTTACCGGGCATCTTGGCGATTGTTTTTCCGCTCGGCGTGGGCTTTGGTTTAGGCGCCGCCGCACTAGCCGGTTTTCTGGCCAGCTCAATGATCGTCGGATTTTTAATGGCGATTTTTATGGCCAACACCGGCGGCGCTTGGGACAACGCTAAAAAATATATTGAAGCTGGCAACCTGGGCGGCAAAGGTTCTGACGCGCACAAGGCCGCCGTGATTGGTGATACAGTCGGCGATCCGTTTAAAGACACTTCCGGCCCAGCCGTTAATATCTTAATTAAAGTTGTCGCCACGGCTTCCATTGTTATCGCCCCACTATTACTATTGATGTAAATAAATTAATAAAAAACCCCGCCAGCTGGCGGGGTTTTTTATTTCTTGCCTCACCTTCAATATTGACTGACAACCTTTTTTTTGCTAGATTAAAAAAGCGTCAAAACGCATTTTTATTTATAATTTTAACCAGCTATGAATGTTGTTGCTAAAAAATTACCGCGCGGACAGGTTGAATTAAATATTGAATTAACCGTTGATGAGTATCAGCCTTTTTTGGCCATCGCGGCCAAAAAAATTTCCGCTGAGCTAAAAATTCCAGGCTTCCGGCCCGGCAAAGCTGATTTAGCAACGGTCAAAAAAACCGTCGGCGAAGCTCACCTTTGGGAAGAAGCCCTTGAAGGGGCAGTGCAAAAAACTTTCGTCAAAGCGGTTGATGAACAAAAATTAATCACCGTTGGCGCACCGCAAATTGATGTGGTCAAATTGGCCCCGGGAAATCCCATTAGCTATAAAGCGCTGGTCAGTATTATGCCTGAAGTTGAGCTGGGTGAAATCCCACCAAAATATTTTGCCAAAAAAGAAGCTGATATTAAAACCGACGATGTTAAAAAAATTATTACTGATTTACAAAAATCACGCTCGACGGAAGCCAAAGTTAATCGCGCCGCCGCACTTAACGATAAAATAATTATTAATTTTCATACTTACCTAGATAAAATTCCGGTCGACAATGGACGACAAGATAAATTTCCGCTCGTGATCGGCGAAAAAACTTTTATTCCCGGGTTTGAAGAAGAGCTAGTTGGATTAAGTGCCGATCAAGAAAAAGAGTTTCAATTAAAATTTCCGGAGAACTATCATCAAAAAAACTTAGCCGGAAAATTTGTGGACTTCAAAGTTAAAATGCTGGAAGTTTATGAATTAACGCCGCCGGCATTAAATGATGATTTTGCCAAGGCAATTGGTTTCCCAACTATGGCTGAAGCAGAAACAGCCATAAAGGAAAATTTAAAAACGGAAGCCGATCAGAAAGAAAATCAAAGACTGGAAGATGAAATTATTGAAAAAATAATTGACCTCAGTAAGTTTACCGACGTACCCGATAATCTCATCGATTCGGAGGTTAAAAAAATGATTGAAGAACTGGAACATAATTTAGCTCATCAGGGTTTAAAATTTGAAGATTATTTAGTCCACCTTAAAAAAAATAAAGCAGAATTAATGTTGGATTTTTCGCCGCAAGCGATTAAGCGCATCAAAAGTGCGGTGGCCTTAAGGAAAATTCGTGAAAATAATAAGATTGAAGTTAGCGAATCGGAAGTTGACGAGGAAATCAAAAATACCTTAGCCGCCTACAGCGGCAATCCGGACGTTGAAAAAAGTGTCGGCCAAGTGGCTTACCGCAGCTATCTTAAAAATGTTTTAGCGGCCCGCAAAGTAATTGATTATCTCAAGTCGGTAATGGTAAAATAGTTTTACCTAAACAAAAAACTATGCAATTTGGACTTCATGTTTCGGCCGCTGGCGGCGTCTTTAACGCGCCAATTAAGGCCGCTGAGCTTGGCTGCGAAACATTCCAATTCTTTACCCGTTCGCCGCGCGGCGGCGCGGCGCCAAAATTAACCTCCGACATCATCAAACAATTTCTTGAAAATTGCCAAAAATTTAAATTTAGCAATTACTACGTGCACGCTCCGTATTACATAAATTTAGCGTCATCAAATCCCAAGATTGCCAGCGACTCCGCCAAAATTATTCGGGAAGAACTGGACCGAAGTTCAAAATTAAAGGTAGGCGGATTGATGGCGCACCTTGGTAGTGCCAAGGAATTAGATCGAACCATTGCCATCAACAAAGTTATTGAGGGGTTAAAAATCATCTTGCAAGGCTACCAAGGCACCACCCAATTTTTAATTGAAATCTCGGCTGGATCTGGTAATGTCATCGGTGACACTTTTGAAGAAATAGCGGAGTTAATCGAAAAAACTCAAAAAGTAATTTCAACGCCAATCGGCGTTTGTTTTGATACCGCCCACGCTTTTGCGTCCGGCTATGATCTACGAACGGCGACCAAAGTCAATGACACCCTGTCAAAATTTGACCAGCTCATCGGACTAAAAAGGCTAAAACTGATCCACGGCAACGACTCAAAAGTTGATTTTAACTCACACGTTGATCGACATTGGCATATCGGCCAAGGAAAAATTGGTTTAGCGTGTTTTAAAACTATTATCAACCATCCAAAATTAAAAAATGTCGATATGATTTTAGAAACCCCTGACAATGATGGTGGCTGGGATAAAAAAAATATGGCAACGGTTAAAAAATTACGGTTAAAAAATTAACGGTACCCATTATGAAGTTCGCCATCATCTCCGACAGCCATGACAACGTTCCCAATCTTGAAAAATTTTTAGCTTGGGCCAAAGTTAATGATATTGAATTGATAATCCATTGCGGCGACCTGGCCGCTCCCGCTGTTATTAAAAAAATCTTTGGGCCAAATTGGACCAAACCATTTCATTTTATTCACGGCAACGTCGCTGATCGTGATTTAAATGAAAAAGTGGCGGCGGAATTTGAGCATGTTACTTGTCATGGCGACTTAGGCGAACTGGAAGTAGACGGCAAAAAAATTGTTTTTAACCATTACCCCAATGAGGCCAAACAACTTGCCGCCAGCGGCCAGTATGATTTGGTTTTTTATGGCCACGATCATAAGCCGTGGGAGGAAAAAATCGGCCAAACGGTTTTACGCAATCCCGGCACCTTAGCGGGAATGTTTAACAAAGCGACCTTCGCAGTTTATGACACCGCCAGTGACACCGCCAAACTAATACTGCTGGAAAAAATATAAGTGTCTTGTAAATTTATTTGAATTTAAAAAAATGACATTTACTGATCATAAAAAAATATTTGAAGTTACGGTAATTACTAACGCCAAACAATCAAAAATTGTTGAAGAGGCTGATCATTTTCTAAAGGTTAAGCTAACCGCAATTCCCGAAAAGGGGAAAGCCAATACTGAACTGATAAAAATTTTAGCTAAAAAATTTGACGTTAGTAAATCGCAAATTGAGATTGTTAAGGGTTTGACAACGAAAAAAAAATTGGTTAGGATTGAATTTATCAAAAGTCAAAAATAAAAAATACCGCCTAGCGGTAATAGTAAAATAAAAATAAATCGCTAAATTAAGCGATTTTTTGGTTTTTTACAGTAATACTCTTGACAACAATCAAATGTTATGCTATAGTGATTAGTTATCGTAATTTGACAAAGTAATTTAAATTTCCGTCCAAAAGTCTGCAGACAGCCCAAAACGGGTCAGTATCCTCCCATGTGCTTTCCGTGCCCATAGCGGAGGGGCTAGCAGTGCCTGTAGTACTTGGTTGGCAAGAAAAAATTTGTACCTTTCAATACAAACCTCCTTTCACTTGCCATCCAAGCTCTGCAGGCACGACAAGCACGAAATTTGTTTCTTGGAAAATCCGGCTCCGGCTCGATTTTTCCCAGAAAAAAATTTCTTGTCTGCAGACTTTTGTACGGGAGCAATTCCGATACTTACTTTGAACCGTTAACGACTATTGTCGTTAGCGGTTTTTAGTTAATCGTTGGTTCAATTATCGCCTCCGGCACTACCGTTTCAGTTGACGAAGCGTTTGGATCAACACCAATTTTCCAGACTTCCGGCCACGCCACATAATGACTGTGAAAATTCTGTTCTTTCTTGTCGCCGTTGGGATAAATAACCGTGTAGGTAAAATCAGTGTCAGCACCATTATGAGCGTGCTCAACAATTTTTTTCTCACCCGGCTTTAAATCGGTCGTCTCAATGTAGTGCGGCTCACCCGGTCGAGTGACGTTATAAATTTTTGGCGGGTTGGGATCAAGAATAACTTGCCGGCCATCTTTAGTACCGTAAAATTCAAAAATTAAATTATCACCTTCAAGCTTGGTCACAAATAATATATCGTGGCCGGTATCATTTAAAAATTTCATATCCGGGGCGGGATCATAAATAGTTGCGTCCATTCCGGCCGGTTCATAATACACCACGCGATAAGAATGATTCCGTCTTTCCGTAATTGGCAAACCGGCATTGAGCGCGGCCCGAAAGGTTGTGGTACCAATTTGGCACAAGCCACCACCGTATTCCGGCAAAGTTCGGTCGCCTTTAATAACCAGCTCTTGCAAATAACCATGATTGCCATCAATTGGTCCCAGCGCTTTTAACAATGAAAAATCTTCGCCTGGTTTAATCAACACGCCGTTCAACGAACCGGCACCGACGGCAATATTTACTCGTCGATTTTTTGGACTGCCTTTAAAATTTGACGTCCCGCGACCGATCAATTCAACGATACCTAAATTATTTAAATCCCCATTAGCGACTTTGGCGGTAACGACTTCAACACTCAATGGAATATCATCACTAATACCGGCTACGACCTGATTATTTATTTTCTCATAACTCTTATCAATATTAAGTGATTTACCATCCTGGATTGACTGAAAACTAGTCACGCGACCGTCACTAATTTCAAACTTCGCGTCCTTAACTTCCACGTCAAGCTGCTCTTTAATCGGCTGCAAAAATTCAGCCACCAGCGCTTTGTTTAACCCAATAACAATTTCATTATTTCGCTGCTGAAATTCCAACCAACTCTGTAATTGCTTAGCAGTAATGGTCCAGCTATCCTGACCAGCGGTCAATTTCAACGACTCAATTTTTAAAATAGCCTCTAAGCCGTTTAACGCTGAGCCCAAATTTTGTTTTTTGATTTGGGGCTCCTGGAAGCTTAAAGTCATTGGAATCGGCACAAAATCCAAGTTATTTAAATTCTTTTCCAAAGTATCAATGGCCGATTGATAATCAAAAACTTTTCCTGATTGCTCACCAATTATTTCCGGTGCCTGGTTATTAATAACCAGCCGGGCATTTAAGGGCGGCTGCTCCTGATCAAAAAAATTAGATTTTAACGTTGCTAACAATTCCGTTTTATCCAACACAAATACCGGGCTGGTGTGATGGCCAAACATAACCGTGCTCGCTTGTGACAAAAGATCGTTAATTAAATTACCACCGCGGCCATTGCGATAAGCAACATTTACCGTTTGCGACCAATCAAAATATAAAACCGGTTTGGCTAAATCCGGGTCGGTCGCCGAAATATTAATCAGCTCAATATTAATATTTTTGCCCGCTGAACTAAAAATTAATCCCTTTGATTGAAGCTTGGCTTCAATATTTTTTAGACTCTCAAGTGCTTGATTTTTGGTCAGACCACCGACATCCAGATAACCAATTTTGGTGTTAGGATAAAACTTCGACGCGCAAGTAACTTCAAACGTAATAACCAGACCAATAATGACAACGAAGAGCATAAAAAAAACAGCGGCCACGATTAACCACCATTTATTATGATGCGACTTTTCAAAAATATCCTCAGACTTTTTATTATCTTGCTTGCTCATCTTTATTTTTCAAAACCTGATTTAAAATTGCTTTTGCCAACTTATTCCGCTCAGTTTCGCTCGCTTCATTTAAAATCACTAACTTCACTTCAGCACCAAGTTCCGAACCGGCTGGCAGAAAATCGGTCGGCCATTTAACAGTCTGCCCATCGGCCAAAGTAATCGTTGCCACACTCTTATCCAACGCTTCAATTTTACCGACTAAAAAATTTTGATTCTGGGCAATAACCGATTCAGGTGACATAAAACAACAAAATTAACTGTTAACTTTAATGGAAATATTTTGACGTCGTTCAGCTTTTGGTAAGGTAACGGTCAAAATACCATCTTTTAAAACTGCCGAAATCTTATCAGGTTTAACTTCAACTGGCAAGATGATTGAACGGGAAAAATTGCCCCAATAGCATTCCTGATAAAAATAATCAACCGCTTCGTTCACTTCTTCTCGTGAGCGCTTGCCCCTGATCGTGAGCATATCATTATTTAACGAAACCTCCAGCTCCGCCGGATCAACGCCGGCCATCGTCGAACAAACATAAATATTTTTTTGGTCTTGGTAAACATCCAGCATCAACTGACCTTCCGACTCATCGTCTAGCCAAGCTTCGGATTGCCCCAATTCGCCAAAAGAAATTTTTAAATTGTTTTTATTTTGCTCACTCATTTATTTGTCTTTTAATACTAATATTATAAGGTAAAACGACATTAATTTCAACTGAATTATGAATGATTCAGATTGTCGTAATCATATTTTATTTTTTCCACGCCACAGCAAAATATCAAGGTTGGAATAACTTGGTTTTAATTCTAATCAACCATCACTTGAGTCTAACCGGAATTAGCAACGTGATTTTCAGACATTACCGAAGAAAAACTGTTAACCCGACGCTAGTGTGGTTTGTTTTTTTGTTAATCAAAACATTCCATCGGTAATACCAACGTTTCACCAAACATTAACCAACACGTTACTGCCACCATCCAATAAGCCTTAAATAAAAGCCTAAAACCACAGTCTTTTATTTTGTCTTACTCTGTTTTCTAGCCACTATCTTAGCAACACTTAGTTAATAGTTGATTAGGCGGTTTCAGTACTATGGTCTGCGGTTGTCATTGCGAGGAGTGCAACGACGAAGCAATCCCTTGATTATTTCCGGGCAATCATGAGATTGCTTCGCTCACTGCCGTTCGCTCGCAATGACCTAAATTGAGAGGCTCATTGTCTAAGCCCAGTTATCAACTAATGACCATTCTTGACCTAGAAAAACTGCTACCGTTCATAACAGATAGTTAATAATGATTTACAACCTTTAATACTTGACAATATATTAAAACAATGCTATAATTTACTATTAATTAAAACAATAGCTATAATAACCCATCAAATGACCAATAAACTATTAAATTTAGCCAAAAAATGGTTAATAGCTTCCATTGCTATTATCTCGATTTTAGGTACTTTTTTACCGGCCATTAACGTTGCGGCAATTGATCCACTGACAATTTCAAACATTAATATCACTTCGACTGATAAATCAGCGGTCATCACCTGGAACACCAATCGAACGGCTTACGCTAAAATCCAGTACGGCTTAAACACCGGGGCCTACACTTTTACGATTCAAACCAACCAAAAAGCCACCACTCAAACGATGACAATTTTTGGTTTATCAGCGGAGACCACTTATTACTTTAAAATAATGTCCGACGACGGTACCAACCAAGTTTATTCAACTGAACGCAGTTTCAAAACCAGCAAAGCAATTGATAATCAGGCGACCACCATTTCGGGTGTTTCCGTTGTTTATACCACCGGTTCGACGGCGACCATTCAATGGCAGACCGATGAAGATGCAACTACCGAAGTTGAATACGGGATGTCCCAAACTTACGGCGCGTCAAAAGTTGACGGTCGCTTAGTTCGCAGCCACGATATCACGTTAACCGGTTTAATTGACGGAACTTCCTATCACTTCCGTGTTAAATCAAAAGACAAAAGTAATAATATTTCAACTTGGTCTGATTCAACTTTCTCAACCAAAGTCACAAATGTGTCCGACAATCAGGCGCTGACCATCTATAATATCAAACCGGCCGCGGAAAATGATGTCAACATCAAGCAAACTTCCGTGATCATTTCTTGGTGGACCAATAAATTAAGCGAAGGTTGGGTTCGCTTTGGCACCAGCCCGGCTTATGGTCAAGTTTTCAATACCACGCCACCGCGTGATTTTATGAATAGCGTTACCATCACTAACTTAAAACCGAACACCACTTATTATTTCGAAATTAACGGCCGTGATGTTAACGGCAAAACCGCTAACTCCGGTGGCTTCTCCTTCAAAACCGCCGCGGTTGATCAAAACAATACTGGTTCGGGCTCAACTGGTTCCGGCACTGGCTACACTGGTACTGGTTCAATTACTGGTAGTACTGGCGGAACAGTTTTAGGAATTTCCAACTGTGACGTGAATTTAAGTTCGGATTTTGGTTATTTCGGTTTGTATTACAATTTAACTCCGGCTCATCCTGATTTTGAAACCTGGCAGCAAACGGTAAAAACCGCCGGCCAAAATGACTGGTACAGCGCCCAATATTATGCCTTTAGTCGCGTTGATAGTACTTTAGATTTTGGTCAAAATTTTTTTCCTGTTGATGAGAAAAAAGCCAACGACCCGCACGACTTTGCGGTTCACTGGCGCGCGATTATGAATGTTCCCGACACCGGCACCTACACCTATAAAGTCAGCTCGGATGACGATTCCTGGGTTTTTGTTGACGACATTCTCAGCGTTGACTTACACGGCATTCACAACAATCAAGATAAGCTTGTTAATATGAGCTTAACGCCGGGCTACCACAAAATTGAAATCTACTATGCTGATCGCCAAAGCTCGCGCGCGGCCTTCACTTTTGTCAACGACAAAAAAATTAAAATTAATCCTTTACCTGACGGTTGCGAAATTTCTGATGTCTTAGCTTACAACAAAGGCTTAGGCCAAGGTTACGGCGCTGGCGGCGGTTATGTCGTCGGCACTAACAATGGCTCTGGCGGCAAAGTATTAGGTGCCTCCAATATTGATGACGACCCCTACCGTGGCTATGCCTGTAATCCTGATTTAGGTTATACCAAAATTAAGGCTCTCTACAAAACTTCAGACAGTCCTGACATTTGGGCGATTTTAGAAACTGGCCAGCGCAGTTATATCACCAGCCCGTTATCATTCAACGAATATCAGTGCCGTTGGAATAAGGTAAAAACCGTATCGCGTGCCTTACTCAATAGCTATGCCTCGGCCACTTTGGTTCGAACGCCAACCGATCCAGTCATTTATCATTTATTCCAACGACCAGATGTTAAATGGTTGAAAATAAATATTCCGTCACCAACAGTTTTCATCAGCTATCCTAATAACTACTGGGGTAATGTGGCGCGCTTGAATCATTATGACTTAGAAGCTTACCCTAAAGTTCAATTGATAAAACTTGCGAACAAACCGGAGGTATATCTGATTGATGGTGCCAACAAGCGTCATATTGCCACGGAAGCGGTATTCAAGGCTCATTACTTTGAATGGTCAGAGGTGGTTGAGCTAAACCAAACCCATTTTGATAGTTATGACAACGGTGCCGAATTGACTGAGTAATATTGACTAAGAACAAAGTTTAATTTATACTATTTCTTGTTACAATCAAAGTTGAGTCCGCCTTCGGGCGGATTTAACTTGTAACAATAAATTGAATATGGGGCTATCGTCTAGTGGTTAGGACATCAGGCTTTCATCCTGATAACCGGGGTTCAATTCCCCGTGGCCCTACCATATCGAAAAGCAGAGCCTAAAGCTCTGTTTTTTGTTTTAGCCAAAGTAGATAATAAAACAAAAATTATCTATTCCAATGTACAAAATATTTTTCCGCATGTCTAATAATTTTATTTAACAAAAACCCCAGTAAACCCACCACTAAGATATACCCGTACATATCTGGAATTCTGTAGGCAGTATAACTGTCAAAAATTTTCTGACCCAATCCTAACTTTGTTCCAATCGACATCTCTGCCACAATAACCAACACTAAGGCTAGAGATAGTCCTGTTCTGAGGCCAGTAAAAATTTCCGGCAAAGCATCATAAAAAGTAATATAGCGAAGACTTTGATAGCTATTGGCACCAAAGACTTTACCGACGCTGATCCTAATTTGAGAAGTATGCCAAACACCATGGATAGTGTTAACTAAAATAATCCAAAAAGCAATAAAAGCAGCAACTGCTATTTTGGATGCATCACCAATACCAAAAAACAATAAAGCTAAGGGGAATAAAGCAGGGGCTGGCAGGGAACGAAAAAAATCAATTACAAACTCCAACGACCAATATACTTTTTTATAATATCCGATTATAACGCCGAGTGGCACAGCTAAAAAAACAGCGATAAAAAATCCGAGCACGGCCCGATAGCTTGTCGCCCAAAAATCAGCGCCGTGAAATAAAATAATTTGCTTCAGGGCTATGATAGTCTCACTCAAAGATGGTAAGTAGAGTGGAGTAATTATTTTAAACTTGGTAAAAAATGTCCAACCCAAAACTAAGCCAAGTGGTCCAATACATTTCCACCAATAAGACATAAGCTAATAACGATAAAGCCAGTCGGAAACAATTGGCTTTTTATCTAAAATTTTATACTTAATTTCAATATCAGCTAAACGGTTAACATTATCTAGATTAATATTTTTACTATTGCCATATTTGGGCAGTGGCATATTCTGAGCAACGGCACTATCTAGCCCTAGATACTTCTGAAAAATTTCCCGAGTTTTTTGTTCATTTTTTTCAATATACCCTATCGCTTTTTCAATCGACTGAACAAACTTTTGTGCTTCCCGAGGGTGTTGCTCTATGAATCTCACACTTAAAGCAGCAGCGGCCACCGGAAAAGGATTAATAACATATTTAGCACGGGGGCTAATAATTAAAGTGGTGCCTAGGCCTTTTTCTACAATATCAGTGGCGGCTGGTTGAATATCTAGGTAAGCAGAAATCTCTGGTTTAGCAAAGGTTAACACAAGAAGTGGCGGATCAACTTGAACAAACTCAATTTTTTTTGGATCTAAGCCAAGAGCGCTCAAAACCAATTCACCTTGAGCCTTTGAAGACAAACCTGAACGCATAACTACTTTTTTACCTACTAGCTGCTCTGGGGAAGTAATACCGCTATCTTTTTTCACAATCAACTGAGACCAGCCCGTGTCTTGATTTTCTGTCCAGCCCTCATAAAGCTTAAATATTCCAGGGGATCTATTTTCAAAAGCCAATAACGTTGAGTAAGAGACAGCCGCCGCGACATCAATATCACCTCGAGACAAAGCTTCCATAACCAGGTTAGTATTAGAAAATTTTTCTAACTGTACGTCTAAACCAGCTTCATCAAAATAACCCATTTCTTTAGCTACAAAAGCAACGTGGGGTAAAGGATTATATCCTAACTTAACTACCATTTTTTCTGGCTCGCCGCCCGGAGCGTTAAAACTAGGCTTAACAAAAGTAAAAACTGCCGCTGTTAATAAAACCACTGCCGTTAAACCAAGAATGATTTTTTTACTCATATCCATTTGATTGTTTATTAATTTTAATTCACTGTATTTATCGCTTGCATAATATCCTTCTTTAAATTAATAAAGGATGGGCTATCTATTGAAGCTAGTGTTCTGGGAAAAGGCAGATCATTTTTGAATACTTTTACTACCTTAGTTGGATTGCCAGCTAACACTACGATGGTGGTTGAAAAAAATACCGCCTCTTCACCATCATGAGAGACAAAAAATGCTGTCAATTTTTCTTGTTTTAAAATTTCAACACAAATTTTAAGCATCATCAGACTAGTTTGATAATCAAAAGATGAAAAAGGTTCGTCCAATAAATAGATATCTGGACGAACTATTAAACCTCGCAACAACGCCACTAATTGCTGCTGTCCACCGCTTAACTGGTATGGATATGCTTTTGAGTTAATATGAGGAGCAAATTTTTTTAATAATTCTTTGGCCTTAACTCGGCGCGATTGAATATCTACTTTTTGTAGGAGCAAGGGAAAGCTTATATTATCTTCAACGGTAAGCCATGGGAGAAGGGATTCTCGATAATTTTGGAAAATATACCCAACTTTAAATTTATCTTGATGGTTAAACAAAATTTCTCCCTGCTCTGCGGGTTGCACCCCAGCAATCAAATTCAAAAGCGTAGTTTTGCCACAACCGTTGGGACCGTAGACGCTCACCAGCTCTCCGGTGGGAACTTCCAAATTAAAATTACTAAAAACTTGGTATTTGGAATAAGTTTTATTAATATTTATTAGTTGGATCATAAAATAGCTTAGTACTAAATACTAACACAGTGATTTTAGCTTAACAATAATTCTGGCAAGCTTAAGAATAAAGACTTGATTTATCCTTTATTTACTGGTATTATTAAGCTAAATTTTGTTGTCAAAAATGTTGACAATATGATAATATATGCAGCTAGAAACCATATTAAAACAATACGGACTCAATCAAAAGCAAGCCAAGGTCTACTTGGCTACGTTGGAATTGGGATCTGCCTCGGTCAGTAAAATAGCGGAAAAAGCCAATTTACCTCGTTCAACCACCTACATCACTCTTGAAAACTTGCAAGAAAAAGGATTAGCCTCTTCATTTAAGAAAAAAAGTATCAAGTGGTTTTCCGCCCAAGACCCGAAAACAGTTATTGATCTAGCTAAACAAAAACTTAAACTGATAGAAGAAAGTCTACCTCAATTTTTGGCAATTTATGCCACCGCTACTGCAAAACCAGATGTAAGATTTTACCAAGGTAACGAGGGGGTGCATTTAATTCTTGAGGAGATATTAGCCGAGGCCAAAGAATTATTATCATTTAGCTCTACAGCCGATTTATTTAAAGCTATCGAAGATTATCCAAACTTTGTTAAAAGACGAGTTGAGCATAAAATTTCAGTTCGAGTAATAGCCCGGGATTCCGACATAGCTCGAGAACGAAAAAAAACTGGACAATCTCAATTACGACAAATGAAACTAATGCCAGCTGATTTTCCTCACCACGGTACAATTTATATTTGGGCCAATAAAGTAGCAATTTTATCTTTTGGGTATAAAACCTCATCACTAGTGATTGAAAGTGAAGAGATGATGTTGGTACAAAAATCAATGTTTGAAATGATTTGGGAAGCCTTGCCTAACTAATAGCTTACCCACTGATTCAGAAAGCCGTACCATTTAAACAATCGCCGCGTCACCACCACCGCGGGACGAGCAGGCGGTTTTTTGGTAAACTTAATAGTAATGAAAAAATTAGGAAAATTTGGAGCGTTGGTAAAACAATATGAACGGGCCCGGCGGCAATACCCACCCGAAGTTTTTATTTTTTTGAAAAGCAAATTAGCGATTCAAAAACCAGCAATCTTGGATTTGGGTTGTGGGACAGGGATTTCGACCAGACAATTGGCGCGACTTGGTGCGGTTATCATCGGTTGCGACCCGGACTACCCGATGCTCGTGGCTGCTAAAAAACATCAAAAAATCGGACCAGAAAAATACGTCCTCGGGGCGGCGGAAAAGTTACCTTTTAAGAATTCAACGTTTGATGTCGTCACAGCGTTTGGGGCGTTTCACTGGTTTGATGATCGGAAAAGTATTGCCGAAATAAAACGAGTGTTGAAACCGAGTGGCATAATTTTTATCGTCAATAAAAATGGTTTAAAGAGTTGGAGCGAAGGCTATCGCCAAGCGATCATCAAAACCATCGGCCAAAAAATTGCCAACTTTCAAAAGAATACTTATGACCCAAAACGAAGTTTAGAAAAAAATGGCTTTAAAAAAATCCAAGTCAGACGCTGGCCAGAAGCAGAATTATACACCTTGGATAGTGTCCTTGAGTTTATCCAATCAGTCTCAATTTGGAACTCCGTACCGCCGCCCCTGAGAACCAAAGCGCTGGCAGGATTAAAAATATATTTTAAAAAAATGAAACAAAGTAAGGGTAAAATTGAAAGAAAGTTGGCAATAACGGTAGTTACTGGGATAAAATAACCCAAAGTTATGCCAATTTCACATCCAATAATTTACCATGACGATTGTTGGATCAATAATACGATGCTTGGCTTTAAACGCCAAAGACAATTATTGTTTGAATAAAGTATAGAACATGGCCAGCGCCGAGGCGGCCATAAAGATGAACGTTATCCAAACTAAAATTTTTGATGCCTTACCACTTTTGTATTTACCCATTATTTTTTTGTTACCAGCAATTTTAGCAATGAGAAAAATTAGTGGTACGGCGGCAACGCCGTTAAATACAGCAGCGAAAATCAACGCCTGGATTGGGTTGATACCAATAAAATTTATCATTAAGCCAATGATCGTGGCAATGGTAATGACGCCGTAAAAACCGTGAGCTTTTTTTAGTTTAAGATTGAGCCCTTCTTTCATATTAAAAGCTTCTGATACGGCATAAGCCGCCGAGCCAGATAATACCGGGATGCCCAAAAGTCCCAAACCGATGACACCGGTGGCAAAAATCAGCTTGGCCAAAAAACCGGCATGCGGGAAGGTCTGGACCAATGGTTCCAAGGCCTTAGCGGCATCAGCGGCCGAAGCAACATTAAATATGCCGTTGGCGTTTAAGACGGTTGCCGCCACCACGATGATTGACCAGGTGGCAAAATTGGAAAACACCATGCCAATTAAATTATCGAGGCGAAGATTTTTAATGAAGCGATCACTAATTTTTGGGGCTTGATTTTTTTTAATTAAATGTTTGGCCTTTTCTTCTTCCACTTCTTCTGAGGCTTCCCAAAAAAACATATACGGTGAGATGGTCGTGCCGAGCACGCCGGTGATAATAAAAAAGAAAGCAAAACTTAATTCAAAATGGGGCACAAAAGTCGCTTGGAGAATAGTTAGCCATGGCTGACTAATCATAAAAACTGTTATCGGATACGCCAAAAGCGTCAAAGCCAGCCATTTTAATATTCGGGAATAAACTTTATAAGAAGTAAAAATTTCCAGAATTAAAATTAACGCCGTAAAACCAAGCGTCAAAACCACGAAGTTTAGCGGAATTATTAATTGCGCGGCCGCGGCCAAAGCGCCAATATCCGCGCCAATATTGATAGTGTTGGCGGCCAAAACCAATAGCACCACGGCATACAAAATTTTCTTATTATAATTTTCCTTAACCACGGCCGCCAACCCTTTACCGGTCACCGCGCCGATGCGGGCGCAGGCTTCTTGCGTCGCGGTCATAAAAGGTAAAATTAACAGCGCCACCCACAGTTGGCCGTAGCCGAACTGCGAGCCGGTTTGGGTGTAAGTGGCGATGCCGGAAGGATCATCATCGGCCGCGCCGGTAATGACGCCCGGTCCAAGAATTTTAAAGAATTTTTTTATTTTTCGTAGCATAGTTTTTAATAGCTAGTACTTAATTAATTTAAAAGTTATCATTCGTAATCCTAATACCCATTATACTACATAATGGGACAGCACGACTAACATCGCCACCAAAACGACTTTTTGGTATCATTAGTATAATTATGCAGACAAAAAATCACTACCATATCCCAATTAATTTAAAACAAGTAACCAACATTGAGATTACAAATCAGCATCGCATCAAGGCGATTTGCAATACTCAATTGATTATGATGCACCGGCAGGAACAGCGGTTACAGCGGCACTAGACGGTTTAGTGATCGCCGTCAAAATTGATTCTAAAATCGGTGGCCTCAATCGAGCGTTTGAAAATCACGGCAACTACATTGAAATTCTGCATCGTAACAACGAAGTCTCAGAATATGAGCATTTAAAATTTGGCTCGGCCAAAGTGAAGGTCGGCGATAAAATCAAAACCAATCAAATAATCGCTGAAGTTGGCAATACGGGCTGGAGCGCCTGTCCGCATCTTCATTTTATGGTTTACCCCAATCAGCAAAAATATAAAACCCGAAAAATAATTTTTACTGAGAAAAAATAGCTAACCACCCCTGAAAAAAATTGCCACTTGCGCAAAAAAATTATGTCTATTTTTCGAGCGCAAAATATCCCTCACTAAAAAACTGGTAAAACTTTAGTGGAAACAAAAAACGCCGTAACGATCCGGCGTTTTTTATAAACTTTATTTAGTTGCAGCTAGCAGCGCCGTTCGCGTCTGAGGGCCAGTTTGACCATAACCCGTCGTTGCCTCACTACCCTGGCAAACAATATTCTTTTCACACTGGAAGCGCTGCACCGCGGCGCGCGTCAGCGAACCAAAATATTCGGTTTCGTTACCCACCGCGCCCGGACCGGATTTGGCAATAATAAAGCCAGATTTATTTAATAGTTGCTGTAAAATTTTAACCTGTGAGTTGGTATCGCCAAGCTTTAAATTTAACGTTAACAAATTACTGGAAGCCACCGGCGCCGAACCCTTAACACACCCAGCCCAAGGTCGAGTTCCCAACTGACCATATAAATATTTGGCATAGGCCATATTGCCATCAAGCGTATAAATATCCATCCCTAAACTTTTCGCAAAATCAGCGTGAACCTTGGCCGCAATTTGAAAAACCCCGATATATAAGCCATGACCAAGCAGGGGCGTCCCGTCGTTATTGTACTGACGAAATCCGGATTCACATTTGGCAACGGTAATCATCACTGGCGTCTCAATAAAATAAGCACGCACTTTAGCTTCCGTTTCAGCCAAGGTCGGCAGTGCTGGCGTTGAGGTGACCATTGGATCACCAATTAAATATTTGGTTAGGGCCTCATCAGTAACAGTAACAATGTTGCCCCATTTAAAATCCAAGGCCTTAAAGGTTACCTCATCTGGTATCCAGCGCAGCATATTATTTTCCGACAACACATAAACTTCGGTGCCACTACCCTTGACTAAATCGCCGCTTTTCAAGGTTGCCAATTTTAGGTCAAAAGGTAATGACGTAGTAGCCGTGGTAGTAACGTCAGCGGTGACTAATTGCGGCCATAAAATCGGCCCTAAAAAAATCGCACTTATTACCGCGCCCTGAATAATAACGTTAAATTTATAAAAAATATTTTTTTTATTAGCCATCTCCAAAGCGAAATTAATTAAATATTTTAGAACTATATTCTACCACAATCAGGTCCGAGCAACAAATTGTAAAAATCGTCGAGTCGACGATTTTTTGGTATAGTTATTATATCATCATATGAATGGAAATATACGTCATCATCTTAAAGCCGGGCTGGAAGTTGAGATTGTCTTGAAAGAAGATCAGTCTTCGGGCAAACTAACGCGCGGCGTGGTGGCCGATATTTTAACTAACTCTGAACAGCACCCGCACGGTATTAAAGTTCGGCTCGTTTCCGGCCAAGTCGGCCGCGTCCAAAATATCATCGCTTGATATGTACTATTTATACATTTTAAAATGCGCCGACCAAACGCTCTACAGTGGTATCACCACCCATCTGGCGCGACGACTCAACGAACATAATTCATCAAAACTTGGCGCCAAATATACCCTGAGCCGCCGACCAGTTAAACTCGTTTATTCGAAAAAATATCGCAACCGGTCGACCGCGACGCAAGCCGAACTAAAAATCAAAAAACTGTCACGTCGGGGAAAAATCGAACTGATGAAAACAGCAAAGAATATTCAATTTCCCAAGACATAGCCAAATAATTATCAAAAAACCCTTGAATCATATCACTTAGTGTGCTATATTAAGCAATATCAAAATTATACTGAAGCAAATTATATGGAAGAAAAAAAATTTTACGTCAAGGACTTTATGTCCACTCGACAAATTTCAATTAAAAAAACAGCTACCCTAAAAGAAGCCGTAGCCGTAATGATTACCGAGAAGACCAATGGTTTAGTCGTAACTAATGGTGAAAATAATATTGCTGGTATTATCTCAAGTTGGGACATTGTTAAGCACGTCGTACCAGATTATTTGGAAAATGAAGATCATCTTTCCTCATTTGAGGCCGAAGCGGTATTTACTTCACGCGTCAATGAAGTGGCCAATGACTCAATTGAAAATTTTATGACTAAAAATGTCCATACAGCTCATCCCTCAGACACTTTGATGGAAGCCGCCGCTATTTTAGCCGAACATGGCATTCGACAATTGCCGGTCATTGATGAAAATAAAAAATATATTGGCTACATTAATCGAACCGATATCAAGCGCGCCATCGGCGATATTTTAAATATTAATTAAAACAAAAAAAGTATGGAAATTCAGCTTAACGCTGTTTTTTGGTTTACGTTAATGATCTTTGTTGCCACGTATGCCATTATTATTTCAGAAAAAATTCACCGCACTGTCGCAGCACTTGCTGGCGCTGTCTTACTGATTTTATTAGGAATAATTACCCAAGAGCAAGCCGTCGAAGGGATTGACTTCAATACTCTGGGATTATTGATTGGCATGATGGTCATTGTCACTATTGCCAAACACTGCGGCATGTTTCAATATGTTGCAATTTTAGCCTCGCGACTTGGCAAGGGTAAACCACTGCCAATTTTTATTATGCTAGGGTTTATTACCGCGATTTTTTCTGCCTTCCTTGATAACGTCACTACTGTTTTGCTCATGGTGCCAGTAATGTTCGTCGTCGCAAACAATCTAAAAGTTAACCCAAAACCTTATTTAATAGCGACAATTTTATTATCAAATATTGGTGGTGCCGCAACCTTGATTGGTGACCCACCAAATATTCTTATTGGCAGTGCCGCTGAATTAAGTTTCAACGATTTTTTAGTTAACGTTGCTCCAATTGCTTTTCTAGTTGCAATAATTACAACCGGCTTGTTGGTCATTTGGTATCGTAAAGAATTTGTGGTAAAGCCCGAGGCACAGGCGGCGATTATGAAATTTAATCCTAATGAAGCTATTACTGATAAAACTCTACTCCTTAAATCATTAATCGTCTTAGGAATTGTTTTGCTCGGATTTTTAACTCACGGTGCCACACACCTTGAAGGAGCAACCATTGCTTTAACCGGCGCTGTCTTGCTCTTATTACTGACCCTAAACGAACCAGATCATCACTTAAAAGAGGTTGAGTGGACCACAATTTTCTTTTTTATTGGTCTATTTATCTTGGTAGTTGGACTTGAACACGTTGGAGTAATTCGATTTTTAGCCGAACAGCTTTTGCAGGCCACTGGTGGCAATATGGTTTTAACGACTCTAAGTATTCTTTGGGGGTCAGCGGTACTCTCCGCGGCCGTCGATAATATTCCTTTTGTCGCGACCATGATTCCACTTATTAAAGACATTGGGGCCCTTTCTGGATTGAATCTAACACCAATGTGGTGGGCACTCGCGCTTGGTGCTGATATTGGTGGCAATGCGACAATTATTGGTGCTTCAGCCAACGTAGTGGTTTCTGGCTTAGCGCAGAAGGACGGAGTTCCGATCGGTTTTTGGGAATATATGAAAATTGCAGTACCAATGACATTGATCGGAATTACTTTATGTTCAATCTATGTCTACTTCCGCTATCTAATTTAGAGTTTCATAAAAACAAAAAAATGCCTGCTTCATAACTAACAAGACGAAGTGGCGATTTTTTGTTAGAATGAACTTGCCAAACTATGAAAAATTACCCTGCCAATTATGACGTGATTGTTATCGGCGGCGGAGCCGCCGGTATGATGGCCGCCGGCCGCGCAGCGGAAAACGGCCGACGCGTTTTACTGTTGGAAAAAAATAAAAATCTTGGTGAAAAACTAAAGCTTACCGGCGGCGGCCGCTGTAATATTACTAACGCCGAAGAGAATAAACATCTGCTCCTTGCCAAGTATGGCACCGCCGGCAAAGCGCTCCATTCAGCTTTTGCCCAATTTGGTGTTGAAGATACTTTTAAATTTTTTGCCAACCGCGGCTTACCGCTAATCGTGCAGGCCAACCAACGAGCTTTTCCTAAAACGGAAAAAGCCCTCGATGTCTTGCTAGTCTTAGAAAAATATCTCAAACAAGGCAACGTTAAAATCTGTTCAACCACCAAGGTAAAAAAAATTGTTGGGACTGATAAAAAAATTGAAAAAATTATTACGGATCAAGGCGACTTTAGCGCCGCCTCATACATCTTAGCGACCGGCGGCAAAAGTCATCCGGAAACCGGCTCGACTGGCGATGGTTTTATTTGGCTTGAACAACTCGGACACAACATAAAAGTACCAACCCCAACCGTTGTGCCAATCGCCGTTGCCGACAACTGGATTAAACAGCTTTCCGGGCTAACCTTGCCCCGAGTTAAAATAATTTTTTATACTGCGGGCCGAAAAAGTTTAACCCTCAAAGGTGATATTTTATTGACCCACTTTGGCTTATCCGGTCCACTTATTTTAAATGCCGCGGGCAAAATTGCCGACTTCATGCATGACGGTGAAGTCACGGCCATCATTGATATGTTTCCCCAGTTAGATTTAGGCGGTCTCGACAAACACCTAACTAAAATTTTTAATGAACATAAAAATAAAGAACTAAAAAATGTCTTTAAATTTTTCGTCCCAGACGGGACGACCAAAATAATACTAAGACTTCTCAAATTTAATCCCGATCTAAAAGTTCATAGCGTTACTAGAGATCAACGAAAAAAAATTGTCAATTTATTAAAAACGCTACCGGTTAAAGTCACCGGTTTAATGGGCCATGATCGAGCAGTCATCACCGACGGCGGCGTGACCTTAACTGAAATTGACGTTAAAACGATGCGCTCAAAACTTTATGACAATCTATTTATCATTGGTGACCTGCTCCATATTAGCCGCCCGTCGGGCGGTTATTCGCTGCAACTCTGCTGGACCACTGGCTTTATCGCCGGCAGCAATGCCTAAAAAATCCAGGCCAAATCATCGCCAACCAAACAATTTTTTGATATGCTGAAAAATACATGAGAGTTCCCATTAGAAAACCTGGCAAATACACCCATGATCAGCCCGATATTAATTTTACTGAGTCTAAATTTTTGGAATTAAAAAATAAGCTGGAAAAATTAATTAAGGTAACCCGGCCGGAAGTGGCCACGGAAGTCAGGCGGTTAGCCGAAATGGGAGACTTGTCAGAAAACGCCGGCTACCAAATTGCCAAGGGAAGGCTGCGGGGTATCAATGAAAAAATTACCGAACTGGAAAAATTAATTCATCACGCCATCATTATTTCACCTAAAAAAAACGCCGAAACAGTTGAAGTCGGACACGAAGTCACAATGGAAATTAACAATGCCCAAAAAACTTTTACTATTCTCGGCTCATCCGAAACGGATCCAAGTCAGGGGATCATTTCTCATAACTCGCCAATGGGTTCGGCTTTAATCGGCCACCGTGTCGGCGACAAAATTTCCTTCCAATCAAACGAAAAAATAATTACATGCAAAATAATTAAAATTTCTTAGCCCATTTTTTCGTTTTTTAATTTAAAAAACTATTGACTTACATCTAAAAAAAATGTAAGCTTTTTTTAATTTCAACGCCATTGGCAAGGAGGGAAGTAAGCCATGACTGCCTTGAATCGTACGTTTTCACTTTATGGCCAGCGGCGGCATCGCCCTCGTCGAGACTGCCAACCACCTCACCATACCCCAGGCCTTTCCTTTGGTCAGGGCTATGCCGAAAAGGCACCTCGGTGTCCCAACTGCGGCTACGTCGAAAAACTTTTCGGAGCAACTGAGGTCCGCGCACATTGTCGCGTTAATCGCGGAACCTACGAAGTGTCGCCGCACGTTTGCGACGGTCCGGAGGAAACTTATCGTCCCAGCGGCTATCGTCGCTTCTAAGCTTTGCCTGTTGTCCCACCGGCAAAGTTTTTTTTATTACATAGTGACTGGTTTGACAAATAGTTTTAAATTATATAAGATGCTTATATATTAAGAACCTAACAGAAATTAAAAGTAACCATGTCGAACCGAAAACGAAAAATTGAAGAAATTTTAGAGAGCTTTCAGGCAATCAAAAATAAAATGCAGTCCAACTCCACACCGCCTGATTATAAAGACTGCGTTACCCACTCGCAACTTTTTGTTTTGGCCATTATTAGGCAACATTGCAATATCGGCATTAAAGAAATATCAAAAAAACTTAATATCTCTTCAAGTGCGGCTACCCAACTAGTCGACGGCTTGGTCGAAAACGGCTATGCCGTTCGAAAAACTGACTTAAAAGACCGGCGAGCGTTGCAGTTAGAGCTTACAGCTAAAGGATATAAATATATTGTTGACCTTAATAATAATCGGCTCAAGAATTTAGCAACATTATTTGACGCTTTAAACGATGACGAACTTGTAACTTTTCTAACGCTGCACAAAAAAATACTAGCAAAAAATTAACAGTTTAACGATACCACTATGGATTTTACTAAATTAGCTTCCCCGGAAGTTACCATAACAACTAGCACCGTCTTAAATAACAATGGGATCGAAACCATTATGGTTGAAAATTCCGCCGCGGCTTTAGCAAAAATTAAGGAGTTAATCCCACCGGGAGCATCAGTAATGAACGGTTCATCCCGAACACTTGAAGAAATTGGATTTATTGAATACTTAAAATCCGGCCAGCATGGCTGGAATAACCTCCACGAAGCCATCGTGGCCGAACCCGACCAAGTTAAACAAACAGAACTTCGTCACCAAGCCGAATTCTCCGATTACTATTTAGGCAGTGTTCACGCTTTAGCCCAAACCGGCGAATTCATCATTGGCTCAAATACTGGTAGTCAATTACCCCATATTGTTTACACTTCTCCCAATCTAATTTTTGTTATCAGTACTAAGAAAATCGTCCCAACGTTTGCTGACGCCATGACGCGCCTTAAGGAGCATGTTATTCCTCTGGAAGATGTAAATATAATGAATAAATATGGTATTCACACAATGTTGTCAAAAATTGTCGTATTTTGTAAAGAAAATCCTAAACTGGGAAGAAAGGTTCGGATTATTTTTGTTAACGAAGACCTAGGTTTTTAATTAGTTAGCTTCTAACCGCCCTATGGCCAGTCAACCAATTATCTGCTTTGGGCAACAACCCTGTGGGTTTTTCCCAAAAAGATATTTAATCGCTAAAATTAATAGCGCCCAAGCGTTACAGCAAAAAATCGGCGGCAAAATTATTTTTTTTTATCATGATTCTGACCATGATTACCGTGAAACGATAACGGTCATGCGCGACTGTCAAACCGGCGTTATTGATCGACTTAACTTCGAACAGGAAAACAAAATTCAAAAAAAATATTCACCACTTTACACAAAACGAATTCCCGCTGACTGGCAAGCGGTGACCGCCAGACGATTACCTCGCTTTACTGACAAAAAATTAATTACTATTTTTTCATCAATTAAAGGGAAGACCGTAGCTGATTTTTGCTTAGAACTTTATCAGCAAGCTGGGCTACTTGATAACATTGAGGTTGTTCGCTCTAGTGACAAGACTGTTCGTCATAACGCGATTGACATGGCTGACGATTATTTTGTTGACCTAAATTATGAGAATGAAATTGTTCGAGCTAGATTTAAAGATGGTAAAGTCTTATTACACCGCGGTGGCGATCAATACATCGAGTTACCGAAACAGGTGATTGAAAAATCACAAATTAACCCAGATCGTAAACAGCGCTTTAGCTGGATGCAATCGGTGGTTCACTGCACCCATTATATCACCGGCCAAGGCGAAGGAAATTACCTGGAAACGCAAAATTTTCCTGACGTAATTTTTATTAACCGCGAAGAAATCACCGATCCAGATTTTGCCTGGGTCGGCTAACAATATTGCTATGACCAAAAAAATATTAGCCATCGGTCCTCACCCCGACGACCTTGAATTCTCAATCGGCGGCATTTTAATCAAAGAAGTTGCCGCCGGCAACTCAGTGGAAATGTTAGTAATGTCCAAAGGTGAAGCGGCGAGCAATGGTTCGCCCGAGGTTCGCCAACAAGAAGCGGCGTTGGCCGCCAAAATTATCGGCGCTAAATTAGCGTTTACCGATTTTGGCGGCGATGGCCATTTGATTTACTCAACGGCCAATGTCATTAAGCTAGCCGAGCTAATTCGACAGCTTCGGCCCAATATTATTATCACTAACGGTGATGAACAAAATCAACATCCGGATCATGTTCAGGCGTCAGCCATCGTCAGAGCCGCCGCGCGCCTCGCTCGGTATGGCGGCATTAACGAATTAAAAAATATACCCCCCCACCAAATTGACGCTTTATATTTCTACTCAGCAACATTAAATACTACTTTGCCGCCTGACCTTATTATTGACATCACCAACGAAGTTAAAACTTGGGAAAAAACTATGACCGCCCATGCCAGCCAGCTAAAAACTCGAAAGTATGTTGATTTAGTAATGGCCCGAGCTAAAATTTTAGGCCTATCAATCAATACTGAATATGCTCAGGGTCTCTACGCCAATGACCCGTTGGTTATTGATTTGCCGTCAACCATTAATTCATCAGCTAGAAATTTCTAAAATGACAATAACCAAAAAACTTAAAATTGGAATTGTTTGTTATCCGACAGTCGGCGGGAGCGGCATCGTGGCCACTCAACTCGGTATTGCCTTAGCCAAACTTGGACATAAAATTCATTTTATCAGTTATCAACGACCTTTCCGCTTGCCAACCCAATCAAAAAATATTTACTTTCATAAAGTACCAATTAACACTTACCAACTTTTCCGCTACCCGGACTACACCTTGCCGCTAGCCGTCACTATGACTGATGTCCATACCAAATATAAATTAGACATTATGCACGTTCACTATGCCGTGCCCCATGCCACCGCGGCGTTATTGGCGAAACAAATAATTACCGACCACCAAAAGATTAAACCATTTAAAGTCATCACCACGCTCCACGGCACCGATATTACTTTAGTTGGCAATGACCAAAGTTTAAAGCCAGTAATTTGTTACTCCATTGGAAAATCAGACGGTATTACGGCGGTGTCAAAAAATTTGGCCACCGAAACAAAAAAGATTTTCTGTATCAATAATCCCATTGAAGTTATTTATAATTTTTATTCGCCAAAAAAAATAACCAAGTCACCGCAACTTATCCGTCGTGAACTAGGCCTAAACAAAAATACTTTTGTCATTAGTCACGCCTCCAACTTACGGCCCGTCAAACGAATTCCTGATTTACTAAAAATATTTTCACAGGTTGAGAAAAAACATGATGCTAAATTGTTAATTTTGTCCGGTGGTGATTTTTCACCCTACTTGCCTTTAGCTAAAAAGTTAAAAATTGAGAAAAAAATAATTCTCAAACAAAACGTCGCTGACGTTGAAAATTATCTTAATGCTGCTGACTGCGGATTATATACCTCTGATCATGAAAGCTTTGGGATGAGTATTTTAGAGACCATGAGCTATGGTAAGCCGGTTTTAGCGACGCGCGCTGGCGGCGTGCCCGAAGTAATTACCAACCGACTTAATGGTTTGTTATATCAAGTCGGCGATATCAACGGTTTTACCTCTGGTATCGACGAACTAATTAATAATAAAAAATTATGGCAAAATATTTCCAGCGAGGGGAAAATTAAAGCCGAACATTATTTTTCAGCAGCTAAAATGGTAAAAAAATATTTAGACTACTACTCTAAAATCTTGGCCCAAAATTAAAAAAATAGTTATTACCAACCAATCAACGACCGTCATTTAAAAATTTAAAAACATCAGCGTCAGCCTCTCCGGCTTTCAGCGAACTCTTAGCTGAATTAGAAAAATAATTTTCGACCCCTAAAATTACAGTCGGCTTGACAATATTGGGTTTATATGATAGACTTATCTTGGTCAATCTGACCAAATAGTTATTGTGGAAATAAAGTCGAATTTCTACTAGCTAACTTAATTAACTTTATTTCTACATCATCATGCAAGGAACAATCAAAAAGTTGACCGACAAAAACTTCGGTTTCATTAGCCAAGAAGGTGGAAAGGATTTATTCTTTCACGCCAACGAGCTAGTCGGTGTCAGCTTCAGCGACTTAAGAGAAGGTGACGAAGTCACTTTTGAAGTCACTGACACCCCGAAGGGTCAAGCCGCTACGCAAGTAAAAAAAGCTTAACTTTTCTCAACTAATAAAAAAATCGCCTCATCGGCGATTTTTTTATTGTCAATTTTACTTATAGCGTTTTTGCTCACGATGCATTTTACGCCAATCTGTTTTTTTATCACCGCGATACGGTGAACGGCGCTTAAAATTGTTATCGCGACGTCCCGCGCTTCGCTCAATTTGATCAGGCTCTGGTTCGGCTAGTTTTGTTAGGGGAATACTTTTTTTAATAATCTGCTCAATTTTTCTCACCGACTTCATTTCATTTGGCGAAACAAAAGTAATAGCCATACCCGACTTACCAGCACGAGCTGTTCGGCCAATACGGTGGACGTAGTCTTCTAAATTATCAGGCAAATCAAAATTCAAAACTAACTCAATGCCCTTAACATCAATGCCACGAGCGGCAATATCAGTGGCGACTAAAATTGTATAACGGCCGTCTTTAAAGCCTTTCAAAGCTTGCGTGCGCTGACCCAAAGTTCGATCCGAGTGAATTTCCGCCACCGGATAATTATTTGATTTGATTTTGGCGGCTAATTTTTTGACGCCATGTTTAGTTCGAGAAAAAATTAAAATCGGGCCCTGGTATTTTTCCAAAATTTTTCCTAATTGTGGTAAACGATCTTCGCGTTTGATCACGATCATTTCTTGCGACACATTTTCCGCCGCCGTACCTGATGGCGCAACCTCAATGGTTACCGGCAAGCGCATATAATTTGTCACCATTTTCATAATGGTCGGCGGCATTGTGGCCGAAAACAACATGGTTTGGCGATCGGTTGGCACGGAACGTAAAATGTCCGAAATTTGCGGTGCAAACCCCATGTCTAACATTAAATCAGCTTCGTCTAACACTAAAATGGAAACATCTTTTAAACTTAATTGTCCGGAAATTAAATGATCAATCAAACGTCCAGGCGTGGCAATGATGATATGTGGTTTTTGGTTTAGCGCCCGGAGCTGAGCGGGCTTCGGTTCACCACCAATGATCACCGCTGTTCTTAAACCTAAGTCTTTACCAATAGCCTGTAAACTTTCATTGACCTGCGCCGCTAATTCTCGGGTCGGTAATAGAATTAAACCTTTGCCACCTAGCTCACCCAAACGCTGGATCAACGGAATACCAAAAGCTAAGGTTTTGCCCGTTCCCGTCTGAGCAATGCCAACTAAATCCTTGCCCAAAATGCTCGTCGGAATCGACTTGAGCTGAATTGGAGTTGGTGTGTGATATTTTAGTTTTTCTAAAATCTCCATTAACCTAGGGTTGATGCCCAGGTTACCAAAGCCTTGCGGCTTAATGTTTTGTTCGGTCATATTTTTAGGGTCTCGAGTCTAAAATGTAGCCACTAAAAAATGACAAAAGATAGGATCGAGGAGAGGCATTATTAAATTAAGTCTTCCGCCTCATTAAGATATAAAATTTTTCAATAAGCTGTACCTGATTGATTTGACAGCATACCACAAACGACAATTACTGTCAACTATTAGCCCCATATAGCAACTTTTGTTTATGTGCTATATTTGATAATATTAATTATAGCTAAAATATGACTGACTACAAAATCTTCGCTTTAAAGCTCGCCGCTCGCGCTGGTAAAATTATTAAAACTAATTTTAAATTTGGCATGGCCAAAAAGAATAAAGCTGACGGCTCACCAGTGACCCAGACTGACACCAAAATAAATACCCTAGTTATCAACGAAGTAAAAAAACGTTTTCCGAACCACAGCGTTCTGGGAGAGGAAGAGAGTAACTTACAAACTGACCGCGAATTTGTCTGGCTCTGTGATCCGGTTGACGGTACCATTCCATTTTCGCATGGCATTCCGATTGCAACGTTTGTTTTGTCTTTGACTCAAAACGGCCAACCGATCTTAGGTTTAATTTATGATCCCTTTGGTAATAATTTATATTTTGCCGAACCGGGGCAGGGGACGACTCATAACAATAAGTCCGTTAAAGTTTCAACCAATAAATCACTCGAAAGTGCCTTGATTTTCTGTGAATATTGGCAACAGGCAAAATTTAATACGCTACCGATCATTGAAGCGTTAGAAAAAACTGACTGCCACTGCCCAATTTACAAATCAATTGCCTACGGCGCCACGCTAGTCGCTCGTGGCGAAGCTAGTGGTCTTATTTTTCCCGGCGCTCACGCTTGGGAAATGGCCGCTGTAAAAATTATTATTGAAGAAGCCGGCGGTCAAGTGACCGATTTTTACGGCCGCAATCAAAGATATGATGGTGAGATAAGCGGCGGTGTTGCTTCGAACGGGTACATCCACCAAAAACTGATTGCGACTATCAAGCAAGCTATCTTATAAAACAAAAAAACAGCCCTAAGACTCAGAGCTGTTTTTTTGTTGCTATTTTTATAATCCCAGACTAGCATTCAGATTAACATTCACGTTGCCACGATTTCTTTCATTGTCATTGTCCTCACGTTCGTCCTCACGCTCACGACTGTTTATATTTTGGTTGGTTAGACCGTTTCGACTATCATCGCTTTCGCCCTCATCATCACCGGCCTTGATACCAATATCAACTTTTCCCGTTGACGTGCCTAAATTCAAATTACCATTAGCCTGATTAAGCAATCGATCAATTTCATTGATCGAATCACTGCTAGTCGCATTATCGTCCAGACGGTCTTCATGCTTTATTTTCAAATCAACCTTGAGCGATTCCGAGGCGTTAACAATGACTTGAGCTTCTTGAGCCTTTCGAGTCGCTTCCTGGAAGTTGGCAAAAGCCTCACCATAAGCACCGGCACTAAGTTTTATTTGGCCGTCGTTAACCAAGGTAATAGCATCATTTAATCTCGCACTTGCTTCCTGATATACGGTGGCACCGATTCGGTCTTTCCGCGACGCAATCAACTTAGCTACTTCGTCGACTTTATTTTGAGCTGCTTGTTGTTTACCTTCAGCCGCTGCCTGATTATCAACCGCTGAACCATTGGTTGAGTCTTCCTCATTTTTACCACGATCCTCGGAAATTGATTTAGCTTTATCTAAAACATCAGCGGCCAGGGCCGAAACCAAATTTGAATCTTGAGTATCACTATCCATCCCGAGCAGCACTTCAGCATGGGCTTTCAAAATTGATTCTAATTTTGACTGAACCGCCGCGGCTTTTTCAGCATCGTTATGCTGGGCCAACTTGGCTGACAACTGATTAAATTTTGTAAAATGATTTTCGATTGCCTGCCGTAATTGACCCTGAGTATCTGCTTGCAAGCGATTTTCAACAGCTAATTTTTCCGCTTCCTGAAGTCGACGGCTGGTTAATTCCGCCTCCCAATTGGCCTTGGCGTCGGTTGATAAATTAAAGGCCGAACGAACCTCTTCATTAATATTAATTTTGACTGGATAAAGAATATCACCAGGTAAAGCTCCTTCAGCGGCAACTGATGTAACGCCGCTTGTGGCAATAATCAACGCAATAATAATTGAAGCTAACATAGTTTTTTTTATTAATAATAAAGACGAAAAACTAAATTGTTCTTGTCGATGTTGTTGACGCACTAAATCTAAAATACTTACCGCCGGATTTTCCTCGATGTGCTGTAACAAATGATTTCTAATATTGATTCTATCGACAGCCTTAAAATCACTGACTTTAATCATTTTTACCAAGGTTTCAATTTTTTTATTCTGGTCCATGTTCCACTAATTTATTTAATTTTCTTAAAGCGCGATTAAGCCTGACTGATATGAGCGTTGCCGGTTTACCTAAAATCTCAGCGATTTCTTTTGGTCCATAGCCCTCCAGGTAACGTAGCGCAATAACTTCCCGAAACTCCTTACTTAGTAAATCAAGTTTTTCGATGGCCAAGGCCGCGTCGGCACATTCAGCCTGATTATCAATCCAACCAACCACCGACTCGCCCTGATCAGCAATAAGCTGATCAAGTGACTGTTCCTTTTTTTTACGACTATAATCAATAATTAAATTCCGAGCCACCCGATAAAGCAGTGCCCTGGTATTTTTGACTTCATTACCCTTCACCATATAATCCCAAGTCTTGGTAAATGTTTCGGAAACCAAATCTTTGGCTAGCTCATGATTATATACTCGATACACGCAAAAACGATAAATGGCGTCGGCGTAATCGTCATAGGCCTTAATTAATTGCTCTTCTTGGCTCATTGGTCACTATATAATGACGTTAAAAGTCTCCTTTACTTACAATTACATTTTAGCCTATTTTGATATAATATTTAATCTTATTAAACTTTGCTATAATTAGCTTAATGAAACTACTCATCATTTACCTCAAAAAATACAAGGGCACCTTAGCTGGTGCTCTGGTTTTGGCAACCATTAATCAGCTTTTTTCGTTGCTTGACCCGCAAATATTTCGTTTAATTATTGATAACTACGCAACTAAAACTGACCAGCTTGGCCACAATGAATTCGTCATTGGTGTGTTTCTGCTACTATTGGCATCAGTTGGTGCCGCCTTAGTGTCGCGGATTGCGAAAAGCTTTCAAGACTACTTTGTTAATGCGATCACGCAAAAAGTTGGCACTAGCTTATACGCCGACATGCTTAAGCACGCCTTCGCGTTACCCTACTATGTTTTTGAAGATCAGCGCTCCGGTGAACTGCTCCAAAAAGCTGACAAAGCCAGAACTGATTCACAAATTTTTATCGCCAGTGTTATTAACATTGTTTTTCTGGCGCTGATTGGGATGGTGGTCGTTATCAGTTACGCCTTTTTTGTTCATTGGTTAATTGGCCTACTTTATATCTCAATGATACCGTTATTAAGCTTAACAACTTTTTTTATCAGTCGAAAAATCAAAGCGGCTCAAAAAATAATCGTGTCAAGATCAACCAGTCTGGCTGGATCAATTACCGAGACTTTAAGAAATGTTGAAATGGTCAAAAGTTTAGGTCTTGAGGATCAGGAAACCAAAAGATTAAACGATGTTAATCAGGATATTTTAGAATTAGAATTAAAAAAAATTACCCTCATTAGAACGCTGAGTTTTATCCAGGGAACATTGGTTAATGCCACCCGGTCTTTGTTATTACTTTTGATGCTCTGGCTAATTTTCCAACATCAAATGTCCTTGGGACAATTTTTTACCTTGATGTTTTATTCGTTTGCCATTTTCAGCCCGCTTTATGAACTAGGCACCGTGGCGGCTCAATACCAGGAAGCTCAAGCCAGCTTAGGCGTGGCACAACAAATTTTTAGCCAAAAGCCCGAGCCACGAGCTGTTAATCCCGAAAAAATTAACGGCTTAAAATCAATTCAGTTTAAAAATGTTAACTTCGGCTATACCAATAGTGACAGACTGGCCCTCGAAAATATTAATTTTGAAATTAGCAACGGTCAAACCGCCGCCTTTGTTGGCATGTCTGGTTCCGGCAAATCAACAATTATTAAACTACTAGTTGGTCTTTATCAAGCCCAAGTTGGTCGGGTTGAGGTAAACAACATTGATTCAAAAAAAATCGATCTTGATAATTGGCGGCGGCGGCTTGGTTATGTCTCCCAAGATACCCAGCTGTTTGCCGGAACCATTGCCGCCAATTTAAAATTTGTTAGACCCAACGCCACTGATGAGGAATGCTATTTAGCCCTGGAACAAGCGTCAGTCAAAAATATTATTGAACGCGGCGAGCTTGGCTTGAACACCAGAATTGGCGAAGGCGGATTAAAATTATCCGGCGGCGAGCGCCAAAGACTTGCCATCGCGCGAGCCCTATTACGACAGCCGCAACTAATTATTTTTGATGAAGCAACTTCTAACCTGGATTCTCTTACCGAAAAATCAATCACCAATACCATTCAAGGGATCAACCAAACTAACCCCAACCTCATGATGATTTTGGTTGCTCACCGATTATCCACGCTGGCCCATGCTGATATAATCTATGTTTTAGAAAAAGGCAAAATTGTTGAGCAAGGTAATCATCAAGACTTATTAAATAAGCCTTCGCTCTATGCGGCGATGTGGCGTGAACAGCAAGCTATTTAAACTTATGCCAAATGAGCTAGAAAATAAAAAAGAGGTAGCTGTGTTCGGTGGCGGTTGTTTTTGGTGTACTGAAGCCATTTTTCAAATGCTTCAGGGCGTGCGATCAGTAAAATCAGGCTATGCCGGCGGTACTAAGCCAAATCCAACTTATGAAGATGTCTGTACGGACAGCGACGGTCACGCGGAAGTTGTTAAAATTGAGTTTAATCCAGCCATCATTAAATTCCGCGATTTACTTGAAATTTTTTTTGCCACACACAATCCCACCACCTTGAACCAACAAGGCAATGACCACGGCGGACAATACCGCTCAATCATTTTATACGCGACGCCCGAACAAAAAACCGAAGCCGAAAATTACATTGAACTTTTAACTTTACAAAATGAATTCGACAAACCAATTGTTACCGAGCTTAAACCCCTGAACGAATTTTATGAAGCGGAAAATTATCACCAAAACTACTACCACAATAATGAGAGCAAACCCTACTGCCAAATCATTATCAGTCCAAAGTTGGCAAAATTTAAAGCGCATCATCCCAAATTAATCAATTAACCAATGAAAGAAACTTCCGAACTTTTTAATTATCCTGAGCTTGTGTTTGCTGTGTCGGAGAAAAAAGACGGGCCGATGAAAATTTCCGAAAAGCAAACTCGCATCATACTAAAAAACCGCGACCGGTTTTTTACCTCACTGGGACTTGATTCTGATGTGGTAATTAGCGGCGAGATTGTCCATGGCAATAATGTCGCCATTATCGGCCGCCAAAATTTACAAACGACTTTAACCAATACCGATGCCTTAGTTACTGACCAACGAGGCATTTTTTTAGCAATAACCGTGGCTGACTGCTTACCGATTTTTTTGTTTGATCCGATCAATGAAGTTGTTGCCATTGTTCACGCCGGTTGGCGGGGCTTAAAAAATAATATTATTGAAAAAACAATCGGCACCATGACCATAAAATTAAATTCAAAATCATCGGACATTATTGCTTACATTGGCCCAGCCATTGGCAGCTGCCACTTTGAAGTTAAATCTGATTTAGAAAAAATATTTAAAACTAATTACCCCAAAGCGGTTATTTATCGAGACGATAAAATCTTTATCAACCTCAAACTTATTGCCCGACAACAACTACTAAGCCAAAATTTAAACCAAAAAAATATTTTTGCCAGTGTTGACTGTACCTATTGTAAAGCTGAAAAATTTTATTCCTTTCGTCGTGACAAAACTCAACCGGTTAAAACCATGGTCGCATTAATCGGATTAAAAAAAGGTGCTTCCCGCTAAGGTTGCACCCCATTTGACGTTGCCTTGTTGGCTTACAGCCGCCGACCGATTTCCTCGGCCATTTCTTGTGTACCAAGGATCATGTCGGGTCGGTCGGTCAGCGACGCAAGATCGACCGTTCGAAAACCATCCAATAGCGCTGTTCGAACACCTCGCTCAATCGCGGCAGCGCCAATGTTTGCCCCAATGTGCTGGAGCATCATCGCCGCGGTCAAAATTCGACCGAGGGGGTTGGCTTTATTCTGACCAGCTAATGTCGGAACCGTGCCGGCACCGCTTTCAAACATTGCCATACCATTGTCGGGATTAACCGCCGACGAACACATCATACCCATACTCCCGAGAGCGGCAGCGGCGCCATCGGACAGAATGTCACCATGTTCGTTGCCGCAAACAATAACTCCATGCAACGCCGCTGGTGTAAATAATAACGAGTTCGCTGAGTCAACCAATTGATGTCGTAGTTCGACATCGGGAAATTCCGATCTGCCAATGGCAGTGACAACATCGCGCCAAAACTTATACCGCGCCATGATATTGGCCTTATCAATCGAAATCACAGGCAAACCTTTGGCTCGGGCATAGGCAAACGCGGCGCGGAAATATTTCACCAGCGTTTCCCGGCGATAATAGGCCAACTCGGACACTATTTCTTCCAAGCCAGTTACTTCCGCCTTACATTTAAGGCCGAGTTGACCGCTGGCGACCGTGCCAATATTACCCCTTAAGTCAGAGGTACCGAAGTAGCTGTCTTCCAGCAAAAAACGAACAAAATGCTGCTCAATACCGCAAGCCGGTATCTTGTCAGCCTTGACATTTGCCAAGTGCGACAACGCTGGGTGATAAATCATTGGCCGAAAATTCATCAGCAATTGCCATTGTTTTCGGATTCCCATCAGCACTCTGGTTTCCGGACGCATGTTCGGCTTTTGGACACCAATAGTACTGTCAAATTGCGGGTCGCCGACACCACCAAAAAACAACAGACCCGCCTCAGTGGCTTCTGCCAACGAAGAACTCGGAAAGGTGTCACCATAAGCGTCATAGGCGTTCCATCCCATCGGCGTATCGGTAAACCTCAGATCAACAGCATCCAGCTTGGCAGCGTCAATGGCAATCTCGACTGCCGCCGCCATCATTTCCGGTGCCGCACCGTCGCCTCGCACTAAAGCGACTTTGACCGTCCTATTCATAACCAGGTTCCTCCACTTGCCTCGGTTAGATAATATCAACGCCACCTTATAATAATAAGTCCCCCGCGTCAACTGAGTGCCTGATTGATATTTTTTTGCTATAATAGGATATAATCAATCAATTAAAATTTTCCCTCGAAGTTATTTGAGGGTATTGATTCTCAATTCCGGCGGTGATGTCTGGTTTTATCGCGGTCAGTATCACACCAGAAGCGCCAGTAATTATGGCGTCATTGACAATTTTTGCGGCTTGGGCATTTTTTACAATATTCTACCATCCCCAAAATAAAAAAGAACTAATTTAATAAAATAATAAAAATATGAAAACAATCATCAAGGGAATTAAAACTAAAGTTACACCAGAAATTGAGTCATATATCGAAAAAAAGATCACCGAGCTGGAAAAATTTGTCTCACGCTTTGGCGACATTACCGTTTTTATTGAAATCGGCCAGTCCACTTTTCATCACAAGCATGGTGATATATTTTTTGCCAAAGCTGACGTCAAACTACCAAAAAAAACCATTCACGCTGAAGCTGAAATGAATGACTTATTTTCCGCCATTGATAAAATTAAGGATGAATTAAAAATTGAACTAAGGAAATATAAAGATAAGGCGGTATCAGAAATCTATCGCCAGACCAAGGGATAACCTTACAATCAAAAACATCAAAAATCGCTTTCACAGCGATTTTTTCATTGCAAAATAAAAATAGGGGGCTGGACATTTTATGTCGAAGTGCTAAAATGACTTTTATCATTTTTTATGACTACCACCAATAATTTTGAGCCGAGCTCACTAAAAAGCTCGACTCCGCTAATTGAGGAAAAAATCCAAACGCTACGTGAGAAGGTTTTGGAAAAGAAACCAGTTCTCAAATACATTGTAACCAAACATGGTCAAAAAGTTCTTTATGACTATGCTAAAGAATACATTGAAGTTAACATTAATCCTCCGATTCAGCGGCGACAGGACGATTTAATCACAACTATTCAAAAAAGTGTCAGTGGTCGACTAGGAGAAGACATTGGACAAAGCGTAGCTAAGCAGCTTAAAAAATATTATTTCGTGTCAACCACTGATCACCATGGTCCAATCTGCCATCCTTTTTTTCTTAATGGTAATTTAATTTCATCAGCGACTTACTTAGAAAATCTCGACCCAACTTTATCAAATGTCATCGTCTTAGCTTGTGCTAATATTTCGCTAAATAACTCGTCATTCCCCCGTGGTCTGTTATTCCATAGTAGTATTGGTAACCAGCAGGAAATGAAGCGTATATCATTTTCGCCAGCCAGCGATCGACTCTGTCCAGTCTATGGCTATCGACCTTATACAACCAATGATACTAGCCGCATTAAAACCGAACTTAAAAAATTATCTCGCGAAAATAAAATAACTGAACGAGAGGAACAAAAAATTACTGAAATTATTAGCTCAATATATGAATCACAGCAAGTGATGGCATCAACTTCGTATTCAGAACAGTTAACGAAAACAAATTTTGAGTTATGGGATAAATTCTTTACCCCTAATCACATTAAAGCCCCGAATTTAATATACATTGATCAAGAAAGCATTGTTGCGGAACTCATTATTTCCTACCATTTAAATCAAGATACGATAATTAATCAATTTCTATTTAATCCAAAAATTGAGCCGCTGATCCACCAGTACTTTGACGGCATAACGGGAGCTTTTTCTCTCGAGTCTGAAAGCGGAACTTACTTTTTTTGGGCCTTACCAAAAGGGAAAAAATATCGACAACAACTCTGGAAACGCGGTACTAAATTAGTAACTGCCGACGGTTTATTTTCTGTTGATCTGACTCCCCAAGGGATTGCCGAAGGATTAATTTCAAAACAATTGATTCCAAGTATGTTATTAACATTTATTATTTTAGCATTTTACTATGGGCTAAAATGTTTGGGCGGTTTCAGCCAAGTTAACTATCTGACTTTCATGAAACAATCTTATATAAAAATGCTCACCGATTTTGAGTACTACAAAAGCATCGAGGTCTGCGCCCGATCGCAGACCAAAGAGCTTTGTGGCGAAGTGACCCTGGCCTTTATCAAGGACCACGCTGACAGATTAATGCCAGCAACCGGACTTGACTTAATTTTACATGGCAACGATCTGACCTGGAAACAATTTGTCGAGCTAACAAAAAATATTACGGTCAGCGAAGCACTTAATCCTCTGATGTCTGAATTTTATAAAATTATTTATCCTGAGATCAGCCGTGACCCAGAACTTGCTTCGATTACTCCTGAACAAATAACTGAATTGACTGGCTTAAGCAAAAAAATTAAGCCCTGCGCTTCGTTATAAAATAAAAATCCCGCCCCTAACTGGGGGCGGGATTTTTAGTAATGGACGTTAATCTTACAAAATGGCGTCTTTAGCTGCTTTCGCAACTCGGAATTTAACAACCGTCTTAGCTGGGATTTTAATCGTCTCGCCAGTTGCCGGGTTTCGGCCCATGCGAGCGGCTCGTGCCTTCTTAATCAACTTTCCCAAACCAGGAACGGTAAACTCACCACTTTTCTTGACTTCACTGTAAGCCAAGGAAACCATTGCGTCCAATAGGCCGGTAACTTCTTTTTTACCGACGCCAGCTTTATCCGCAAGTTCACTGATGACTTGCGATTTGGTCAAACCTTTTGCCATAGAGACATTAAATTATTAATTAATATATAGTAAATATAGCAAATATACGCATTTTGAACAATAGAACTGGCCTTTTTTAAACAACTGTCAAGCGCTGGCAAACCATAAAAATCCGTTTTTTGGCTAAAATTAAACATAAATCTTGACATTTATAAAAATTTAGTTCATACTAGATACATTCTCTAAACACAAAAAAGCTATGGAAATAAGGAATATTGCAATTATTGCGCACGTCGATCACGGCAAGACAACCTTGACCGATGCTTTGTTGCGCCAGACCGGAATGGTGACTGACGAAAATGCGACCATGGACAGCAACGCGCTGGAAAAAGAACGAGGCATCACCATTTACTCAAAAAATACTTCCCTTTTTTATCACGATACCAAAATCAATATCGTTGACACTCCCGGTCACGCTGATTTCGGTTCTGAGGTTGAGCGAGTTTTGCGTTCAATCGACTCGGTTATTTTAGTGGTCGATGCCCAAGAAGGCCCGATGCCACAAACGCGGTTTGTTTTAAAAAAATCTTTGGAGCTTGGTTTAAAACCAATTGTCGTCCTTAATAAAATCGATAAACCAGCGGCCCGACCAGCTGAGGTTCATGAAGAAGTTTTAGAATTATTTATGGACTTAGGTGCTACTGATGAACAATTAGACTTCACAACCGTCTACGCCATTGCTCGCAACGGCATCGCCAAAAAAAATCTTACCGATAATTCCGACAATCTTGAACCGTTACTCGATACAATTTTAGAAAAAGTAAAACCAGCAACGGCTGATGAAACCTTACCATTTCGCATGCAACCATTTAATTTAGGCTATGATAATTATTTAGGCCGCTTAGCGATCGGACGAATTTATGACGGTACCGTCAAACCAGGCGAAAAGGTAACAATAAAAAAACCAGATGGCGAAACCCGAACTGGCAATATCACCAAAATTTTTACCTTCGAAGGCTCAAGTAAAAAAGAAGTTACGAAAGCCGTGGCTGGTGACATTGTGATGATTGCCGGTTTACCAAATATTTATATCGGCGAAACAATCTGTCACAGCGTCGACCAAGAATCATTGCCGGCCATTACCATTGACGAGCCGACCATTTCCATTAATTTCTTAGTCAACAACTCGCCCTTTGCCGGCCGCGACGGTAAGTTTGTTACCAGCCGACAAATTAAAGAACGGCTGGAACGCGAACTGGAAGTCAACGTCGGACTAAAAATTGATTTTTCTAATTCCGACTACTATATCATTTTTGGCCGCGGCGAAATGCATATTGCCATTCTGCTCGAAAATATGCGCCGTGAAGGCTATGAATTACAGGTTTCGCAACCGAAAGTTATTATCAAAAATATTGACGGCCACAAAAATGAACCCTTTGAAGAAGTGACGATTCTAGTCCCCGAACAGCATTCCGGCTCCATTATTGAAAATATGGCCAAACGCAAGGGTGTCATGGCTGAAATGAAACCGGAACATGGCCAAATCAAAATGATGTTTGAAATTCCGACGCGCGGACTCCTTGGTTATCGCAATCAATTTATTATTGACACCCGGGGCGACGGCATTATTTATTCTCGCGTCATCGGCTTTAAACCATTTGTCGGAGTAATCAACAAACGCTCGACCGGATCAATGATTTCGATGGTAACAGGAGACACTTCGGGTTATTCATTATTCAATTTGCAAAATCGGGGTGAACTTTATGTCGGATCAAACGTTGAAGTTTATGAAGGTATGGTTATTGGCACCGTTTCCAAAGGTGAAGACATGGCGGTTAATCCGATTAAAGGTAAAAACTTAACTAATATGCGTTCGAGCGGCGCCGATGAAGCCATCATCTTAACGCCCCCGCTTAATGTTACCCTTGAGCGCGGATTAGAAATCATGGCCGAAGATGAATATCTGGAAATTACTCCCAAAAATATTCGCTTGCGAAAGCAACAGCTCTCGGAACAAGATCGAATCAGATCGTTTCGATCTAAAAAGAAAAACTAACAAGTTTATCCTTAAATTTTTCTTAAACTACAGATGGCCAGGCGCTAGCGCCTGGCCATCCTAATATAATATTCTGTAAATTTTATCTACTGCCGCCAAAAGGAACCAACTCCTCCAAAGGAGGATATTCACCTACAAGTTTCTTATATTCACCTAAATTTTTCCCCGATTCTGAATGGATGACACCTGCGGCCATTTCCGTCATAACTCTTAAACGGTTTTGTTCATCTCTTGGTAAATCCTCCCAGGCTCTAAGCTTTTCACCTCTTCCTTTTTCATATTTAACATACACATGTTCATCGTCTGGCGCTAAAATTCTAAAATCTCTACTATCAAGACCAGACTCTGCTATTCGGTCGCTAATATCACGCAAGACATCTTGTTTCCAAGAAGGGTCAAACTTACTGTCTGGTTTTTCCATGATTCCGTGATAATTTGGTCTCATGACAGCGTCTGTTAGAACCCGATCAATTGCTTCCCTCATCTGCACTTTTTTTTCAGAGGCGCTCATAGTTTCAACAGCTGTTTTAGCTTTTTTGGTTTCATATTCTTTGCCAGCTGCTTCTCCAGCTGCTTGTGCCTCTTCCATCAATTCTTGGTGTTTTTGCTCTAACTCGGGCGGTTTCGGTAAACCTAAACTTTCCAAAGCATGAATTTTATCCCTATCGGCATGAATTTTATCCCTCGCAGGAACTTCGGCATAGGCCATTTCCGCTGCCTTGTCGTGACTATAATCACGCGCTTCGTTTGCATTGGTTGGCGCGGTATCTTCACCTTGTTCCTCCTCCGGGTTATATGGCAATGTTTCACCCATATGATAAAAATTAATGAATAATTTACTTATACCTTGAAAATAAAACATAAGCACAAGTTTGTCAAGCATCCGTTCTCTTTCATGTCAAATATAATATTAGGAATTCAAATTTTACTTTTTCCGACAACTAGCACCAACTTCAATGATAACTTCGGGACTACTGCTTAAAACATCAGCCTATTGCCGAGCATTATTATCGCTTATCCAAAAAGTTGACGCAGAAAGCTAAAAAGGTTAAAACTGATATATTAAACTAAACTGAAAAATGATTATCTTAGCTCTTGAAAGTTCCTGCGACGAAACCGCCGCCGCAATTTTAAAAACCGACGGGCGACGTTTTGATATTCTGAGCGAAAAGGTTTGGTCACAAATTAATATTCATAAAAAATTCGGCGGCGTGGTGCCAGAAGTCGCCGCTCGAAATCATGTACTAAAAATTATTCCCGTGCTTGAGGAAACTTTGATCGGGGCCGGAGTTAAGCCTAATAAACTTGATGCCATTGCCGTAACCGCCGGACCAGGGTTAATCACCTCACTAATAGTCGGGGTACAAACAGCTAAAACCTTGGCCTATGCTTGGCACAAGCCGTTGATTCCGGTCAATCATGTCAAGGCGCACCTCTACGCTAATTGGTTAAATAATCAGCCAATTAAATTTCCCGCCATCGGTTTAATCGTCTCCGGCGGACATACTGAATTAATTTTATTAAAAAATCCGACGTCACTAAAAAAAATTGGTGCCACCGTTGATGATGCGGCCGGCGAAGCTTTTGATAAAACCTCTCAATTACTAAAATTAGGTTACCCCGGCGGAGTGGCCATCGCCCTTAAAGCTGAGCCAGGGGATTGTTCGGCCTTTAATTTTCCCCGACCGATGATCAACGCTGCTAACTTTAATTTTAGTTTTTCCGGATTAAAAACAGCTGTACTGTACGCCACCAAAAAAATTAATAAACTCAACAACAAAATTATTGCCGACCTTTGTGCCTCCTTTGAACAGGCGGTGGTCGACACTTTAACGGTCAAAACAATCCGCGCGGCCCACCAGTATAAAGCTAAAACGATAATCCTGGCCGGCGGCGTCGCCGCGAATAAAAAACTACGCATCACCTTGCAACAACAGGCGGAAAAAAATAGTTTTAATTTGAGCTTGCCGCTGATTAAATATTGTACCGATAACGCTGCGATGATTGCGGCGGCCGGTTATTTTGCGAAGCCTGCCAAGTTAGAAAAAATTAACGCTGATCCAAGTTGGGAAATATGAAATACCTCACCAAAAATGAAAAAGAAACCATGGCTTTAGGTAAAAAAATAGCCGCTACTTTTGCGGGTGGTGAAGTGGTTGCTTTACATGGCGACTTAGGAGCCGGCAAAACTACCTTAGCCAAAGGGATCGCGATTGGCTTAGGTATTAAAAATAAAATTACCAGCCCGACTTTTGTTTTAATGAATATCTACCAAACTAAAAATAAAACCGTAACCGAGCTCGTTCATCTTGATTGTTATCGCATTAATAATTATCACGAAATGGAAATGATCGGATTTAATGAGTACGCTCAAAATCCCAAGGCGGTAACTTTAATTGAATGGCCGGAAAAAATTGCACCATTGCTGCCTAAGATAAGACGGGAAATATTCATCCGACTTCGGTCTGACCAGCAACGCGAAATTGAAATAAAATAAAAACCCCGGCCAAACCAACCGGGATTTTTTAAAATTTAAAATTAAAGTCTTTCGGTGATATCCTTGGCCACGCGGAATATTTCTTCCACTGTCGTAATGCCGTCAACCGCCTTCAGTAAGCCATCTTGAATCATCGTAATCATACCGTTACGAACGGCGATAGCGCGCATATCATATTCGGAAACATGCCCAGTCAAAATCAAATTTTCGACCTCTTTATTCATGGTCATCACTTCAAAAATTCCCACTCGTCCCTTATACCCCAAACCCTGGCATTCTTCACAGCCACCGCCTTTATAAAATTTCAGTTTTTTAATTTGATCGGTTGGAATTTTAAAACCAGACTGCTCGGGAAGCTCCGCTAAAATCTCCATCACTCGTGATAGCGTTCGACTATCTGGTTCGTCTTCTTTTTTACAAAATTCACAAATTTTTCTAACCAATCGCTGACCAATCATCGCGTTAATGGCCGGTGCTAATAAAAATGGTTTTACTTGCATCGACAATAAACGCGGAATGGTTCCAGCGGCGTCATTGGTGTGAAGGGTAGTGATAACCAAATGACCAGTCAAAGCGGCATTAATGGCAATTTCCGCGGTTTCTAAGTCTCGGACTTCACCGACCATTACGATATCTGGATCCTGTCGTAAAATCGATCTTAAACCGTTAGCAAAAGTATATTTTTTACTGTAGTCAATCTGGCTTTGATTAACACCATCAAGCTTATATTCAACCGGGTCTTCAATGGTAATAATTTTCGTCCCCGGATCATTTAACTTATTTAAAACCGCGTACAGGGTGGTGGTTTTTCCTGAACCAGTTGGACCAGTGGTCACAATCATGCCGTTTGGTTTTTCGATTTCAATTTTCAATGACTCAAAAGCTTTACCGCGCAAACCCAAATCTTCGAACATCAGCCCAACAGCTGACGACATTAATAATCGCATCACCACGCTTTCACCGTACGCCGTTGGCAGCGTCGAAACTCGAACATCAATTTTTTCCTTAGTCATAAAAATGGTAAAACGACCATCCTGCGGCCGGTCTTCCACATTAATCTTTAACTTCGAGACTAATTTAATTCTGGCAATAACTTGAGGCCAAACTTTTGGCTCCATTTCAGCGGCATCATGCAAAATACCATCAATTCTAAATCTGACTTTTATTCCTTTCTCTTCCGCTTCAATATGGATGTCTGATGACCTTGATTTAATCGCCGCGGCAATAATCAGCGTCACCATGTCGGTAATTGAAATCTCACTCAATTTTTTATTTAAATCCTGCAACGTCGAAATTGAGGTTTCATATTTTTTTAACTCCTCTTCGGTTATTTCAACACCACTGACAAACTTTCTGATTTTGGGAATAATGCGGTAAAGATTATAGGCAAAATTAAAACTATTCTGAGAAATCAAATACACTTGAACGTCGGCGTGATTTTCTTTCGCCAACATTTTTGTAATTTCCAATAATTTCGGATGTTGCGGATCGAGCGCGCCAATTCTAATGTCATTTGAGCCGCGAAAAAAGCAAACCGCCCCAAGCTGCTTGGAATCTTCTTCACTAAAAAGCGTTAAGGTTTCAGGACTGATCGGAAAACCTTTTAAGTCGATGTACTGCGCGCCAGCCATTCCCGCTTTAGACTGAGCTTCACGCTCTTTTTCCTTGAGACCGATACTCTTCATCTTTTCATCAAATTTTTCGGTGACGTCGGCGGTGGCAACCCTCGGCTTAAGCGAGTCGATACTATCAAAAAAATTTTCTTTAGCTTGTGACATAAATTAAATCTTGCAATTATATTATAGCTTTTTTGATGGCCATAAACAAGCAACAAAAAAAACCCTGCCGCGCGGGGTTTTTAAAATAATTAAATTTTAACCCTTGAGTCGGCCCATCACTCTCCTAATGAATGACTGTAATAGATTCTTTTTGCTCGTAATAACTTCAAATACCAACGCCCACGTCGCCCAATAAAATACCGCTAAGTACATTTGGACGACCATAAATAAAGCGAGGACCAAACCAATAATCAAATAAACGCCAAAAATAAATCCGGCAAAAAACTTGATTGAGAAAAGTAATAAGAGCGCTAAAATAAAGAATAGATAAAGGCTAATTAATAGATAGACAACAAACAATATTACCGCTATTTCAATGGTTGCCAGCCAATTGGCCCGAAATAGTTTCCAGCCGTTGGCTAACGCCTCACCGAATTTCCAGTGTTTTGTGACAACGCCGCAAATCGAATATTTAACAAAAAATGAAATCAACATGATGATAACGGTCAACGCATAGAACGTTAAGGTAATGGCAAGACCAATACCTCGGAAACTTAACAAAGCCATAATCGAAATAACCGCCAGCATCGCGCTAGTGGCTAACCTTAAAATCAAATTAAATCCTAAGACCGGCCAAAATTTTATCAAGCCAATACCAATGCCTTCACCCCATCTGACCTGGCGGCCACGACTCGACTCAACACTTAAGCTAACCAAAGCGCTTTGCGAAATTACCATTAGCACCACGGCTAAAATGATAAAAACAATTATCATTAATGTTACCCCAAAAATCTCAACAAACCTTAAGGGATTAGTTGATAAAATGGCTGCCAAACCTTTGAGACCAGCAATACTAAAAAATCCGCCTTCAGCTAAACCATTAACAAACGAGGTTATCATTTGCTCACCACTAAATCCGTAGGTACTTAATAAGAAACCGATTTCGGTGCTGCCACCGAACAACACTACAAAAAAACCAAAAAATAAGAGCATTGGTTTTTCACTCGCAACCTTTAACGCCTGCTTAAAAATTTGAAGGTAAGTGAGCATATTTTTTTATTTTAAGATATAACTTCAGTGATATTTGATTTCTCTTTTCCCTCATCAAAAATGGCCTCAAATTCAGCCTGCTCAATGGTTTCTTTCTTCATCAATACCTCAACAATGTCATCCATCTTATTTCTTTTCTTCTTAATGATGTTCAGCGCCGTTTTAATGGCATCAGCAATAAAGCGACTAATTTCACCGTCAATTTGTTCAGCAACTTTTTCACTGTAATCTCGCTGCTCCGTAATTTCTTTACCTAAAAAAATCAGCTCTTCACGCTTACCGAAAGTTCGCTGACCCAAAACATCACTCATGCCATATTGCATAATCAATTGCTTGGTAATTTTTGTTGCTTCGCGTAAATCATTTGATGCACCAGTCGTGACATCACCAAAAACTTCTTTTTCCGTCACATGGCCCGCGACTAAAACCGCTAATTCGGCCAAGAACTCCTCCTTGGTTTGCAAATATTTATCACGTAGTGGCAACTTCAAGGTATAGCCAGCGGCTCGTCCACGCGATACCACGGAAACCTTGTGGACCGGATCGGCATTTGGCAGTTCATGAGCGACGAGCGCATGACCGGCTTCGTGATAAGCCGTAACTTTTTTCTCATGTTCGGACAAGAGATGACTTTTGCGCTCCGGTCCCAAAATGACTTTTTCGATACTTTCTAAAATATCAGCTAAATCAATCTTGGTTTTATTTTTTCGAGCCGCAAAAATGGCCGCTTCATTAAGTAAATTATTAAGGTCAGCACCAGTAAACCCCGGCGTTCGCTGGGCTACTTTTCTTAAATCAACATCATCGGAAAACGGCTTTTTCCGAGCATGAACTTTCAGAATCGCTTCACGGTCGTCAATACTTGGCGCATCTAAAACTACGCGCCGATCAAATCGACCTGGTCGTAATAGGGCAGCATCCAAAATATCCGGCCGGTTGGTGGCCGCAATCACAATAATATTTGTTGTCACGTCAAAACCGTCCATCTCGACCAAAATCTGATTCAAGGTTTGTTCGCGCTCGTCATTTGAGCCACCCAAACCAGCCCCACGTTGTCGACCGACCGCATCAAGCTCATCAATAAAAACAATACAAGGTGAATTTCGCTTGGCTTTTCGGAATAAGTCACGAACCCTTGAAGCTCCAACGCCAACAAACATTTCCACGAATTCAGACCCGGAAATACTAAAGAAGGGAACATTGGCTTCGCCAGCCACCGCGCGAGACAACAAGGTTTTTCCGGTCCCCGGCGGACCAACGAGCAAAACGCCCTTAGGAATTCTGGCTCCCAAATTAATAAACTTTTTCGGATTCTTTAAAAATTCCACAATTTCCGCCAACTCTTCTTTAGCCTCCTTGGCACCGGCCACATCACGGAAAGTGACTTTATTTTTTTTATCCTGCGGGGCCACCTCGCGCGCTTTGCTTTGGCCAAACATCATCGCCCGACTATTAGCGCCTTGGACCTGGCGCATCATAATATAAATAAAGGCCGCCACCAAAACAAACGGAATCAAAAACGGCAACAATAATTTCAACCATGAATCAACACTGGAGTCCTGCGTGACTTCAACTTTAACTTGTTTGAGTTGATCCGGATTAACATTGTAATTTTTAAACAACTCACCCAACGACTCCGTCGGCTCTTTGCTAACTTCAGCGACCGTGTCATCTTTTAAAGTTAAATCAATTTTATCATTAATAATCTTGATTGACTTAACGTCACCATTATTAATTTTTTCGACCATGGTCGTTATATCCATGTCAGTTTTATTCTGTGTTGGGCTGAGATACGTACTAAATAACAAAGAGATGCTGATAAAGGCGATAAAAACGTAAAATAGATTTCGCGCGATATTTTTCATAGGTATTTATTAAAGTAAAAAACGGGTAAAGTTGTTAACATTATACCCGTTTTTTACTTTGTAATCAAGGTTAATTTGCCGCTGGATCGGCAATTTTATCTTCCGGGGCAATAACGTCTTTAACTTCTCTTACGGGTCCAGCTTCTTTTTCTTTTAAGGCTTTAATACTCAGGCCCAAGCGATGATGCGATGGCTCAATCGACAAAATCTTAAACTCAACAAGGTCACCAGATTTGGCAATTTCATTGGGATCGACGATCGGTTTTGAGGATAATTCAGAAACGTGAGCCAAGCCGTGGATGTCCGGATCTAACTCAACAAACAAGCCAAATGGGTTAACCTTCAAGACCGTGCCTTTAACAATTTGGCCGACCTGATACTTATCGCCGACATTCTTCCAGGGGTCTTCAACTAACTTTTTCATCGACAAGAAAATTTTTGACCCCTCAACATTGATAATTTCAGCTTTAATTTTGTCGCCGACCTTCACAAAGTCGGTTGGATTATCAATGCGCTGCCAAGCCAACTCCGAAATGTGAACCAAGCCTTCTAATTTGTCCTTACCAAATTCGATAAAGACCCCAAAGTCAGTTACGGCCGTAACTTTCCCTTCGACCACATCACCAACTTTATAACTGGCGATAACATCCTTTTGCTTTTCTTCCCAGCCGGCTTTTTCGGAAACAATCAACTTCTCTTCGCCTTCGGTGACGTCGATTAATTTAACATCAAATTCCTGGCCGATATAACTTTTTAATCTTTCCAAAATCCGATTTTTATCGCCACCCGGAACGCGCGGATAATGTTCAGGCATTAGCTGTGAGACCGGCAAAAATCCCGGAATCTTACCAACCTTAACCATTAAACCGCCCTTATTGGCGTCAACAATCAGGGCTTTAACAATTTCTTCCTTGCCCTTAATTTCATTGAGAGTTTCCCAGGCTTTCTGGTGACCAGCAAAACGGAATGACAATTCCATTTCGCCATTTTCATTTTCCAATTCAATAACCGTCGCCTCAACTTCATCACCAACTTTTAAATTGGAATATTCATTAGATTCATCATAAAACTCCCGGCCACGAACAATGCCAGTCGTTAGTCCATCAATATCGAGCCGAATCTCCGAACGTGAAATATCAATAATCTTACCCTTAACCATGTCACCGATTTTCGGGATCTTAATAAAATCCCCCTCGGCTAATAGTTTTTTAAGCTGAGAGGTTGGGTCGCTAGAAACGTCGTTATTATTATCTTTTTCGCTAATTTCGTTTCTCATTTCAATTGTTGTTTAGCCTTATTCGATCTGAGCGAATTAAAGCCCTCGCCCGCTGGCGAGGTTATTTATTAAAGTTACAACTTCCAGAGCATATCATATCTGGTGATATTTGTAAAGGGTTAAGCCATTTTTGTTGCCGAAGGTAAATTATGGTAAAATCAGCTTAAATATGATCACCCCTAAGTCAAAAATTAGCCGCGAGAACTTCCGCAAAATGGTGGCTGGTGGCAAAAGCTATCTACCAACAAAAATTACCAAGGAACTGAAAGCCGCTGGCTTTCACACCGTCCTGTCTGGCTCCCGCGTTGGGCGGGAGAAAGCGCTTAAGGCCATTAAGCATTTGCAAGGGAAAGGGCTGCTGACTAAACTCAAATCGCCGTCAGTGCTTTTTCGCGCCGCCGGCATTTCTCAAGCTGAGGAGGACTTTGCGGCCGAACAAGCCATCAAGCAAAAACATATCCGAACCCAGATTAAAATGGATGTCGCGGAAGAAATGATTAATGACGAACGGGGCAAAAATGATAACCAATATGACCACCGGAGCATTTTAGGTAAAAGCGTTATTGATGAGCTTGACGCCGAGGGCCACAACCGCAATCAAAAAATTAGCGACGAACGCCAAAAATCTAACAAGCCGAGCGCGACCAAAAGCGGTAAAATTAACCGACCGCAATTAGCCGATATCAGTAATTTGCCGGATATGGATATCGGCTAAACTTAAGCCAAAAAAATCGCTCAATTGAGAAAAAAAAATTGAAGAAATTTTCTTGCCAATTTCACAGCTATCTGCTAAAATATAAGTGACAAAAGTGTCATTTTTTTAGTTAAATTTTTTAATATTTCTATGGTTATAACCTGGTTTGGCCAATCCTGCTTTAAGGTTGAAGGCGAAAAAAACGTTTTAGTTATTGACCCATTTGATAACCAAACTGGTCTAAAATTGCCCCGCCTAACCGCCGATGTCGTCACGGTCAGTCATGACCATCATGACCACAATAACACCGATGGTGTTAAAGGTATTACTGGCCCGGAACCTTACGTTATTAACGCTCCCGGTGAATATGAAGTAAAAAATATCTTTGTCCTTGGCATTCCTAGTTTTCATGATGACAAAAAAGGCGCGGAGCGAGGTAAAAACATTATTTTTCGTTATGAAATAGACGGCATTAAATTCGCTCACTTGGGCGACCTAGGCCACCTGCTTGAAAATGGTCAAGTTGAAAAGTTAGAAGGACTTGATATTTTGATGATTCCGGTTGGTGGCGGCTATACCATCGATGGTAAGCAGGCCAACGAGCTGATCAGTCAGCTCGAGCCAAGAGTAGTGATTCCGATGCACTACAGCCTGCCAGGCAGCAAATCAAAGTTAACCAACCTTGACCCATTCTGCAAAGAAATTGGCATTTGTCCTCACGAACCGCTTAAAAAATACAAAATTATGAAAAAAGATTTGCCCCAAGATGATTTGCAGGTTGTCGTTTTGGAACCTTAATGATGATTTATGTCGTTACCTGGCGATCAAAATAATCTAACCCCTGAAAAAAAGAAATTTAACATTGAAGATTTACCGGAACCAACGCGACGTTTTATTTGGAAGCTGTCGATTATTGTTATCATGGTCCCAGTCGTTATCATCTGGGTGGTAATCGCGAAAAAAAACTTTACAACCGAAAGTAAAAACAACTACGGCCTGGACGACTGGCGATCAATTTCCGAAAAAATTAATGAACTTTCAGAAGAAACCACCACTGACCTTAACGCCGCCAAAGAAAATCTTGGTTTAATGCCAGGCAGTAGCAGCACTGATCAAGTAACTAAAGATTTAAACGAAAGCCTCACAGCTGATTGGCCGACATACCATAATTCGCTCGGAGCATTTCAAATTAAATTTCCGCCCCAATATCATTATGTTGAACCCACCGCGACCGGAACCGATTTGCTCGTTAGTTTTTTCCAACCCGAGATTGCCACCGCGACGCTCGAATTATATCGCTATCAGAATATTGATGACTTTACTAATAAACCAAATTTAAAAAAATATTGGCCGGCGGGATATTTTTACATTGTCGCTGTCGGTGCCACTGATGCCACGGCCACCCCACTAATACTCGACACTTTTGAACTTGGACCACAAAATTATTAATTCCCTATGGCAAAAAAGACCCTAAAAAAAATTACTAAAAAACCGAGCCAACCAAAACCCGGCCAAAAAAATGCCAAACCAGAGCTACCATCAGCGGCTGACTTAAGCCCGGACACTGTTGATGAATCATTGCCAACTATTGCTGACAAAACTGACATTGGAAAATTAATCCAGCGACGGATTGTCGATGAAATGCAAGAGTCTTATCTTGACTATGCCATGTCCGTGATTGTTTCGCGCGCCTTGCCTGACGTTCGAGACGGCTTGAAGCCGGTTCATCGCCGAATTTTGTATGCGATGTGGAGTATTGGCCTGCGTCCAAGCGCCAAATTCCGAAAATCAGCCACCGTGGTTGGAGAAGTCTTAGGTAAATACCATCCGCACGGCGACAGCGCGGTTTATGATTCATTGGTCAGAATGGCCCAAGATTTTTCTTTGCGTTACCCCTTGGTGAAGGGGCAAGGAAACTTTGGCTCAATGGATGGCGATGGCGCAGCGGCCATGCGTTACACCGAAGCCAAACTGGCTAACATTGCTGAAGAGTTACTAACCGACATTGAAAAAAATACTGTTCAGTTTGTTCCCAATTATGATGGCTCTCATTCCGAACCAACGGTGTTACCGGCCAAACTGCCAAACTTATTGATTAATGGCACAGTTGGCATTGCGGTGGGTATGGCGACCAACATTGCTCCCCACAATCTCGATGAAATAATTGATGCCACCATTCACTTAATTAATAATCCCGACGCGGCGGTCGATGATTTAATTAAATTTGTCAAAGGCCCTGATTTTCCAACCGGCGGCATTATTTTTGACGCCAGTGAAATCAAACAAATGTACGCCACCGGCAAAGGCGGCATTGTGGTCCGCGCCAAGACTGAAATTGTCGAAACCAAAGGCGGCAGTTTCAATATTTTAGTGACCGAGATTCCTTATCAGGTAAACAAATCGACGCTCTTAGAAAGAATCGCTGATCTAGTTAAAGACAAAAAAATTGACGGCATCAAAGACTTGCGCGATGAATCCTCAAAAGAAGGCGTCCGAATTGTCATTGAATTAAAAAAAGATTCCTATCCCAAAAAAGTTTTAAATACCTTGTTCAAGCTAACCGATTTACAAACCTCATTCCACTCAAATATGTTGGCGTTAGTCGACGGCATCCAGCCGCGCGTCTTAACGCTGAAAATGATTTTAGAAGAATATTTAAAACATCGCCAAGCAGTGATTCGCGCCCGAACTGAATATGATTTAGCTAAAGCCAAAGACCGCGCTCATATTTTAGAGGGTTTAAAAATGGCGCTGGCCAAAATTGATGAAATTATCAAAACCATCAAGCAGTCCAAAGACAAAGATGTCGCCAAAATTAATTTGATCAAAAAATTCAAATTAAGTGATCGCCAAGCGGTCGCCATTTTGGAAATGAAACTCCAGCAGCTAGCCAACCTGGAACGAATAAAAATTGAACAAGAACTCAAAGAAAAACTGGAATTGATCAAAGAGTTAGAATCAATTTTGAAATCAGCGTCAAGGATTTTAAAAATTATTGAGGCGGAACTCGTCGGCTTAAAAGAAAAATATGGTTCCCCGCGGCGCACGCAAATTATTGCCCATGGGGCCCAAAGTTTTTCGACCGAAGATTTAATTCCGGATGAAGATACCATTGTCACCATTACCAAAGACGGCTATATCAAACGACTGCCCCCAGATACTTTTAAAACCCAAAGCCGTGGTGGTAAAGGCGTCTCCGGTCTGACCACCAAGGAAGAAGACATTGTCGAACACTTCTTTATGACTACCACTCACTCGGATATTCTATTTTTTACGACCAAGGGCCGGGTGTTCCAGCTTAAAGCTTATGATATTCCGAAAGGCTCCAGAACGGCCAAGGGCCAAGCCATTGTTAATTTCCTCCAACTAGCGCCCGACGAAAAGGTTTCATCCTCATTGCCGCTAAGCGAACTAGGGGATTATAAATTCTTGGTTATGGTAACAACGCTGGGCAACATTAAAAAAGTTAATATTTCTGACTTTGACAATATCCGCCGTTCCGGGCTGATTGCCATCAAACTTAAAAAAAATGACGAGCTGGAGTGGGTCAAGCCGTCGACAGGTAAAGATGATATTATTATGATCAGCGCCAACGGCCAAGCAATCCGCTTCCGCGAATCACAAGTTCGCCCAATGGGTCGCGGAGCGTCAGGAGTCAGAGGCATTAGGCTAAAATCAAATGACAAGGCCATTGCCATGGATGTTATTGATCAAGCCTTAGCTAAAATCGGCCAACTGCTGATTTTAATGTCAAATGGCTACGGCAAACGCAGCGGCTTAAGCAATTATAAAACCCAAAGTCGCGGTGGCTCAGGCATTAAAACGGCAAAAATAACTCCCAAGACCGGCAATATTGTTGCGGCCATCGTCGTTAACTCGCAAGCCGTTGATGAAGATATGATTATTATTTCTGCCCATGGACAAGTTATCAGATTACCGCTAAAATCAGTTAATATTCTAGGACGAGCAACACAGGGTGTCAGATTGATGAAATTTAAAGAGCCAAACGACAAAGTCGCTTCCACTACTTTTGTTTAATAAATTGATAAAAATTAATTTTTTAGTTAAAATACAAATATTATGCCAGTACCAGCAAAACGAAGAAGCAGTTCCAAGGGCCGACGGGGCCGAGCCAATAAAGGCTTAGCTAAAAAAACCTTAGCCAAGTGTTCAAAATGTGGCAAACCAACAATGCCTCATCATGTTTGTCCATTCTGTGGCAACTACCAAGGCAAAGAAATCATTAAGTCAAAGGTTAAAAAGAAAGCCGGCAGCAAAAAATAATCGCCGCTCTTTAATTCTTTCACCCTATGTCCAATCGCCATTTAGCGCGAACAATTGCGTTACAAACCCTCTACCAATGGGACTTTAATCATCTTGGTGCCGAAACCCTGCCTGAGGTTGTTCAGCGCAACTTAAAAGAGTTTGCCCCCCAATTTGACGACAAAGGTTTTATCGAACATCTGGTTGCCGGGGTCATTAAAAATCATAATGAGATTGATAAATTAATTATCAAGTACGCACCGGAATGGCCATTGGAACAAATTACGATGGTCGACCGCAATGTCCTGCGCATTGGCATCCAAGAAATGAAGTATGATGATGAAATTCCTGAAAAAGTTGCCATCAACGAAGCGATTGAATTAGCTAAAACCTTTGGCGGTGAGTCATCTGGCAAATTCGTCAATGGCGTCTTAGGGACTATCTATAAAGAAATTTTAAATAGCAAACAGGCCAGTGGCCCCGACAAAAAAAATTAACCATTAACCCAGAGGTTGGGAAATTGGCATACTAAGCCATTAGCATTCCAATTTGCCAATCACTTCGAACCAAGTCCATGAAAGACTTCTCTCGACTGGAAAAAAAAATCCAAGTCAAATTCAAAAATCCTGATTTACTAAGACAGGCTTTTGTTCATCGTTCCTATATTAACGAAAATCCTCAATTCGAGCTGCAACACAACGAGCGTTTGGAATTTTTAGGTGATGCCGTTTTAGAATTAGTTGTTACGGAATATCTATATAATGACTACCCAAACCCGGAAGGCGAGTTAACCAACTGGCGTGCCAGTTTAGTTAACAGCCATATGCTGGCCAAATCGGCGCGCGAACTGGGGTTGGAAACTTATCTTTTTTTAAGCAAGGGCGAAGCTAAGGACACAAACGTCAAAGCCCGAAACTACATTTTAGCCAATGCCTTTGAGGCTTTAATTGGCGCCATCTATCTTGACGGCGGCTATAAACCATCGAAAGCGTTCATTGAAAAAATATTAATTCCACAATTACCAAATATTTTATCAAATAAACTTTATCAGGATCCTAAAAGCCAATTCCAAGAAATGGCCCAGGAGAAAACCGGCGTTACGCCACACTATAAAGTTCTAAAAGAAAGCGGACCCGATCATGCCAAAAAATTTCAAGTCGGAGTCTATCTCAGCGACGAGCTAGTTGCCACCAGCACCGGAACCAGTAAGCAAGAAGCTCAAGTTAAAGCCGCCGCTAGTGCCTTGAAGAAAAAAAATTGGGGTTAACCCCGCTAAAAATTTTACAACCTTATGAAAATTGACGAGTTGTTCAAAATTGCTGTTGAAAATAAAGCCTCCGATCTCCACTTGTTAGTCGGCATGCCGCCAATCTTAAGAATTGATGGTAACTTAACTCCCATTAAGGATCAAGACAAATTGACCAACAAGGATGCCCAAGAAATTATTTACCCCATTTTGACCGAAAAGCAAAAAGCCGTTTTTTTGAGTGAGAAAGAATTAGATTTATCACACGAAATTAAAACGGGCCAGCGTTTCCGAGTTAATATCCACTTGGAAAAAGATAATTTAGGTCTGGTGGCTCGCGTCATTTCCTCAAAAATTCCCACAATGGAAGATATTGAAATGCCCGACATTGCCTACAAACTTCTAGATATGACGCAAGGTTTAATCCTAGTCACTGGGCCAACCGGTTGCGGCAAATCAACCACCTTGGCGGCAATGGTAAATTATATTAATAATCAACGGTCATCAAATATCATTACTCTAGAAGATCCCATCGAATTTTTATTTAAGCCAAATAAAAGTATTATCATCCAGCGCCAGCTTCACACCGATATGCTGACTTTTGAAAGCGCCTTGATTCACGTCCTGCGACAAGATCCCAATGTCATTATGGTCGGTGAGATGAGAGATCTAAAAACGATTGCCGCCACCATCACCCTAGCGGAAACTGGACACTTAGTTTTAGCCACGCTCCACACCCACAATGCGGCTCAAACCATCGACCGTATCATTGATATTTTCCCTTCCCATCAACAACAACAAATTCGACTGCAAGTCTCAATGACATTGAAAGCCATTCTCTCACAGCAATTAATTCCCAAAAACGACAAGGGTCGAGTGGCCACCCGAGAAGTTTTGCTCAATACGCCAGCGGTTTCAAACCTAATCCGAGAAAACAAAATTGCTCAAATAAAAACGGTTATTCAAACCAGCGCCGAGGATGGGATGATCACGATGGATCAGGATCTGATTAATTTATATAGCCAATCAATCATTACCAAAGAAGTTGCCCAGGCCCATATGGTTAATCCGGAAATGTTAAATTAAAAATTACCTCACCGTTAACCAAGGCTTTTTATTCGGCAAAATATTCATTGACTACCCTCACTAAATCATTGGGGCGCTCCACAATTTGATAATAATTCAGATCGGAAAAATAGTCTTTAGAATGGAACCCCCACGAGACAACGATTGAATCAATACCAACCTTGGCCGCCTCTTTTAAATCCCCGGCTGTATCGGTGACAAACACGCAATCGCTTTGGCTAATATTATATTCAGCTAGCACCATCCTCATTTTTTCAATCTTACTGCGGTGGACATCGGCGCCATACACCTTATCAAACAGCTGATTGATATGATGCAGCTCTAAATAAGACTGAATAGGACTGTTGATCGAAGACGATACAACCACGAGCCGATAACTGGCACTTAATTTTTTTAAGGCCGCAGGCATCCCGATAATTACCGGCAACTTCAAAAGCTTTTTAGCATACAGCTTAAACCATTCCTCCTGACTGACCTTTTTATGATTACCATTTTGATGGTGACTATCCACCGAATCAAAAATATTCCCACAAAACATCTCGCGGTAATATTGTCGGCTAAAGCCAAGTTGCAACTCTTCCACAATGGAATAAGCCGTCTCAAAGCTGTCGACGATCACTCCATCAAAATCAAAGAGAATAATTTTTTTCATCGTCGTACCATTATAACAAATTTTGCTCTGTGTTGAAACTTGATTTTTTTTAAAAACCATGATAACTTGTCTTAGTTATTGATCTAATGTCGATTTGCGCTCGTAGCTCAATGGATAGAGCACTTGGCTTCGGACCAAGGGGTTGTAGGTTCGACTCCTACCGAGCGCGCCAAAAAATCATATGGAAAACGAACCAAGATTTGACCCTGATTTTCGAGCAATACCAATGGCCGAAATTATCCTGCGAACGATTAAAGACGCTGGGCCCGAAGGACTATCCCTAACGCAAATTACTCAAGCCATCGACTTGGCGCAAAACCAACGCGCTAAACAACAAGCCAAAACGGAACATGAATTTCCCAACACCATTGACCTGGGCGTACCTAATATCGAAATCGTCGAAGTAGTCTTAGACCAATTAGTTAAAAGTGGTCAAGTCGAGATCAAGGACGGACGCGTCCGAATAATTACCAACGAAAATAATTAATGGGTGCATAGCTCAGTTGGTAGAGCAACTCCCTCTTAAGGAGATGGTCGGGGGTTCGAATCCCTCTGCGCCCACCAAAGAAGTCTAATTGTCACACTAGTGGCAGATAGACTTCTTTTGATAAGATAAAAGATTCGAACGGGCAGCGCTAGCGGCGAGCTGGCACAGCCGCCAGCGCTGCCCAGGGCAACGAGCCGTGACGCTATTTGAAGACACGGCGAGGCGGAAATCCCTCTGCGCCCACCAAAAAAACCACCTCGCTTCTGAGATGATTTTTTGCTATACTAAGATCGTATGGCAACCGAGGCCGAAATCCAAAAAACCTTTAAAATTTCGCTGGAAGACGACAATCTTATTGTGGTCGAGCTATTGGGTAATGTCTCAACCGCTGCCGATAACGTTAAACAGGCCCAAATCATCAACCAAACATTTCAAAATATTTATCACAATGTTGAAAATTCGGCTTTTAAAACTTTGATTATTATGAGTGGCCTTGGCGGCGGTGCCCATTACCCTTCACCCCAAGCCAGACAAATCTATCTTGATTTGCTCCGCAATGAAAAATTAAAAAAACTGGCCATCGTCGCCCCAAGCCCCTTGCTCCGAGCTATCATGAAATTTATTATTTCCGGCCGCGTTAAGGACAAGCCGCTTGAATTTTTTAACAGCCGTGACCAAGCCATTACTTGGCTCAACAGCGAAATCACTGAAGAATAAAAATACCCCGCTAACTAGCGGGGTAAAATTAAATCTTGAACCCTTAGCTCTTAAGAGCTTCTTTTAAATTCTTGCCGGCTTTAAATTTCGGCACGGTGACTGACGGGATATCAATTTTTTCCGACGGATTGCGCGGATTAACACCAATGCGCCCCTTGCGCGTTCTGGCGGAAAAAGCGCCAAAACCAGTTAAGGTAACTTCCTGGCCGGCTTTTAATTTGTCGATAATGGTTTTGGTTAAAGTATCAATTACGTCTTCAACCTCTTTTTTTGAAACACCAACTTTGTTGGAAATCTCATCAATTAAGTCTGCCTTGTTCATGGTTGCCTCCCTGCCAACGCCCCTCGGGCCATTGCGGTTATTTTATATTTAATTAATTTTGATGAATATAGCTTATAATACTTTGACTTTTCTGTCCACCCTAACAATCGATTTGGCTTGTCGTGAATTATGGTCGATCTCAAGTAAAACGGCATTAACACTCACCTCGCCAACTTCCGGAATATCAAGTTTAAAGGTAGTCTTATCAACAAAACTTTGAATAATTGGTTCTTTGGTATCACCAATAATTGAATCAGTCGCACCGACCATACCAACATCGGAAACAAAAGCGGTGCCACTGGGCAACACCTTATGGTCCGCCGTTGGCACGTGAGTATGGGTTCCCAATACCGCGCTGACCCGGCCGTCAACATACCAACCAAACGCCGCTTTCTCCGAAGTTGCCTCGGCGTGAAAATCGACAATAATCGCGGCCAAATTTTTTGGCAATTCTTGTTTTAAGATTTCATCAATTTTCTGAAACGGTGAATCAAGTTCTTCTTTCATAAAAACTTGCCCCATCAAATTAACAATCATCACCGATTTCGAGCCAACCTCAATAATCCGAAAACCTTTACCCGGTACGGCGTCGGGATAATTAGCCGGTCTGATCACAATCGGCTTTGGATCGACTAATAAAACCTCGGCTTCCGGTTTTGATAAAACATGATTACCGGAAGTAAAAAAATCTATACCCGCTTCACGCAGCTCATTGATTATTTTCGAGGTAAACCCGACACCATGAGCCGAATTTTCCGCGTTGGCCAAAATCAAGTCAGGATTTAACTCCTGCTTTAGCTCGGGTAAAATTTGTTTGATGGCTTGACGGCCGATCCGACCAACAATATCACCAAAGAATAATATTTTCATCGTCAATAATTTAAATTAACGAGCGTATTCAACCACTCTAGTTTCCCTAATAATGGTCACTTTAATTTCACCGGGGTAGCGTAACTCGGCTTCAATTTTTCTGGCAATGTCTTGGGCCATTTTCATCGCCGCCAAATCATCAATCGCTTCCGGCACGACAAAGACTCTAATTTCTCGTCCGGCTTGCAAAGCATAGCAACGATCCACACCGTCAAAAGCCGTCGCAACTTTTTCCAAATCTTCCAGACGCTGCAAATATTGTTCATAACTGTCTTTGCGCGCTCCCGGTCGAGCGCCGGAAACGGCGTCCGCAACTTGGACAATAATTGCTTCCAGCGTTTTTGGATTTGGATCATGATGACCGCGGGCGATATAAGCCACCTCTTCGGGTAAACCAAATTTCTTCAAAATATCATAGCCGATTTCCGGGTGCGTACCCTGGACTTCGTGATCAACGGCTTTTCCAATGTCGTGAAGCAGTCCGCCCTTTTTGGCGATACTAACGTCAGCCCCTAATTCCTGCGCCAACAAAGCCGACAAATGGGCGATTTCAATGGAGTGCTGTAAAATATTTTGGCCATAACTGGTTCGATATTTTAAGCGGCCGATAATCTGAATCAATTTTGGATCAAGCCCCGTAATGCCCAATTCATAAACGGCATTTTCGCCAGCTTCCTTAATCTCCAGCGCTAATTCGCGCTTGGCTTCGTCAATGGCTTCTTCAATTTTAGCCGGATGAATACGGCCATCTAAAATTAATTTGCTTAAGGCTTTTTTGGCCACGTGACGGCGAATCGGCGAAAAGCCCGAGATGGTAATGGCCTGCGGGGTATCATCAACAATAATTTCGACCCCGGTCAATTTTTCAATCGTTCTAATGTTTCGTCCTTCCCGACCAATAATGCGGCCTTTCATTTCGTCTGAGGGTAAATCAATGGTGGTCGTGGTCCCTTCCGCCGCATGCGAAACTGAGCAGCGCTGAATAGCGAGGGTCAGCATTTCTTTGCCTTTTCGTTCAAGTTCCAAATTAGACTGATTAGCTAATTTTTTCATTCTTTCAACTAAGTCATCTTTAATTTCTCGCTCGGTATTATCAATCAAAACTTTTTTAGCATCTTCCTTGGTCAAATTGGCAACCTTTTCCAATTTAGCCATTTGTTCTTCTTTAATTTTGCCAATCTCCGCTTTCAACCCCTCAATTTTTTCCGCCTTATCCAATAACTCCTGTTTTTTGTTTTCCAAATCTAAAAGTTTTTGGTCAAACAAGGCTTCACGGCTTTCCAATCTTTTTTGCGATCTAATTAATTCTTGCTGCCGCTCCTTTTCTTCAAATTTGCCTTCTTCAATAATCTTGAGGGCCTTGTCGTTGGCTTCAAGCAAAATTTCTTTTTGCTTGGCCTTAGCGTCATTCAAAAGTCCTTCGACTTTAGTCTCAATCGTATCTTTGCGCTTAACGGCCCACATTTTTCTCAGCTGATAACCAAAAGCAATCCCGCCGAGGATGGTCACAAACAGCGCGATTAACCAATAAATTGTTGACATAAATTCTAGCTCCAAAAAGATAGAGAGCTAAACGACGATTTTACTTTGTGGGGAGATTGCCCAGTCACCATTGACTTGAGCGAAAGACAGCTTAAAACAACAACCAACTGGTCGTTTTAGTTTAAACTGATTTTAGAGTCACGATTCATTAAAGTAATAATGCTGGAAAAGAGTTGATAAATCGATGAATTTGGACTCATTTCGGCTGTATTCCGCATCGCTAGAATCTCCTGTCGCCTAAATCTCTATTTCGTTAAATAAATAATGTTACTCTGAGGCTACCATAAATTCAGCTTTTTGACAAGGGTGGCGGTAAATGAAAAGAGCGGGGGATGGGACCCCGCTCGGGAAACAATTTAGCGCGAACTTTCGCGCTTAGTCGGCGACAGTTGGCGTCGCTTCGACGCATCCAATCACACGGATCGGTTGACCTTCGTCATCGGCGACGTAATAACTCCGCACGGCGCTACCCTCAATAGGTTCCGAACAGAGCCGGAACTCTTTGACCGGCCTGATTTGCCCCACAGACAAAGCTGAATCGTAGTAATGCCTAAGTTTGGCACTGACTTGTGTTAAAACCGGACATACCGACATGACGTGATCCTCCTAGGTTGAGACAATGAGCGACGATTCAAGATTTGAACCAAAAAAGTCAACCTCTTTGGGGGGAGATTGACTTTTTTGATACTAAAAAAACTCTCCGCGACGAAGAGCTCTTTTACCATTTATCTTCCCCGATTTGGGATGGATTTAGCACTCAAGACATCTGCGAAAAGCAGATCGAGTTGCTGGTCACGATTGGGCCATTTCCCTTAGCACGTGACACTCTTGATAACCTCACTTGATTTTCAATGATACTAAGATATTATCAGCCCATTAAAAAACTGTCAACTCGGTTGACTGACCGTTTTATCGACTACTTAATAATCTTATCAACGACACCATATTTCATTGCCTCTTCGGCACTCATAAAATAATCACGGTCGGTATCGGCTTCCAGCTTTTTCATGGTCTGGCCGGTATGTTTGGCTAAAAGCTGATTCAAACGGTCTTTAATTTTCAAAATATGCTCCGCTCTGATTTTGACATCAGTTGCCTGACCTTCGGCACCGCCCATCACTTGATGCAGCATAATTTCCGAATTAGGGAGCGCAATGCGTTTACCTTTGGCGCCAGCGGCCAAGAGCACCGCCCCCATTGAGGCGGCCATACCGACACAGATTGTCATCACATCCGCTTTAACATATTGCATCGTGTCGTAGATGGCCAAGCCAGCTGTGACTGAACCACCAGGGCTATTCACATAAAGTTTAATATCTTTTTTCGAATCTTCACTGTCTAAAAACAACAACTGGGCAATGACGATATTAGCGACCGCATCATCAATTGGCATACCCAAAAAAATAATACGCTCGCGCAATAAACGAGAATAAATATCATAGGCCCGCTCGCCAAAATTAGATTTTTCAATTACTGTTGGTATTAACATAAATTTAACTTTAGTAGTTTAGCAACTAATATTATATCGCAATCTTAAACAATTTGCCAGCCACCATCGGCGTCAGTAATGACTCGACCATTTATTTTAAACCCCGCGGCCTTACGATGACCGCCACCACCAAAATATTGAGCCAATCTTGAAACATCAATGTCATCGTCATTAGTACGTAAACTTCCCTTAATCGTTCCGTCGGGCATCTCCTGCAAAATCATCGCCGCTTTCACCCCACTTAAATTATTTAAAAAATTGGCCGCGCCCTCAGCCACCTCAGCTGATTTACCGTTAGCCAAATCATTATGACTAATAATGGTGGTGGCGATGCCTAATTCTTTATTAATAGTTAGCTGACTTAGAGCATTGCCCCAAACTTGTAGCGTCGCCAAAGTTTTATTGCGCAAAACGGTTTCGGAAACTTGAGCCAGCGACGCGCCGGCCGCCACCAACTCGGCGGCCGTTTGCAGCGTTTTAAAAGTCGTGTTGGGATTGGTAAAATTGTAAGTATCAAAAATCAATCCGGCCAAGAGGGCGGTCGCTACTTTTGGCGTTATTTTAATTTCCCGGGCTTTAAATAAATTAAAAATAATTTCGGTGGTTGACGCCGCGGTCACGTCGACCAAATTCACATCACCAAAGTTTCGGTTGGTAGCGTGATGATCAATATTAATAATAATGGGCCGGTCGGAAAACTCAGCAATTAAATCATCAGCGCCGGCATATTGCAAATCGCCAGAATCTAAAACAACAACCACATCAAATTTATTTTGCCGCAATTGATTTTTTTCACTAAAAATTGGTTCAACGCTTACTAGCCATTCCAACGAGTTAGTCAAAAAACCAAAACAAAAACGAGTATGAGGAATACCTAAAACATCCAACCAATAACTAAAAGCGGCCAAACTACCTAAGGCATCGGCATCAGGTCGTTGATGGCCTACTAACAAAACGTGATGAGCGTTAGCTAGGATGGAATTAATTTTCTGGCCGCTGGTCTTTAGTTCCATAGCCAGACATCCTAACCGTTTTTTTTGATCCGGTCAAGCAGTTCTTCGATCGCCGCCGCTTTTTTTTCAGTTTCATCAATTCTAAAAGCGAGTCGCGGCAGCGGGCGCATCGACAACCGCTGATTGAGTAAATATTGCAAATGACCGGCATTAACGGCCAATTTAGCCAAAACTTTTTTTGTATAGAAGGCTGGCAGCACCGAAATTAAAACCTTAGCGTGCCTTAAGTCTTTTGAGGTATTAATCGAAATAATCGTCACTAAACAATTTTTTGGAAAATCAATTTCGGTTAAAATTAAACGGTTTAACTCGTGTCTGATTAATTCGTTGATTTGCTCCAGGCGATGCGACATTGGTTTATCCAAGTTTCTTTTCAGTTACTTCTTCGGTGTAAACGTCCAACACATCACCGACGTCAATTGACGGTTTGCCTTCGAATTTCAAACCACATTCTTTACCTTGAGTAACTTCGTTAACGCTGACTTTATTGCTTTGAAGCTGACTGATATAACCGCTGGTAACTTTATGATTATTTCTTAAAACATCAACTTTAGCATTGGGAATAATTCTACCTTTGGTGACACTGCCACCAACGACAACCGCCTTAACGTCTTTACGGAAAATGGCTAAAACCTTGATGCGCCCCAATTCATTTTTAATAACATTAGGAGTCAGAATTTTTTCCAACCGCGCCTTGGCGTCATCAAGCAATTGATAAATGATGTCGTAAAGCTTGATTTCAATTTTTTTATCTTCAGCTAAAAGTTCGGCGGCCTGATTAGGCTTAACGTGAAATCCATAAACCAGCGCCTTGCTGGAGTTGGCTCGTTCAATATCACTTTCGGTAATATTACCTAACCCCTTAAAAATAATGTTCACACCAACCTCCGGATGTTCCAATTTATTCAATGACGCGATAATTGCTTCCAGCGATCCTAAAACATCGGACTTCAAAACAACGTTAACGGTTTGGCGCTGCGGGCCTTCTTCTTTTTTAACTTCCTGGGGTCGGCTATAGTCCGTTGCTTGCTGACTCAACTGATATTTTTTCAGCTGATGTTTTTTATCGATTTCGGCAATTACTTGCAAAACATCACCAACGCTCGGCGCGGCCTTGAGACCGATAATTTTTACCGGTGTCGATGGCGGGGCGGCTTCCAAGTCACGGCCCAAAAAATCTTTCATCGCCCTAATCTTGCCGTAAAAAGTGTCAGTGACTTCAATCAAATCACCGCGACGCAAGGTTCCATTTTGCACCAATGCCGTTGCCACTGGACCTTCATTGCGATTAATATGTGACTCAATAATTGTCCCCACCGCTAAACGATTAGGGTTAGCAACAATTTTGTCTTTCTCCGTTTCCGCCACCAATAAAATCATCTCCAACAATTCATCAATGCCCGTGCCGGCCTTAGCCGAAATTGGCACACAAATTGTTTGGCCGCCCCAGTCCTCCGGCATCAAATTTAAGGTTGCCAAATCCTGCTTAACCTTTTCAATATTGGCATCTGGCTTGTCGATTTTATTAATCGCTACAATCATCGGCAATTCGGCCGATTTAATAATTTTAATCGACTCTTTGGTTTGAGGCTGAATGCTGTCGTCAGCGGCAATAACCAAAATCGCAATATCGGCGATGCGCGCCCCGCGCGATCGCATAGTGGTAAAAGCTTCGTGACCGGGAGTATCAATAAAGGTAATCGGCTGGCCTTTTTTAACAACTTGATAAGCGCCAATGTGCTGCGTAATGCCGCCACTTTCGCCGGCCACCACATTAGTCTGTCTAATCGTATCAAGCAATTTTGTTTTACCATGATCAACGTGCCCCATCACCACGACCACCGGCGCCCGGCTTAATAATTTTGTCTTATCATCTTCGGTCAAAAGTTTTTCTAATTTTTCCGAAGTCGTTTTTTCTTCATGGGCGGCCGACTGAGTGTCGGCGATAATTTCAAAACCCAGTTCGGAACCGACAATGGCGGCGGTGTCAAAATCAATCTGCTCATTCATTGACGACAAAACACCATTTTTCATCAATTCGGCCATCACCTTGGACAAGGGCAATTTTAATTTTTCAGCAAATTCTTTAACGCGAATTAGTGGCGGCAAGGCGATGATTGTCGGAACAACCGGTCCGGCCGTGGCGACATTTTTTTCTTCCGCTTCGTCAACGGCATTAAGATCGCGGTAACGAGCCTTCAAAGCCGACCACTGCTCCATAATCCGTTGCGCCTGACGATCATCAATTTTAATGGCGCGCTTACCAATATCAAAACCAACTGCCGGCAAAATTTCCAGCAGTTCCTTACTTGTTGTTCTTAATTTTCTCGCTAGTTCGCTGACATTCATGTTGAAAAATGTTAATGGAGGCCTGGGCGGGAATCGAACCCGCGATAAAGGTTTTGCAGACCTCTGCCTTACCACTTGGCTACCAGGCCACTAATTCACCTGACGGCTGATTAATTATCGATTATTTATTTAGTTGACCCAATCAGTTTAACAAAAAATGGCTTAAAAATCAACCCGGCCTGAGAATGTCACCGGGTTGAATAAAATTACTTTATTGAAAAAAAATTATTCTAAAACTTCGAGCTTGGTATATCTCAAACCAAAGACGACCGCTGCCGCCCGGGTTTTCATCCAAACATCAGCGTGGTAGCTATATCTGGCATTCATTCGGTCTTGAACGGTGAAAACTCGATCGCCAAAATACTCCGGAATTCTGACTTTGGTACCAAAAGGCAAAAAATTTGCCGCGATCACGTCTTCCTGATTGTGTTCACACAAGTTAAAACCATTAGCCGTATTACAAGGCGTACTATCGGTCTGATCAATGGTGCTTGAATAAGCGGTGATTGGAATATTGTGGGTTTTTTTAACCGTATAAGAACGAGTAATTGGGCTCAAAGTCACTAACGCCGCTGAGGCCGTAACGGGCTGGACCGGGCTGGCATTAGCCGATTTTATCACTAAATTAGGCAAAATTACTGAAGTACTCGGCTCAATGGCCAAGGCATAATGAGGAAAACCGAATTCATAAATCATAATCAACAATAAAGTGATTTCGATTTTGCTATATTTAATTGATCGTAAAAATCTGGTCATAAAGTAATAAAAAATTCCCTTATTGGGAAAGTTTATTACCTTATCAGAAAAGCCCTTTTTTGTCAATGGTTAGCCCTAAAAAATTAAAAATAAAAAGAAGGACCCCGGAGACGCAATTGCGTTCCTGACAGGTCCCAAAAGGGCATCAAAGGGCATCGGCTTACCCCTCGGTAGTGCGAGTCTTCCTGATGGAAGTAATCGCCAGGCCAATAATCATGGCCGCGAGGAGCGTGAGTCCGACAAACGAGGTTGTCGGCATCGGAACTGGATCCGGCGGTGGCGTAATGTCCTGCGGGACAACGTTACCGTCCGGATGAGATCCAGCGTTGTTAGGGTTAGTCCCTTGCTGGTTCTCGAGCTGCGTCGACCATAGATCGTGGTCAGCATCGGTGAGCGGCATATCATACGGAACCAAACCCAGGTCAGGATGCGACAGCGCGTTATGCGCGTCGGTGCCAGCCGTTGCTTCGGCAGCATCCGACCAGCCGTCGTTGTCAGAATCGACCTGACTCGGCAAGGCGACCACATAGGTACTGAAACCGGTAACCACACCAACGATGAGGTTGTTGATCGGGTCACGCGTAATGACCGTCACAGTCCTCAACATTTGATCGGAACCGATTTCATAGAGTTGCAGGAGATTTTCATCCAACCCCGCAACTTCGGCATCAGTGTACCTGATATACACCTGAGGCGCCACCGGAGCATTGCTTTGAGTGAACGTTAGTCCACTCGGCAAAAAGGCCCGGTGGACAGGGGTGCCAGTGATGCCCACGTTCGCGATCTCCTGTAACGGAGTCACGGGCGTGTACATCGTTATGTCTAACGACGTTGCCCCTGGATTTGCCAGACCGCCAATCTCGGTGTTGCCGAATATCACGAACCTGGTCCCTGATCCATCGCGTATGTCACACCCATCGACAACCTTACCAGCGCCATCCAAGGTAACCGAATCGGTCACTTTAAGGGTGGCGAGAACGAGCGCGCCCGGAAACGACGACCCATTCAGGTCGGTGACGTAAGCGAGTCTCGTTCCGCCAGGCGCGGAACTGAAACTGCCCTGGTTGCCTGGCAGGGAAATCCGGTAAGCACCGGGCGTGTGATTCAAAACGTTGTAGTAGGTCTCGACAAACAAGTCGAAATCACTTGCGGCTAACGTCGAGAGATCGGTGTCGCTAAAGACACCGTTGACGTCCTTACTAGAGTACACCAGTGACCCGTCGTTTGAAACGATACCGCCGAGGTGATATCCATCCACACCAAAATTGGAAACTTTCGAATCGGCAACCGAAGTAACCGGCGGCGTGGAACCACTGACCACGTTGGTCAGCGAAGACACGTACCAAAGTTTGGTGACGGTCGAAGAGATTCGCTCCGACATGGCCACGGCATCAATTGTGTTGTCTCCCGACAACTCAACTGACGGATTGACAAACAGATGGTCGGTAATGTCGACCAACTTCTTCGCCGTACCAGCGATGACAGAACCGTCGTTATTGACGTCGATCACCCATATCCCTGCGCTATTGCCACTAACAGTGTTAACGGTTGCCACCACCATAGCGGCTCCAGTCGCTGGGGCTACAACGCACGGGTCGCCAACCGAAATCGTCGCGTTGTCTAGGCCAAGGTCGCTTGGCTGCAGTACCAAGTTGGTAACTGAGCTATCCGACACCCTAACCTTTGAGATCGTTAGATTACCCACGTTGTTAGACGTGAACAGTACAAATTCGCCGTTCGGCGACCAGGCTAGCGATTGCCTCGCAATCGTATTGCCCGCTCCAAGCACCTGTCGCTTGGTTGACAAATCGGTGACGTCGATGACGTACAACGAATTTGCCCCTGAGGGATCAACCATGTAGGCCAGATGCCTACCGTCAGGGGCCCACCCCTGGGCCAAAATACCCAACGGTGATGAATCGATTGCCGTCACGTCCGCGATTTCGTACCGCGGTGTGGCCAAGGCCGTCAACGGAAACAGCAACACCGCCAACAACAGAAAACAGATCCTTCGCATGACCGGTTCCTCCAATAGTTCCAAACTAAGCCACAAACTAAGACAAAACAAAACAAATTGTTAAGGTTCACCTCCCTCCAGGTTTTTCCACAGTTAATATACCAATGCAGTCATTGGTCACGATCACTATACTTAAAAAGGGTCATTTTGTAAAGAGCTAAAATTAACTTTACAACCATCAAAGATGGTGCTAATTTTTACCAGAGATACTATCGTTTCACACGAGGAGGAGACTCAATGAGCACCTTGACCCATTTTAGTTGCCGCAAAGGCTTCGATTTTCACCTTCATCTGCGAAGGAAAGAAATGTTACGAGCGGTCATCGCTTTTACCGCCGCACAATTTGCCGGCGCGTTGATTATGCCCAACACCAGACCGGCTGCCATTCGCACCGGCGTTCAAGCCCGCGACTATGCCGACGAAATCAAAACCGCTTTAGGTGATCAGGCGGACAACTTTAAGCTGTTGATGTCCATCGAAATTACCGAAGCCACGACCGTCGACGATATTATCGCGGCGTACGCGGCTGGCGTTCGGGTCGGGAAAATGTATCCGTCTAACCAAACCACCAACAGTGAGGATGGTGTAACCGTTGACGGCTATCAGAAACTATTTCCGGTTTTTGCCCAAATGGAACGACTGGGAATGGTTCTCAGTATTCACGGCGAAATTCCCGACTTCACTATTGACGGAATTCACCGCGAGCTTTATTTCCTGCCGATCGTTGATAAAATTGCCAAAGCCTTCACCAAACTTCGGATTGTGCTTGAGCACATTACCACTAAATTCGCCGTCGACTACGTCATTACCGCGCCGGCCAATGTGGCCGCCACTATCACGGTTCATCATCTGCTGCTGACGCTCGATGACGTTATCGGCTACAGCCAGCCTAGCGGTGGCAAAATGCAACCGCACCATTTCTGCAAACCGATCGCCAAGTTTACCAGCGACCGGATCGCCCTTATTGGTGCGGCCACCAGTGGCAACCCGAAGTTTTTCTACGGCGGCGATTCCGCTCCCCACTCAAAATTCGCCAAAGAGTGTGCCGAATGTTGCGCCGGCGTTTTCAACGCCTCCGTCGCCATGCAGTTGCTGGTTCAAATCTTTGAAGCGCACCACGCGCTCGACAAACTCGAAAATTTCATCAGCACTTTTGGTTGTCGGGTTTATGAACAGACACCCAGCGATGAGCTGATTGAGTTAGTCAGGGAAGACTGGCAAGTACCAGCCGACTACTTCGTTGAAGGTGGTGACGCTGTTGTTCCTTTGATGGCCAACCAGGTTTTACCCTGGCGACTAAAAACGGCGTAATCAATCACGCCGCCCCCCCCCAAGCTCCCGCGCACCCAGGCTGGAGTTTTTTTTATTCTGATTAAATCTAAAATTCATAAAACTTCACACGGCCAACGCCAAATAGATATGCCAAACGCAACTGAGATACCATCAATGCCAAAACTTATTTAAAATTACTATAATTGAATAATGAAACCCTTCAACAACAAAAATATTTCTGAACTTCAGCGCCAAAAATTTCTCGCTGCCGAACGTCTTTATCCTCAATATCTCAATAACGACGAGTGGTTAATCCAAAAACCTGGGCTCTCGAAAACGAAAAATTTCTCCGCTCCCTGCGCGATTTTACCGCCATTACCGAAGCGTTATCACTACCAACAGGTTCAACAATATTAGACCTTGGGGTAGGATCAGGTTGGACCTCAATTCTGTTGGCCAAGATTGGCTATCAAGTTGTTGGCGTTGACGTGTCACCAAAAATGATTGCGTTGGCCAACCAACGTGCCAACCAAGAAGGGGCCAAGGTAAATTTCGCAGTAGGGGACATCCACAACTGGCAATCGTCTAGTCAATTTGACGCGGTTGTTTGCTATGATGTTTTACATCACTGTTATGACGTCGCCGCGGTTTTGACTAAAGCAGCTAACCATTTAAAATCGGGCGGGCGACTAATTTTACTTGAACCAAATTTTGGCCATCAATTTACCGCCAGTGCTCGCGCGGCCAAAAAACAATTTGGGGTTAGGGAAAATGGCATGCGTTATCGTCCCTTAAAACACCAACTAAGATGGGCCGGATTTACAACCGTTAAACGCTATTATCACCCTTATCCTGATCGGGTTTATATTGGTACGGCCGGATTTTTAAAACGCCTGCTCAATCGAACCTTTTACCCCAAATAAATTTTTATCGTTGCTAAAAAATAATTTTCTTATTTAACTTCAGCCTTCGGACGATCCCTTTATTGGCATCAACCTCTACTAAATCACCATCCTTAAAAATGGTGGTTGCCACTTTAGTGCCGATGATGCAGGGGATATTTAACTCCCGAGAAATAATAGCCGCATGACAAGCAATCCCGCCCTCATCGGTTACGATTGCCTTGATACCACGTAACGCTGGTACAAATTTTATCGCCGTCATTGGCGTCACAACGATTTTGTTTCGTAAATTGCCCAAATCCGACTCCTTTTTAACTACTTTGACGCGCCCGGTTACAACCCCTTTATTAGCAATGCTACCTTTGATAAAATTTGATTCAATATTTTTACTCTTAAGATTACCCAAGAACCGATTTGCTTTTTTGCCAGTCAGAATCTTCGTTTTTCTTTTTAAAGTTAAAAATAAAACCGTCTTTTTTCTATTCTTTAAAATATCATTTTTTATTCCCTGACCACTTCTCAAAAACCTAACAATTTCTTCAGGTAAGGCATAAAATAGTAAACTACTTTTTATATTTTTTCTCTTTTCGATTGTGCTAAAAAATAATGGCAAAAATACTTTTTGTATTTTTTCATAATCAGCTACTCCGCGCGTCTTATTTATTTTAGCTTTTAGCTTATTAGGTAACTTACTTTCATCCAAGACCATGCCAAAATACTTTGGCAACGTAAATAAAGCAAAATAGTTTTGGTAGACATCAACAAAATTAATAAAAATTCTCACGAGTTGGTTATCATTGAAATTGTCTAAGGTTTTATAGGAGAGAAACTTTTTCATTTTTTCATTTTGAACGTCTAACCGGTCTAGTATCTTTTCAAACTCTCCTAATTTTTTGGTTTTCAAATAATTTAAAAATGCTTTATATTCATCTTCTAACCGCCAAGAATTAACCATGCCACACTGACATACCAATAAAAAATTTTCTAAATTTTTTCCAATATTCTTTTGATAATTTTTAAGATACCCAACCATGATGCAATAGGCGGTAAATAGATCACATTCTCGTTCAGTAAATTTAAGCCATTTCATATATCTTTAGTATACCAAAAAAACTATCCACCGCAGGCCGAAGCCAAAACATCAGCTTGCCGCGTCGCGTCGCTCCTCGCAATGACAAGGATGGACAAATTGTCATTACGAGCGAAGCGAAGTAATCCCTCAATGACAAAAAAGTAGACGATTCTTTTATTTACTATTCCTAACGTCCACTACAGACCACTGCTTACATAAAAATTACCTTACTGAACGCCACTAGAAATTAAATTACAGTGCCTCCAGAATTATTATTTAGCCAACAAATTCTCGATTATTTTTGGCGTAAGATTAATCAGAGAATTAAGGTATAAATCGGCCTTTCTTAAATCCTGTGGCGGAGTCGATGGGCTTTGAATTGCGATACACTTACACCCTGCACTTTTTGCTGAATCAACACCAGCCTTGGCATCCTCTAAAACAACGCAATTGTCTGGAGCAATTGATAATTTTTTAGCTGTCATTATATATACTTCCGGGTTGGGCTTGCCTTCTTTAACGTCATCGCCAGAGATTATTACATCAAAATATTTTCGGATCCTGAATTTATCAAGGACAACATCAATATAGGTTTTGGTCCCTGACGAAGCCAGGGCAATTTTGAATTTATGTTTATTAAAAATTTCAAGTGATTTATGCAACCCCGGCATCGCCTTAAGATCTTTTTTGACCATCGCTAAAAAAATTTCGTTTCTTTTTTGGTATAAAAATTCTATATCTATTTCTAATTTAAAATATTCAACTACCTCGACAAAGATATCAATAATTCTCCGACCAACAAACTTTGTTCGCATTGCTACTGGTAACTCCTCAAAACTATGACCATATTCGTTAAATAATAATTCATTTGCTTTTTCATGTAGAGGATGTGAATCGACCATTAGGTCGTCCAGATCATAAATAATACCTATATCCATATAATTAAATTATACCAAAAAATCGCCTATTCAGCGACCTTTATATGAAACACCTTACTGGATGATATTAGAACTGAGATTTATTCCAATATTGAATTAGAGATAGAATTTCTGCCAAATTTAACCCCAAGTTTAATTGCAATAAGTACTGACAGACTTGCTAAACAAATATATATCGGAAAGGCAAGCAAAATAAAATTAACTTTACCTACTGCCAAACACCCCAATAATCCGCCAAGAAAAGTCAGAGCCCAAGAACTTACTGTTTCAGAAGTAGGTTTTTGATAAGATTTTATCACCGTTAAAACCACACCGGTGGCATCAATAAAAATAACAATAAAAAGTGCAATAGCCGCCTCGCTAGTTAAATACCACAACCAAAGCGCAAGAATCGCCCCAATAAAAGCTATGATATCTCGCTTTATTAACCCACCAAAACCATACTTAATAGCAAGGATAAAAATAAATAAATCGCCAATCGCCTGAGCTCCAGTCATTATTAAAGAGTATGAAGCACCTTCGGCCAATTGTGAAAAAAATGAAATTGATCCAAGTAATGACCAAATCAACCATGATACACGCTCTGGTTTTGTGGTACGTTTAAAAATATCTCTTATATAAGGTACGAAAGATAATAAGATTGTTATGCCTGATAAATATCCTGCTATTTGGTAAATCATAATATTAATAGTATACCAAAAAACCGCCCCTTTAGGGTGGCTTTCATTTTAAAACCCGACAAATGTCAGATTGCCACGTCGCGTCGCTCCTCGCAATGACAAGGATGGACAAAATGTCATTGCGAGCGCAGCGAAGTAATCTCGCAGTAACCAAAGTAAAAAAAATATTCTATTTTACTGATATATTAAATACTAAATCTGGATGACCTTAAAGATATAACATAATATACTACTGTAAATAAAGGCGGCTCGCGTTCAGGGTTTTACCGAACGCGAGCCGTTAAATTCAGTCCTCCAAGATAGCAGCTGGAGCCTTCTCGTTCCAACTGCAATTTCGATATTCCCGTTCGGTGGCGCTAACCTCACGCCCAGCGGGAGAGTTTGTTATTTCCAAACCGCTGACATATTCCTGGGTACCCACACTAAAGACCACGCCCCAAAAGTATACCCAACCGTGCCAGCTACTCGGGACAAGGTGTGGGCACTCCAACAGCGCATCTCGCAGGTTAGGGTGCAAAACCTGACGGTTTTCCAGTCCTCCCAAGACTTCATAACCCCAAATTCTTGCCACCCGCTGATCTTCGCCGAGATATAGAATTACTTTCCGTCCATTCACCCGCAAAAAACCATCGCGGCCTAGCCGTAACTCAACCCAGCCTTTGGCCTTGCTCCGGCTTTCACCAGCTACCGCCCCTTGGTTCGGTGAACGCGGCGTAAGATCTAGGTTGACGAGGACTGTACGGCTGTCCACTACA